>CANQUM010000004.1 GCA_947627045.1 uncultured Clostridia bacterium
AAAGTACTGACTGATAATCTGCGGTCTATGGAAGCGGACGGAATTATCACTCGCACTGTTTATCCAGAAGTTCCTCCCAAAGTGGAATATGCTTTATCAGAATTAGGAAAAACAATAAAACCGATTCTTGATTCTATGGAACAATGGGGCAAGATGTATAAAACTTTTTCAAATTAAAAACGGCGGTCATCTGTATTAGATGACTGCCGCTTTATTTTTCCTTAGCTGAATGACGGAGGCGTTACATCTGTATGAGAAAAGCTGTTATCCGACGAAGACGGCTCAGACATACTGAAATACATCTTCGCAGCTTTGGTCGTTCCAAAATCACGATTTGAACCCGTTTTCTGCACCTTGTTAAACGCCTCTCTGAATAAAGCATTGTGCGCCTCTTCTCTGTTAAGAAGAAAATCTATAGTTCCTTTTACTTTCTTATCATCGATCTGTCTGTAAAGATACTCGTAAACTACCTTTGCCCTTTGCTCAGACGCTATGTTTGAAAGCAAATCTGCACACAAATCTCCCGTAACAGAAACATAATCCCCCGTCCACGAATAGCCTGACGCATTTATTAGACCAGGATTTAATCCCAATAGAACGTGAGTCTCGATTTCGCCTGCGGGAACCGTTTTTGCATCTACATCATGACCGTTAAGCAGATTTATAGTCTCTGCCACCATTTCCATATGACCTAGCTCCTCCGCCGCAATATCAAGAAACAAATCCTTAATTTCTGGGTCTTTTATTCTGAAGCTCTGCGACATATACTGTAATGCCGCTTTCAACTCGCCGTTCGCGCCGCCTAACTGCTCCTGCATCAATGCCGCATACTGCGGATTTGGCTTTTCAACTTCTACCGGGTGAAATAACTGTTTTTCGTGCTTGAACATATAAACACCTTCCCTTTATTTTTTTATTATTGTTTCCTGAATTTCTTGAAATATACAAAAGTTTTTTGTGTAGACTACAAAAGTATCCCTATCAAACTGTGCTTTGATAGGGATAGATAATAACATCATTAATTTTCATTTTTTCTGTTTAATAAAGTCTCTTTTTGTTTTCAAATTCTTTTTTCGTGATTGCTTCATTTGTATTTTCTCGAACTTTCAGCATATATAACTTAATTATTTTTCAATCTTATTATTAAAAATCATATCCGAGATACCTAATAATATAACAGCAATGATATTGAATAAAACATATAAGTACATTCCTATGCCAATCATATCTGAATTACTATTCGCTGATAATAAAATAATCAAACACAAAACTGGAATTAATCCTATAATATTTAAAATAATTGCTACTGTTTTTGATCTTTTTTCTCTACCAAACATGGTCACTATAACAGCAATCAACGAAAAAATGACAGAAAAAATTATTGCAATTACAGTTGTACTCTCATTCTCGCCGCTTTTGCCAAGAAAAGAAAAGAAATTATAATTGTCAACACCTCCCCAAGAATCCATTGAAATAACTGGACAGAATAAAATAATGATCAGCGAAACTAATGATGGTATCCCTGATATTATTCTTTTTGGATTAAATTTACTCATTTAAAAACCTCCTAAAAATTTTTATATATTTATTATACATGAATATTCGTGTAAAGTCAATACATAATATTTCATGTATGCTATAATTGTGAAAATAGTATAAAAAGGCAGATGAAATTTTGTGTATTATTACCGTCGTCTTCGTGACTTGCGAGAGGACAACGACTTAAAACAGCGTGAAATAGCAGCAATCTTGCAAACCACACAACAAGTTTATAGTGAATATGAAAAAGGTATAAGAGAAATTCCTCTGCACAAAATCATCATACTTGCGAAATACTACAACATAAGTCTTGACTATTTGACTAATCTAACTAATGTTAAAAGAAAATTAAAATAGATGCTCTCAAATATTTAAGAGCATCTATTTTTATAAAATACAGCTAAATACATATTAATCTTATTTTTTAATAAAAACCCCCTGTTACAACAGGGGGCAATTTATTTACTTTAAATGATTTAACGGTGCATTAAAAAAATGTTTATTTTACCTTGACCTTCTTTGCCTTATTAATCCAATTACCGTACTCCATTTTTACATTTCCAAAAGCATCTTTGTATGTAGCATATGCTCTGACACGAACATAGTAAATCTTTTTGCGCTTTATATTACTGTTTTGAATAATTAACTTTTTCTTTAACGTATGTACATTATACACTGTTTTTTTGAAATTTCTCTTTTTAGATACCTGTACTTGATAACCATCTGCTTTTTTGATCTTTTTCCAGCTTACAGTAATTTTTTTCTTTGCCTTGCTTTTTACTTTCAAATTTTTGATTTTTGCTTTTTTAACCGCATTTTTTGCTGATGATCTGTCCTTTGAAACAGCAGAGGCACTGCGTGTAGTTTTGGCAGGCAGAATTGTATTTGTTTTTTTACTGTACGAATAATTACAGCGCTTACAATCATAGTAGGTCGCAAACGAATATACGTCGATATTAAAATCATGAGTATGCGGAGTAATTATCAAACTCAAAGTAGTTGTTGCATTTCCGGATGATTCATACTCATAAGTACTAAATGGGTAATATCCGACCTCAACATAATATGTTTTACCCTTTATACATTCCGCTACTGACATTACATCATTATAGTATTGATTGTAATACCCACCATGATTAACAATTTTTCCAAAATTGTCTGTAACTTCTACAGTTGCATTTGACGTACCATCTGCCTTTGTTTTCCAACCTGTTAAAGTAAAATTAAAATAACCTGTATATGGTGCAACAAATGAATAATATTTTCCACTGTCAAAATAATAATCATCACTAAATTCACCATACTTCAATGTGACAGATCTTGTTTCGTTAAGCGATATTGACTCCGCCGTTTGTACACTATTAACACTATCTGCATATACCGTACCCGCCGTTGTAAAAACTGATACAATCATCACTAATGTTGTAAACAATCCAATAATTTTTCGTCTCATTTTAACTTTCCTCCGTTAATTTTTATTTTAATATTGATTTATCAATTTTATCTTCACACAAATATTTCATAACTCTAATTACTGAAATATTTTTCATCCAGATTCTTTGCGGCAAGCTCCACCAATTCAACGCAGGGTCTTTTTTTATAATAACCTTCCGTTCTCAGCTCGGGAATTGGACTGTCTGCACCCTTTTTGGAAAGGCCCAAAAGCTCTCTGCATATTATCGAGCCATTTTGCTGTCTAAACTTTTCCGCTAATTCCTGAATGTTTTTATAATGCTCCGCTTTGGCTTTATTATCTTTTACATCGTAACCGCCCTCTAACATTCCCGCAGCCATAAAAGAACCTGTCAATGCGCCGCAAACCTCTCTCATTCTTCCCATTCCGCCGCCAAATGACGATGATATTTTAAGCGCAGTATCCAAATCAAGTCCAAGTTCCTCTGCGTAAGCGCCAAAAACTGCTTGAGAGCAGTTATATCCGCTTTTAAAAAGCTCAACAGCTTTTTTTGAGTGATCCATAAACATCTCTCCTAAAACTAAAATACATCTTATTATATTACCATAAATATAAATATGTCAATGTTATTTAGTTTAGTTAAGATATTTATTGTTTTTTTGAACTACTGTGATTGTTCTTATAAATAATCAGTACTATCACAGCAGCAGCAATTAAAATAATTACTATCAATGCGGTGTATTTCAATGCTGTGTTTGCCCATAAAATTTTTATAAAGCTTGTTGATACAGAAACATTAGTAAATGTTTCCTGATATGTATTGGTATTATTATCTGTATCGACTGAGCAATCAGAGCTGGTAATTCTAACCTGTTGATACAGACCTTCTTTAATATCAAATGAAAGCTTGCCTGAATTCTTTTCGAGCTCTTTATTTAACGCATCATCTGATAAATCTATCGGAACAGATGTTATCTTTCCGTCTCTGTTTAATATTTCAACCTTTACTGATTTAAGCTTTCCTCCATCATCTGTAGGCATTATGTTTACTAATTGTTTATCTGTTTGATATCTGCCATCACTTTCAAGTCCCGAAACATCTACAACAGGTGCACTCTTATCAACAACAAAGTTCAGCTCTGCACTTTTCATATCACTGAATGCTTCATTATCAGCTTTATCCTTAGAAGTAACTACTACTTTATACTCTCCCTCATTTTCAAATAACGATTTATTTATTTTATATGTATACTCGTTCCAGTTTTCATCATCACTTTTTACAACAGTATAATCACTTCCCTCATTTAACTCGTTGTCATTAACAGTAACAGAATACGATTTAAGAGTATCTACGTTAGTTTCAATAACAGTTATATCATTATAAACTGCTTGAACATAATAATCATTTTTTAATACATTTGTATTGTCGTTAAACCTAAATGTAGAACCATTTCTGTTAACTGTAAAATCTACAATTGAAATCTCAGATGAACACTTCTTTATACTTTTTTTGCCGTTTTTATCGTAACCAATTACGGAATCATATTCATTACCGGCTTTATCAACAACTTTACATTTCAAAGAATAAAAACCGTCAGAATCTAAATTTTCCACTACATACTTTTTTCCGTTCTTTATTTGCTCAATTGCTCCTAATTCTACAGACTTTCTTTCAACACTTCTTTTTTCAGAGTTATAAAAATCTGCAGCAAGTTCAGGTTCAAATACATCAAAATTTGGGTCTGTAGCAACTAATTCAAAACCTATATTACCATTCTCATTATTAGCAGACCTATCAACTATATTATTTATAGCAACAATAGGACTAGTCTGATCTAAATAAAATTCATCACTTATTGTATTTTCTGATTTGTTTCTTGATTTATCTTCTGCAGAAATATTTACAGAATATTTAGCGTCTTGAATAAAGCTAACTGTTGCAGTATGCGTATCTCCTGTTGAAGTCCATTCGCTAACTTTGGGCAAATTAATATCCCCATTGCCATCAGCGGAAATATCAACATTTATTCTGTCCGGTGCAAAATTATGTTCAACAACCGTAATTGTTGCAGTACGCACATCTTTATAATAATGTTCGTTTTGAGATGAGTTATTATCGTATGCCATTGAAATATCAGGCGATATTTTATCAATTGTAAATTCCTTAGGTGCTGCTGAATTATTATAGTTTACATCGCTGTTCTTGTTGCCCGCCGAATCAGTAACTGAAATATCGAATTTATAATCACCGTCATCAGAATAAGTTAATGTGGCAGTATGCAGTTCCGTTCCCTCTACTGATTTCCAGTCTGATATTTTAGGAACAGAACCTTCAGAATTTTCTATTTTGACATCAACATATTTTGAATTAAAGTTTCTCTCTGAAATTGAAATTGTAGCTGTTCTTGATTTATTAAAATATGCTTTTCCGTCTGATATATCGGAATCATTGTTATCATATGTAACTGAAATTTTCGGTCTTGACGTATCAATTTTAAGTTTCGTAATTTCTGTATGACTATTTCCTGAATTATCCTCAGCATAAACAAGCAATTTTATATTATTACTGTTATTCAGTGATTTCTTAACAGTTACTTTTTTATTCAAAACCTGCTTGAGATCTTTCTGTGTAGGATTTTTCTTATTAAAATTATACAATGTACCAGATTGAGTTGGATTCTGCTTATCGTTATCCCTGATAACCTCATAAGTTACCTTTTTCAATCCAGAATATGTGTTGTTAATTATTGGATCAACAACTTTTATATCCATATCAACATCTGTATTATAAATATTGTTTACAGTCTGATTATTTATTTTAACTGTTATCTCAGGTTTGATTAACTCTGCCAAAGGAGCTTTTTTATCAACAATTACTCCATTTGAACTTATATAGGTAACATTTCCGGCAAGGTCTGTTATTTTAAAATAAATAATAAATCGTTCATTCTTTTCAACTGTAAATGGTCCGTTATAATTATTCCAATTATTTATATTGTCAAGTTCTTCAGCTGTTTTTAACTGCTTTTCTGTTTTACCATCAAATATGTCTTTTATCCACTCGACGCTTTTTAAATCCGGCATACTGTTTTCATTGTCGTATTTAATATCCTCATAGCTTGCAGTTACTTTAAGAGAATTTTTGCTGTATAATCCAAACGTAAGTTTATTCAACAGCTTTTCCCATACACCAAGTTCTCCTATAGTAATTTTTCCAATTGGCTTTGTTTTATCAATAACAAAGTTTTGAGGAGTATATGAATCAGTATAATTAACAGAATCGTTTTTATTGTCCGCTATATCAGTACATTTTACACTAAAATGATAGTGTATATCTCCGAAAAACGGGACCTCTGCTTTATGTATATTACCTTCATAGTTTTCCCATATTGCACTGTACTTTTTACCGTTCTCTCTATAAATTTCAACCAAATTGCTGTCAAAATTCTTTTCCTCAATGGTAATTACAGCTTTTCTGTTAGAATTATAATAACCACAGTCATCAACGATACTGCTTGGCTTGTCATCATTAAACTCAACCTTAATCGAAGGATTGGTAACATCTATATTCAATTGAATTTCTTCTTCTTTTACATTACCAGCCCTATCATAAGCTCTAAATGTTACTTTTACATCACTATAATTCCAAGTCTTAGCGTCAACAGTTACTGTTTTTTCATCTTTGTCTTTATATTCACTATCGTCAAAATTTATTATCTCATTAGATGGTTCACTGTCTCCCCCAGATATGGTAAACTCTATCTTGTCTAATCCTGACCAATAATAGTCATCCTTATCTTTATCGTCCAGACTTAATTTTAAATCTACGTTATAATTATATATATCTCTTTTAGGCTTTTTTAACTCTGTTATTTCTAATTTTGGAGCGTAGTCATCAAAAGCAATCGTTACATTTGACTTAATAATCTCTCCGCTGCCACCTAACAAGTAACCGTCTTTACTTACTAGTATATAATTTATAGTCTTATTTTCTGAGGTGATCTCAATTTCCGACGTCTCTATTAGTTCCAAAGATGCCACGTTACTTATATTGCCGACCTGTTCGATATATTGATAATTCTCTTCTTTTGGAACTATTAAAGCCTTTGCATTTTTCGGAATAATATAAACTGTGTTACCCCGTTCATCTCTATTAATAACTCGTGAAGCATTTATTTTATTACCGTTAGAATCCTTGAATTCTATATCAAAATAATCGTTATCCAATAAATTTTCAACATTCTTAGTTTGAATTTCCTGATATATAACATTAATATTAATTATAGGAATTTCACTAATTTCTGTTCCGATTGATTTTTCGATAACAGACGGTTCTATTGAGTAACTCAATTTTCCATCACTAATATCCTTATTAGAAAGATTAATTGTGTCTATATCACCTTTGCTAAATGAAATACTTGCCGACTGAATTTTATAACCGTTTGCTACGTTAAAACTTATATTCGCTGAAGTATTTGGATCATAATCAAACGGTTCATCAACAACTTCATTAGGTTTTAAGATTTTACCGTTTATATTGACTTCACTGCTGTTGCCAGCAATAACATTGGAATTAAGTTTTACATTATATTGATTTATTGAAAATGCCACTTCAATTTCTGTATATGCGTCAATTTTTATACTTCTATCTTTTATGTCTAAATTATTTTGATTGTATGGTTCATTCACTGTTTCTATATTATTGCTTCTTACTGTAAGATTTGAAACTCTGTAGTTATTGACCGGCGCAGCTGAAAAAGTCAGGTTTCCGCCCTTGTTTACATATGTAACATTACCTTGTATTGCAGGGTCAGATTTCTGAATTTCTCCATTTCCATTAACTGCAAATATTGCAAGATACTGCTTAATAAAATTTACGTTAATGCTAATATCCTCTGTAACACTAATTTCTTCTTTTTTAAATTCAAATGAATTAGCTTCCACTTTCTCTTTATTATTATTGATTGATACAGAATCAATTATGCTTTTTTCCTTTTGGTCATTAGCATATCCTTCTGATCGTATAGTTACACTGATTTTTTCGTTTACATTAATATCAACTCTGTTATTGCCTTGACTATCAGTAAAAACATTATCGCTAAAGCTAACATCTCCGCCTTCGTTTTTATTTACCGTTATTTTTGCATATTCTTTAAAGCCGGCACTAATACTTATGTCCTCTTTAATTTCCTTTTTCTCAGTAATTCCTGTGTAGCTTTTGTTTTCCTTTGAACCTATATTAATAGTTTCTTTATCAATGGTAACGCTGCTGACTCTGTAATGCTTACCGTTTAAATTTTCTTTTGGTGTTGCAGTTATATCAACATTTTCATTTACATCGACTTTATAAATTCCTTTATTATCAGTAAAAACATTACTGCTAAAGCTGACATCTCCGCCTTCGTTTTTATTTACTGTAATTTTTGCATATTCATTGAAAATTATATTAATATTAGTATCCTCTGTGATTTCCTTTGATACTGTAGTTTCATTATAGCTTTCCTCTTTATTAATAGTATTACCATCTATACTTTTTACTCTGTAATGCTTACCGTTTAAATCTTCTTTTGGCGTTGCAGTTATATCAACAGTTTCATTTACGTCTACTTTATTAACGCCCTCAGTATCTGTAAATACATTGTCACTAAGACTGACATCTCCGCCTTCGTTTTTATTTACCGTTACTTTTGCATATTCTTTAAATATTATACTAATATCAGTATCCTCTGTTATTTCCTTTGTTACTGTGGCTTCTTTGAAGCTTTCCTCTTTATCAATAGTATTGCCGTCAATACTTTCTACTCTGTAGTGTTTTCCATTATCTCCATTTTCATTGGGAACAACAGTGATAGATATATTACCCTCTTTTACTTCCGCACTGCCATCTTCATTAATTTGTATTTCTTCCTTCTCTGAATCTTCAATCGTTATTTTTCCCATTTCAGATATTTCGGTATAATTCTGAATTGTTATAGTAAACGATTGATCACTAATATCTAAAGCAATTTCATCGGCTATTGAAGTCATTGAAAACTGCACCATTAGAAAGCTAATGAGCATTGCAATTGCCAAAACTCCGGATATTAAACGATTGATTTTTTTTGTTCTGTAATTTTTCATCTTTTTGCTCCTTTATAATTTATAATGATTTTCCGTTTTTACAACACGAAAAATTAATTAACATATTTATTGAATTATTTCATCTGAGTTAATGAAAGATAAACTCTCAATTACTTCAAAAACCGAATTTTTATATGGTTCTTTATCAAGCAGCACGGTTTCATCATATACTTGTTCCTGTGAAATGACACAAGTCTGTTCACTTTCATATAACGGATTGCTGTTAATTTGTTCTGTAACCATAGTTTTAACAGGTTCATAAGCAATACTTTTGGCTGACGGATTTTGCGTTTTATTCAACCCTTCAGTCAGTGTTGAGTTATTTCTTTGATTTTTACTTTGATCATTAATACTTTTAATTGCTTTCTTTGCTGTTGAACCGGATAATATACCAATTGCTCTTGGTACTCTCATAAGAACAAAAATCAAAATTGTTACGATCAACATTGCAATTGAAATTATTCCGAATATTATAAACAAAGTCCGATAAACATCATAAGTCATACTGATCACCTTTATCTTTTAACCGAATCAATTTTTGCCTTTGCTGTCGCTATTTTGCTGACCAAACTATTTACACGGTTTTCAATATTAGACCGATTAATAGATTCAATTGACGATTCAACCTCGTTGAGTAAATCTTTAATTTCAGTATCTGAAGCAACTTCTAAGAATTTAACTGCATTATCATTTATAACATCAGCAATTACAATACCTGCATTTATTTTTACGTCAACTGTATGCTGACTATCAATACTGTCAGTCTTTTCTTTTAATGATAATAACTTCTTCCAAAGTTTTTCATATTCATCATATTCCTTTCCCGACTGGGAAACTTTTGAATTCTGATATTTATCAATTCCTTTAAGACAATCAGCAATATCACAATATATTTGATTGATTGGTTTAGCGTCTTTTGTATCTTCAAACCATTCTGCAGAATTTCTATATTTATCGTTTTTAGTATAATTAAAAAATGAATTGCCGAAACTGTCGCATACTTCTATGTATCCATTTTCATTTTCGCTTTTTAGTTCTTCAAGGACATTAACTGTACCTATTGATTTTCCATTTTTATCTCTTTGATCAATTCCAAGTCTTATTTTATTTATAACGGATGCGTCTTCTGTACTTAATTCACCATCCTCCAGCAGAAATTCAGATAGCTTTATATAAGCATCTGAAACCGTAGGATCTGTTAATATTGCCTCATAATAATCTTCATAATCGACTGCATTTTTTAATATATAATCATAATTTGCTTTTTTTAACGATTCTGCCGAAACATATCCCCATACAGATGCAGCCGCAAATGTAACAGTTAGAATAAAAGTAGTTAAAAAAAGTTTTAATACCCTTTTTTGTTTTTTTATGTAAACATCGTCAATCTCGGAAATGTGTTCCAAATCATATTTAAGTTCAGCCGCAGATTGATACCTATCCTCAGGATTACGCTGGGTACATTTTAATATTATTTTCTCCAATCCGCTTGAGAGAGTAGGATTTATTTGTGTGATAGGCTTGATCTCATACGGCGGTTCACAAGGACTGCAGCCTGTAACCAAATGATATAATGTTGCACCAAGACAGTATATATCTGTTCTTGCATCAGTCTGACCCATTCCTCCGAACTGCTCAGGAGCGGCATAACCGATAGTTCCAAGACAAGTGGTATCTGCTATATTCTTTTCTTTAAATTCTCTTGCCGTTCCAAAATCTATCAGCGTAACATCACCGTTTGGCTTGAGCATTATATTTGCGGGCTTCATATCTCTGTAAATAATAGCGGGAGTTCTTGTATGTAAATATCCTAAAACATCACATAGCTGTTTTGCCCAATTAATTACATTATCCTGCGGCTGTGCTCCAAATTCCTCAAGAGACTTGCTTAACGGATTTCCCTGTATATAATCCATTACTATTAAAAAAGTATCTTCTTCATCGATAATATCAACAATACTGGGTAGATTAGGATGACTCAGCTTTTTAAGCATATCAGTTTCAACAACTAATCCCTGCTTAACCACTTCAAAATCCTTCATTCCGTCCTTACGAACTTCTTTAATAGCCCATTGTTTATTTGCCTTTTCATTCATAGCAAGATAAACAACGCTCATTCCGCCTTGCCCTATTTTATTTAATATTTTATATTTTCCTTCAATTAACGAACCTATTTCTAACATTGTATCCACCATTCTATATCGCCTTGATCAATAAAGCGGTAATATTATCCCTCTCTTGACGCTGTTTGTTTAGATCTATGAGATAATCCAATCTGTTCTCCATAGAATTCACATCATTTATAACATTTCCGTTCAGGTTTTCAAATATTTCGTTTGCACTGATCATATGCCTGAAACCGTCAGAACAAATCATATAAACCGAATTGCTTTTTACATCGCCAAAAAACATATCGGGATAAACATTTTCCGATGCTCCGCAGCATTGAAGAAGTACACTTCTTCTGGGATCGTTTTCTGCCTCCTCAATAGTCATATGTCCAAGCTCTACTTCCCTGGCAACAAAAGTCTGGTCATTTGTCAATATACGCAATTCATTTGTAATCTCATATACCCTTGAATCTCCGATATTCAAAATATAATATCTATTTTGCGTTATTAGCATAGCAACGACTGTAGTGCCAAGATTTATTCCCATATTTTCTCCATAGCTTTTTATTTTTCTATTTTGAACATTTATAATATTTTCCCATTGGCTTTTTATAACAGAATCCTCAATAAATGAATTACATATATAGGGAAAGTCGTTAAACAGCCATTCATCAAATGATCTTATAACTGAAGCGCTTGCTACTTCACCTTTAGCTAAACCGCCCATACCATCGCACAATACTGCAAATACCATTTCACCGTATTCAGTTCTTAATCGTTTTAATAAAAAGCAATCTTGATTAGTTTCTTTAACATTACCTATATCTGTTTTTGCAGAAATTAAAAATTCCATTTTAATTACCACATACCTTTCTGTTACAGGAATTTTCTATAACACATAAACTAGAATCTCAATTTCAGTATCACTGAATACTTCTATTATTACATCCTTAACACTATCCCAATCCAATTTATCATGACCCGATCCGATTCTTGGAATTGCTAACTTAGTAATCTTAATCTCTTTACACTGTTCCCTCATATCAACAAGAGTTTCTCTAAGTGAGTCATATGTAGGCTTTTGATATCCTCGTGCTTTAGTAACAAGATTAAACACGTTATCTACTAAAAGTGCCTTTCCTAAATATCCGTACTTTTTTCTTTTCTCAATCGGGTATTTCTGAAATAACTTATTGCGCATATTGTAAACTTTCTTAAACTTCTTAGCAATGCCGGATCCGAGTGCAAAATCTCCGGATATACAATGAGCTAAGTAATATTCCTTTGGAGCTTTAAATAAATCGCCTTTTATTTCATTAATGATCATAATTATTCCTCCTAAAAATTTTTTGAGGTTACCTGTTAATTTTTAAAAAAGCCTGAACTCAAAATCTTCATTTGCAAAACTCAGCTTATCTCCGTTAGAAATCTCCACTTCGATATTGCTGTTTATCTGTTTACCGTTCACATAAGTATGATTTGTAGAATTTGTATCAACAACATAAAACTTATTATCACGAATTAAAATTTTTGCGTGGCTTCTGCTGACTGCCGCATTATCTCCAATAAAATAATCGACATAACTCTTTTCTTTGCCTATATTGAAAACGGGCTTGTTTATCATCACACGTTCACTGTTCTTTAATCTAATTATGTACGGTGATTGACACTTATCAGAAGCTAAAACTGTTGTTTCAGCAACAGCGCCGCCAGCTTGTGATAATACAGTGGTTTCACCGAAATTTGCATTCAGATGCTGTATATTTTCCTGCTGAATACCATTTTTCATTCCATCATTATTTAAAGAATTTCTATTTGATATATTTGAATAGATTCCCGAATCAGAACTGTTTAACGGCTTTTTCTGAATATTAATATTATTATTTATTCCCGGAACTGCAAATTGAGTATTTAATGGTACTGATCTGCTGTCAATATTATTATGCTTTTTTCTTTTCTTTTGCGCTTTATACAAAGCAGCATTATCTTTGTTATAGTGCTGTAGTAAATAAAACAATGAGATTTCCTGCTCGTTTGTATTCTGTTCAACAGCAGAAACAGGCTTTTGAACACTTTTATTCAAAACCGGCGGTTCATTTTTTAAAGGATAGGCAGGCATTGGACTTTTTTGAACAGCAGGTCTGCTTTCCAAAGGTTTTTTTGCCTTAGTTTTATCTGCCTTGATTTCGTTGACATTGTTTAATGTTGTGCTTTTTATTGCCGGCTTTTTCTTCTGAATTTTATCAGCATTATCATCTATACTTTCTAAAATATTTTGAAATTCATATATAGAAAACGGCGAATTGCTGTTAAGATAATTGATTATTACAGCAATGTAATCACAATTTTCTTTTTGGTCAAAGCTTGTACTAAACATTATGTTTTTAAAAAAGCCTTTTAAATCGGTTTCTCTATCATCTAACACCTTTAACGGCAGACAAATCAACTCTGCTTCGCATGATGATACATCACAATATACATATTCCGTATCTAAAATCAAAGAATTTGCATCTATCATATAATCTTCAGCAGAGATAAACCCTTTGACTATACTTTTAAAAACTCCAAGTAACCTTTTTTTAGTAACAGTTCCTGAAAAAAACTCATTTGCAGAAATTTTTGAGGTAATACTGTATTTAAGCAATTTTTTCTCATTAATTTGTGTGTATACAGTGTTTGAAAATCCGGGAATTTTATTGTTTACTATCATCCCTAGAGTCAAAGAATCAATTTGTTCGCTCTCTTTTATTTCATAAACCAAGTATGTATTTGTTCCTTGATTTTCATAACTAAATTCAGTCAAAACAATTCACCTCTAATCATTTATCCACAGCTTTGAACAAGCTTCTTGTTCCATCTCAATTTCTCCCATATCAAATGCGTCAAATAAATATTTGATTTTGTATTTTAGCTTTATATGTATCTCTCCATTTTCAATGCTGCAATTAATAAAATTTGTATCATTTCGAATGATTTTCATAGCATCAAGCTTTGATTTTGCTTTATTTTCACTACCATCGCCTAAAATCGCATAAAATCTCTCGTATGCAGCTGTGTTCTCTTTTCCTAAACCGCTTTTGCACCAGTCATTGTCATAAAAATTATTATCCGTTAATTCATCAAATCCTCTAACAAGTGCCTGAACTATACTTTCAGGAAACTCCGACATATTTAGCTTTTCGTATGAATATGGGTCTAATGACATACTTTCTGCTGTCTGAACTAATGTATTTGACATTACATTATGTGCATAAAACAGTATGAAAAAACTGTAAAACCAAAGCATTATAAATATAAATATCGGAATAACTATACATGCTTCAAGAGAAATTATTCCTGTCTCTTCACTTTTTAATATCTTCTTCATTTTAATATCCCTTATATCTCTGTACTCTTACGTCAAATTTTCCGTTTTCATTCAGCTTTATACCACCGAAAAACGGCTGAAGCTCTGCTCTAACATCGGTGTAAATATACGAATAAGCATTTTTTAAATTAAAACTTGAACCTTTAGCTTTATAATATTCCGAACTTTCAAGCTGTACTATATTTGCAAAGCGCTTTAATATATTATTTGATTTACCTGTTAATATAAGACCTATAAGAGTATAACCGCCATAATCTAACTCTAATCCATTATTTGATGATTCAGACGGAGAAGACTCAACAGAATTTTTGTTTGCTTCTTCTTTATAATCAGTAACCGCATCTATAACATCTTCAACATCTTTTGATATATCTGTCATATTCATAAATTTATTTACTAATTCAGTGATATTTTTTCCCAAATAGCATCCGTTTTTCTTTATAATAGGAATTTTTTGGCTATTTACCAGCAAAACTGAATCAACATATGATTCTAACAATAACACTATAACTTTTACAGCAACGGCTAATGCCGGACCTACCATTGGTATAGCAGATACCGCATCAGATACTCCTCTGACTACAGGATCTTTGACAAATACAGGATCAAAATTTAAAATCACTCTTAAAAATAATATATCACAGAAAATATATGTTTGATTGAGTATTTCATCTTTGCTTCCTGTTATTATATATTCATACTCGGCTCCTTTGAAATTCAAATTATTTTCTTCAGTATCAGTATGTTTGATTTCACTATACTTATAACCTGTTAATCCTGTTTCTGTTTTATAATTTAATCGATTAGGTAAATTGTAGTACATATAAGAATTAATTATTGCTCTGTTATATAGCTCTTTTATATTAGACAGTCCTGCAATACCGCTAATAATATCGCCTATTTTTTGAGCTAACCCTACAATAAATTTACCGATGCCTTCAAATATTTTGATAATGCCGTCTAGCTTATTAATAATTCTCCAACTTGCATCATTAAATTTATCAATACCTTCACCTATCTTGTCTAAAGCGACAGATATAGTTTGTCCGCTGCCAATATTCTCATATAAAAAAAGATTATCTTTTAAATTAGCATCTAATTCTTTATCGTAAAAAAATTTTATTTGACTTAATTTCTCGAATACTTCTGATATTTTTTTAAATAAATTTTTTCCATTGTCATCACTATCAATATTATCAAAATTACTTATTTCACTTATTAAATCATTTACTATAATTTTATAATCGTCAAAATCAAACCAAAGAATTTTATCATATTCCCATTCTTTATCAACATGTATATTTGATTTTATTGAGTTTTTTATTATTTCTATAAATTCGTCAATACTGTAATAACTAAGATTAAAATCAAATTTATCAAATAGCTTATTACTAATATTTTCAATAGTACCCAAAAGGTTTTCGCAAATATTTTTTTGTACTTTATCTAATACATTTGTGAAATTCAAATCTATTTCTGTATTTTCAGAATTTTCTTCGTTAATCATTTGCCTTATGTTATTACAATTATTCTGTATATCTTGGATGTTTTGAATTATATCAGGTATAAGACCACTGCTGCTATTTTCTGAAAGAAGAGATTTATTTAACTTTTGACAATCCTTTGCCTTTTTCTCTAAGGACTCTAATTCAACTTTAATATCCTCATCAGTAATTTTATCAACGTCATCTGCCTTTTTGTACTTTTCATATAACTTTTTTATTGCTTTTTGTACTTCATTATAGGCATCTTTACATTTTTTTATTTTATCTTTTATATCTTCCAGATTGCCTTTTAAGTCAATTACAGAATTAACAAGTTCTTTTACGCTATTTGCAGCATTGGTAACATTGTTGACTTTATCCATATAACCGTTTAACTTATTGCACATGTCAGTATTAATTCCAATACGATCCAAAAAACCGTTAATACCATTATTAAAATCAAATATTTCATCAGCAAATTTTGTTAAAACAGAAGTCTCGCCATAATCCATTATCTGCTGCTTTAAAATATCTGTATTATATAACGAATACTTTCCAACTGCCGTGGTTTCATTTCCAATTATTGCATTTTTACCAATTACACTTTTATTTGCTTTAATATATTCGTTGAATGTATTGTTAATATCTCCATTTTCCTGCGATACAGACTGAAGTGCAAATCGCTCATCCAAATATTTGTCATATTCAGCAAGTGTAGAAAGACCCGCACTGCTGGAAATCTGCTCTAATATTTCGTAAACGCTCTGATAGCGTGATGATTCAACTAAAATTCCGGCAAGAGTTATAAACGGTGCAAGTAATATACATAAAAATATAGAAATTACACCATTTATTCCATTAAAGTATTTATGCTTTCTTTTTCTAAACAGCCTCAATAATTTCACTTCCCAATATAAATGTAAAGTATCTATACTTTACAAATTTAAAAAACCTTTTATGTTATCAATAGTACTTTTGAATTTCCCAATTAACTCAGACGCTCTGTTGTCATCAGTTAAACTATCAAGCAGCTTGATATACCTTATTGTGTTCATATGTGCCGAAAGGTCATAACACTCCCCTACTGCAACCGTAGTGATTTCTAAATCTGAATCAAAGCCGAAAAACTCCAGAGCACCGCCTAAGAATATCTCTGCTTTCGATTCAATTGTAAGCACTAAATGATTACGTCCATATTTATCAGACTCAACATCTAATATAACATCTCTGATTTCATTGTTTTTTTTCAATGAAAGACTTGACGCCTTTGTTCTATCTGATATCAAATCCTCTGCTTTCTTTTTATATTTATCGTTAGTCGTTATACCTATCCAGTTTTTAACCAATCTGAAATAATTCAAATTTTTTAAATCATCTTCGGTAATATTATCTGCTTCAACCGCACCGTTGAATTTATATGTATCAGAGATTTCAGTTATTGTTTCGTTAGCTATAATTCCATATATAGTTGACTGATAAAAATAAAAACCAAGACTCAGAATAAATAACATTATAAAGATTGTCATTATTAAAACAATTGTTGTCTCAATCATTAATTCCCCAGATTCTGCTTCCTTGATTTTTCTATTCATCACTTTTTTCTCCTCGTTGATCATACAATAAAAATCATAACTAAAATTAATTATTAAAAACTGTCTTTAAATACTCTGAATTTCAACAACTGCCAAGATGAAAAATCATCTTCCGAAAAGTTTGTTAAATTAACCATACAGCTTCCTTCAGAATTTAAGTAGTCAATATCAGCAAAAATATAATCAGTTACCAGCTCGTTGTTATTGTTAATAAATCCCCATTTCCCGTCTTTGCATACCGCAGCCAGACCGTTTGAAAAACTCTTTGCCATTTCATACTGAGGTTTTATTTTTACATTACCGTCTGAATCAGTAAAACCCCAATCCCCATCTTTACTGAATGCAATTAGATTATCCTTAGTGTATACGTCAATATTATCACATTTAAAATCATTTTTAGTTTTTAAGTTTTCATCATAAAATCTATAACCATTTCCGTCATCAGCAATTATAATATTATCCTGAATATAGCTTCCGTCATTATTAATTCGTATATCTTTGAATTCCTTTTTGTCGGTTTGTTTTCCTTTTTTATTTATGAAATACCACTTATCATCTTTCTGAACTGCTGCCCTCCCATTGACAAACATACTTGCATAATCAAAGCCTCCAAACATAAAATCGCCAAGCTTGTTGCAATATCCGTAAACTCCGTCTGAAAATATGGAAATTCTGTCTTCAGAATAGATTCCGGAAAAAATTACATTTTTATCTCTTATTATTCCCTGCACAACATTGTTGCTGTCTATAAGTCTTATATCCTTACTGTTATCATAAAGTCTTATTCCGTCTTCTCCGGCAGGACTTAAATATTTATATTCGGCTTTTATCGTTTCTGTACCGTTTGCATCTATTGCCCCTATAAGACCTTTATCTTTTACAGCATAATTTCCGCTTATGTATGGTGAAACATCTGAATATGTTTCATCAGATATTACATATGAGTATTTTACCTTTTTGTATAACAAATCCAAATCATCATTTGACAAGTTGCTTTTTTCAGCGTTATCTAAAACATTATACGCACTTTCATAATCTTCTTT
Source organism: uncultured Clostridia bacterium (assembly GCA_947627045.1). Classification (GTDB taxonomy): domain Bacteria; phylum Bacillota; class Clostridia; order Oscillospirales; family Ruminococcaceae; genus UMGS1601. The sequence goes on from CANQUM010000004.1 coordinate 18,671, forward strand.
TTCAAGATAAAGGTTAGCCAGCTTGATTGTGAATTCAACATTGCCCTCTAAAGCATTGCACGCTTTATCTACAGCACTTACATAATCATCATAAATTGAATCGTCCTCTTTTAAACGCTCATCATATGCTTTGAACATATCATCGTATATTCCCTTTTCTTTTTTATACTTCAAAGCGTTTTTATATTCTTTTATTGATAATTGATATAAGCCTCTGTCAAAGTAATCTTCCGCAGTTTTTATTGATTGCTCAAAACTTCTTTGATCTTTTGTTCTGTCTGCAAATGCAAAAGTCATCCAACTGATTATAATCAAAGCTGTTAATCCTATACTTACAAGTACTTTGCTGTTAATCACAGTGTTTTCCTCCCATATTAATAAGCACCCAATATCAGGGTTGCTATATATCCCAGAAAAATAAACGGTCCGAATGGTATATAGTCTTTCATTTTCTTGACTTTTGCTGCAATCATTATTATTGATACTAAAAACGAAAGCAGCAAGCCGAATAAAAGCGTGTACATAACTGCATAAATACCGCACATAAATCCAAGCGAGCTTATTAGCTTTATATCGCCGTAACCTATTCCACCGTGCATAATTTTTGATATTATAATCAATACCAAAAAACAAATTATAAGTGCTGCAAAACTGCTTATCAGCATGGAAATAAAATTCTTATCGCCGCTGATAAGCTCTGTCAGCATAAAAATGAATCTAACAGATATAAGAATTATCGAAAGTATATTCGGTATCAAATGCGTTTTGAAGTCAATTATAAATGCACTTAACAACGCACAGAAAGACAATAATAATTTTATATTTAAAACAGTTATCCCTATTTGTCTGAATGCAAAATATCCGCATAAAGCTGATACAATTACCGCACCTGTTACTGTTACAATATGCTCTGCGGTAATATTATTTAAAATACGTTTATTAAATATTGAAATTGTCCTGACATCTATTTTCCTGCTTTTTGATAACCTGTTTACCAAATAAAAGCTGAAAATCACAGACGCACAAGCCGTCAATATCCATATAAGGATCGCTGTAAAAATCATATTAATATCTCCGTTTGTATGCTCTGTATCACAGACCGAAAACATATTAATGTATTCGGTCTGTGATCTAAACAAAGCAATCTTACTTTTAAATTTTTAATTAATTATGATTGGAATATGTTAGAAAGCTGATCGGTTATTTTACCCTTTATCGTCTCTATTACATCAGTTTTTAAAAATGCGAAAATTATTCCAGCAATTACTAAAACTAATAATAATATCAATATTATAGAAATGAAATTTGTATCGCCTCGCTCGCATGAAATAAAACTCTTCATCTTGACATATCCTCTGAGAGAAAGCTCGTTTGCCTTATCAAGCATATTTCTCATAGCCTGCACCTCCCTTCAAAACGAATTATATATATTATCATTCCGTTTAGAAAAACGCTCCGCCCAATGCAGACGAAAGAACAATAATCATAATACCAACAAAGATAAGCATTGTAGGGATTAATAGCTTTGATGCTGCAGCTTCTCCCTTTTGAAGCATTATTTCCCTTTTAAGTCCCCATATTTCAGAGGACTGCTTTGCAAGAAAATCGCTGAGATCTGCTCCGCCCTTTTCCATACTCTGCACAAGCGCCGTAGCAAACTTTTTTACATCCTGAGAGTCGCTCATCTGACCAAATCTGTTTATAGCATCATGCTCTGAAACACCGTTTTCCATATCTGAGCAGGTCGTTTTCATAATATCGTAGATTGCCCCATCTTTGCTGTTTGCAATGGTTGTCCACGCTTCTTTTAAAATCATTCCCGAATTAATCAAAAGAGCAAGCGTTGATACTACCTCCGGAAGCTCGGCAATGCACTCCTGTCTTCGCTTATCAATATCCGATTTTGTTTTTGTCAGAAAATAATAGGCAGATATTCCGCTCAAAACAATGCCTACTGTTAAAAACAACGTCCATTTATCTATGAGCATTCCCGAAAGGAGAAAACTCACAGCAAGAAATATGTAAACGAAAGTCAGACACTGTGCCCATGCAACCGACGCATAATATTGCGCATATTGAGGCTCAAAATATATTTTCGTCTGTGAAATCAGTTTTTCACTTATTCTTCCTCTTAATCTGAATGGTTTTGTATTTGAAAGAGCATAACCTACTGTGTATATTTCTTTCATTGGATAATCTTTGTCGTCTAAATTTTCAATGTAGCTTTCATATACCTTTCCCTTAATTAGAAAAATTAAAAATGAAACTGCTAATGCTGTTCCTATCAAAAGAAGCGCTATCTGCATTTTATTTACTCCTTGACATCCATAATTTTATTTCCGATTTTATAAGCGGCTACAAATACGCCTAAAGCAACTGTAATTGCAGCTACTCCTACTAACGTAGTAAATCCTTCCGCAAACTGTGAACTCATACCCTTCATAACGCCAACTATAACAATCGGAATTACATTCATAGCCCTAAGCTGCATTTTATTTGAGGTGAGTTTAGTTTGAATTTCTTCATTTATAATCATTTTTTCACTTATAATATCATTTGTTCTTCTTACAATTTCTTTGAAATTACCGCCTGTCCTCATACAAATTGCAAATACATTAGCAAAGTTTTCAATATCAGCTATTCCGCTTCTTTTCCCAAAATCTTCTATTGACTGCTCAAACGGAACATTATTCATCTGTGCGTTTATCATCTCGCCTACTTCTTTTACTATTAAGGAATTTTCAGTATACTGCATAACCAGATCGTTATATGTGCTGTCTATTGAATCCTTAATATTCATTCCTCCCGATAGTGATGTTGAGAGCGATGATAAAAAATCTCTGAACTGAATACTAAGCTTCTTTTTTCTCTTTTCGCATAAGCTGCTGCAAAGTGATTTCATAAAGACTTTATTTGCAATAATTCCAAAAAGAGAAAAAACAACAGTGTTGCTTATATATGTAGCTAAAGTTGAAACCCCATCTTTTTGAAATAGATTACCGTAAAAAATGTAACCTACAATTCCTCCGACAATAAACAGAAAAAGAAAATATATTATTCTTTCTATCGGAGACATTACATATACCCGATAATTAAGCATATCGGTATTTATTGAAGATTTAATATATTTTGGCTCTTTAATTTTAGTCTTTGACAATTTAACACCTCCTATATAGTAGTTTTCACACCTGAAATTTTCAGCTTAAAATCATTAACCAGCTTATTCCCGGTTCTTATTAGGCTTCCTGATACCTTTTCAAGTGTACTGTTTTCATCCTCTTGAAAAACATACAGCGGATTGAGAATAATTTTCCCGTTTTCATAACCCACAACCTCTGTGATCTCCATTGTCTTTCTTGAATGATCGCGAAGTCTTGATAAATGAATGATTATATCAACCGCTGACGCTATCTGCTGTCTTATTGCCTCGAGCGGAAGTCCCGCAGAACCCTGAAGCACCATAGTTTCAAGACGGCTCAGCATATCTTCAGTTGAATTGGCATGTCCTGTAGACAATGAACCGTCATGCCCTGTGTTCATAGCCTGCAGCATATCCAAAGCTTCTCCTCCTCTGACCTCGCCTACAACAATTCGTTCAGGTCTCATACGAAGTGATGACTTAATCAAATCTCTTATTGTTATCTGACCAACACCTGAAGTATTGGCATTTCTGGTTTCAAGACTGACAAGATTTTTTATTCCTACTATCTGAAGTTCGGCTGAGTCCTCAATAGTGATAACACGCTCATCCTTCGGTATAAAATTAGACAATGCGTTTAAAAATGTAGTTTTGCCCGAGCCTGTTCCTCCGCTTATAAATATATTGAATTTTGCCTCTACCAAAACCCTTAGTTTATCTGCTATTTCCCTTGTTATAGAACCGTATGAGATCAGCTTTTCAATAGTCATAGGTTCCTTTGAAAATTTTCTTATAGTTACTGTTGGACCACATAACGCTATAGGTGGCAGTACAACATTAACACGGGAACCGTCAGGAAGTCTTGTATCGCATATTGGATTTGCCTGATTAACTTCTCTTCCGGCAAAGCCAACTATTCTCTGTATTATATCCTCAAGACGTCTTTGACTTTCAAATTGCTTATCCAGTTTTTCCAGCTTTCCGTTTTTTTCAATAAAAATATTTTCATGCCCGTTTATCATAACCTCTGTTATTGAATCGTCTTTAATGATCGTATCTAAAAGTCCCAACCCTCTTATAGAACTGTATACCTGCTCAACTATTGATATCTTTTCTTCTATTGAGATATATGTATTCTTTGTTAAATCAGTAGTAATTTCTTCAACACGAGTCTCAAGCTCATCATCGGTAAGCTGGCTTAGCGGTAAGTTATCTGTAATGTATTTTTTTATTTGATCAATTATCTCCTGCTGTTTCTCTTTATTCATAACTACTCCTAATCAAGAATTCTGTTAAACACTGTCTTATCCAAAAGTGTTTGAATGATTTGATATGTTGACGCATGTTCAAATTTCTGAATGCCGCCAAATTCTTTGATATTCAGCCCTGAAACTGTTTTTCCCAGCTTATTGCTGAATTTATTGTATATAATTCCTGATTTGTCTAATATATTAACATTGCGGTTATCTTCAATTATTTTTAGAGCTGAGTACATTCTTTCAAATTTTGAATTAGATATTTCTGATCCGTCAGACACAAAAACAATTTTGTCACATCTGTCTAACACATATACATTTTTCTCTTCAAAATTCAGCTCCAAGTCAATAATTACATATTCGTATTCACCTAATATATTAATTTCGTTTAGCAGCTTTTCTATGTCCTCCTTATATAATTCATTCATATGAAGCGGTGATTTTGCAGAAGATATATAATTTAAGCCGGTTTCATCATTTTTTATAATACTTGCTATTTTTAATCCTACGTTAGACTTCCTGCTTTTTAATGAATAAATCAAATCACTGAAATCAAATTGTCCTTCCCCATTAAAAAACTTATCGCAATAACCTGTTAATGATAAATCCAAAAATAAAACGCTTTTACCTCTTCTTGCAAGAATCTTTGAGTATGATACTGCAATTGTTGTATTGCCAACACCGCCGCTTGCCGAAACAAATGCAATAAACTTAGTGTCTGAATCATTAAATCTAAGCTTTGCATCATCAGAAATATTCTCCGAATACAAACTTAATATCTGTTTATAAATCAAATCTGCTTTTTGATATTTGAAAATTGCTTTTTGATTATGAAGCATTTCAATATCGTTCGATTCAACTAAATAAGCCAGTCCGCACGACTCGGGAATAATATTTGAATTTACTTCAAATTTGTCGCTAACAAGAAATACATTTATTTTTGTATCATTAATTGATTTGATTGCCACATCCTTATCTGTAAAAGAGTATATTTCCAATTTATCAGAATATTTTGACATAAATACTGATGTGATTCTGTTCAAATAACTTGAATCGTTTTCTAAAATTGCAAGTTTAATCTTCATTGTTCACTCTCCTTTAACAGTTGATTTGGCTTTGCAATAATCACTTTTCCAAAGTTTTTAGGTTAAATATATACACTTGTTTTATAACTTTAGATTATTATAAATGAAGCTATAAAAATAAAATAATTGCATATAATATAGTCAGAATTTTTCGTAGAATATTATGTTGTGCGAAAAAAAAACAGCTGCAAATCTATAAAGATTTACAGCTATTTTGTTAATGTATAGTATTAAGAAGTTCTAATTGAGTTCTTTTTAATTCAAGTGATGAATGTACGTAAATGTTTAAAGTAATTGATACATTTGAATGTCCTAATACTTCGCTAAGAGTTTTTGTATCAACTCCTACCTCAATACATCGGGTGGCAAAGGTATGTCTTAGAGCGTGAAAATTCAGGTCTCTTAAATTACATTCTTTGAGATATTCATGAAATCTGTACTGATATGTTCTGGGATCCAAAAAATCATACGTGCTTCCCGGAATAATAAAATCCGATTTTCTTTGTTTGTAAAAATATTTAATATATTTAAGTATAAAGCTAGGTAACGGCACTGTCCTCTTTGAAGATGATGTTTTCGGTTCTCCTGCGATAAGAATAGTTTTAGGTCCGGTAGATTCAGCATTAATATTCTTTATTCTTTGTATGGTTCTTTTTATATTTATTGTTGATTCATCAAAATTTATATCCTCCCACTTTAATCCGCATATCTCTCCTATCCTTAAACCCGTATTCAGTGCTATTAAAATTCCCAGCTTTGATTCGTCAATATCGTTAATTAAATAATTTTTTAATATATTTTGTTCCGATATGTTAAATACATCTATTTCAGTTTTTTCTTGAGACGGCGAAATAATTCTTCCTAAAGGTTTTTTTATCAAGCTCCTTTCCAAAGCAAATTCAAACGCCGATTTGATTATATATATCATTATTCTTATGCTTCCTGATGATAATCCTCCTTTTCCGTCAAGTCTCCCGCATCTTAGCTTGCTTTCTAAAAACATATTTATAAAAAGCGAATCTATTTTCTTAATCTTTCTTTTTCCCAACTCTGGTATTAAATGAGTTGTAATTACTTCGTAATATTTTACATACGTCGTCGGCTTGAGACGTATTTTGTTGCTGTTCAGCCATAACATCAAAAGTTCCCCAAAAGAAATATCGTTTTTAAGCGTTTTTCTAATTTTTTTGTGTTTTAAATAATAATAATTTTTGTCCGTAAAATTCGGAACACTTTCAACATCCAAAAAATAATCTTTAAATGATTTGCTGTTTAAATACCTGATTGTTTTCATTTTATACTCCCTTTACAATAAAATAATTTTATAAATGTGTTGACAAATTGCAACAAAATATATTATAATACAGTTTGAGAATTATTTGTTTTTTCGCACAACATAATATTCTACGAAAGGCTTATTTGTTTTAAATAGGCTTTTTTAGTTATTATAGATTTTTTGTAAAAATGTTTAGAAAAATATATTTATTATACAAGAGCAATAAAAAATATAACCTTTATTTTCCTATTTGTCAAATTATATTATATTATATTATAAAAATTAGCAATAAAATACTTAAATTAAATATTTTATTTACTTGTAAAAAACATCTGCTTGGGTTATAATACTTATAATCAGTAATGAAAGAAGGGCTTTTATGAAAACTGCACTTGTAACAGGAGCCAGCTCGGGAATTGGGTATGAAATATCACGGGTGTTGAGCCATTTGGGCTATGAGCTTATATTGGTCGCTAGGCGTGAGGACAGATTGTTAGAACTGCAAAAGGTTCTTGAGACGCATTCTGAAATTGTTTTATGCGATTTATCCAAAGAAGATGAATGTAAAGAGCTTTATAAAAAGGTTAAGGAAAAAGATATTTCTGTACTGATTAACAATGCAGGGTTCGGTCTTTGCGGGAATTTTACCGAAACCGACTTGGATAAAGAGCTTTCTATGATAAATGTAAATGTCAAAGCCGTCCACATTCTGACAAAGCTGTTTTTAAAGGATTTTGTCAAAAAAGACGACGGCTATATTCTAAATGTTGCTTCGTCGGCAGGATTAATGGCAGGCGGACCTCTGATGGCAACATACTACGCAACTAAAGCATATGTCGTTGATCTAACCCGTGCTGTCAACACTGAGCTTGCAGATATGGGAAGTAACGTATATGTAGGAGCTTTGTGTCCGGGACCTGTGGATACAGAATTCAGCGAAGTTGCCGATGTTAAATTTGAAATGAAAGGCATAAGCAAAAAGTACTGCGCTAAATATGCCCTTTACAATATGTTTGAAAACCGAAAAATGATAATAGTTCCAACAGCTGAAATGAAACTGTCCGTATGCGCTTCAAGATTTATACCTACACGACCGCTTTTGGAAATTACAAAGCTTATTCAAAAAAAGAAGCAATAATATATTATGGTTATTTATTATTTTCGCTTTAAAATTGTGAAAAATATATAATATTCTATTACTTTTTTTGGCTATTTAGTACATTGAATAACTGGATTAATTGTAGTAAAATTTATAGTGTAAAATAATATGTAAAGGAGTTTTAGAATATGAAACTTAAAAGAATTATTGCAGGGGTTGCTGCAATGGCATTAGCTGCTTCAACTTGTGCAAGTTTTTCAGCATCAGCTGCTGAAAGCTATAACGCATTTCTAATGTTCGCAGACCATAACTGGCTATGGCAAAGTATGGCTGCTCAGGCAGGCGGTCAAGGTTACGGCGTTGACGCTCAAATCACTAAAGACGGTGAGTATACTGTTTCTATCACCAGCGATTCTGTTGACAAAAATGAAAATGGTGATAACGAACACGGAAAAGGCGGAACTGAATATGCAAGCGGTGCAGTTGTTTTCTGCGTTGATATTACAGGTATCTTAAAATGTAAAACTTTTAACGCTAATAATGAAAAGAAAAACGGCGTTACAAAGAACGGTACTTATGACGAAAAAGACATCACATGTAAATTAAAGAGCATTAAGCAGGACGGTAAGGAATTAAAGTTTGACGCTAGCAAGATTCTATATGGTAATATTGAGGATCAGAACACAAACTACAGAATTGAAATCTATAACACATATGGTAAGACAAAAGATAATCCTCCAATTGAACAGGCTGAGGTAATGTGGTCAAAGAGCTTAGATGTTACTTTTGAGATTTCAGGTCTCAAGGGCAGTGAAAAGAAATCAACAAAGGCTGCTGCTAACAATAATGACGCACAACCTACAACAACTGCTGCAGTAGGCGGCGGTGCTGACACAGCTGCTGCTAATACTACTTCAAATACAAATACCGGTGCAGAGACAGGTCTTGCTCTTATCGGTCTTGCTCTTGCAGGCGGTGCAATCGTTCTTACAAAGAAGAGAAAGTAAATTTGTAACTTTTAATAATAAATGAAAAGGATCTCGTATGAGGTCCTTTTTCTATGCAAACAAAAATTGTCCATTGTCAATTTTCAATTATCAATTTTAATAAAATAAATCTTGTTTGACAATGTAAAAAAAATATGCTATACTTCCCTTGCGAGTAAGCTATGCGGTAGCTGGACGGTGTTACGTTCAGAGGAAAGTCCGAGCATCACAGAGCAGGATAGCTGCTAACGGCAGCCGAGGGCGACCTTAGGGCTAGTGCAACAGAAATATACCGCCTTTTATAAGGTAAGGTTGGAATGGCGAGGTAAGAGCTCACCGGAATGCGGGAGACCGCATTGCCATGTAAACCCTATCCGATGTAACTCCAATGGTAAGTGCAAAGCCAATGGCTGCTCGTCAGGCTTTGGCTTATAGGGGGCTTGAACCTTATGGCGACATAAGGTCTAGATAGATTACCGCACACGACAAAACTCGGCTTATCGGCTTGGTCGCATTACTAGCATAAAAAGACTTGACTGTTATTAGTCAGGTCTTTTGTAATACATAAAATTAATTATAAAAAGTCCTTGACAAATGCTTTTTGATTGTATATAATGTGAATTAGTGTAAAAGCTATGACGAGGACGAATAGGTTTTAGCCTTTTCAGAAAGCTGACGGCTGATGTGAGTCAGTAAGACTTGACCAGTATTTTATCACCTCTGAGCTGACGGCTGAAATTTCCAGTAAGCTGGTTCGGGAACTCCCGTTATCGAGTAAAGCATTGTCTGATGCTTGTGAGGGTAATGGATATACATAAAACCATTGCCGAATAAGAGTGGTAACACGAACGATTTTCGCTTCGTCTCTTAAAGTATATGCTTTTTGAGTGGGGCGTTTTTTATTGCTAAATAATTAAAACAAGCGTAAATGTTACGCAGGAATGGGGATCAATATGAAGTTAAACGGTTCTGATATTATTATTGAATGTCTTTTGGAGCAAGGGGTAGACACTGTATTCGGGTACCCTGGAGGTGCTGTATTAAACATTTATGACGCTCTCTATAAATACAAGAAAAAAATCAGACACGTTATCACTGCTCATGAGCAGGGCGCTTGCCATGCCGCAGACGGATATTCAAGAACAACAGGTAAAACAGGTGTTGTGATAGCCACATCAGGTCCCGGTGCAACTAATCTTGTAACAGGAATTGCAACGGCACATATGGATTCGATACCGCTTGTTGCGATAACAGGTAATGTCGGCACTTCCCTGCTTGGGCTTGACTCGTTTCAGGAGGTCGACATATGCGGAATAACTATGCCTATAACAAAACACAACTACATAGTAAAGGATATAAACAAACTCGCCGATACTATAAGAGAAGCATTTTATATTGCAAACGAAGGCAGAAAAGGCCCTGTACTTATTGACATTCCAAAAGATATAACCGCCGCTGTTTGCGAATACAAAAAGAAAGCTCCTATCACGCCTGTTTTTCACAACCCTGATAACATAAATGAACAATGTGAAAAAGTTGCTGAACTCATAAAAGAAAGTAAAAAACCTTTCATTTATGCAGGCGGCGGAGTTGTCTCAGCTGACGCAAAGGACGATTTTGAAACGCTTGTTGAAAAAATCAACGCTCCTGTTTCTCTTTCTCTTATGGGACAGTGCGCATTTGATAACACTAATAAACTTTACACGGGTATGCTCGGTATGCACGGAACAAAAACAAGTGCACTGGCACTTCAAAACTGCGATTTGTTTATTGTGTTCGGTTCGAGATTTTCAGACAGAGTTTTATGCAATGCGAATACCTTTGCTAAAGGGAAAAAAATTATTCACATAGACATTGACCCGGCAGAGATAGGAAAGAATGTCAACGCTTATTTATCTGTAAACGGCGACGTTAAATACATAATAAATAAGCTCGACAGTCTAATTTCACAACAAGACCACAGTTCCTGGATCAATCAAATTTCAGAATGGAAAAAGGATTATCCGCTTCATATGAAGCCTTTTAAAAATGACAGCGAGGTTCTTCCAAGCGATGTTATAACTACCCTCGATGAATTAACAAACGGAAAAGCAATTATAACTACAGAAGTAGGTCAGCATCAGATGTGGGCAGCACAGTTCTATAACTTCAAAACTGCCAGACAGTTTGCCTCAAGCGGAGGACTCGGCACTATGGGATACGGACTCGGTGCGTCAATAGGCTCAAAAATCGGCAACCCTGACTCGCCTGTTATAAATATCGCCGGAGACGGCAGCTTCTTTATGAACTTAAACGAGCTGTCAACTCTGAAAAAACACAATATACCTGTGATAGAACTGGTATTCAACAACAATGTGCTTGGAATGGTTCGCCAATGGCAAAGACTTTTCTATAAAAAACATTTTTCTGAAACCGATATTAACAGGAATACCGATTATATGAAGCTCGCCGACGCCTTCGGCATAAACGGTTATGTTATAGAAAAGAAATCCGATATTAAGACTGTTCTTGAAAAAGCGCTTAAATCGGGTAAGCCTTGTCTTATAGATTGCAGAATCAACAAGGACATAAACGTTCTTCCGATGGTTCCGGCAGGGGCTGACATCAACGATCAGATTATGGAAATTGAGATAGACGACTGATAAACGATTGCTAAGAATGGAGAGATAAATATGAGAGTTTCAATGTACGATTCTACCTTGCGTGACGGCGCTCAGGGTGAAAATATGAACTTCTCGGTTCAGGATAAAATTGCAATTACAAAGGCTCTTGACGAAATTGGCATAGATTTTATTGAAGCGGGAAACCCATTTTCTAACCCAAAGGACAAAGAGTTCTTTGAAGCAAGCAAGAGCTTAGAGCTTTCACATTCAAAAATCGTTGCTTTCGGCTCTACAAGACGAGCAAACACCGATATTAAAGAGGACAAATCAGTAAACGTAATGGCAGAAGTGCCATGCGATTATGTTGCAATTTTCGGGAAAAGCTGGGACCTTCACGCAACAAAAATTTTAAACACAACTCTTGAAGAAAACCTCAATATGATTTACGACACTGTAAAATATCTTACCGACAAGGGAAAATATGTTTTCTTTGACGCAGAACATTTCTTTGACGGGTATAAAAACAATCCTGAGTATGCAATTGAAACTCTTAAAACTGCCGAAAAAGCAGGTGCTAAATCTATCGCTCTTTGCGATACAAACGGAGGTTGCTTTCCTCATGAGATTGAAAATATTGTTAAAGAAGTTTGCAAAATTATTTCCTGTGAAGTCGGGATTCACTGCCATAACGATTCGGGCTGTGCTGTTGCAAATACCGTCTCTGCCGTTATCGGCGGGGCAACAAGCGTTCAGGGAACTTTTATAGGCATAGGCGAGCGATGCGGAAACACTTGCCTTTCAACAGTTATTCCTAATCTACAGCTAAAACTAGGCTATGAGGTTGTACCTGAATCTTCTATGAAAAAACTGACCTCGTATGCACGATACATAGCAGAGCTTTCTAACATTACGCTTCCTGACGGGCTTTCATATGTAGGCAAATCGGCTTTTGCACATAAGGGCGGAATGCACATTGACGGAGTATCAAAGCTGTCAAGATCATTTGAGCATATTGACCCCTCAGAGGTAGGAAACGAACGGCAATTTTTACTAAGCGAAGTTTCAGGCAGAACGGCTATACTCTCAAAAATCAAGGCTTTTCTTCCCGATATTGAAAAGGGGTCGCCTGTTCTGGCAGATGTTCTTGAAATGCTCAAGTTTCAAGAACAGAAAGGTTTTCAATATGAAGCCGCTGACGCTTCATTTGAGCTTTTGGTAAAAAGATTTTTAGGTCTGCTCAAACCGTTTTTCCACATAGAGTTTTTCAAAGTGATAACAGAGCCTGAAGGCGATAGAGAATCACCTGCCTGCGCTATGGTAAAGGTAAAGGTATCAGATAAATGCAAAATGGCAGCAGACGAAGGAAACGGTCCTGTAAATGCTCTTGATAAGGCAATAAGAAACGCTCTCGCAGAATACTATCCTGATGTTCTGTCTCATATAAACCTAATAGACTACAAGGTTAGAGTCGTTGATACAGCGTCTGCAACAGCAGCGGCTGTAAGAGTTTTAATAGAATCGACAGACGGTCAGAATGTATGGACTACGGTCGGAGCTTCAACAGATATTATAAACGCGTCCGTTAAAGCACTGGTCGACAGTATTGAGTATAAACTTATGAAAGTACAAGAGCAAGGGCAACGGTAACGTTGCAGTCGAACTGCCGAAGGCACTGCTGCCTTTGGAAAGTGATATACATTATAATTTGATTGATGGCGGGTTGTAACTAACAGTGAAACAAAAGCGTTCGGAAAAATTCCGAACGCTTTTCTCTTGCCTATAGTTACTAGTCTGACGTTGTACAAATTATCACATTGTGCTAACTCCCAAAAGGCAGTGTCTCCGGCGGCCCGCCGGTTACCGCTGCCAATACTTCCTATCTAGACTTCTGTACTGAACAGCCTGTGCAATGTGTGATTTTTGAATAATATCGCTTTTGTCCATATCCGCAATGGTTCTAGCGACTTTAACAATTTTATCGTATGCACGAGCGGATAAACCCAACCTTTCAAACACGTTTTTAAGCATAGTGTTAGCATCGTCTGTCATTGGGCAAACTTCATGAAGAATATCTGATGTAATATTTGCATTACAGGTGATTTTTGTATTTCTGAATCTTCTGTTCTGTATTTCTCTTGCCTCAAAAACACGCTCTCTTATCTGCGATGAGGTCTCCGACTTCTCTCTTGAAGAAATGCTTTCATACTCAACAGGAGCAACCTCAAGATGTATATCAAATCTGTCTATTAACGGTCCCGAAATCTTTGAAAGATACTTTGCCACCTGACTTGGCGTGCATATACATTTTCTTGTAGGGTGTCCGTAATATCCGCACGGGCAGGGATTCATAGCGGCAACCAGCATTACAGAACACGGATATGTAATATTTCCCCAAGCTCTTGAAATAGTTACAACACCATCCTCTAAGGGCTGACGCAAAGCCTCTAAAGTTTTCCTGTCAAATTCGGCAAGCTCGTCCAAAAATAAAAGACCGTTATGTGAAAGAGATATTTCTCCCGGCTTTGGTATTGCCCCACCTCCTGTCAGCCCTGCTTGTGAGATCGTATGATGCGGACTTCTAAAAGGACGCTTTGTAATAAGCGGAGTGTCAGGATTCAAAACACCTGCTACAGAATATAAATTTGTAGCTTCAATTGACTCCTCAAAGGTCATCTTAGGAAGAATGGTAGGAAGTCTTTTTGCAAGCATACTCTTTCCGCTTCCGGGTGAACCTATCATCATAACATTATGACCGCCGCATGCTGCTATCTCAAGCGCCTTTTTTGCCCCTGCCTGACCTCTTACATCGGAAAAGTCAAGCGTGTCAAAATAATCTACATCTTTCGGTATGTATCTTTTTTCAGGAATTAACGGTGTTGATATAAAGTGAAACAAAAGCTCCTTCAGATCTTTCACTCCGTAAACGGTTATACCCTCAACAACAGACGCTTCAAAAGCGTTCTTTTTTGGAACGAATATCTCCTTTATACCCATTTTCTGAGCATATAAAACCATAGGAAGAACTCCGTTTACTTCTCTTATCTCCCCGCCTAATGATACCTCGCCTATAAACGCCTTGTCTCTTGTTGCCGTCTCACCAATATGACCTGATACTACAAGCACTGCTACAGAAATTGCCATATCAAAAGACGACTGCGTTTTTCTTATATCAGCAGGGGCAAGATTAACGGTAACAGCCTGCTCGGGAAATGGTATTTTACATGAACGAAACGCACTTTTTATTCTTTCACGGCTTTCTCTTACTACAGTGTCGGCTTGTCCGACAATATCAAATTTAGGCAATCCGTATGACGCCTCGATCTCTACTGTAACACCGAACGAGTTCATACCCAAAAGACCTATGCTGTTTATTTTTGCAAACATTATGTCAATCTCCCTTTCTGTCAGTGTGAAAGTCTATTTAATTCTCAATAATCTGTACCGCAATTTTAATTCCGTCAACTGCAGAGCTCATAATTCCTCCTGCATAGCCTGCTCCCTCTCCGCATGGGAAAAGATTCTCACAGTTAAGTGAACGGTAACTGTCTGTTCTTGTTATGCGGACAGGTGATGAGGTTCTTGTTTCGGGTGCTGTGAGGAGTGCGCCGCCAAAACCAAAGCATTTCATCTTGCATGAAAAATCTTTAAGTCCTGTTTCAATCATATCCGTTACAAATGAAGGAAATAAGTCTCTGAGTTCTACCGCTTTCAGACCTCTTGAGTATGTGCCTTTTATTGACGATTTAATAATCGGATTTCTGCTGAAAAAGCCCTCAACTGTTGTCGCAGGCGCAGTATAATCCTTTCCTGCAAGATTATATGCACGGGATTCGATCTCCCTTTGAAAATAAATCCCGTCAAGCGGCTTAGAACCGAAGTCCTTTGGTGTTACCGATACAACTACGGCAGAGTTTGCATTTTCACCGTTTCTTGAAAACTCGCTCATACCGTTTGTAACAATTGTTTTTTCCTCGCTTTGAGCCGGTACAACATATCCGCCCGGACACATACAGAATGTGTAAACTCCCCTGCCGTTCTTATCTCTCTTTGAAAGCTGATACTCCCCCTTAGGCAGAAGTGGATTTCCCGCATTATCGCCATAAAGACTTATATCTACATCTCTCTGTCTGTGTTCAATTCTTACGCCTACCGAAAACGGCTTAGGCTCAAGAACAATATTCTTTCTCGCCAGAAGTTCAAAAGTATCTCTCGCTGAATGTCCTACAGCAAGGATCACATCGTCAACCTGCATAGAAAATCTGTTTGTTTTTATCTCGCTGATTTTTCCGTTTTTGAAAGTGAAATCCTCAAGCATTGTTTCAAAATATATCTCTCCGCCTAAAGATAAAATACGTTCTCTTACAGCTTTTACAATGCTTCTCAGATTATCTGTTCCTATATGGGCTTTCGCTTTCGTTAGTATTTCCTTAGGTGCTCCAAACTCAACAAATCTCTCAAGTACATATCTGCACAGCTTGTCCTTGATCCGTGAAGTCAGCTTGCCGTCAGAAAACGTGCCTGCTCCGCCCTCTCCGAACTGAATATTTGAGGCTTCGTTAAATCTGCCTCCGCTTTTAAAAGCATCTACCGACAACACACGCTTTTCGATCTGTTCTCCGCGTTCAATAACTATCGGCTTAATTCCACTTTCAGCCAAAACAAGTGCCGAAAACATTCCTGCCGGGCCAAAGCCTATTACCGCAACTCTCTTATTCTCATTACCACTTTTAAGTTTAGGTGAAAATCCAAACTCCTCATAATAAATTGCCGATTTTAGCCTTTTGCACAGCTCTTTTTCACACTTAGCATCAAAAAGCTGTATAAAAACCGAATGAACAAATTTTATGTTATCCCTGTCCCTTGCGTCAATTGAAGTCTTATGAATTTCAATTTTACGCACGTCTCTTTTCTTTAGCGAAGCAATTTTTAATGCCTTGATAAAAATACTTTTCTTATCTGCATCAAGCGGCGTTTTTATTCCGGAAATTATTACGGGCATATTATTTCACCTTCTATAATAAACTGTAATGCTTATTCTTAAAAAAGGGTGACATTTTATTGCCACCCTAAAATTCAAAAGAAACATAATCCCGTTCTTAATTCCTGAGATTTTAAACATCACAAATATTCAAGGGCTTTTATATTCTAACTGACCTCAATAGTTATGTCGTAATAGCCATAAGCCCACACTTTGCCGTTATCAGGCGCATATATCATTACTGATTTGGTATACGAGCCTTTACTCAGAGTTTCTCCCTTTAAATCTAACTCTGCGATAAAATCAGACGACTTGATTGATGAAATGACTTTCTCAGGTCCGTAAATCGTTATATCTGTTATCTGATTGGTTCTTTTTGTGATCCTGTTGTCGTCAGATTTATTTATTACCCTTATCTGCGAGCCTTTTAACGAGATGACCTTTTTACTTAGATTGTTCTTTTTAACCTTTACGGTTACTGTGCTTATCCCTGAAGCGTTTATCAGACCGCTTTCTGTTTTAACATCCAAATCAAATTTAGCTCCTGGACGAATATCGCTTAACTGCAAATAACCCAGATGATTTGATACAACATCTTCAATATTGTTATTAGGCGACAGTACATCTATGCTGTCATCAGACATTGAATACTCTATTACAGACTCGTCGAAGTTATCCGGCGCACCCTGTATTCCAATTGAAAACGGAAGAGTCTTTCTCATATAAACAGAAAAGTCTATAGTAAACTCCTCTGTTCCCAGAGTTATATCAGACTGATCTATAATTTTTTCATTCTTATACAAAACTATATCAGTAGATGTCGCTGTATACGATTCTGACAAAGATAGCTTTCCGTCAAACCTCACCTTAACGTCAGTTATCTTATCTATCTTATCCTTAGGACCTCTTATTTCAACTTTCTCAGGCGATACAGAAGCCTCTGTCAACGTAAAGCCATCACTTGCACTTACACCGGCAGCATCAACGGTTACATCTTTTTCTACCGTTTCCATATAGTCAAAACTTACTTTAACCCTGCTTGGCGTTATATTTTCTACCGAGAATTCATCATCGTTCTTAGACTGAATTCTCACATCCAACTCATACTCGCCTGATTTTTCAACCTTTGATGCGTCGACCGTTGCATAAAGATCGTCGCTTGAATAGTTTCCAATTTCATATCTCATTCCGTTTATGGTTGCGCTGACCTGATTAACATCATATTTTACAACCGATAATCCTTCACGCTCAGCTTTTGTTCCGGTTAAGTCAACAGAAATCGGAATGTTTGATACGGTTTTATACATAGAAGGATAAAGAGTTAGGGATAACGCTATCCAGATAACAACAGCTATAACAACAGAAAATATTCTTAAAAACAGCTTATTACCAAAAAGGTGTTCTAAATCTATTTTTGCTCTTTTTGTACGCTTTTCCATTTTTTCTTCACCCTCTTTGCAAATCCGCCTTTATCCTTTTCAGATACGTCAGGTATTAAGCGTTTTTTCAGAAGTCTTTTAAGGCTCTCTTTAGAAAATCCCCGCGTAAGTTCACCTTCCTCAGCAACAGAAATGTTTCCCGTTTCTTCAGATACGACTATTACAATAGCGTCTGATACTTCACTTATTCCGATTGCCGCTCTGTGTCTTGAACCTAGCTGTTTATTGATAAACTCTTCCTTCTGAGGCGTAGGGAGAAAACATCCGGCCGCCAGAATTTCAGCGTCTCTTATTATAACAGCTCCGTCGTGAAGCGGAGAATTAGGAAAAAATATGTTTCCGAAAATCGCATCGCTCGGTCTGCAGTTAAGTATAGTTCCGTTTGCAACCTGCTCGCCGAGCTTTGTCTTTCTCTCACAAACTATCAAAGCTCCCGTTTTCGTCTTTGACAGATTGGCTGCTGAATCACATATTGAATCTATACATTCAATCCACGCTGAACGAATCTCCTGATTATCCGAACTGATAAACGACAAATTTGCAACTTTGGTACGTCCCATCTTTTCGAGAATTCTTCTCAGCTCCGGCTGAAAAACTATTATCAGTGCGACAAATCCCCACTTAAAGAAGTTTTCAAGCAAAAAGGTCATTGTCTTCAATTCGAGAAGCGAAGCTATTAAATAGCAAAGCAATATAATAATTATTCCCTTAACAAGCTGTCCTGCCCTTGTCTCTCTGACTATTTGAGTTCCCTTAAAAATAAGATAGGATAAAATAGCCATATCTATTAAATCAACGATCGTTATTGATTTAAAAACGCTAACAAAAGCCTCCCAGACTTCAGATACCGCAGACAATACATTCACTTCCCTTCCCGTTTTTTTAAAAACAATAATCAGCAATCAAATAACGCATTTTAAAATTATATCTGTATTTTCAAGACCAAATTCTTAATTTCATCTAACAAATTAATTACATAATATATCAAAAAGTTTTCTAAGAATATTATAACACACCGATATTATTTTAACAAGAGCTAAATACCAATATTATTTACTTTTTTTAGCTCTGTTATAACTTTTCTTACTTCTATTTCACTATTGAATACCGAAGGTGAAAACCTCGTTAAGCCATCTTCTTCAGTTCCAAGAGTTTTGTGAGCAAGCGCCGAACAATGAAAGCCTCCTCGAAGTGCAAAACCACGATTACTAAGATGTTCGGTAACCTCAAATGAATTTGCATTTTTATAGCTAAATGAAACTAAAGGAGCATAATCCTTATTTTCGTTTCTATATATCTTAAAATTACTCAATCTTCCGACATTAGATGCAAATAAACTACACAGTCTGTCCTCTTTTCTTTTTATATTGTTCAATCCGTTATTTTTAACAAAATCAATTCCTGCACCAAGCGAAATTATTCCCGGAACATTTATTGTTCCGCTCTCCAGCTGTTCGGGAAGAAAATCTGTTTGCTCAAGCTCAAGAGAAGTTGCTCCTGTTCCTCCCTCAATGATTGTGCTTAATTGATACTTTCCGTCTGAAATAAGCACTCCTGTTCCAGGAAGTCCGTAAAGTCCCTTATGACCTGCACAGCATATAAAGTTTATTCCATCTCCCAGCTTGATGTCGAGAACTCCTGCTCCCTGTGCAGCGTCTAAAATAAAGCATATTCCGCGTTTTTTGCATATAGCTGCTATTTCATTGAACGGAAGGATCTCTCCGGTTACATTTGAAGCTGCCATCATACAAACGCATTTTGTATTACTTCTTATAAGCGATTTAAAATTAGAAACCGTTTTTTCATTGCAGTCTCCGACCTCTGCAACGGAGTAGCTGACATTCTGTTTTGAATGTGCAAGAGCAAAGGCAGGTCGGGCTACGGCATTATGCTCAAGAGAAGATATGATTATATGCCCTCCGCTTTGCATTACACCCTTCATCGCAAAGTTGACAGCATGGGTACAGTTAAGTGTGAACACAACATTTTCAGGCTTAGCATTGAAAAAGTATGCTATTTTTTCTCTTACCTTATATACTTCATTTGCTACCCTAACAGACATTTTGTGCCCGCTTCTTCCCGGATTTCCGCCTAAATATCTTGAAGCATAATAAGCACTGTTAAGTACAGCTTTAGGCTTTGGAAAGGTCGTTGCTGAATTATCAAAATATATCATCTTAACATCTGCGCTCCTTTAAGAGCATACCTCCTTTTCAATTTCATAATATTTCTTTTACTGGCTGATTAAGATCAATATTTTGGATAAAATTTATCACCTTTCTTGTAATTTTGCTAAGGAAGTTTTTGATAAGCCTTGTGAGTGATATTCTCAGCATCAAGAATTGAAAATATATACTTTAAATCGTCTCTAACTCTTATTGAATAGCCGCAGCCTGAGCCCAAATTTTTGGGCGTTTTTTGTATTTCACAATAAAGTCCCATATTGTTGAGGAGCTTCTTTGCTTTCATGGCATAAGTTATAGATGAAACTGCTATTAGGCTTTTTTGCATTGTTACTTAGTCCTCCTTTTGTCATTGACAATAAATATTAGGGGCATTAATATAATATGACTTATTCATTTAATCGTGAACAAAAATCTATATATACTTACAAAAAAGCACAAAAAATTGAATAAATTTAAGTTTGTATTTCACCAAAAATACAAAATTTAAGAGCGTGTAGGACTAATTCCTGCACGCTCTCTGAATTTTTCAAAAAAACCATATATAAATTATAATCTGTTTATCCAATCTATTGCCAGCTGAACCCACTTTTCATTAACAGGAACTATATGATGTTCACCTGTCGAAGTCTGATAGTTGCAAAGAGAAAGACCGTGATTTCCCCACTCATATATATGAGCTTCAAATGGAATCTTATATTTTGACAAGGACTTCATATAAAACAGTGAATTTTCAACAGGAACAGCAGAGTCGTCTGCTGTATGCCATAGAAATGTAGGAGGAGTAGCTTTTGATACTCTGTTCTCAAGCGACATAAGCTCTCTCATTTTCAAAGCTTCTTCATTTGATTTGTCATCACCAAGCAAATTAAGAATACTCGTTTCGTGGGTAAACTCTTTGTCGCTTGTTAATACAGGATAGCACAATATGCATCCGTTTGGCTTTATGTCATCAGGCTCTGCCCCAAGCGGCTTTGTAAGAACTTCTTTATCATAAAAGTTAGATAATGATGCCGCTAAATGACCTCCTGCCGAAAAGCCAAGAACAAATATCTTATCTTTATCTACTTGATATTTCTTACAGTTGTCTCTTACATATTTAACTGCAGCTGCAAGCTCTAAAGCCGCTGTCGGAAATTTCTTATTCACGCATGAATATTTTAAAACAAAAGACGCTATTCCGTTTCCTGCAAACCTAAGTGCAACAGGCTCGTTTTCCCTGTCCGAAACATAGTCATATCCCCCTCCGGGACATATTATCAATGCAGGGAATTTTTTCTCGCCTATCTCTTCAGATTTTGACGTGCAATAGCTTGTCAGCGTAGGATTACAACCATCGGCGTTCAATCCTGCTTTTTTGTAATCCACTTTAATATCAATAGTTTCTAAAATCATAATACTCACCATTCCTATGTTTTATAAATCATATAGTATCACAAACTAATATGAATTTCAATAATCATATGTTGAAAAAATTATTTTGCTGTGATATAATTTAATTTGTAATTTCAACATTGTGTTCCGTTATTTATAACACTTGCAGTTGATAAAACAGATTTTCGGAGGAATTTATGGATTTAGACGAGCTTAGAAAAAATATTGATGAAATAGACGATGAATTATTAAAGCTGTTTGAAAAAAGAATGGATATTTCACATCAGGTCGCACTTTATAAAATAGAAAACGGACTTAAAGTGTTTCAGTCTGAACGTGAAAATGCAATTATTGATAAAGTTAGAGACAAGGCGCCAAATGGTCTTGAAAACTCGGTTGAAACACTTTTTACAACCATTATGGATATAGGCAAGTCAAGACAGTTCAGCGAATTTTTTGCCGACAACTGCAATATAGACTATACTGAATTTAAAAGGTCTGACAATATGAAAATTGCCTGTCCGGGAATAGTGGGAAGCTACACCGAACAAGCGGCGTATCAAATTTCAAAAAACGCTGAGATAAAATACTATGAGGACTTCAGCGATGTTTTTGAGGCGGTCGAAAACGGCGAAATGCCTTTCGGCATCGTACCTATTCAAAATTCTACTGCAGGTTCGGTAACTGATACCTACGAGCTTTTATCAAAGTCAGATCTACATATTGCCTGCTCGACAAAGGTAAAAATCAATCATTGTCTTGCCTGCAGATATGAAACAGACGAATCACAAATCAGAAAAGTTTTTTCACATGAGCAAGGTCTTATGCAATGCTCCGAGTTCATTAAAGAAAATAAATTTTTTAAACGTGAATGTCCTAACACTTCTATTGCCGCTCATATGGTAAGTGAAAGCAGCGAGCCTTTAGCATGTATCTGCTCTGAAGAATGTGCAAAAGAACATGGTCTTAAAATTCTGAAAACTAATGTTGCCAATGCAAATAAAAACTACACCCGTTTTATTCTTATTTCTAATAAGATCTACTCTTCAAAAAGAGCTGATATAGTTTCTGTAACACTGACAATTTCTCATAGACGTTCGGCACTGTACAGACTGTTGACCAAGTTTTCAGTGTGCGGTCTTAACCTTGTCAGGCTTGAAAACAAGCCCCTTGCATCTAAGGATTTTGACGTGCAGTTCTATCTTGATTTTGAGGGTTCAATTTTAAATCCCGAAGTTCCGAAGCTGATGGCAGAGCTTAGATCCGAATTGAGTTATTTCAAATTCTTAGGCAATTTTGAAGAAGTTTAGTTTCTTAACATACAAAAAAGGTATTGGGAAATCCCAATACCTTTTTACGTTTCTTTAGTTTTATTCTTTTTAGAATTTTTCATTTCTCTTAAATGACTATCTGCTTTATGAGCCTCTTCAGTAAAGCTGTTATTTTTCCACCATGCCATAATAGACGTTACACCTGTAAATAATGCTGAAACGACTTGTGTTATTTCCTCATCATCAATCGGCAAAACACTGTGTCCGCTAATTGTCAGAAAGTTATTTATTAATGCAGCTATCAAAAGTACCGTTCTTATAACAGTAGCTTTTGTACACTTAATGTTTATTTTCATATCAATCCTCATTTCCCTATTGATCTTCAACTATTTCTAGCCGTAAAATAATATTTTAAACTAAGAACCGCGACCAAACATTGTTTAGAAAAAACGATCCTCAATTATATTAAATGTAAAAACGAAAGGCTTTGTGAATTGATTGCCAAAACTCTATGACCTTTTTACATTTACCTTTTCTAAATCAAGAATACGATGATTTAAAACAGACTGCTCTTTTTCGAGTAAAGATGTTCTTACATAGACTTCGCTTAACTTTTCAACGCTTTTTTCCAGCTTTTCAATTCTGTAAGAAAGCAATCTGTTAGCTGTGAAAATTCCTGTAAGAGAGCCAAATGCTGTTCCGATAAGCGACAAGGCTGCTATTACTATTTCATTAGCCATAATTTTTTTCCGGCTCTGACCTGAAAACTATATAAAGTCGCAAAGCCCTTCTCCTTTCCTTAAAATTCTCCCTCACATATACATTAAAAAATAAAAAAAGTTGCACAATTAAATGCAACAATAAGAAAAAATGCTCCTTTTCAAGGAGCATTAGTTTTCAATTGATAAATTATCAGTCGACTATATCTTGTCAGCTGTCTGTATGATCACTTTGTTTTTAAAGTTAGCTCGGGTTTTCCGTCATTTGACTTGAGTGTTTTTGTCGTCAGCTTGATATTTGTGGTTTCAATCTTAAGCTCGTCGATAAGAAGTTCGGCTATTTTATCCTCTACCTCGCTTCTTATAACTCTCCTGATGTCTCTTGCGCCCAGCTTCTGATTATAAGACTTATGAGCAATATACTCGCACGCTGACCTGTCATAGCTGAATTCAATTCCCTTTTCTGCTAAAGGCTCCTTCATCTCATCAAGCATAAGCGCTGCAATATCAGCGTAATTATCCTCAGTTAGCGGATTAAATACGACGATTTCATCGACTCTTCCCAGAAACTCAGGCTTTAAAA
Source organism: uncultured Clostridia bacterium (assembly GCA_947627045.1). Classification (GTDB taxonomy): domain Bacteria; phylum Bacillota; class Clostridia; order Oscillospirales; family Ruminococcaceae; genus UMGS1601. The sequence continues at coordinate 42,662 of CANQUM010000004.1, forward strand.
AATCTCTGAGCCCTTTCATTGCCTTATCCTTTGAGATCTGATAATCTGACTTGTTAAATCCAACTCCTGTATCCTTCAAAGCTGAACCTGCGTTAGAGGTCATTACTATAACCGTATTTTCAAATGAAACCGTTCTGCCCTGAGCATCAGTCAGCTTTCCCTCGTCAAGAAGCTGAAGCATAATATTCATTACATCAGGGTGAGCCTTTTCAATTTCATCAAATAATACTACAGAGTACGGACGGCGTCTTACTTTTTCGGTAAGCTGCCCTGCCTCGTCATATCCTACATATCCCGGAGGTGAACCTATAAGCTTAGATACACTGTGCTTTTCCATATACTCCGACATATCAACTCTTATAATAGGCTCGGTTGCGTCAAACAAAGTCTCTCCCAAAACTTTTACAAGTTCGGTCTTTCCCACTCCGGTTGGACCGACAAATATAAATGATGCCGGTCTGCGGCGTTTTGATAACTGAATCCTCGACCTTTTTATTGCCCTTGCTACAGCGTCACAAGCCTCATTTTGACCTATAATTCTTCTTTCTAACTCATCTTTCAGATTTCTTATCTTTGTATACTCAGACTCTACAACCTTATTTGCGGGAATCCCTGTCCAAAGTTCTATAACCTTAGATAAATCTTCTTCTGTTACTCTTACATTATCAACCTCTTGCGCCAAAGTCTTTTCCTTTTCTTCAAGCCTCATTATATCAGCCTTTATCTTTGCTATCTTCTCGTAATCAGGACTTTCTTCTTTTTCTGCCTCTTCTTCTCGCTCTTTTAGCTTGGCAAGTTCAGCCTTGACAGTTTCATATTTTTCAATTTCAGGGCTCCTTATACTGCAGCATGCGCACGCCTCGTCAAGAAGGTCTATAGCCTTATCAGGCAGATACCTGTCGTTTATATACCTCTCTGATAAAACTGCACACATTCTTAAAGTTCCGTCATCGATCTTTACTTTATGATGGTTTTCATAATATTTTCTGATACCGTTTAAAAGCTCAATCGAATCAGCCAGAGTAGGCTCGTTTACCGTTACAGGCTGAAAACGACGTTCAAGTGCCGCGTCCTTTTCAATATACTTTCTGTACTCTTTGAAGGTCGTTGCGCCTATTACCTGGATTTCTCCTCTCGAAAGTGCAGGCTTGAGAATGTTTGCCGCATTCATAGTACCCTCGCTGTCTCCTGTTCCTACAAGATTGTGAATCTCATCAATGAACAGAATTATATTTCCCTGAGCCTTTACCTCCTCTACTAGCCCCTTGCAGCGCGACTCAAATTGCCCTCTGAACTGAGTTCCTGCAACAAGAGAAGTAAGATCAAGAAGATAAACCTCTTTATTGCGGATATGGAAAGGTACATCGCCGGATACAATCTTTTGCGCAATGCCCTCCGATATTGCAGTCTTTCCTACACCCGGCTCTCCGATAAGACACGGATTGTTTTTCTGACGCCTTGACAAAATCTGAATTACACGTGCAATTTCCTTATCACGTCCGATAATATTATCAAGCTCATTATTCCTTGCACGCTCGGTAAGATTTGTACAGTAATTATTAAGGTATTTCAGCTTCTTTTTCTTTTCTTCTTTTTCCCTCTCTTTAGCTCTGTTCTGCCTTTTCTTTTTCTTTATATCATCAACAGTATAGCTGTCATCATCAGAATTTTTCATTCCGTTTTCTGAAGGAATACTTCCAAAAAAGTTATTTATAAAGTTTGGAAGCATATCGCTTCCGCCAAGCTGAAAGTCCTCACCGTCGTTTATATCCATAAGCTGATCTGAAAAGTTTTCCAGATCTTCTTCTGTTATTCCCATTGATTTCATATAGTCATCAACCTGGGTGATTCCTATTTCCTTTGCACAAACAAGACACAGTCCCTCGTTCTTTTTTTCATCGCCCTGCATTGCTGTAATGAATACAACGGCCGGTCTTTTTTTGCATCTGGTACACATCATCATTGATTTTTGCCATCCTTTCTATATGTTGTTCTATGATAATGCTTGAGGCATAAGCCTCTTCAGTAAAAATCTAATTAAGTATATCGTTTAATAATCTCAAAAAAACTGAATTGTTTATTGTCTGTTCGCTTAATCCAAATGAACTTCCCAATTTGGTCAGCGATAACATAGGAAATATAATACTTACAAATGCAGTTATCAGCATAACTACAATAAGTCCTTTAACTGCTCCCAATACTCCTCCCAATACCGTATTTATACCGCCTGACTCTTTGTTTTTTCCTATTCTTGCAACAGTAACGATTATTCTGAGTACTATCCAAATTACGATAACGCTAAGAACAAACAAAATAGCTCTTAGTGCAGTTAATATAATAGGTTCTAAAGCAATCTCTGTTATCTCTTCGGCAGCTTCAGCCTTGTCTGGCTTAGCGAAAGAACGCAGCATATCTCCAAACATTTGAGGATCATTCGATGCAGCAGATTCAAAAGCAGGTATAATATATGAAGGAAGAGATTTTTCCACCTCGCTTTTCACAGCTTCATCTTCAAAAAAAGAATTGATTTTCTCCGATATAAAACTGCTTGAAATCGGTATACCCTTAGATTCAGCATAATCTGATATGTTTTCAGATATATCGCCGTTCTCACCAAGAGCCTCCTCAATTTCACTGTCGCTTACTTCAAGCCCCAAACTGTTGTTAAATAGCTTTTTATTCACAAGTTCTGCAACATCAAATTTCTCTATCGGACCTTTTACACTGTTTACAACCCTATTTTTCATATAATCATCGTAAACAGGCTCAGTTATTAAGCCGGAAACCACATAACCAATCAAAAGAGACAAGATTAACACTGTAAATAATACAATGCTTCTTATAATTCCCCTCTTAGCACCGGATATGCAAAATAATATTACTATTATAAGCATTATAAGGTCATATAAAAGTCCCAATTTAAAATTCCTCTCTTGTTTTCATTACATTAATATTTGAATTCTATCTTATTTATATCTCTGTAGCCCATAAAGAAAATATTTCCGTTTATATATATAAAATCAACATAATCATTTTTTACATCTGCTTTTGAAATTGACTTTCCCCTTGCATTATATGCAGAAATCGTTTTGTCAGACAAAACAAATGTGTGAGACAAATATGTTTTTATCGTCTTTACTTTTTCATCTATAATTATCTCTGCAGGTTCCGAGTCTGATTCTATTAAAACAAGCCTTGATGTTCCATCTTCGCTAACACTCTTAAAAGCAATAGACAAATTATCAGCATTTGATGAAAAGTCAATAAGCTCTGATTCATATAAATATTCTTTCTCTATTTTCCCATCTGACGACAGCTTTACATATCTGTCCTGACAAACTGCCCAGATACTGTTGTCGCTCATTTTCTGCACGCCATATACAAGCGAATTTATTTTATCACTTGTAAACAACTGTTGATCTGAACTGAATCTTATTCCGTTCAATGTCGTTACAGGAAGACCGCCCTCAGCATTCAAAGTTGAAACTATTGCTCCGGCGCCCGAAGAAATAAAGTCAACGCTTAATATTCTCTGACCGTTTGCCCATTTATAACATTCGTTGCCCTTGCTGTCGTAAACTGTCAGATATGAAGGGTATTTGTCTGTTTCTGTAACAACAGCAACATAGTTGCTTTCGCTTATTTTAGCACTTATAATAACGTTGTCAAGTGTTTTTTTGAAAACTTCACCCTTTTTTGTCATTACAGAAAATGAGTATCCGTTTAAATCATATGCCAAAACCATATTTGATGATGCTGACAGTCTGGGATTTGACAAGATATGCTGAATTGAATTAATTTTATCCGCATTTTTTTTATAAAATGTTATATAAGTATCGGTCGCAACTACTAAATCCTCATCACATTCGGTAAATGTTGATGAAGTAGAACCTTCTCCCAAACTGATCGGGAATTTGCCGCTTGCAAGCTCTCCGTCATTGACAATAGTCTCCTGGGTTTTTTCCATTATATCGTAAACAATTGGCGACCATATTCCTTTTGTAAAAAATATTAACGCCGCTAATATCAGAATCACTCCGACCAGTACTATCTTTTTCAGATTCTGCACTAGCTTTTTCTTTCTTCTTTCTTTTCTTATGTCCGTCTGAAACGGCTTTTGCGGCTCATTTTCCATAACGCTTTCACTTCCTTTTTTCCAAATTACCGCCGTCGGCACTGCCTACATCTTGCTTCTTGTATCTACCCTTTGCCTTTGCGGTCATCTGTTTTTAGCACCACTCTAATAGTAGACTTTATTTAAGTACAATCCGTTTGCAGAAGCAGTTCTGCCAGCGAATTTTCTGTCTCTTTTTTCTAAGATTTCGGGTATTTCCGACTCGTCTATTTTTCCCTCGTTTACAAATAACAGCGTTCCGACCATTATTCTCACCATATTGTATAAAAATCCGTCGCCTGAAACTGTCATTATTATTTTATCACCGTCACGCTCCACATCAAATTTATGTATGGTTCTGACTGTGTTTTCCTTTTCATCTGCACTTGAGCAAAAGCTCCTGAAATCATGCGTACCTACAAAGTGCTTAGCAGCCCTGTCAAGAAGTCCTTCATCAATGGGGTACCAGTATTTATATATTCTTGTTCTCATAAACGGGTCTTTAATCTCACTGTTGTGAATTAGATATTTATACTCTTTTCCAATACAGTCATATCTAGCGTGAAAGCTCTCATCAACCTCTTCACAGCTAAGTATCGCAATATCATCGGGCAGCTTTGAATTGAGCCCGAAGATAATTCCCCTTGAATCTATATTTATGTCTTTATCAGGCTGAAATGAGAAATAATACTCGTTTGCATGAACTCCTGTATCGGTTCTTGAACAGCCGAAGATAGTTATTTTCTGCAAAAAGAGCATTTCCAGTGCTTTTTCTACAACCTCCTGAACAGAAAGAGCATTATCCTGTCTTTGAAAACCGTGATATGCACTTCCGTCATATGCCATTTTAACCTTGTAATTTTTCATTTTATCATATTATCCTGTTTATTAAAATTACTCCCGCTAAAAATAAAACTGTAACAATCAAAGCGGCAAAATCCCTTGCAGCAATATGAAGCTGTTTTAGCCTTGTTCTTCCCTCTCCGCCGTGATAACAGCGGCACTCCATAGCCATTGCAAGCTCCTCTGCACGGCGAAATGCAGAAACAAAAAGCGGTATCAATATAGGTACAAGCGCTTTTGCCCTGTGAATAAGCGAGCCAGTTTCCATATCAGCACCTCTTGCCTTCTGTGCCGACATTATCTTGTCTGTTTCCTCAATAAGAGTAGGTATAAATCGTAAAGCTATAGTCATCATCATGGAAAGCTCATGTACGGGTACCTTAATCTTTTTTAACGGCGATAATAGACGCTCTATAGCATCGGTAAGTGCAATAGGCGACGTTGTGTATGTTAATAGAGACGTTCCTATTATCAAACAAACTATCCTGACAACCATAAAAATTGACGTCTTAACTCCGCCGGTCGTAATTTTTATTATCCAAAAGTGCAAAAGCGTATCTCCTGTATTAATAAAAAACAAATTCAAAACAGCAGTGAAAATTATGATCGGAATAATTGGCTTTATGCTTTTTGCCATAAGTCTGAGCGGGATTTGAGAAATCAAAAATGCACCTAGCATAAATATTATTCCAACTGAAAGCGCCAGGATTGATCTTGCCATAAACAAAAGTACAATAAATATTCCTGTCAGAATAATTTTCATTCTTGGGTCTAATCGGTGAACAACTGATTTGCCCGGAAAAAACTGTCCTATTGTAATATCCTTTAGCAAATCATTTCACCTCTTGTAAATTTATTTCTTTATGCTTCAAATTACTTTCCTCGCAATATTATAATGTAGTCTGACCGTCTTTAAGCAACCCAAGATGCTTATATGCAAGTTCGGTTGCACATCGTCCTCTGGGAGTTCTTGCAATAAATCCAAGCTGCATCAAATAAGGCTCGCATACATCCTCAATGGTAACAGCTTCTTCACCTATAGCCGACGCTAAAGTCTCAAGCCCTACAGGACCTCCGTTATAGCCTTTTATCATCATAGTAAGCAGACGGCGGTCAAGCCCGTCCAATCCTAAGTCGTCAACTTCCATTCTGTCAAGAGCGATCTTTACTATTTCCTTTGTAACCTTTCCGTTGCCCATTACGTCAGCATAATCACGAACACGCTTTAAAAATCTGTTCGCAATTCTAGGCGTTCCCCTTGAACGGCTCGCAAGCTCATAAGCGCCTTCCTTGTCGCAGGCAACTCCCAAAATAACAGACGAACGCATTATAATATCACAAAGCTCTTCCTTAGAATACAGCTCTAGCCTCTGTATAACTCCAAACCTATCACGAAGCGGCGATGTAAGCTGTCCTGCCCTTGTCGTTGCGCCAACAAGCGTGAACTTATTCAAATCAAGTCTGATACTTCTTGCACTAGGCCCCTTGCCGATAATTATATCAAGAGCAAAATCCTCAAGTGCAGGATATAAAACCTCCTCAATTGCTCTGGAAAGGCGATGTATCTCATCTATAAACAAAACGTCGCCTTCCTGGAGATTTGTCAAAAGCGCTGCCAAATCACCCGGCTTTTCAATAGCAGGACCTGAGGTAACTCTGAAATTCACTCCCATTTCGTGCGCTATTATCCCCGAAAGAGTCGTCTTTCCCAGTCCCGGTGGTCCGTATAAAAGTACATGGTCGAGAGTATCTCCTCGCTTTTTTGCAGCCTCAATATATATCTTTAAATTCTCTTTGACCATTTCTTGACCGATATATTCGTCAAGCGTCTTAGGTCTTAAATTCAAATCGACATCATCAGTAGTATCTGCCTTAATGACCTCCGGCGCAACTATTCTGTTTTCAAGGTCAAAATCATTTGTTTCTATCATAGCTATTCCTTTCTTTTATATGAAAGCTGTTTACACCTGCTTGTTAAGCATCTTCATTATCAGTTTTTTGCCGTACTCAACCGTATAAACATCATCATTAATAGGTATTCCCATTGCCTTTAAGCGATTAAAAACCTTAGTAACCTGCGGAACAGACAACCCCATATCTTCAAGCTCGTCTGCTCTTTTGAAAACATTAACAGGAGCGTCATAGCAAAACAACTTTGAATTGTTCATAACAAGTATCTTTGTAGCATTTTTTGCAACGTCCTCCATTGAGTGAGATACAAGCATTACCGTGTTTTTCTTTTCCTCGTGATACTCCTTTATCTGACCTAATATCCTGTCTCTGCCCTTTGGGTCAAGCCCTGCGGTAGGCTCGTCAAGAATAAGAACCTTAGGCTCCATCGCCATAACTCCTGCAATAGCGGCTCTGCGCTTTTGTCCGCCTGAAAGCTCAAACGGCGACTTTTCTAAAATACTCTCGTCAAGCCCTACAAGCCTTGCAGTTTCCTTTATTCGTCTGTCTATCTCATCATCATCAAGACCCATATTCTTAGGTCCGAACGATATATCCTTATAAACTGTTTCCTCAAAAAGCTGGTATTCAGGGTACTGAAAAACTAAGCCTACCTTAAATCTCATTTCTCTCAGCTTTTTCTTATCGTCCCAAAGCAGCTCCTCATTATCTATAAAAACTCTTCCGCTAGTCGCCTTGAGCAGACCGTTAAAGTGCTGTATCAAAGTCGACTTTCCGCTTCCTGTATGCCCGATAACTCCGACGAACTCGCCTTCGTCTATATCTATACTCACATTGTCTACGGCAGTATGCTCAAACGGAGTTTTCTCACCGTAAACGTATGTTAAATTCTCTGTTTTTATAATTGATATTTTAATCACCAATCCTGTATACTAATTAATTTGTATGATTTTTTATGGTAAGCCCTCTCTTGCAGGGCTTCCCCTCTTTAAAAACAGTCCGTTTGACTGTTTTTAAATTCACCCCTTTCGGAGCGTACTGCGTAAGGGGTATTTCGCTGACGGCTCGTCAGCGACAGGGCTCCGCCCTTGACCCGCAAGCCTAAAGGCTTGACCGAAAACTTTTAAATTAATTAAAAAGTGCTCTAATCGCCTCAACACATTCGTCCTCTGTAATTATCTCTGAATCAATACTTATACCCTCGTCAATAAGCATATGCGTAAGCTCGGTTACCTGAGGAACATCAAGACCTATATTCTTAAGCTCCTCAACTCTTGAAAACACCTTTTTCGGAGTGTCGTTCATAACAATTTCTCCGCTGTCCATAACAACAACCCTCTCAGCCTGTGCCGCTTCGTCCATATAGTGCGTTATAAGCACTATTGTAACTCCGAACTCCTTATTGAGCATTTTAATCGTCTTTAAAACCTCTTTTCGTCCGTTCGGGTCAAGCATTGCGGTAGGCTCGTCCAGTAAAATACAACTGGGGCGCATAGCGAGTATCCCTGCTATTGCTACCCTCTGCTTTTGCCCTCCCGACAGCTTGTGAGGTGCGTGTTCACGATACTCATACATACCGACTGTCTTCAAAGCGTCGTCAACACGTCTTCTGATCTCATTTGGCTCTACGCCCATATTCTCAAGTGCAAAAGCAACGTCCTCCTCAACGATCGTAGCGACTATCTGATTGTCGGGGTTTTGGAAAACCATTCCCACCGACTGTCGAATATCAAGCAAATGCTCTTCATCTTTGGTGTTATAACCGTTGACGATTACGTCTCCCTCCTCAGGTATGTTTATACCGTTAAAGCACTTCACCAGAGTAGATTTTCCACTACCGTTATGACCAAGCACCGCAACAAATTCGCCTCTTTCAACAGAAAAATTCAAGTTGCGAAACACCGTTGTCTTTTTAGCACTCTCATTTTCATCAAAATCATTTATATACGAAAAGGTTATATTTTTAGCTTCTAAAAAACTCATATTTGTCTCCATTAAATATTTATCAGCACTCTGTATGCTTCCACGCAAACGGAAGCAAGTCCTTTATGCAAACCTTTATAAGATTTCCGTCATCATCATTTAGAATAACTTTTATACCTGGACTATACTCAATCAACATTTGACGGCAGTTTCCGCAAGGAAAAATTACTGAATTTACAGAGTGCTCATTAACAGCAACTATGGTGTCAAATTCCCGTTCGCCTGCCGATATAGCAGTACCGATCGTGATGTACTCAGCACAAGAACCGTGAATTCCGTCGCAGTTTACGCCTTTATATACCTTGCCGTTCCTGCATCTGAGTGCACAACCGACAGTATGGTGATATATATTATCATCAAAATTCTCAGCCAAAACTTTTAGTGCTGTTTGTATAAGCTCCCTGTCAGAATCGGTTATATCGTAGAAGATCATAATATATCACTCCTATTCACATTAAATTCGACCCGCCATTTATCAAACTATCCTTTATCAGCAAACTCCCCAAAGGCGGAACCGAATACAACCTTACAACAATGAAGGGTTCTATTAAAAGTAAAATCCCGCCGTTGTGCATTGTCTAACATTTAGCAAACCATAATAGGCGACTCACCGTACAGACGCTTATCATTATTATTCTTTACTTCAAAGTAAAGCCCGCCGTTGTACAAAGTGATACATTATGCAAACTACCCAAAGTCGGCTTCTTGTGCAGGGGCTTGCCTTGTATTATATATAATACTGTCAAAATTCGACCCGCCGTTTATCAAACTATCCTAATACTTGATTACTCCCCAAAGGCGGCACTGGATGCAACGTCACGTTGCCCAGATTGCGGTTGAACCGCAGGGCAAAATACCGCCAGTCGCCTCGACCGGCAAACCAATCTCATCAGCAGTTACTTCTCCGCCGAACTTTTCTACAAGTATATCGTTTAAGATGTATGCCATAACCGACGGCGAAAGACCAGTCGTGTAACTGTTTAACAAAAAGAACAAAGGGTTATCCGACAACACCTCAGAGCATATCTTTACAAGGTCGTAAATTGAGTCCTCCAGCTTCCAGACCTCGCCGCCAGGACCTCTGCCGTAGCTTGGGGGATCCATTACAACTGCATCATAAAGGTTCCCCCGCCTGATTTCTCTGCGTACAAACTTTTCGCAGTCGTCTACAAGCCAGCGAATAGGCCTGTCTGAAAGATTAGAAGCCGCAGCGTTCTCTCTTGCCCATTGAACCATTCCCTTTGAAGCGTCAACGTGTGAAACTAAAGCTCCCGCCTCAGCACAGGCGAGCGTTGCCCCGCCTGTGTATGCAAAAAGATTTAGAACCTTTATCTGTCTGCCTGCATTCCTAATCTTATCGGACATAAAATCCCAGTTGACTGCCTGCTCAGGGAAAAGCCCTGTGTGCTTAAAACCTGTCGGACGTATGTTAAAAGTAAGGTTACCGTAAGAAATATTCCACGAATCGGGGAGCTTTGCTCTGTATTCCCATTCACCGCCGCCCTTGCTTGAACGGTGATAAACTGCGTCAGCCTTTTTCCATAAATCAGACCTTTTAGGGGACTTCCATATTATCTGAGGGTCGGGTCTAACAAGTATCTTACCGCCCCAGCTCTCCAGCTTTTCACCCGAAACGGCATCTAAAATTCTGTAATCCTTCCACTTATCAGCAATTCTCATTGATAAAATCCTTAATAATATAAATATGTAGGTTATTTAACTCCGAATTTTAATTCTAATGCCTGAGCTATCGTTTTTGCATAGTCAGTAATAAGCCCGAGATGTTTACCCTCAATCATTACACGAATTAAAGGCTCTGTGCCCGATTCACGAACAAGTATCCTTCCGTCATCTCCGAGTTTTTCCTTGAAATCCTCAATAAATCTGCTCACTTCAGGTTCCTGCGACCATACTCCCTTGTATTTTGTATCAATGGTAACATTCTCAAGCACCTGCGGATATTCCTCCATAATGGACGCCAGCTCAGACGCTTTAGCTCCTGTATTGACCATAACTTCTAAAAACTTGACGCCTGTAAGCTCTCCGTCGCCTGTGTTAGCATTATCTAAAAATATAATATGTCCTGATTGCTCTCCGCCTAAGTTATATCCGCCCTTTTGCATTTCATCTAAAACATATCTGTCGCCGACATTTGTTGTTGTAGCAATTATACCATCATCTTTTGCATATTTAAAAAATCCCAGATTTGTCATAACAGTTACAACACAGGTATTGTGATTAAGAGTTCCCTGCGTCTTCATATATTTAGAAAATACAGCCAACAACTTATCTCCGTTTATGATATTACCCTTTTCATCGCAAGCTAAACACCTGTCTGCGTCGCCGTCAAAAGCAAGACCTATATGGCACTTATTATCCACTACATGCTGACAAAGTCTTTCCATATGAGTTGAACCGCAGTTTTCGTTTATATTTGTTCCGTCAGGAGTGTTGTTTATAAAGTAACAGCTTGCTCCTAAACCCTGAAAAAGTTTAACTGCACAAGATGATGCCGAACCGTTTGCACAGTCAATTGCGACCTTGATACCATTGAAATCGCAGTCAACATTCTTCATAATATATCTAACGTAATCCCACTCGGAATTTTTTTCTTCATATACTCTGCCTATTTTTGTTCCGTCCAAAATTTGCATTTTTTCAGGAGTGTCAAGAATAAGCGACTCAATTTCATCCTGAATTTTATCGTCAAGTTTAAAGCCTGTTCCTGCAAACAGCTTTATTCCGTTAAACTCAACAGAGTTATGCGACGCCGAAATCATAACTCCTGCATCAGCATTGTATTTATTTACAAGCATTGCAACAGCAGGCGTAGGTATAACTCCAAGCTTATGAGCGTCAGCACCAACAGAACAAATACCTGCTATAAGTGCTGATTCCAAAACATCACTTGAAATTCTGGTATCCTTCCCTATAAGTATTTTAGCCTTATGTCTTCTTTTCTGAGTAAGAACAATTGCGGCTGCTCTTCCTATCTGCATAGCCATTTCACAGGTAAGCTCCGTTACGGCTATACCTCTTGCACCATCTGTTCCAAATAATCTTCCCATATCTCTTATCTCCTTCGTATTTTTATTAACTTTTTCCGAATCAATATTCAAAGTCTAAAAAAGACTGATTGACCTTAATTTAAAACAAGCTTTTATACACCCTGTCATCAGAAAGCTGTACTACAATGTTCATTGCGCTTTCTTCAATAAACTCAAGCATTCTGTTGTATGTAATATATTTAGGCGTTTTATATTCACTAGTTATATTGTCAAAAAATTTATTGCATACATACCATTTGCTTCCCGAAAGTTCCTCGTGTATCAGCAAACCTTCAACTGCATACCCCCATTCCGTGTAAAGAGCCTCACGAACATTGCGTGAAAAAGGATACTCTCTTGCAAGACGATAATCAATATCATCAGTATCAAATATAAAACCGTCAAAAAATTCTTTGCCCTGCTCTGTGTTTTCCTCGCCGTTCATAGATTTTATGTATTCCGGACGAATTGTTTTCATAAAAAGCTCGTCGCTTAATAAATGTACTACATATCCCTTTAAAAAATCGTTATATTTATTTCCGTCAAAAATTCTTTCATCTATAAAATTACTCACTCTGTTATGAAAAAGCTCCTGATTTTCATTAGTTAAGAACTCCGCATCTCTTATCCCCTCACGGAGATGAGTTCTTTTTTTATCTTCTCTGCTAAAACCGGTTCTTGCATAAATAGCGTCAGGACCTATACTTCCGCAGTAAAATAACGGTATATTATCAAACTTTTCATCTCCTAAAAGTTCAACGATTTTATCTGCAATTGCAATATGCGTAATTGCACCCGACATAAAAATTTCCCCCTAGTCAACTAATAATTACCTACATAACTGCAAGCCCTCTCAGCGCCTGCTTAATCATATCTTCAACAGATGTATCGGGATCGATCGCTGAAACAACTCTTGAAGCATCAGTCTGAGAATATCCTAAAACAACTAGCGCAGATATTGCCTCCGACGCATTTCCCGTACCCACAGAAGTAAAATCAACATTACCGTTGCCGCTAATAAGTGCATTATCCTTAGAAATCTTATCCTTAAGCTCTAGAACTATTCTTTGTGCAACCTTAGCACCTACGCCCTTTGCTTTGGTAAACATCTTAGAATCTCCTGATGCAACAGCAAGTGCAAACGACTGAGGATCGCACACTGACAATATTGACAGACCTGCTTTCGGCCCCACTCCCGACACAGATGTCAGCATCTTGAATGCGTGCAGTTCTTCAAGGGTTGCAAAGCCGTAAAGTGAAACATCGTCCTCTCTGACAACCATTGATGTGTATAGCGTTACTTCTCCCTGAATACCCTGAATCTGACTGATAGTTGAAAGCGTCGTATTACAAGCATATCCTACCCCAGAACATTCTATGACTGCAAGATCCTGTCCGCAGTGAACTAATTTTCCTCTTACGCTGTAAATCATAAATAATCTCCGTATATCAAATTAGAATTGGTCGAATGACCGTGTGTAATCGCCAATGCCAAAGCATCAGCAGTATCGTCCGGCTTTGGAACTTCCTTTAATTTTAAAATAGAACGTGTAAGCTCCTGAACCTGTTTTTTTTCAGCTCTTCCGTATCCTACCACCGCCTGTTTGACCTGCAGCGGTGTATATTCACGTACCTTTATTCCCCTCTCAATGGCAGACAATAGTATTACTCCCCTTGCCTGTGCAACATCTATAACTGTCTTCTGGTTAGTATTAAAAAACAGCTTTTCAATTCCCATTTCGTCAGGCTTATACCTGTCGAGCACTTCGCACATATCGTCATAGATGGTTTTAATCCTCAATTCAAAAGAAGTATGCGCTAAAGTGGTTATTGCACCAAAATCCACAACTTGAAATTCGCTGCCGACATAATCAAGCACACCGAAACCTACTATTGCATATCCGGGATCTATACCGATTATCCTCATTGCTTTATATGCACCCCGTTTTGCTTGTTAAACATCCTCAAAACTTAATTCTAAAACAAGCAATACTTTCTCAGTATATTAATAATTAATTATATCATTATTATATTGAAAAAGCAAGTGCGTAGAATATATTATCCTTATAAATTTAAAAAATTTAAAAATAAGTATTGACAACTAAATTTCATTAGTGTATAATAGCTAAGTAATTGCAGCTGTGGCGGAATAGGCAGACGCGCTAGCTTGAGGGGCTAGTGGTGGTAACATCGTGTGAGTTCAAGTCTCATCGGCTGCACCAGCAACGATAACGTTGCATCCGATCCGCGTACTGATATAGTACGCGGATTTTTATATTTACGCTCGCGTTACCGGCGAGCCGCCGGAGCCTGTTCGCGTTTCACATTTGTGGAATGTGAGTTTTTTTATATCTCGCGTTAGCAGTTACATTTGGTAAATACCTTCACATAATCACCTTTAGCAATAATGCTGAAGATGTTTTTTTATTACGGCAAATTAAACAAAGCAGTAAAAAACCACACACTAATTGGTGTGTGGTTTTATTTGCATTCTTTTATGTTGACCAGACGCTTATAAAATCGGCTTCATAAGCTCAGGCAACATAAATTTCCCCATAAACGAATAAAAGACAGGATAAACCTGCCTTAAATTCGTGTGTTATGTGTTATGTAAAACTTAAGAGCTAATTCAAAAACTGTAACAAAGTCATTCATAACTACAATTATGAAATGATTACTTAGTCATCAGTATCTCCAAAATCCGAGCCTGTCTGAGTATTATTAGTATCTAAATTGATAGCAAATAAATCAAGCAGCTCTTGAGTTGCCTTATGCAAGGTTTTTGATAATTGATCTAAAAATTGTGCCATAACCAGTGACCTCCTTTAAACAGTAAACCAATACAGACAAAACTGATAAACCGGGAAATCCATCCAGTCAGGGAATCGGACTTTGAATCCTCTCCAAAAAAGTGTTAAACATATACCAAGTCCGACCCAAACTGAAAATGAACCGTTTAAAACCCTCTCCAAAGTTTATACCCGGAATTGTTACTGAAAGAAAAACCATCTTCCAATAAATATCTTAAAAATGCTTCAAAGCCAACCACTGCTTTGACTGCATTATTAAGCTGTAAAAATTCATCAAACATTTGCTAATAAATATCTGACTTACCGACCCATAAAAATTAAAAATGTTTTTTTGATTTCTAAAATCGTATCAACAAAATGTTGAAAACTGTCGAGAAATAAACAAAATTCTTTAATTTTTAATGGGCTTTTTTACGTTTTGTTGTACACTTTTTTCTTTATTTATTATAAGTATTCTCTTTAAATAATCATCTCAAAAGCCCTATTCTACGGCGTTTGTGATATAAAACACTAGATGTTGTGTTCTCTTTTTCTTTAACTCAAGTATATAGTATTCTTTTTAAAAAGTCAAGCCTTATGTATGTAAAAAAATATATAACTTTTTTGTGTAAATTGCACAATTTTTGAGCTCTATAGTTATTCATTTTAACGAATTTAATTTACTTTTTATTCCAAAACTGCTTTTTACCTTTACATATAACGGATTTTAAAAATTTGTAAAGGTTTTTTGCTATACAATCTTAATATTGATTTTTAATAAAAGTATAAATATTTATTTATTATTAAATTTTGATTTTTTTCAAAATTCTAATTATTATAAGAATATTTTTTTGTTAAAATTTAAAACAAGAAAAATCAGTAAAAAATCACCCCTGATTGCAATAATCAGGGGTGTCGAAATGTGTGTTTTTTAATAAAAAATTCTTTACTTCATAATTAAATATTAACGATTAAATTATATCATTCACAGACGTCTGAAGCATATAAATTATAAAGGAAACAACAAGTACCAATATTATAAATATAAATATATTTCTATATCTGAATCTGTTTTTTTTCTTCGTCGCTTTTTTCTTTGTATTTGTTGTTACTTGAATCTTTCTGTTCATATTATACCTCAACCAAATTTTTATTTGCATTAAAGCGCAGCTTTTACTTAATTATTATATATTCTTTTGAACTATTTTTCAATAGTTAACTTTATAAAATATTTTATCTGTTTATGTCTTAACTTATATTTTCTCTTGATAAGAATTTATAAATATGATATAATCACAATATAAATATTATTTTCTTTAAATTATATGGAAACTGTATTTCTTTTGTTCAGGTATATACCCATTAGTTGTTATATATAAATGAAATGAGGCTTTTTTATGTGTGGATTTGTAGGTTTTACTAATAAAATTAATGACGCATCTTCTGTTATTCAAAATATGATGGATAGAATTAAACATCGCGGACCGGACTCTGAGGGCAAATATGTTGATGATTATGTGGCAATGGGATTTCGCAGACTTTCAATTATCGACTTATCAAAAGAAGGCGATCAGCCGCTTTTTAATAAAGATAAATCTATTGTTCTTACCTTTAACGGAGAAATTTATAATTATCAGGAACTGAGAAAGGAACTTATACATAAGGGATATGAATTCTCATCAAAAACTGATTCTGAAGTTCTGATTCACGGTTACGAGGAATGGGGAACGGATTTACTTAACAAACTTCGCGGAATGTTCGGATTTATCATATGGGATAAAAATAAAAAGCAAATTTTCGGTGCAAGAGACTTCTTTGGCATTAAGCCTATGTATTACGGAATGTTCGGCGATACATTTATGTGGGGTTCTGAAATCAAGAGTTTTTTAGAACATCCTTCATTTGTGAAAGAACTTAATACATCGGCTCTTGAAAACTATCTAACCTTTCAATACTCCCCTACTTCCGAAACTTTCTTTAAAAACGTATATAAGCTCCCTGCCGCACATTATTTCATTTATAAAGACGGCAAGCTTGACGTTAAGAGATACTGGGATATTGACTTTGTCCCTGATAACAAACCTGAATTCGATGAATGGGTCGATAAAATCTCAGATACTTTCAAAGATTCTGTCAACGCACACAAAATTGCAGATGTTGAGGTAGGAAGTTTCCTTTCAAGCGGAGTTGATTCAAGCTATGTTGCCGCAGTTGCTAATGTTGATAAGACATTCACAGTAGGCTTCGGTGAAGATGAAAAATACAACGAGATCGGATATGCAAAAGAGTTTTCTAAGTACATAGGTAAAGCCAATACATCAAAAGTAATTAAACCTGAAGAATACTGGAATAATCTTGAGAAAATTCAATACCATATGGATGAACCTTTAGCTGACCCTGCCGCAATTGCACTTTTCTTCGTTTGTCAGATAGCATCTGAGAAGGTAAAGGTAGTTCTCAGCGGCGAGGGTGCTGATGAGATTTTCGGCGGATATAACATTTACAAAGAGCCTCACGATATGGATTTCTATAACAAGATACCAAAGTCTATAAGAAAGGCTATTGGCTCTTTAGCTTCAAAGCTGCCTGCTAAACGAGGAGTAAACTTCCTTATACGCCGTTCAAAAGACCTTCAGGAAAGATTTATAGGAAATGCTTATATATTCAGCGAGCAGGAAAGGAAGTCTATTTTAAAAATCAAAACAAACGCACCAGACGCTGTTGAGATTACAAAACCGTTTTACGAGAAATACAAAAACAAAGACGACGTTACTCAAATGCAGTATCTTGACCTTAATCTTTGGATGACAGGTGATATTCTTCTAAAAGCTGATAAAATGTCTATGGCTCACTCTCTTGAACTCAGAGTGCCGTTTCTTGATAAAAAGGTGATGAAACTTGCAGAAAAAATACCTACAAAATACAGAGTTACAAAAGAGAACACAAAGTACGCTATGAGAATTGCAGCTCTCAGAGCTTGTCCTCCTCAGACGGCAAACAAAAAGAAACTCGGTTTTCCTGTTCCTATTCGTGTTTGGCTCAAAGAAGACAAATACTACGATATTGTAAAGAAAGCATTTACAGGAAAAATTGCAGATAAGTATTTCGACACTGATCTGCTAGTAAATCTTCTTGACGACCACCGTGCAGGAAAGTATGACTATTCAAGAAAGATCTGGACAGTGTTCACATTTATTATTTGGTATAATGTTTATTTTGCAGAACAGTAATTCTATGACAAAAGCCGGAAGGAAAACCTTCCGGCTTTAATTTATATTTCAATAAAACTTGATCTATTTAAAATACATATATAACTGACATTTTATCATTCCGTTGTAAAGTTTTCTGCGCTTATCAGCTTTCTTTCCAAAGAACCTTTCAAACTCCTCATGAGGTGTGATTATATAGCATGGACGCTCCTTAGACGGATTTAATCTGTCGCCCAGTTTTTTATAAAGCAGTTCTGCGTCCTTTATTTCTAACATTCTTTCTCCGTAAGGAGGATTGCAAAAGGTAATCGAATTTTCAGACTGTTTAAACCTTGATATATCAGATTGCTTGATAACCAGCTTTGAACCCACTCCTGCCTTTCTGGCATTAGACTGCGTAAGCTCAACAGCGGCATCGTCAATATCAAAGCCGAACGCTTTAAATTCACCCAGTCTGTCAATTGACTCAAGTGCCTCAGCTCTAGCGTCAGCCCAGACCTTATCATCAATCTGCGTCCAACTCTGCGCTGCAAAATTTCTCCTCAATCCAGGAGCAATATTTAACGCCTTATATGCCGACTCGATCAAGAATGTTCCCGAACCGCACATAGGATCAAAAACTGTACTGTTTGAACGCACTCTCGCCAAATCAACAATTCCTGCCGCTAAGGTCTCCTTTATAGGAGCCGCATTTGAATTTCTTCTGTATCCCCTTTTATGAAGCCCCGCGCCGGATGTATCAAGAAAAATCGTCGCAATGTCTTTGTGGATTGAAAACTGAACCTGATGTACAGATCCGCTCTCATCAAACCAGTTTATTCCATATATGCCTTTTAATCGCTCAACTATTGCTTTCTTTATTATCGACTGACAATCGGGTACGCTGTGTAAAGCAGAATTCAGAGAATATCCCTTGACCGGAAAAGCGTCCTGTTTTCCTATGAAATTCTCAAACGGTAAACTTTTTACACCTTGAAACAGCTCCTCAAAGCTCTTAGCTTCAAATGAGCCAATCTCTATCAGTACTCTTTCTGCCGTTGAAAGCCAAATATTTGCTTTGGCAAGCGTATTAAAATCACCGTCAAAAGAAATTTTTCCGTCTGTTACCTTTAGATTTTCACCGCCGATTTTTTTTATTTCATATGACAGCACGCTCTCCAACCCGAACAGGCACGGACAGCTAAGTCTTATTAATTTATCCATTTTTATCATAATGGCTATTCACCTGCAACAGTGAATAGCCATTCTCCTTTATTTAATTTCTGTTTAGCAGGAGGTACAAACAGCAGGAATATTTGACGCCTTATACCATCCAGTAGCCGTTGACCAACACCTTGAACCGGCTATCATTCCCGACCTTGTACAGTATTTAAGCTGCTGTACGTTATCAGGAACTTCAAAATCCGTCTTTGATGAGGAATTAGCTATATCGCCGAAAACATTTTTCCATATAGCGCCTATATTCTGATACTCGCTTGACGAAATCTGCTTAGCCTTCTTAGCATATCCAACCCAAACTCCGCTTACATAAGACGGCGAACAGCATACAAAGGTAAGATTGTGCCACTTATCTGAAGTTCCCGTTTTGCCGACCAAATCAACATTGCTCAGTCTTGCATAACGACCCGTACCGTTTGAATTAGTTATTACCGTCTGCATCATTCGGTTCATAACAAACGCTGTTGACTTGTCAATCGCCTGCTCAGGCTCATACTTGTTCTCATAGATAACGTTTCCCTCTCTGTCAACCATTTTTGATATAAACGTTGGCTCGTAATACTGACCGCCGTTTCCGAACATCTCATAGGCTGCTACTAGCTCCTCTAAAATAAGTCCGTTTGTCAAAGCTCCAACTACCATTGGTGAGTAGTTAGGGTCTTTATTTATATCAAGCGTTGATATGTGAAGTGTGTTCTGAAGGAAGTTATAGCTGTACGATGGCGTCAGCTTTTCAACTATCTGAGCGGGCGCAGTGTTGAGCGATCTGTATATCATTTCAAATGTGAAATAATTGTTATACGACCAGTTGCTGGTTCCGCCGTATTCAGAATAGTTTATAGGCCATTTTTCAGTAGTGTTATCTTTCTTTGTTATAGTTATAGGTTTATCATTAAATATAGTTGACCATGTTATCAGATCCTTGTCAAGAGCCGGTGCATATGCCGCAATAGGTTTGATAGACGAACCAGGCTGACGTGCTGACATCGTTGCAATGTTCCAGCCTCTCGACACCTTTTTCTTTCCTCTTCCGCCGACAACTGCCTTTACTCTTCCCTTATAGTCCATTACAATAAATGCACTCTGCAGTTTGTCAGAACTCAAGGTGTAGTTTGTAAAGTTAGAAGGCTCTCTGTATTCCTTCTCTACCTTTGACTGCATATTTAGATTTACATTTGTGTTTATCGTATATCCGCCGGCATTCAGCTTCTCCTCTGCCTCTTCGGTTGAAATGTCATCATACTCTGCAATTCTGTCAACAGCTTCATCTAAGGTTGCGTCAACATAATACGATGTAACACCGGTATTCTGATATTTTCCAACGCTTACAGTATCGTCGCTAGAATAGTTTTTATCACCTGTTATTACTAACTTCTCTGCAAGTGCTTCTTCATATTCGTTCGTTGAAATAGCACCGTTGTCAAGCATACATTTTAAATTAAAATCGTTTGTTCTTCCCACGTTCTCATCATAATTATCATATGGGTTATAATCACCAGGCGATGGAGTTATAGCAGCTAAACTTGCGGCCTCTTTAATTGAAAGCTCAGAAACATCCTTCCCAAAGTAGAAATTAGCAGCAGCCTGTACTCCTGCAACATTGTTTCCGAGAGGCACTATGTTTAAATATGCCTCCAAAATTTCCTGCTTTGTATAAGCCTTTTCAACATTTATAGAACGGAAAATCTCTCGGATCTTTCTTGCCATACCGTCTGTTCCGCTTGTTGCGTTATCGCCGGTTATGTTCTTTATAGTCTGCTGAGTTATTGTCGAACCGCCCTGCCTTGTGTCATAGAAATGCAAAATCAGATTTGCAAATGAAGCGAAGGTTCTTTTAAAGTCAACTCCATCGTGCATATTAAAACGCTCGTCTTCAGAGCATACAAAAGCATCACATACATACTTTGGAATATCTGAATAATCTACCCATGTTCTCTTTTCGCCATTAGCATTAAGAGAATAATACAAAGCATACTTTTCAGAGTCCTCATCATTCTTGTCGTAATCAGGATTGTTTGCAAGCAGTCTTGTAGTATAAGACATCTCTACATTTTCCAAATTGACTACGTTTGATGAATCTGCAAAATTTAAAATATATATAGTAAGAGCAGTCGCAAGAATAGAACCTGTTATCACGACAATTAAAAACATTGAAAGAATAATCGTTCCAATAATTCTTAATATACGAACAATAGGCTTCTGCCTTTTTTTATTCCTGTGGCCTCTTACGGTATTTCTATTTGAACCGCCAGACATATTTTTTATGTTGTTATTCCGCATAATAATGCCCTTTCTCCTTTCTCATAAATATATCTATCTTTATAATCATTTCTATTATATCACACCATAATTTGAATGTAAAGACTGATAAATCAAATCTAACTCTAACATAAAAAATATCTACACTTCCCAGCTTGAAAGATACTTTTCCTGTTCAGGAGTGAGACTGTCAATTTCAAGACCCCAAAATTTAATTTTGCGCTTGGCAACCTCATTGTCAACACTTTTTGGAACATCTATAATTTTTTCTTTCAGCTTATCTCTATTCTCCACAAGATACAATGCACTCAATGCCTGAATGGCAAAGCTCATATCCATAATCTCAGCAGGATGCCCGTCGCCTGCGGCAAGATTAACCAGCCTTCCTTCTGCAATAACATTCAGCCGGTTTCCGTTAGAAAGCTTATAGCTCATAATATTGTTTCTTGCCTGCTTTGTTTCAACAGCCAGCTCTTTGAGCCCTGCAACGTCTACCTCACAGTCGAAATGTCCTGCATTGCACATAATTGCACCGTCTTTCATATTCATAAAAGACTTCTCGGTTATTACATCCTTGCAGCCTGTAACTGTAATAAAGAAATCGCCTATTTTTGCCGCTTCCTCCATTTTCATGACCTTAAAGCCGTCC
Source organism: uncultured Clostridia bacterium (assembly GCA_947627045.1). Lineage (GTDB taxonomy): Bacteria > Bacillota > Clostridia > Oscillospirales > Ruminococcaceae > UMGS1601. Next base: position 64,684 of record CANQUM010000004.1, read on the forward strand.
ATAACAGCTTCCATAGCCTTTATAGGATCTATTTCGGTAACGATAACTGACGCTCCCATACCTTTAGCTCTCATAGCAACTCCTTTGCCGCACCAGCCATAGCCCGCTACAACTACATTCTTTCCTGCGACAATAAGATTAGTTGTTCTGTTAATTCCGTCCCAAACGGATTGACCTGTTCCGTATCTGTTGTCAAACAAATGCTTGCAGTCGGCATTATTGACAAGCACCATAGGGAACTTCAAAGCGTTATCATTGTTCATAGCAATAAGCCTTATAATCCCTGTAGTAGTTTCTTCACAGCCGCCTATAACATTATCAATAAGCTCGGGATACTCGTTGTGAATAAGATTTACAAGATCTCCTCCGTCGTCGATAATAACATTAGGTCCTGCCTTGATAACCTCGCTTGTGTGATGGTGATATTCTTCATCACTCGCATTATACCAAGCATACACGTTTAAACCGTTGTGAACAAGCGCTGCGGCAACATCGTCCTGTGTTGAAAGAGGGTTACTTCCTGTAATATACATTTCAGCGCCGCCTGCTGCCAAAACCTTGCACAAATACGCCGTTTTAGCCTCAAGATGAATAGAAAGTGCAATTTTTATACCCTTAAAAGGCTTCTTCTCGCTGAATTCCTTTTCTATGCTGTTCAATAGAGGCATATTTGCCCTTACCCAGTCTATTTTCGTTTTTCCGCTTTCCCAAATACTTTCGTTTCTTATTTCACTCATTTTATACTCCTTAATTTAAAACTCTATGTTCAGATTATCGTTGAATACATCATATAATTCAGGAAAATCTCTTTTTGTTCTTATTGGTCTGAATTCCCTATTTACAAAGCAATGCGACGATTTGCACACAGCTGAGAGCTTGTCCGCAGTTGTGTTGATTATCCTGTATTCTACCGAAAACCGTACTCCATTAAATTCCTTTAGCTTTAAATGAATTTCAAACTCATCATCAAATCTGATAGGGTGTTTATACTCACATTCCGCTGACAGCACGGGTATCATAAGCCCCGATTGCTCAACCTTAGAATAAGGATAGCCTATATGTTCAAGCCAGTAAATTCTAGCTTCCTCCATCCATCTTATATAATTTGAATGATGAACTATTCCCATTCCGTCGGTTTCATAGTAATATGCCTTTCTTGAAAATGGTTTATATTTGCTTTCGCTCATTTGTATAGATCCTTCCAATATGAAAAGTATAATTTGTTTTTCTATATATTATTATATAATCTTTACTATTCTTTGTCAATTAAGAAAGAATAATGCAAAGTTCAAAAAATGCAGACAGTTTTAAACTATCTGCATTTTTATTTCTATTTTGCAACAGTAAAAGTTACAGTTTTTCCTCGCTCTGTAAACGTACCTTCAATAGTATCCTGCTTGATGATCTCACCTGTCTTCGCATCACTGCTTTCTTTTTCAATGACTTTTATATCCAAGAAGTCTCCGTATTTTTCTTTTACCTCGTCTATCTGTCTGCCGACAAAATCAGGAAGCTGTATCATCTTTGTATCTTCAGTTATATCGTCAGAAGGCTCTTTTTCTTTCGGACGCTCAACAGTGTAATCCTCTCCGCTTGAAGCTTTCTTCAATGCGTCAAGCAAACCGTCTGTTCTCCATTCATAGGTTTCTCTATCAACCTCTTCTCCGTTATCCCAGAAAAATGTTGCAATGCCTAAATCGGTACACTTCTTTACAACGCTCTCGCACCAATAAATCCTGCTTGTATCTTCAGCCGCTGAGTTTACTCCATACTCACCAAGAATAACAGGAACTCCATTGCTTATAAATTTATCGTTCAGCATATCAAACAGCCTGTTAAGTTCGCTTATTTCAGCCTCACTTCCCCAAGTTGCCGGATCTCCGTTAATGCAGAACTGCCAAGGAGTATAATAATGAACTGACAAGATACATCTGTCAGCAGTATCTTCAGGCATTACAATTCCCGCACATGACCTTGTAATATCAGTCCAATATCCTGCTATAAGAAGATGACGCTTTTCATTGTTTCCGCCCGAGCTTCTTATTAAATTAACGAACTCCTGATTGATTTTATTCACAAGCTCAAATCCCTTATCCTCTGAGACATTATCAAAACCAACCTCATTCATCGACTCGAACACAAGATAATCGGAATAGTCCTTAAACCTTTCAGCGATCTGCTTCCAGATAGCCCTATATTTTTCCATAACGCCGTCATAATCCTTGTCAGCATTCTTGATCCAAGCGCCGCATTCTAAATCGTCTCCTCCGTCATGGTGGAGATTGATAATAACATACATTCCGCAGCTTCTTGCATAATCGACAATCTCCTGAACCCTGTTCATCCAATCTTCGTCGATCTTATAGCCGGGAGCCTCCCCTAAATGATCTCTCCATGTAACAGGAATACGCACAGATTTTACTCCGTCCTTCTTGAGAGAATCAAAAAGTGCCTTTTTAGTCTTTGGATTGCCCCAAAGAGTCTCATCTACCTTTTCAGAGCTTTCGTCAACTCCGCCATCGCCGTTTCTGTCTGCATTGCAGACATCAAGCGTGTTGCCAAGATTCCAACCAAGACCCATATCCTTTACAAGCTCAGTTGATGTCATTTCACGGATTTTTCCGTTGTCAACCGTCTCTGAACCGCCTTTATCACTGCAGGCTGTTAAGCTTGTTAAAGCCAGAACACTCGACAAAATCAGCGGCAGAATTCTTTTAAAATTCATAAGTAATCCCTCCTAATATAAATATGCTTTTTAGTAAATAAGATTTTATTTCCTTTAATAAATATTTATAATCATTAATTCCATTTTACAATATTATAATAAACGGCTCTGTGATAAATGTCAGTATTAAAATCTAACATTTCTACAGAACCGTATTTAACATCAGCTAAATCATACTATCTTCCCAGCAAGACGGCGCTTCTATACCCAGAACCTTTGCTACTGTGGGTGCAACATTTGAAAGTCCATAGCTGCCCTCTTTTATGGTGTATTCAGTATTCTTATCGTAAATGATGAAAGGAACTCTGTTAAGCGAGTGTGCCGTTCTTACCTGAATATCTCCCTTTTTGTTCTTTTCAAGCATCTCATCGGCATTCCCGTGATCGGCTGTTATCATAATTGTACAGTCAATGTCCTCGCAAGCCTTGATAAGCCTTGAAAGTCCCAAATCAACCGATTCAACGCCGATAATAGTCGCCGCCATACTTCCTGTATGTCCAACCATATCACCGTTCGGATAGTTACACCTTAGAAAATCATATTTGCCCGACTTGATAGCCTTAATCAAATCGTCAGTTATCTCAGCCGACTTCATCCAAGGTCTCTCGTCAAACGAAACCTTGTCAGACGGTATCTCTTTCCACGTTTCTAACTCTTCGCTGAATTTCTCTGACTTATTTCCGTTCCAGAAGTATGTAACGTGTCCATACTTTTGTGTTTCTGAAACAGCATAAGAACTCAGCCCGTTTTTAACAAGCAGTTCAGAAAGCGTATTGGTGATCTCAGGAGGGCTTACCAGATATTTATTCGGCAAGTTCAAATCACCGTCGTACTGCAGCATTCCTGCAAATACAACATTCAGCTTTGGTCCTCTGTCAAAGAAAGTGAAATCCTCGTCGTCAAACGCCATAGAAAGCTCTATTGCTCTGTCGCCTCTGAAATTGAACAGAACTACACTGTCATTTTCAACTATCTTTCCGACAGGCTCGCCGTTTTCAGCAATAACAAACGGCGGCAAGTCCTGATCAATTACTCCTTCATTTTCTGTTCTGTAAGTTTCTATGGCGATTGTTGCATTGTCAAACTGCCTGCCCTCGCCTAAAACGTGGGTTTTCCAGCCAAGCTCTACCATTCCCCAGTCAGCCTGGTATCTATCCATAGTTATCTTCATTCTTCCGCCGCCGGAAGCTATCTTAGCGTCAAATGTACTGTCATTCAACTCGCTCATACAAGTTTCAAGCTCGTTGATATATTGAAGTCCAGATGTTGCAGGAACATCTCTGCCGTCTAAAAGAACGTGGCATCTTACCTTAGCAACACCTTGCTCCTTCGCCTTTTTAATCATTGTTTTGAGGTGCGAAATGTTAGAGTGTACATTTCCGTCTGAAAGAAGTCCGATAAAATGAAGTGTCGATAAGTGCGATTTTACATTCTCAACGACTTCGCCCCAAGTTTCACTTTTAAACATCTTGCCGCTTTCGATAGACTCATTAACCAGCTTTGCTCCCTGTGAATAAATCTGTCCGCAGCCAAGAGCATTATGCCCTACCTCGCTGTTTCCCATATCACCGTCGGTAGGAAGTCCAACAGCGTCGCCGTGAGCCTTTAATGATGTATTCGGACATTCCTTTAGAAGTCTGTCAAGAGTAGGAGTATTCGCCTCTGTAACAGCGTCGCCAAGACCCGTAATACTGTTGCCTATACCGTCCATTACTACTAAAATAACAGGTTTTTTTGCCATTTGAATTTCTCCTTAATCTCTATATTATTTTGAAGCCTCTTCCAATAAAACACCGAACTTTTCAGCTACAAGCGATGCTCCGCCTATAAGGCCACCGTCAACATCTTCTTTTGAGAGAAGCTCTGCACAGTTTTTCTCGTTCATAGAACCGCCGTACTGAATAGTAACCGCATCAGCAGTCGCTTTATCATAAAGCTTAGCCAGCGTATCACGAATAAATCTGCAAACCTCCTGTGCCTGATCAGCAGTAGCAGTCTTGCCTGTGCCTATAGCCCATACAGGCTCGTATGCAATGATGCACTTCTCTAAATCATCAGCGCTTATATCATAAAAATCAAGCTTTATCTGACGTGCTATAACCTCTTCTGTGATGTTGCACTCACGTTCCCACAAAAGCTCACCTACGCAGACAATTGGTTTAAGACCTGCTGCAAGTGCCGCTTTTGTCCTCTTGTTTACCGTTTCATCTGTCTCTGCAAAATACTGCCTTCTCTCTGAATGACCGAGTATAACATACTCTACTCCCATCTCTGCAAGCATATCTGCTGAAATCTCACCTGTATATGCTCCGCTATTTTCAAAATGACAGTTCTCAGCGCCTACCTTTATGTTTGTTCCATCTGTGAGCGAAAGCGCTGTTTCAAGATTTGTAAAAGGTACGCATATTACAACTCCGCAGGTTTTATTTTGTGCAATAGGCTTTAACTCCTCGATCAATGCCTTTGCCTCAGGTCTCGTCTTGTTCATTTTCCAGTTACCTGCAATAACCGCCTGTCTTAAATCTTTTCTCATTTTTAATTAACCCCTTTTTCTGAAATTTAATTTGTCAAAATTTAAGGACTGCCCATATTCAGGGCAATCCTCAATATATAAATTACTTATCAGCAATAACGTCAATGCCCGGTAATACCTTACCCTCAAGATATTCAAGCGATGCTCCGCCGCCTGTTGAAATATGCGACATCTTGTCTGAAAAACCAAGCTGAATAACTGCTGCTGCTGAATCTCCTCCGCCGATAATTGTAGTAGCGTCGGTATCTGCCAAAGACTGTGCAACTGCTATAGTTCCCTTAGCAAGAACAGGATTTTCAAACACTCCCATAGGTCCGTTCCATACAACCGTCTTAGCAGACTTAACTGCCTCAGCATAAAGCTCCGCTGTCTTTGTTCCAATGTCAAGTCCCATCTTATCCGACGGAATACTATCACTCGATACGACCTCTATATCAATTTCAGCGTCAATCGGGTCAGGAAATTCCGCTGCTATTGTTGTGTCAACAGGTAAAAGAAGCTTCTTACCCAGCTTCTCTGCCTTTTCAATCATTTCCTTGCAGTAGTCTATCTTTGTATCGTCAACAAGTGAAGTTCCTACCTCTTTACCCTGAGCCTTTAAGAATGTATATGCCATTCCTCCGCCTATAATCAGCGTATCGCATTTCTCCAAAAGATTTGAAATAACATTCAGCTTATCAGCAACCTTTGCTCCTCCCAAAATTGCAACAAAAGGTCTTTCAGGATCTTCAACTGCATTTCCAAGATAGTTTATTTCCTTTTGCATCAGATACCCTACTGCTGTATCCTTGATATGGTTTGTAACACCTGCTGTTGAACAGTGCGCTCTGTGAGCAGAACCGAATGCGTCCATTACAAAAACATCGGCAAGAGATGCAAGCTCCTCACTGAACGGCTCAAGATTCTTTGTCTCTTCTTTTCTAAATCTTGTGTTCTGTAAAAGCACAACGTCGCCGTCATTCATAGCCTTTACTGCAGCTTTTGCATTTTCACCCACTACCTCGTCGTCGTTTGCAAAAACAACCTCTTTGCCCAAAAGCTCCGAAAGTCTTACTGCAACAGGCGCAAGGGAAAACTTCTCCTCAGGACCGTTCTTTGGTTTGCCCAAGTGTGAGCAAAGAATAACCTTTCCGCCGTCGGAAATCAGCTTTTTGATAGTAGGTAATGCCGCTGTTATTCTGTTATCGTTTGTAATAACGCCGTCTTTCAGCGGTACGTTAAAATCACAGCGGACTAAAACCTTCTTTCCTTTTACATTAATGTCATCAACTGTTACCTTGTTTAGACCTGCCATTTAATACGACATCCTCTCTTGTAAATATTTTAATCAGCTTATCTGATTTATATTATCACTGTTATTTTAATAACAGCATTTCTATTATTGTATAACAAATGACAATAAAATTCAATAGTTTTATCAGAATTTTACCATTAGTTAATAATAAAAACCGACATCTTAACCATTGACTTACTTGTCTGTTTTTTCCTTGTCCCTTTCCATAGCTTCATTATTCATTAAATGTTTAGATGAAGAATCATTACGTTTAAAGAAACGATGCGACAGACTTATGCAAGACGCTGAAGAATAATTATCCATTAGTAATTAGAAATTAGAAATTAGAGATTAGAGATTAGAAGTTAGAGATTAAAAGCAAGAAACAAGCAGTAATCTTTCCCACAAAGTATAAGCCGCCGTTTCTCAAACTGTAACATTTACCAATCTATTCAAAGGCGGCAGAGCCACCGGCGTCATGCCGGGCGTCATTGCCCTTGAATATAACACCTACTACCTTAGGTCCTGCATTTATCGTTATTGCAGCACCTATCTGGTAAGAATCCTCAGGCGGATAGCCGACCTCTTTTGTCATAGCCTCAATCATTTCGTCTCTGACAGTTTCGTCATTGCCGTAAACAATACAGTAAGGCGTTTTAGGGATCATTTCTTTAACGGTCAGGTTAAGAATTTTAGGAACTATTGCCTTATCACCCCGAACCTTGCTCTCAGTTGTAATTTGGTTGTCCATAATTCTCATTATGGGGCGAAGTCCCATAACCTCTCCCGCAAAAGCGGCAGCAGAAGGTATTCTGCCCGATTTTCTTGCATACTTGAGAGTATACGGTGCAAAGAAAATAATACAGTTATCGACCCAGTCCTTGATATAAGCTGCGATCTCATCGGCAGGAGAACCATTGAGCGCCTTTATTGCACCCTGAACTACCGGATAGCCGTATCCTCCCGTATAGCCTCTGCCGTCTATATTATATATATGGAACTTATCCTTAGCCTGCGGATTTTCCTCAAAAAATTCTGACGCCGCTAGAACTGCATTATTATAGGTTGCAGAACCTTTTGAATTAATTGTTACATTAATAATATCGGTGTAACCCTCATCGTAATACTTTTTAAAAGCCTCTGAATATTCAAAAGCTGTTATCTGAGAAGTGGCAGGAATACCGTCAAACTCATCGATCATTTTGTAAAACTTTTCGTTGTCGAAATCGACTCTTGAGGTATAGCTTTTATCACCCATTGCCACCTTAAAGGGCATTATAAGTATATCCAATTTCCTTTCGTTTTCAAACGATATGTCAGACGCCGAATCGGTTATAAATTTAATTCTGTCCATAGATACGATATGCTCCGTCAGGAACATTCCTCCTTGCTCATAAATTGTAAAACATAATCTTACAGCATTTTACCAAGTATATTGTGTAAGTTTTCCCTCTCTTGTCAAATCGGGATAATCCCATTGTCTTAAAATCTCATAAGCTGCAATTGCAACAGCATTTGAAAGATTGAGACTTCTCAAATCAGACCTCATTGGGATTCTAACACAATGCTTTTTATTTTCATATAACAGTCTTTCGGGAAGCCCCTTATCCTCTCTGCCGAAAAGTATATAAACATTATCCTTGTATTCAACTTCACTGTATACGTTTTTTCCCTTTGTAGTGAAGTAATAATACTCGCCGTTTGTCTTTTCAAAAAACTCGTCTAAGCTGTTATACTCATATATTTCAAGCTTGTCCCAGTAATCCAGACCCGCTCTCTTTAACGCTCTGTCTGTTATTGTAAATCCATACGGCTTTACAAGGTGAAGTGCAGCACCTGTTACTGCACAAGTCCTTGAAACATTGCCCGTATTTTGAGGGATTTGCGGCTCTACCATTACTATGTTTAAATTCATTTATGTCTATCCTTACCTATAAAGCAATTCTCGGAAGATATGAAATTATATCCTCCTTCATTCTTATGCACTCTCTCCTTGCCGCGCCGGCATAGTCCTTTTCATCGCACTCTTCTTTCTGATAAGCGCACATAACCGCTCTTGATGAGTTTACTATCGCACCAAGACCGTTAGCGTCAAAGCCGTGTGAAACACCCTCTGCTCCGCCTCCCTGAGCACCGTAACCGGGAACTAAGAAAAAGGTGTTAGGCAGCGCTCTTCTCATTTCAGCAAGCTGTTCGGGGTAGGTTGCACCTACAACTGCGCCCACAGAAGAATATCCGTGTTTGCCCATAGCATCTTTACCCCACTCTTCGCACATTTTTCCCATTTCTGAATATATAGTGTTTCCGTCTTTTAACTCTTTATCCTGAAGCTCTCCGCTTGATTTGTTTGATGTTTTAACAAGAACAAAAATTCCCTTATCTCTCTTAATGCACTCACTTAAAAGCGGAGCAATACCGTCTGTTCCCAAGTATCCGTTTACAGTCAGAGCGTCGGCGCCAAAAGGCTCGAAAGCCTCGCCGTCAACAAATACTTCGCCTAAATGAGCAAGAGCATATGCCTGCATTGTTGCGCCTATGTCATTTCTCTTTCCGTCAGTGATAACAAACATACCTTTTTTCTTAGCGTATTGAATTGTTTTATATAGAGTTTTAACACCCTCATATCCGTACATTTCATAGTACGCTGCCTGCGGCTTTATTGCAGGAACTATATCGCATATCTCATCAATAATTCCCTTGTTAAAAGATAAAACAGCTTTTGCAGCTCCCTTCAGGTTCTTACCATATTTTTTAAAAGCCTTTTTCTTTAAAAAGTCGGGAACATAATCAAGCTTTGGATCAAGTCCGACAACAGTCGGATTTTGCGTCTTTACGATTTTTTCAATAAGTCTGTCAAATGACATAATATATCAATACTCCGTTTTGGAATATTTCCTCCCTCCGATGTTATTTATTTTCAAAAACTACTTCGCCTTTTGAAATTGTATATAAAACCTTTCCTTTCAGCTTTTCGCCCTTGAATACGCTGTTCTTTGATTTTGAATGTAGCTTTTCCTTTTCGACGACCCATTCCAAATTCGGGTCGAAAACGGTTATATCAGCAACACTGCCCCCAGTCAAGGAGACCGGCTCAAGTCCTAAGATCCTTCTCGGATTTTCACTCATAAGTTTCTGTATTTTATAAAGCGGTAAAAGTCCCGTATGATAAAGCCTTGTAAGCGTTGCCGCAAGAGATGTCTCAAGACCCACAACTCCGTTGGGTGCAGTGTAAAAATCAGCCTTATCCTCCTCGCTGTGAGGTGCGTGATCTGTAATAATACAGTCTATAGTTCCGTCGCAGACAGCTCTTTCAACAGCTTTTCTGTCCTCCTCCGTCCTCAATGGAGGGCTCATACGGTAATCAGCGTCTTTTTTGTAAAGCTTTTCATCAGTGAAAGTAAAATAGTGTGGTGCTGTTTCACAGGTAACCTTTACACCGTCAGCCTTTGCCGCACGAATAATATTGCAGGAACCAGCTGTCGACACATGAGCAATATGAACATGAGCGTCCATACTCATAGCCAGCGCTATCTCCCTAGCTGTAATGTAATCCTCACTTGCTCTGTCCATTCCCCTAACGCCGAGAGCTTTTGATACCTTTCCCTTGTTGATTATACCGCCGTTTATAATGTTTAAATCCTCGCAGTGAGATATAACTGTTACGCCTGCTTTCTTAGATAATTCCAAAGCCTTTCGCATAAGCTCTGCATTTTCAACGGGACGTCCGTCATCAGAAAACGCAGCAGCGCCTGCTCTTTTCAGCTCGCTGAAATCGGTAAGTTCTTTGCCTTTCATACCCTTACTTACACAAGCTATAGGCAAAATGTCTATTCCCGTTAATAAAGACTTTTCCTTTACATAGCTTAATGCATCTACAGAGTCTATCGGAGGTATAGTATTAGGCATACAGGCAACACCTGTAAAGCCTCCGGCTTTAGCAGCCTCAGCACCTGTTATAATATCCTCTTTATAGGTAAGACCCGGATCACGAAAATGAACGTGCATATCAAAAAGACCGGGAAACGCAACAAGCTTTCCCATACCGTCTATTATCCTGTCTGCTTTGAAATCAAGGTCTGTTCCAACATCTTTTATTACACTGTTTTCAATAGCTATATCGACTGTTTTTTCCTTATCGCAGTCATTTGCAATAACAACTCTTTTTAGCAGTAATTTCAATGGCGTCCCTCACACTATTTTTATTGTTTTTTGCTCTTTTTAATTTTTTTCATTACAGTCTCATATACGGTTTTATTCTTAGATGTATTTCCTGACCTATCAAGTGCTGTCACCAAATCAACAACGTCAAGCGAAGTATTTACACCCGAATCAGTAATATACTTCAAAATAGACTCCATATTGACATACTTTGAATCTGTATTCATTTCGTCCCAGTCTTTCATTGTAAGCTGTAAATATGACTGGGTTTGCGTAGCTTCTTCACTTTCAGACTGAGTTGACGGCTGTGTTTCTCCTGTCTGCTCTTCAACAGAGGATTCATCTGTCTGATTTGATTCTGTTCCAGCCTCTCCTAAAGGCGACAGCGTAGTAGTTGTCATCGGCGTCTGAACAGAACTGCTCTCGACCTCCTCACAGGCGCATAACATACTCGCACACAATGTAAGTGCTAAAATTCCGCTGATAATCTTTTTCATAATAAATCCACCTTTCAAATTATGAAACGCTCATATAAAGGCATTTCCTATTTCCTTATTATGTTTTATCCGCTAAATAATTATTTATTTCTTTATCTCTAAAATGGCTCCCCTGTTTCCTGAAGTTACTAATGACGCATACCTTGCTAAATAACCTGTAGTAATTTTAGGCTCTCTAGGCTTCCACTGAGCCTTTCTGTTCTGCATTTCTTCATCGCTGATCTGAACATTAATCTTGTTTGCAGGAATATCAATAGAAATTATATCCCCCTCTTTTACAAATGCAATAGGTCCGCCTACTGCCGCTTCTGGTGAAACGTGTCCGATCGCAGCACCTCTTGTAGCACCCGAGAATCTGCCGTCTGTAATAAGAGCAACGCTTTCACCTAAGCCCATTCCCATTATTGCAGACGTGGGGTTGAGCATCTCTCTCATTCCCGGACCACCCTTCGGTCCTTCATATCGGATAACAACAACATCACCCGGATTTATCTCTCCTCCCAAAATAGCGTTCATAGCGTCCTCTTCACAGTCAAACACCCTTGCAGGACCTGAATGTGAAAGCATCTCAGGCGCCACCGCCGAACGCTTTACAACACAGCTGTCAGGAGCTAAATTACCTCTTAAGACAGCAATACCTCCGGTTTTAGAATAAGGATTATCAATATCCCTGATAACATTTGTGTTTTTATTTTTGCAGCCCTTGATATTTTCCCCAACTGTTTTTCCTGTACAGGTAATACAGTCAGTGTTAAGAAGATCTTTCTTTGAAAGCTCGTTCATAAGTGCATATACTCCGCCTGCTTCATTAAGCTGTTCCATATAGGTATTACCCGCAGGTGCAAGGTGGCAAAGATTAGGCGTTCTATCACTGATTTCATTTGCTATATCTAAGTTCAGTTCTATTCCGCACTCGTGAGCAATAGCAGGAAGGTGAAGCATTGAATTTGTCGAACAACCCAGAGCCATATCGCAGGCAAGAGCATTCATAAATGCCTTTTCGGTCATTATATCTCTTGGCTTTATATCCTTTTTCAAAAGCTCCATAATCTGCATTCCTGCGTGCTTTGCAAGTTCAATTCTCTCTGAATATACTGCAGGAATAGTTCCGTTGCCTTTAAGTCCCATTCCCAGAACCTCTGTAAGACAGTTCATCGAATTTGCCGTATACATTCCCGAACACGAACCGCAGGTAGGACAGCCGTGTCTTTCATATTCCTCTAGCTTATCTTCACCGATCTTGCCTGCATTAAATTCACCCACAGCTTCTGAAATGCTTGAAAAGCTGGTCATCTTTCCGTCTACATGACCTGCAAGCATTGGGCCTCCCGAAACGAAAATAGTAGGTATATTGACCCTTGCAGCAGCCATTAAAAGTCCGGGAACATTCTTATCGCAGTTTGGTACCATAACAAGTGCGTCAAAAGCATGAGCAACTGCCATCGCTTCAGTCGAATCAGCAATAAGATCACGGGTTACAAGACTGTACTTCATTCCCTGATGACCCATAGCAATCCCATCGCATACGGCAATCGCAGGAAACACTATAGGAGTTCCTCCTGCCATTGCAACTCCTAGCTTTACAGCATCAACTATTTTGTCAATATTCATATGACCGGGTACTATCTCATTATATGATGACACAATACCGACCAGCGGACGGTTTATTTCCTCTTTAGTAAGACCCAGTGCATGATATAATGCACGGTGCGGAGCGTTATTTGCTCCTTCTTTTATTTTACAGCTTTTCATTTTTTGATTTCTCCTTATTAATAAATTTGTTTATTTCTTTTATAATATCCTTTACCACCGAATAAACAGAAGCCCCGCCGCTTACGGTTATCACGCTGTTCTTTTTGTACAGCTTTTTTCTTTTATCAAAGAGTTTTTTTAATTCCTCTCTTTTTGAATTGTAAGCTAACGGTCTGTTTTTGTCCCCCTTGATTCGCCTATAGCATACTGAAAACTTCGTATCAATAAATATCGGTATTCCAAACTTCTTTGCAGCAAGTCCGTTTTCCTCACGTAAAAGTGCTCCGCCGCCTGTCGCTATAACAGCGTTTTTATACCTAAACCTCTTTAGCGTTTCTGTTTCCAGATTTCTGAAATACTCTTCACCGTCGGTCTCAAATATTTCGCTTATGCTCCTGCCCTCTTTCTTTTCTATGTAATCATCCATATCAATAAAACTGACCTTTAATGCACAAGCAAGCCTTTTGCCGACAGTTGATTTTCCGCAGCCCATAAAGCCGCAGAGAAATATTGGTTTCATATTATAATTTCGTTCCTTTAGATATATTTTTAATCAGCTTTCACTAAATAGTAATCAATCAGAATTATACCTTTTTACTTAAAATCTTTCTTGACCGTTTCGTTCATCTCTTTGATTATATCATTTACTTCGTCAATTGTATATTCATCGCCGTCCCAAATTCTATGGGCAGACACAGCCTGCCATACAAGCATTGCCATTCCGCCGACTGCTTTTTTACCCATTTCCCTTGCCTTTCTCAAAAGCAATGTCTCTTCGGGATTGTATATAATATCAAAAACTGCGTCGCATTTTTTAATCACTTCATCAGGCACGGGACAACCCTCAACCTTTGGATACATTCCCACTGGACAGGCGTTTACAAGTAAATCATAACGCTTGCTCGTATCAATCTGTGTGTTCAAAACTATATTGATTTCAGCGTCAGCCTTTTTTGACTTTATCTCCTTTTCAACCTGAACTGCAAGAGGTATATCAGACTCTAAAACCGCAATATTTAATTTAGCTCCTGCCAGTGCCGACTCAATAGCTATCATTCGTCCTGCTCCGCCGCAGCCGATAAGCAACACCTCTCCTGACAGCTTTGCACCCATTGAACGTACAGTTTCCAAAAAGCCGTCGCAGTCAGTATTATAGCCAGTTGTAACCCCATTTTTATTGTCAACGCAGTTTACCGAATTATACCTTTTTGCAGATTCATCGAGCCTGTCAACGTAATCTATAATCGCTACCTTGTGAGGTATTGTGATATTATAACCAGCCATAGAATTAAGCTCTTCTGCAGTTGATTTCAAATTCTCCGGGCTTATCTCCATAACTTTGTATTCAAATTCACGGTCTCTGAGCTCAAAAAGTCTTTTGTGAATAGGCGGAGACATCGTATGCTTTAATGTCTCGCCTAGAATACAGTATTTGCGTTTCATATCCTATGTATTAGTCCTTTCATATGTAATCATAGTTTAATCTCAATGATTCTTGAGGTCGGTGAATACTTAGTGTACTTCACTCCTGCCATATCAAACATTCTTTTCGAGGCTTTCACTTCATTAGAATCAGCATATTTATCTTCCATATATATGACCTCTTTTATTCCGCTCTGAATTATTGCCTTTGCACATTCATTGCATGGGAATAGCGACACATATATTTTAGAGTTCTTTACAGTGCCCGTTGAACTGTTTAAAATAGCATTCAGCTCGGCATGGCAAACAAACGGATATTTTGTATCAAGAGTGCTCTCACCCTCTCTTGCCCAAGGCATTTCATCATCATTACAGCCTGTAGGCATACCGTTATATCCGACCGAAAGTATCTTGTTTTCATTGGATACTATACACGCTCCAACCTGTGTGTTTGAATCCTTAGAGCGCTGTGCCGAAAACAAGGCTATACCCATAAAATACTCGTCCCATGAAATATAGTCTTTTCTTTTCATAGCTATCACTCCTGCTCGACCTCTCCTGACGGCTTTGCCATTTCACCGTTTGGTTTTTTAACGTCATCTGTTTCTTCTATTTCAAGTCCAAGCTCTTCAAAAAGCCTGTCAAACTCAGCTTCAGATTCAATTTTATCTTTAGTGTTAAATAGTCCCATAACAGTCTTTGCTCCTTATGATTATCTATTTCTGATTTTTCTTTGCAGGTCCTAAAAATGCCGCACCTATAAGTCCTGCGTTATTGCCAAGCTTTGCTATAACTATCTCTGTGTTTTTTGACGAATTTCTTGTGTAAACTTCCCTCTCTACAATCTCTTTCATCGGCACAAGAAGTGGGTCTCCCTCGTTGCAGACGCCTCCGCCGATACAAAGTATATCAGGCTGAAAAATATTTATTGTATTTGTTATTCCTGCAGCTAAATACTTTATATATTTATCTACGACCTCTTTTGCCGTCTTATCCCCTTTTCTCATTGCCTCAAATGCCAGCCTTGCACTTACTTTGCCGTATTCCTCAGCCATTTTGTGCATTATGCTGTCTGTGTTTCTGTCCATAGCCTCTTGGGTCATTCTAACAAGACCCGTCGCCGATGAGAATACCTCAAAACATCCTTTTCTTCCACAGGTACACTGAGGTCCGTCTACATCTATTACCATATGACCTATTTCTGCGCCTGCGTAGTTAAAGCCCGAATATATCTTTCCGTCTATAATTATTCCTCCGCCTACTCCTGTGCCTAAAGTTATACATACAGCGTCTTTAGCGCCCTTTGCAGCACCTGCAACATATTCTCCGTATGCCGCAGCATTAGCGTCGTTTTCTATATATACAGGAAGATTCAGCTTCTGCCTGAACATCTTCTCCATCTCAACATTTTCAAAACCCAGATTGCATGAGTACTCAATCACCCCGCTGTCTGAATTTGCAATACCCGGAGTTCCTATTCCGACTCTTTCAATATCGTCTATGCTAAGCCCTGCTGATTCTATCGCACCTTTGGTTACCGATACCATATCGTTGCATATTTCCCTCGCAGGACGAGGCAAGTTAGTCTTTGTCTTAGCTAAAGATACTATTTCAAAGTCCTCATTTATAACACCGGCGGCTATATTTGTTCCGCCGAGATCTATTCCAACATAATACTTCATCTATTTAATTCTCCTGAACTTTTATCATCATACTTATACATAGTGTATAATATCATATTATGCCATTAAAGTCAAATTCAATACGGTATGAGTGTCTTTCATCTCTTCGGTATGTAAACAGTCAGTTTTTTATTATTCTGTATGCAAAAATCTATGACATATTTTGTACCGTGCGATTTACCGTCCCAAAAAGCAATTACTTTATCACTGTAATCTACAATCAGATTATTGCGGATAAGCGGTGCTTTTCTACCATACTTTTTATACTCAGGCAAAAATTCCGTCAGTATCAGCTTGTTGTGAAATGCGTATTCCTTTGCACAGGTGTCAACTCCTTTTGCACCTCCCGATACAATTTCCGTTGTGTTTTCAGGCAGATACCTTTCTAAGTTTTTAACTCTTAAACTTCTTGAACCTATTACGGCAACTTTCATATTACAAATCCTCCTAATAATTGTGTTAATAACTTCTATAAAAATTAGTATACTTAAAATAAGTATACCTTTAACATTATAACACAAAATAATCTTAAAATATACTTAAATTAAGATTATTTTGAGGTGGATTATGAGAAACAAGAAAAATAAGCATTTAGGAATAGAAATTGATCCGGAATTACATTATAAACTGCATTATATTTCTAAATACGAAGGTCGCTCAGCCAATGGGCAAATTTTATATCTGATAAGAAAATGCGTTAAAGAATTTGAGACTGCCGAAGGTGAAATAAAAGTTGAGATTGAAAACAATAAGTAATTATATAAGCTTTATTTATATTAATTAATGGGGTATTAATTATGGATACGATTACAGCAGTCAAAAATAGAATTTTTCAGCTTTGCGGAGAGCATAATATTTCAATTAACAAACTGGCTAACATATGTGCTTTGCCTCCGTCATCTGTGAAAAATATTTTATATGGAAAAAGTCAAAATCCAAAGCTGCTTACGATTAAAATGATTTGCGATGGACTTGGCATAACCCTATCAGATTTTTTCAATACTGATGATTTTAATAATTTAGAGCAAGAAATTAAATAAATAATACCTATATAAGTACAGGTTATATATAATATCAAAAATATATATTTTACTTATATAAGAAAATGTGTTATACTATACTGCAAGAAATAATAAAGGAGATTATTTTATGGGTATGACTATGACTCAGAAGGTGCTTGCCGCACACGCAGGTTTAGACAGCGTAAAGGCAGGCGACCTGATTATGGCAAATCTAGATATGGTGCTTGGAAATGACATTACCTCACCTGTTGCCATAAACGAATTTAACAAAGCCGGCTTTGACAGTGTTTTTGACGGAAGCAAGATCTCTATGGTTATGGACCACTTTGCTCCGAACAAAGATATAAAAGCCGCAACTCAATGCAAGCAGTGCAGAGATTTCTGCGGTGAGCTTGGAGTTAAGAATTTCTTTGACGTCGGAGATATGGGCGTTGAGCACGCTATACTTCCTGAAAAAGGACTTGTAGCGCCCGGTGATCTGGTTATCGGTGCTGATTCTCACACTTGTACATACGGTGCGTTAGGCGCGTTCTCAACAGGCGTCGGCTCAACAGATATGGCGGCAGGAATGGCGACAGGCAAGGCTTGGTTCAAGGTTCCGCCTGCTTTGAAGTTCAACATTACAGGAAAGCTGAACAAGTGGGTTTCAGGTAAAGACGTTATTTTGCACATTATCGGTATGATAGGTGTAGACGGCGCATTGTATAAGTCTATGGAATTCTCAGGCGAGGGACTTAAAAACCTCACTATGGAGGACAGACTTTGTATGGCTAATATGGCTATTGAAGCAGGTGCTAAAAACGGAATCTTTGCAGTTGACGAGGTTACGCTTGATTTTGTCAAAGATAGGGTCTCAAAGGAATTCAAAGTCTATGAGGCTGATGCAGACGCCGAATATGAAAAGGTTTATGATATTGACCTTTCACAAATAAAGCCTACTGTATCTTTCCCTCACCTGCCCGAAAACGCTAAGACATTTGACGAGTTCGGCGATATAAAAATCGATCAGGTGGTTATCGGCTCATGCACAAACGGCAGAATTGAAGACCTTCGTGCCGCTGCTGAAATTCTCAAGGGCAAAAAGGTTGCAGACGGCGTAAGATGTATAGTGATCCCTGCAACACAGAAGATTTATCTTCAGGCAATGGAAGAAGGACTTTTGAAAATATTTATTGACGCAAGATGTGCGGTCTCAACACCTACCTGCGGCCCGTGTCTGGGAGGACATATGGGTATTCTCGCAAAGGGTGAGAGAGCCGTTGCTACAACAAACAGAAACTTTGTCGGAAGAATGGGACATCCTGAAAGTGAAGTTTATCTGGCTTCACCTGCTGTTGCGGCTGCATCGGCTGTAACAGGAAAGATATCTCAGCCAACAGAAGTAATGTAGAAAGGTGGTATGAATATGAAAGCATTGGGAAAAGTACACAAATACGGTGACAACGTAGACACAGACGTTATCATACCTGCAAGATACTTGAACACAGCAGATCACAAAGAGCTAGCCTCACACTGTATGGAGGACATAGACATCGACTTTGTAAAGAAGGTCAAGAAGGGCGATATTATTGTAGCGGAAGCCAATTTCGGCTGCGGTTCTTCCCGAGAGCACGCGCCAATCGCTATTAAAGAAAGCGGAATATCCTGCGTTATCGCAAAGACATTCGCCAGAATTTTCTACCGTAACGCAATCAATATCGGACTTCCTATTATTGAATGTCCCGAAGCCGCTGAAAACATCAGTGACGGCGACGAGGTGGAAATTGATTTTGACAGCGGTATAATTACCAACAAAACTAAGGGTGAAAGCTATCAAGGACAGCCTTTCCCTGAGTTTATAAAAAACATTATAAATAAGAACGGCCTTTTGAATTCGTTAAAAGGCTAATGGAGGTATTATTATGATTATTCTAACAATTGACAGTATACCAGGAAAAGAGATTGAAGCGTTAGGTCTTGCCAAGGGAAGCACAGTTCAGTCTAAGAATATGTTCAAGGACATGGGACAGGGCTTTAAGAGCATGGTCGGAGGAGAGCTTAAAAGCTACACTAAGATGATGAACGAGTCGAGAGAAATAGCCACTCAGAGAATGATTGAAGAAGCTGAAAGTATGGGTGCTGACGCAATTATCGGAGTTAGATTTGCAACTTCATCGGTATTGCAGGGTGCATCTGAAATTATGGCATTCGGCACTGCTGTAAAAATCAAGGGCTAATTATATAAAAAGGAGACTTTATAATGAACAAAAAAATTGCAGTAATAAAGGGGGACGGAATAGGTCCTGAAATTGTCAATGAAGCTGAAAAGGTTTTAAACAAAATAGGTGAAAAGTACGGTCATACATTTGAGTATACAGATGTACTTATGGGCGGCTGTGCTATTGACGCAACAGGCGTTCCGCTGCCGCAGGAAACGATTGATATATGCCTTGCGTCCGACAGCGTTTTGCTAGGTGCTGTGGGCGGACCGAAGTGGGACACACTACCTGGAAATCTCCGTCCGGAGGCAGGACTTCTCGGCATTAGAGGCGCAATGAAGCTGTTTGCGAACATTCGTCCTGCTAAACTAATTCCTGCTCTTGCAGGAGCTTGTCCGCTCAAAGATGAGATCACCAAAAATGGTCTTGACCTTGTTATAGTTCGTGAACTTATAGGCGGTGCTTATTTTGGCGAGCGTGACACTCACGTTGACGAAAACGGCGTAAAACACGCAAGCGATTCAATGGCTTATGCAGACTATGAAGTTGAAAGAATCTGCCGTGTTGCGTTTGATATGGCAAGAAAAAGAGGCAAAAAGGTTCACTCGGTCGACAAGGCAAACGTACTTGATTCATCTCGTTTGTGGAGAGAGATTGCACACAAGGTTGCTAAGGATTATCCTGATGTTGAATTTCAGGACATTTTGGTAGACAACACCGCTATGCAGCTTGTTCACAACCCTGCTCAGTTTGACGTAATGGTAACAGAAAATCTGTTCGGAGATATTCTTTCTGACGAGGCTTCAATGATAACCGGCTCGCTTGGTATGATTCCGTCTGCATCACTCGGCGAAGGCTCTCTCGGACTTTACGAGCCTATTCACGGCTCTGCACCTGATATTGCAGGACAAAATAAAGCTAATCCGTTAGCAACAATTCTTTCTGTTGCAATGATGCTCCGCTACTCATTTGATATGTCTGAAGAGGCAGACGCTGTAGAAAAAGCAGTTGACGAGGTCTTGGCTGATGGATACCGCACCGGCGATATTATGTCTGAGGGTATGAAGTGTGTTACTTGCAGCGAAATGGGAGATTTGGTCGCTCAAAAAATTTAGTTTTTACGAAAATAACAAAAACATAAAAGGCAAAGACTAAATTTCAGTCTCTGCCTTTTTTTTATTATCTCGCTCGGCTTTTGAAAAAACACACCCGCAGTAATCCTGCCGATAGAGATTATATATTCTTGAAAGCTCAATAGAACGCTTATAGCCGTTTTTCTTTTTAAAGTCGCTTGGAAGCCATCTTACTTCTCCGCTTTCTCCTGCCAAACGCTCGCCTATCCCGTTCAGCTTTTCAGCATTTTTATAAGGACTTATTGAAAGTGTTGTTGTAAAATATTCAAAGCCGTTTTCTTTGGCGTATTCTATCGCCTTTCTCAGTCTGATTTCATAGCATTTAAAGCATCGCTCTCCGCCTTCCGGAATATTTTCCATTCCACTAACTTCATCGTAAAACTCTCTGTCATTATAATCTGGAATTACTATCTCTGTTTCTTTATCAAGCGGCATTTTTGAAATCAGCCTTTTAAGCTCGCTCACTCTGTATTCAAACTCAGATTTCGGACTGATGTTCGGATTGTAATATAAAAGCGTAATATCAAAATACTTTGACAAATACTCCAAAACATAGCTGGAGCAAGGCGCACAGCAGCTGTGAATTAAAAGACTCGGCTTTCTATCTGAAATTTCTTTAATAATGTTTTCAAGCTCTTTGCTGTAATTTCTTTTCATATATATTTTTCCTCCGTTCAAACACACATATGTTTAAACTTCTACTAAGTAATTATAGACACTTATAATATTCTTGTCAAACAAAGAATATAAACTAATCGTCCGAATTTTATTTTCACTTTTAGAATGATAATAAATCAACTCGCATATATATGTTATGAAAACGACATCAGGGAGTTGGGTATTATGAATTTTTCAGGAGATACAGATCGTTCAATAATACTGGGACAATACATAGTTGATAACAAGTGTACAGTAAGAGCCTGCGCAAAAGCTTTCGGAATATCGAAATCGACAGTACATAAAGACGTAAGTGAAAAGTTAAAAAAGATAAAACCCTCACTATACAAAGAGGTAAAAAAAATTCTTGACTTTAACAAAAGCGAAAGACATATAAGAGGCGGTCTGGCAACAAAACACAAGTACGAGGAACAAAAGCAGAAAAGCAGTCAGCAATCATATGAATAAACTTTATTTATCCCCGAAACAACGGGGATATTTTATTAAAAGAACTATGAGGCTTTATGTAGAAAAAATTCTTATCTTGACTTTATTTTGTGTTCCCTTTATAATTGTTTTATCAAGTTTAGGGGATGTTTATATGCTGCAAAATATTGTCAGATTTGTTATACTACTTATTGAAATTGCCCTCTTAGTGATTTTTATTCTCCCGTTTTATAAGCATATAAGCAATATAGGAAATATCGTAGGCTTCGGTATAACAATTTGCTTAATACTTATAACTCTGTTTTGGGACTATGTTTTACGTCTTATAATTAAGCTATGGCATAATATCGGCGGACGTATACTTCTTATTATTCTGGCAGCTTTAATTCTGGTTTCTGTTTTTTGGTGCATTTTTATATCAATAAGAATGGTGGCTGCATATAAAAACTATCCAAAAAAAGAAACAACTGTCGTTATTCTTGGCTGTAAAGTAAATAAATACCACCCTAGCAAAATGCTTCGTCACAGGTTAGAAGCGGCATATGACTATTTATCAAAAAACGAAAATATAAAGTGCATAGTAACGGGCGGTCAGGGTCCTGATGAACGAATTACCGAAGCAGATTGTATGTACGACTACCTTGTAGATTTGGGAATATCACCAAACAGAATCATTAAAGAAGTCAAAGCGACAAATACATATGAAAACATAAAATTCTCATATGAGATCATTGAGCATATGAATCTCCCGAAGGATATAACAATCGTAACTGACGGCTTTCACGAATATCGAGCGTCTATAATTGCTAATAAACAAGGTGTAAAAGCCTATTCTGTATATGCAAAGACAACTAAAATTGATTTGCCCTATTACTGGCTAAGAGAATGGATGGGGCTTTTCCAGGAATTATACTTAAAGCCACAATGACGTTGAACACAGCATACTATTGGTATAGTTTGTGCTAAAGTTTGCTAAACATCAGACGTATCATTGACTTAAAAGAGAAGCGTTCAAGTTTTTTAATGCCTGAACGCTTCTCTTTTGTTATTTGACTTTTATTTTTACTTTTTTGCTCCAATTGCCGTAAACCTTTTTACCGTTATTTTTTGCATATGCTATAACCCGAACAAAGTAGGTCTTTTTGCTCTTTATTTTGTTTTTCTTTATAGTGATTTTTCTCTTGGTTGTGTGCTTATCAAATACAATATTTTTGAAGTTTTTCTTTTTAGCAACTTGTACACGGTAACCTTTTGCATTTTTGACTTTTTGCCAGCTTACATTTATTTTCTTCTTATTTTTACTCTTTACCTTAAGTTTTTTGATTTTTGCATTCTTTATTGTTGCTAAACTCTTGTAATTATTTGAAGTGTTTCCGCTCTTTACTGCCGGCGTCTGGTTTTTCTGAGACGACGGCTTAGTTATGTTTGGTTTTGTCTGCGTCGGATACTCTCCGACATGATCCTTTATGACTGCTTTGACTGTATTATGCGTCTCGCCTATAACCTCTATACAGTCAATCATAAAATAACCGCTGTTCACAGTGATTTTTACACTATGCTGTCCGTCCGAAAGACCGTTTATAAAGTACAGACTTTGACGATTAAGCTTTCCCGATTTTACTGTTAAATTATTTTCTATTGATTTTCCGTCCAGCTCAACGCTTATATCTGTTTCAGTTCTGGTACTTCCCGCAACAAAGTTTATGCCTGTGCCGTTAAACGCATATTCCAAAGATGCATCTTGCTCGTTTGTTGAAGCGCTTGTTCTGTTATAGAGCTTAAAAGAATCTCCCACCTTAAGCGTCCAATTGCCTGTGTATAAAACTGAACTGTCAAGCGGATCTATTCTGTCAACATACGAGCTTGCAGCTAAACCGGTCAGACTTTCAGACGCTTTTTCAATTTTAAGGTTGTCAAATTCAGAAGTGTAATATCCGCCCTGAAGACCTGCCCTGCCCGATAAATACGGATTCTCAGTATCCGTATATCCGAAAATAGCTGTATTGTTTACATAGAATACTATCTGATTTCCGACAGCACTTATTTTAAGGTTATACCATTTGCTAACGTCAAATCCCCTAATCTCGCCTTCGCTGATAACAGTATTAGCTTTAAGACACGAATAAGTGCCATTATACGCTATTTTGATCCAGTATCCTGATTTATTGCTTGTAGCAACACCATCACAAGTTCCCACCGACCTCAAGCCTATTCCGACATAGTTCATCTTTGAATCCTGCGGCTCAAGTTTAACATCTGCTGAAACACTGTAATCTGCCCATTCAGTATCGCCTAAGGTAGTTGTAGGAGACGAGCCTCCGCCCCAGTTAATAGGCATATTGCTGACATTTATCTTTTGCTGAAGCACCTTCGAACCGTCAGATTTTTTAACTACCTCAAATGCACCGCCGGCATCACAAGTGTAGAGAGGAGTTCCTCCTCTTTCCTCTAAAAACTCATCAGAATAATTAAAGTCATCTGTATACGGAAGCGAAAGATTTGTATTTGCCTCATCTTTCTGATATTCCGATTTTTCTTCGTCTGCATACCCCTTCTGACCAGATGTGGTTGTAAGCGTAACAATAGAATACGGCTCAACAGTATATGTAAAGCTGCCGTTTTCCGGTGTTACAGTTCCCGAATTTTTCAGCCAGTTCGCATCATAAGCCTGACCCTCATCAGGACCCTTTGTTACCCATGCTGTCAAAGGCGAATCTGCTTTGCTCAAATTGCTTACAGAAACATTATAACTTCTTGACTCTGATGTATCGTTTATAAATACCATCGTGTAATCCCCTGTGTCAGGATCTGCTAATGTGATGTAGTTGTTAGTCGTGCTTCCAATTCCGTGACCATCGCCTGCTGCAATTCCGTCGCCAAAACAAGCACCGTCCACATACTTCATATTTTCAGTCTGGAACCTCGTAAAATGCTCCATAATGTAAGTTCCTACCTGAACCTCATAATGTCCGCTCCATGGCGTATCTGCCAGTATAAGCTGCTTTGGAACATACTGTGCGCCCGTATAATAAGCAGCAACAGCCGGCTGAAATTCATACATTGTCATTCCGCCGCCTTTTATTATGTTATTATCTTTATCAATATAATCTTGCTGTGCGTACATATTAAGAACTCTTACAGCGATTTCAAGAGGACCGTTTATACCTGTAAGTCCTGTTCCCTTTGCAACATTATCAAGTTCAGCCCCTGACGCATTAGTAGCGTTTACAGCATACTTAGGGTCAATAGTAACCGCAGTTCCCTCTGAATACCAAATCTCTTTTCCGTATTCTTTTTTTAGTTTTAGAGCATTCTCACCCGGCCATGTAGAATAATGCAGTCCCAAAACATCAACAGCGTCTCTCAGCTCTGCGTCCTTCATCATTTCGTCAGCGATAATGTAATTCCCCAAATTGTCAGAGGAAAGCACCTCGTCAGAAGCTATAAGCTTTATCTGACTATAGTCATACTTAGCTCCTGCTTCTTGAGCCGCTGAATCAAGATGATTTCTCAGATACTTTATCCATTCATAGTCCGGATCTCTTATTTCATTTCTGTCTGCACTGACATAATCAAACTTAAGTCCATATTCATCATATGCCGCATCAAGTGTGTTTTTATACCACTTGAATCTCTTAGCCATATTCTCTTCACTTGCTGTATCGTTTGAGCCGGTCCATTTCGGCGAACCCCAGCGCAGCATATCAATTGAAATGTCAGGGTTTATAGTCTTAGCGTCTGCACACAAATGAAAACCTGCGCCTCTATTCACGTTTGCTTCTTCATTTTCATCACGCATAGTGGCAGGCTCTGTTCCGGAACTGGAGTCGCAGTCTGAACCGAGCTCAATTTTAATGTGTGTAAGCCCAATTCCTGTTTTCTTATTGAACAGATAATTCATTATCTCCCAATAAGCGTCGGGATTCTTTTCTTTATAGTCCATAAGCAGCCTTGATGAGTTGTTTGCAGAAACAGCTCCTAATCTCAGCGAATCCTGTGTGATTTTACTGCCGTCTATACTAATTGAAAATGTGTTTTCTGCTTGAGCTTTAATACTTTCCTTTGCCATAGGCATAACCCCCGTTATAGAAAATGTTAACACAATCGACGTAATAACGGCAATCAGTCTTGAATTTTTTAACATTGCTCGGCACCTCCTGATAATTATATCTTTATTATACCATTTATTAATTGCAAAAAGTATAACAAACTTGCTTTATTTTGCATATTTTTTGCTTTTTGAAAAAAGCTGTTTTACAAATTTATATTGTCTTTATGTAAATACATTATCTCGCAAGATGTATGTTTATGTTCAGGAAAAAGAATAATATTATCATAACAACCAATATGCTCAATGCAGCTCATATATATCACTGACCTCAATATCTATTTTACCGGTTCATATAAATATTTTATCATAAATGTTAGTGTAAAACAAGTAATTGATATTGAAAAGTTCATCTCAAAAGTATTAGTATAAAATCTATCCATATGAAAACAATAAAACTATGAGAATAAAAAATAAACTGAAAAATTTAAAACACAGTAAAGCATATTACTATATTGTAGGCGGAGTTACAGGAATAGCCAACGGTCTTTTCGGTTCAGGCGGCGGAATGTTAAGCGTTCCTCTTTTGGAAAACACAGGTCTTGAAGCAAAAAAAGCGCATGCTTCTTCAATAGCGATAACACTTCCTCTGTCAGTTGTCAGCACTGTTATCTACTCTCTAAAAGGTCATATAAACTACTCTCTGGCACTTAAATATATACCCTTAGGACTGTTAGGCGCAATCGCAGGAAGCTGGCTTTTAAAAAAAATTTCAAATAAAATTCTAAAAAAAATATTCGGAGTTATTCTGATAATTTCGGGGATCAGGATGTTGATGTTATGAGTATTTTTGTAATTGCCGTTGTTTCGTTTCTAAGCGGGTTTATTGCGTCTCTTGGGCTGGGAGGCGGAATGGTGCTTATTATTTACCTTGCGATTTTCACGCAAATGGGTCAGCTTGAAGCACAGGGAATAAACCTCATTTTCTTTATCCCCATAGCCTTAATCTCTATAATACTTCATACAAAATCAAAGCTGATAATATGGAAAAAACTACTCCCGTCAATTTTAACAGGAGTAGCTGCCGCTATTATATTCAGCCTTATCGCAAGTATGCTTGGGTCAGAAATCTTATCAAAAATATTCTCGGTTTTTATAATAATCATTGGAATTAAAGAGCTTATTAAAAAGCCTGAACAACAAAAAAAAGCAAGGTACAAATAAGTGCCTTGCTATTTATTTTCGTTTTCCTTTTTCTTTCTCCTAAAATCAAGATAGCTTTCTAAAATGATAGTCGCCGCCACCTGGTCTATGACCTCTTTTCTTTTTTTGCCCCTTGTATTGGTTTCATTTAAAAAATTATGTGCCGACACGGTAGTTGAACGCTCGTCCCACATATTCACGGGAATATCTACAAGCTCATTCAATGCGTCAGCAAACTGCCTGCATTTTTCTGCTCTCGGACCATAGCTTCCGTTCATATTAAGCGGCAGACCTACAATAATTTCTCCAACCTCGTATTCCCCAGCCATATGTGCTACCTTTGTGACCAGTATATTAAAATTGCGTTCTTCTATTGTTCCAATGGGCGACGCTAAAAATTCCGTTCTGTCGCAAACAGCAAGTCCTGTTCTCGCATCGCCTAAATCTACTGCCATAATTTTCATATATATTTCCCCTAAACTTACACATTAATCTGACTTAGCGTTTCACCGATCTTCTCGTGAATCACCAAATCAGCGTTATTATCCATATCAGTTTTATCTCTGTTTATAAGAACAAGATTTTTACCCCTGAAATACCTTACCAGCGACGCCGCAGGATAAACTACTAATGACGTTCCTCCGATAATAAGCATATCCGCTTTGTCTATCATATTTATTGCCCCGGAAATAATGTTATTGTCAAGCCCTTCCTCATATAAAACGACATCCGGCTTTACTCTTCCTCCGCAGGCATCACATAACGGAACACCTGTGCTGTTCTTTATATATATAGCGTCGAAAAATTTATGGCATTTCTCACAATAGTTTCTGTGAACTGAACCGTGCAGCTCATAAACATTCTTACTGCCTGCTAACTGATGAAGCCCGTCTATATTCTGAGTGATAACGCATGACAGCTTGCCCTTATCCTCAAGCTCAGCTAGCTTTTTATGCGCTTGATTCGGCTTTATATCAAGGGCAATCATTTTATCCTTGTAGAACTTAAAGAACTCCTCCGGCTTATTTACATAAAAAGTATGCGAAAGCATCTGCTCAGGCGGGTAGTCATATTTCTGATTATATAAACCGTCAACACTTCTGAAGTCAGGTATGCCGCTCTCGGTTGACACTCCCGCACCCCCGAAAAATACTATAGAACTGTTTTCATCAATCATTTTCTGAAGAAGTTTGATTTTTTCATCATAACTGTTATCCAAGTCTTTCCCTCCCTAGAATAGTTATAAAATATATATTAATTTAATTTCTATTTATAACAATCAAAAATCTCCTTTAACCTTTTCTTTGCCTCATTAACAATTTTTTCAGGACCCAAAATTCTGGCATTGGTACCGAAAGTAAACAGCCAGCCCCAAAAAGTCGGGCTTATCTCAACATCAACATTTATGCTGAATCTGCCGTCATTCTTTTTGTTAATTAAGACCTTGCTTCCGAATCTGTCGATAACAACATTGATAAGCGAATTGTCAAACTCAATTTCAACATTTTCCCTATCACCGCCGTACATATCGTATGTAGCCCTAAGACTTTTAACTATCTCATTTTCATCAACAGTCAGCAAACGTCTTTTATCCTCGCAGATCCTGACATCTGTTATTCTGTCAACTCTGTATCTGCATAGCTTTTCGTGCTTATTGCAATAACAGATTAGATAGTATTTATCATTTTCCCATATAAGCTGATACGGAGATACACTGTAAATCTCACCTCCGTGACGGAACTGTGCCTTTTTATCAATGCTGTATTCATAGTATTTGAATTCAATCTGATAGTTAGAGAAAATCGCCTCGTGAATAGTATTTATATTGTAATAAATACGCTCATTAAAGGTCTTTGTACGGTTTGCAACATACACATTTCTTCTTAATCCCTGCGCTTTGTATTTAGAGGTCAGCGTCTGCAGCTTGCCGATAAGCTCATCAGATTTTTTCTTTGTCAGAAAAACCGATGAGGATACTGCGTCTGCTAGAACATATAGCTCTTCGTCCTGAAAGGTCCTCGAACCGACATAATAAGCGTTTGCGTGCCCTCTTTTAATTGCCAAAATGTCAAGCCCGCTCTCCTGCAAAGACGTTATGTCATCATAAATGGTCTTTCTTTCAGCCTTAATGCCGTATGCTTCAAGTTTTGAAATAAGCTCCTTTCCCGTCAGAGAATGAGTCTCGTCGGTCTCATTAAGCAAAATTTTCTCCAATATCAACAGCTTTAGCTTTTGTCTCGAAAAGCCTCCATTTGAAACAAGATTATAATTCGTCTCCATTACTTTCTTTTCCTCGCATTATCTATTAAATCAACATCTATCATAAAATCATACGCTAATTTTTAGTTTTATCAAACTCATTTTTTCTCCTGAAATCAGAAACCTTTACCTTTGTTCCGTCAGGACGCAAAAGCTCTGTATGTTCAAGCTGCTGAGTGAGATTTCTTACATAACTTTGACGATACTCGTCTCTCAGCCTTTTCTGCTCTAACAATTCCTCCTTAGTCAGCCTGCGTTCCTTTGAAAGTCGGTAAAGCTGCGAAATTCTATCCAGTTTCTCCTTTTCCATCATCTATTCCTTTCCAATACAACTTTAAAAATATGTAATTTATTTTATCACATCTTTTTACAAAAATCAATGCAGAATTTAATAATTGTCCAAAAAAGTTCCCAGAAATTATTTTTTATAAAAAAATTCAAAAAATGTATTGACAAATTTTATCTTTGGATATATCATAAAAATTGTAAAAAGAACATTTGTTCTATGTATTTAGCTGGATATATAAATTACATTTTCAAGAAAGGACATAAAAATTATGGAAAACTTATTCAGGGCTTATATTAAGACAGCCGACGCTTTAAAAAAACAAATTGAATACTTAAAAACAAAGATCAATGAATCAACTGATGTTGACGAAAGAAAGGCTCTTTCAAAGCGCTCAGAAACACTTTATTCTGAATATCTTGACGTTTTATTCAGTGCAAGAATGATTGAAAATTACTTTAAACCCAAGCCAAATGTGAGCATTTCAAAAAAAGACGCTTGATTAGAGATTAAAATGAAAGGAAATCGTTTATTTGATGAGAAAATATACAAATAAGAGAGTGCCTATTGAATTTCTGTATTTAGATCAGGGTGTTAAACTTGGCGAATATGCTTCGACCTCTAACAAGCAGATAATCAAATTCCTTCGCGAGATAATAAATAATGATTTGACAAAAACTCAGAAACAATATATCATTATGTATTATATGAACAATATGAAAATCCACGAGATAGCACATGAATGCGGAGTTAATAAATCAACCGTATCAAGAACTATCACGCGGGCTAAAAACCGAATTTATGAAAGGTTAAAATATACCAATTTCAGGAGCTTTATTGATAATGAAAACGCCGATATATGATTTCTTAAATGAATACAAAAGTAAAAACGGAATCAGGTTTCATATGCCCGGACACAAAGGCAAAGGTCCTGATGAATTAAGTACCGTCTCCCCTTTTGATATAACTGAAATCTCAGGCGCTGATTTTCTTTTCAGCACATCTGAAAACGGAATAATATGCGAAAGTGAAAAAAACGCTTCACATCTTTTTAATTCAGCTCTTACTATTTATTCAACCGAAGGCTCTACACTTGCAATAAAAACAATGCTTTTTCTTGCAGTTAAAGGCAAACGAAGAAAAATTCTTGCCGCAAGAAATGTACATAAATCATTTATAAACGCCTGTGCGTTGATCGACATTGATGTTGACTGGATCTTTCCCTATGAAGAGATAAGTTCCGTGTGCACAATGAAACTGTCTGCTGATGATTTGGAAAATGCTTTGTCTTTTTACAAAAAAAACGAGTTGCCCAGTGCCGTTTACATTACAACTCCTGATTATCTTGGAAATATGCTTGATATACACAGCCTTTCTAAAGTTTGCAAAAAATACGAAATCCCCCTGCTTGTTGACAATGCTCACGGTGCATATCTTAACTTTTTATCAAACAATATTCATCCCTTAAATCTCGGTGCTGATATGTGCTGCGACTCGGCACATAAAACGCTTTCCTGCCTTACGGGAGGCGCTTATCTACACATTTCAAAAAGCACAGATGATGAGTTCAAAAGCAGAGCAAATGTCAAAGAAGCAATGCAGATTTTTGCAACGACATCTCCGTCGTATCTGATTTTGGCCTCTCTTGATTTATGCAACCGGCTTTTAAACACTGAAGAATTTTTTAATAGACTTGATAAAACCTGTAAAAAAGTCAAAAAGCTTAAAGGTGAAATTAAATCAATAGGCTTTGATTTAATTGACAGCCCGCATTCCGAACCACTCAAGCTGGTTTTGCTTACAAACAACTTGGACATTGACGGAAATGAGCTTCTTTACCTGCTTG
Source organism: uncultured Clostridia bacterium (assembly GCA_947627045.1). Lineage (GTDB taxonomy): Bacteria > Bacillota > Clostridia > Oscillospirales > Ruminococcaceae > UMGS1601. The sequence continues at coordinate 95,825 of CANQUM010000004.1, forward strand.
AAGAACATAACATCTACTGTGAATATGCAGATATTTCAGCAGTAGTTTTAATGATCTCACCCGAAAATAATGATGACGACTTCAATGCTCTATTGTCTGCATTGAAAAAAATAAAAGACTCACTAAGGGAAAATTCACATTCTAATATATCAAATACCGATTTTTCTATTGCAAAGCCTGAAAAAAATATGTCAATAAGGAATGCTTTATTCAGTAAATACGAAACAATTCCCATTGAAAAAGCACTGGGAAGAATATGCACATCTTCTGTATCAATTTGCCCGCCGTGTATTCCTTTGGCAGTAAGCGGTGAGGTTTTTGACCGAAATACTATTAATTTGCTCAAAAGGTATAGCATTTTTTCTGTTAATGTGGTAAAATGAATTATAAGAGGCAAGAGCGGTGGGTCTCCGCCGGCACTCAGCTTTTGGAAGTTGAAATATATATTTTTGAACATCGACAGGCTAGCACCTAGAGGCAAGATACCTTGTCTATTGTTTCTAAATACCGAATTTTTGAAAAGGTAATCGTTATGGAGAATTTTTCATTTTATGAAAATGAAATATTAAAGAACACAATACGTTCAATGATATTAAAAGACAGAGTAGTAAACTCATTTCTTGTTTACGGTGAAAAGGGCTTAGGTAAAAAAACTTCCGCTGATTATATATCCGCTGCACTTCTCTGTGAGAAAAAAAACGGAACTCCCTGCGGAGAATGTAAATCATGCAAAATGATTTTACACAAGACCCATCCCGATGTCATCTATGCCGAACCAAGCGGCAAAAGCGGAAACTACAAAATAGACACTCTCCGTGAAATTGTTGAAAATGCACCAATTATGCCTAATGAAAGCAGGTATAAAATATATATCATTGCAGATATGGACAATACTCTTGTTCCTGCGCAAAACGCACTCCTTAAACTGATTGAGGAACCGCCCGACCACTGTGTTATAATACTGACTGCTCAGGCACGAACTTCGCTTTTGCCGACAATTATTTCAAGAGTAGTTTCTCTATCGGTTCACGAGGTAACCAGAGGCTCTTGTGAAAAGGCACTTGCAGAGTACGGGTATAACTCGGGAGAGATTCAAAAAAGTGTTGAAATTCTTGGCGGAAATATAGGAAAGTGCAAAAGCTATCTAGAAAATGAGGATATAGCTGACGCTGTAACTATAACTAAGAACATTACAGACGCTGTTATTACGGGTGATGAATATTTAATTCTTAAAGAATTCAGCGAGCTTGCCGGTGCAAAGCCTATGACCTTAATGGTCTTAAAGCTTCTTTGCGAGGTCATAAGAGACGCTGTGTCTTATCACGCAGGGTGCGGTGAAAAAACGCTTATAAGCTCATACAAAAGCGGAGCTGTCAGATTGTCAGAACAAATAACTAATGCAAAAGCAAGAAGACTATATCTTGTGATTAATAAATATATTGAAAGAATAAATTCAAACGGAAATCTAAGTCTTGCGCTTAACTCTCTATGCTCTGAAATTAAAGAAAATTTGTAAAACTTTCTGTTTGAAAAAAATATCGGAGGATTAATATGGCTGAAATTATAGGCGTTCGCTTTAAGAGCGTGGGAAAAATATACTACTTTTCTCCTGCAAAAAATAAAATAAATGTGGGCGAAAAAGTAATTGTAGAAACATCAAGAGGAGTTGAGTGCGGAGAGGTTGTTCTTAGCAACAGAGAGATCAGCGAAGAAGAACTCAATGCACCGCTTAAAGATATAATACGAATCGCTACAAAAAAAGATTTAGACAAAATAGAGCAGAACAAAAAGAACGAAGCGGAAGCATTCAAGATATGCGAAGAAAAAATCGCAAAACACGGTCTTAATATGAAACTCGTTGACGTTGAATGTACTTTTGACAACAATAAACTGCTTTTTTATTTCACATCTGAAAACAGAGTTGATTTCAGAGAATTGGTAAAGGATCTAGCGTCAGTTTTCAGAACTAGAATTGAGCTCAGACAAATAGGCGTGCGTGACGAGGCTAAAATGCTGGGCGGTTTGGGTATATGCGGAAGACCGTTTTGCTGTAAATCATTCTTGGGAGATTTCCAGCCGGTGTCTATCAAAATGGCGAAGGATCAAAGTCTTTCTTTAAATCCTGCCAAAATCTCGGGAACCTGCGGAAGACTTATGTGCTGTCTGAAATATGAGCAGGACGGTTATGAGGAGCTTATTAAAGGACTTCCGAAAATAGGAGCTGTTGTAGATGCTCCCGACGGAAAAGGAAATGTTGTTGATATTAATATTCTTACAGGTAAAATAAGAGTTAAAAATTCAGACACTGAAGCGGTAAATACTTATACAAAAGATGAAATCAAGGTCATAAAAGACGGAGTAAACAAAATTAATAATGAAGAATTACAAGAACTCAAAGACCTTGAAGATAAATAAAATTCAATTCTTTACAAGCTAAAAGCACCTACCCAATTCGGATAGGTGCTTTTCTATTTACCTAATCATCATAAACAGACTCTGATTCCCAAGAAATAATATTTCCAGTTTCACTGTCAATTTCAAAATCATATTCCATTTCGTTGTAAACTATAGAGCCTTCATATATCTGTCTGCCGTCGTCGTATTCAGAATGAATACGAATATCTTTTTCTGTCGCTCCTTTTACCTTACTCAATGCTGTTTTCTTTGCGTCATCTAAAGACACGCCTGCTTTACTTTGTGCCGCTGAACCGAAATCGTTATCTATATCTGTATCCTTGCTTCTAATACTTCCGTCCTCAGCCGAAATTTCATATTCGTATTCTTTATTACTTACATAGAAATCTACTTCATATACCGATATGCCGTCATCAATTTTCTGATTTATTCTCATTCCTGTAATATCAGACTCGGATACATTTGCGTCTTTTAACGCTATATTTTTTGCGTCATCTTCTGAAATTGAAGTGTTTGCAGCTTTTGTACTCTGTGAGCTTGTTGTGCTTTCAGATTGCTCAGTATTGCTTGTATCAGCAAGGCTCTCCGACAACTGAGTAGTATCGCTTGATACATCAGATGAAGTTTTATCTTTTTCGCCGCACCCTGCCATAATTGCCATTATTGACATTAATACAGCCAAAATTAAAATCCTTGTTTTCATTGTTCTGACCTCCGTTATTATAAGTTACTTTGATTCTATCAATATAATTTTAACATTTTTGCAATAAAATATGTATGATTTATGATTTTACCAAATATTTCGTAGTGATGCAAAAATCGGCACCGAGTTAATCGATACCGATATATTAATATAACAATCTATAAAGTTTTAATAAGTAAAAAATTATTTTGCGATATGATATATTCTATTTAAGTTCTGCCGCCCAATCCGAAGGAAATCGACAACGCACTGTTCACAGCAGACATTGAGTTTGTATCAAGCTCTCCCATTCTCTCTTTAAGACGGGTCTTATCTATAGTTCTTATCTGCTCTAACAAAACTACCGAGTTTTTCGCTAGACCGCAGCTTGAAGCGTTTACTGCAATATGTGTAGGCAGCTTTGCCTTATCCATCTTGCTTGTTATCGCCGCCGCTATAACGGTAGGGCTGTGCTTGTTCCCGACGTCGTTCTGAACAATCAGCACAGGTCTCATTCCCCCCTGCTCCGAGCCGACTACCGGGCTTAGGTCTGCGTAATATATTTCTCCCCTGTGAATTCCGTTGTCATAATAACCCGACACATATAACACTCCCATTTTCATTTGATATTAGTGTTGACCGCACAAATAAGTTTTAAACACCTTTATATTAAAAAACGGGGAGCAAAAGGTGTGATAGTTTATTATATGACATTGTTCCTTAAAATGTGATAAAAAATTTACTTGTCTTTAAACCTCTGATAATTAGTGAAAAAAATAAGAGAGTATCAAAAGATACTCTCTCTAAGTGCAGATAAAGCCTTTTTAGGGGCAGCCCTCTCTTGCAGGGCATGCCCCTCTTAAAAAACAGTCCACTGGACTATTTTTTAATTCACCCTGTGCGGAGCGCACTCCGTAAAGCATTTCGCTGACGGCTCGTCAGCGACAGGGCTCTGCCCTTGACCCGCAAGCCTTTTGAAAAAGGCTTGACCGAAAACTTTTAGTTAATTACGCTAAACCTTTTTCGACAGGTTTAAGAGATTATCAAAAGATACTCTCTAAAAATTTCGGGTTAAATATTATACTTTAATGCAAAGATTTATTCATTATTATCTTTATCATCTTTATCATCAAAAATATTTGCACCTTGAAGATTTAATACATAGTCTCCTGTTTTAGGTAAAACCTTTTTTAACTTTCGTAAATTCTTTAATGACAAATTAGCATCTTGAAGATTGATCACATTACCGCCAACTTTAAAAATTTCATTTTTTCTGGCTTGCCACCAATCATCATAGCTTAGATTTTCAAGCTCTCCGTATGCGGAACACTCCTTAACAGGAATGATCTGAGTTACAGCTCTCATTGCATCAAACAGAAATTCCACATT
>CANQUM010000005.1 GCA_947627045.1 uncultured Clostridia bacterium
TCAGGATATACATCATTTAATCCTTTTATATTTATAAACTTCATTTATCCTCCAAATTCATTTTACAAACTTTCAAAAACAGCAAAACCTGCGGCGGCTCGCTAATCATATAGTTTTTATTTCATCAAAGTAAAGCCTGCCGTTTTGCATATTATTCACATTATACAAACTGCCCAAAGGCAGCAAAGCCTACTGCGGCTCACTAATCATTATAGTTTTTATTTCATCAAAGTAAAGCCTGCCGTTGTGAATACTATTCACATTATACAAACTACCCAAAGGCAAACTGGATGCAACGTCATCGTTGCTTAGTAGCCTGTTAAATCAGGCGTATACTCCTCGTTTTCAATAACAAAATCTAAAATCTTGCCGTAAAAAGCACTCGGATTAAGCATTACCTTCTTTTTTATATACTCAGCCTGAGTAAGATCGGGAGCAAATAAAGTCAAATCCATTAGGTTCGCTCCGCTGTCCTGACAGAGAAAATGCACCTCTGCTCCCTTTTCAACCTCTTTGACTTCTGCAATAATATTACTGTCCTTTAATTTTGCAAAAAACTTCAGCCCCGACGAAATAATCTTATCCCTAAAGCTCTTTGGAACTATCCCTTTAAATTCGTTCGCCGCCTCATATGCCTCCTGTGATAAAACGTAGTAGTTGATTTCATCAACCGCTTCAAGTCTCATCATATTATCTCTTAGCATTTCCTCTACTGTTTCAGCATAGGTAAAATAATTCACAACACCGTCAGAAGTCGCTATCTCGGCAAGCTGATTAGGCGTTATAGGTCTGTTTATCTGACGTAAAAAATAACAAATCAGAATCTTTATTGCATACTTGTCCTGCAAGTTCATCATATTAGGCTGAAGATATTTTTCAAAATTCTTATCCATATAATCACCATGCCCTTTTTTAAGGCATACCTTTCATAGACTAAAAGTTAGGATAGTCGAGCATATGCGAAAGCAATGCAATATTCACTGCCGCCTCAACACACGGAACAGCACGAGGCACAACGCATGGGTCGTGTCTGCCCTTGATTTTTATAGTCTCGTTTGTCAGAGAGCTGTAATCCACCGTTTTCTGCGGCTGTGCAATTGAAGGCGTAGGCTTGAATGCAACTCTCAGCGTTACCGGCATACCCGAAGATATACCGCCTAAAATACCTCCGTGATTATTGCTTCTTGTAACAACATGACCGTGTTCATCAACATAAAACTCGTCATTATTTTCACTTCCGAGCATCTTTGCACAGTTGAACCCTACTCCGAACTCGATACCCTTAACAGCTGGAATACCAAAAATCAATGATGCAATACTGTTTTCCAGACCCTCAAATATAGGCGAGCCAATTCCTGCCGGAACATTTATAGAAATACATTCCACAATTCCGCCAACAGAGTCTAAACACTTGCCTGCCTTTTCAATGTCTTTTATCATAAGCCTGCCCTGTTTATCATCAACAGTTGGAAATTCCTTTTCCCTGATTGACTTAATTTCATCTCTTGAAGTGGTAATAGGGTCGAATGATTTATCCTTAATTCCGTGTATTTCTAAAATGTGTGCACCCGTATAAATCCCTCTGCGCTCAAGAATCTGACCTGCAACTGCACCTGCAAAGCACAGAGGTGCTGTCAGCCTGCCCGAAAAATGTCCGCCGCCCCGTCCGTCGTTAAATCCGCTGTAACGAACAGCACCTGTGTAATCAGCATGTCCTGGGCGTGCAAGCTTTGACAGATTGGAATAGTCATTCGAGTGCTGGTCTGTGTTCTGAATCAAAGCACATAGAGGCGTTCCCGTTGTTTTGTCGTTATAAAGCCCAGACATGATCTGAGGCATATCCTTCTCACGTCTTTGAGTAGATGTTTTGTTTTTCTTCGGAGCTCGCCTTGCCATAAACGACATAAGAGCGTTCATATCGATATGCTCGCCTGACGGCAGGTTATCAAGTACTACACCGATAGCCGGTCCGTGGCTCTCCCCGAAAATAGATAAGTTGATGTTGTGATTCCAAATTGATGCCATTTATGCTTCCTCCTATATTTAATATGATAACGCATCAGCCAACCCACAAAAGCACAGCTGTTTGTTACCTATAAACACCTGTTTTTCCGCTAAAATAATCTTGAATAATATCATAATGCTGCTTATGAGATATTTCAGGAAGTTCATCTTTTCCAAAATATCTAAGTTCCAAAGTTTCCACTCCATCGCACATTTGATTTCCGCCGGTTATATGACCTTTAAAAGCAGTAACTATACACTGGGCTTTGTCTCCGCTGGAAAATTCAACATGATACTTTGAATAAATACCTATAAGTCTGTCGACCTCAGCTATAAGACCTGTTTCCTCGTAAAGCTCACGTAATGCTGTTTCTTCTAAAGACTCGCCAAGTTCTGATATTCCGCCCGGCAGACCCCACTTCCCCGTATCGCCTCTTTTGCCGAGAAGTATCCTGCCGCTGTTATCTTCCAGAATTATGCACGCCGCATCAAGAAATATTTTTTCATGCCCGACCTTGCCTCTGATATAAGTAATATAATCCATTATTTATCATCCTTTGTTTTGCCAAACCTAGCCTATTGTCTCAACAGCTCCTCCGAGAGATTTAATAACCTCAAAAAAGTCAGGATAAGATTTTCTTACACATTCCGCACCTTTTATTATAATATCGCCTTTACATTTAACCGACGCTACAGTCATAGCCATTGGTATTCTGTGGTCGTTGCAAGAGTCGATCTCACCGCCAGTCAAGTAATCAACTCCTGTGATTTCAAGCCCGTCTTTTAATTCTTTGACCTTTCCGCCTACTGCGTTTAAAGCATTTGATATAGCCGACAAGCGGTCGCTTTCTTTAATTCTCAGCCTTGCGGCGTTTCTTATGTACGACACACCTTTGCAAAAACTACCCAAAACTGCCAGAACAGGTACAAGGTCGGGTATGTCCGAACAGTCGATGTCAAAGGGTTTGAGTTCATTTTTATCTGAATTATACACTATTTCATTGCATATTTCAATAATCTTTTTGTCGCCTTGAAAGCTATTATCAAATAAACCCTCGATATTTATGTTGCAGCCTAGACTGTTCGCAACACAGAAAAATGCCGCCTGCGAATAGTCTCCCTCGACCGCTTCATTATGAGGTCTAAGAGCCTTCACTCCCCTGACTGTATAACCGTTCGGTGTTTCCTTGATCTGTGCGCCGAATTTATTTAAGCAGTCAATAGTTATATCGACATAAGGTCTTGATTCAAGATGTGAAGTTAAAATTATTTTGCTTTCACCCTCTGCAACAGACAAAGCCAGCAAAAGCCCTGTTATAAACTGCGAGGATATATCTCCTGCAATTTTATATTCTCCTGCCCTTAGCTTTCCCGAAACAGAAAACGGCATTGTGTTGTTATAATCAAACTCCACCCCGTTTTTAGTCATCTCGGTAATATAAGGCGTAATAGGTCTCTGCGGAAGCCTTCCCCTACCTAAAAAGGTCGTATTAACACCTAGAACAGACGCAACAGGTATCAGAAACCTCAGCGTAGAGCCTGACTCGTTACAGTCAATTACGGCATTTTCAACAGACGTTGTAAATCCTTTAACATTTAATGTATATAAGCCTTTTCCGTCCTCTAATGCAGTTATTTCAGCTCCTAACGCTTTCATCGCCTCGATAGTTGCTGTAATATCCTTTGACATATAGATATTAGATATAACACTTTCTCCGTCAGCAAGACCTGCTGCAATTATAAGCCTGTGTGCAACGCTCTTTGACGGAGGTATTCTTACATTGCCCTTTAAAATTGACGGTGTGATTTTTATATCCATTATAACTCCCCTTTTAATTGCGTATCACATACTGTAAATTATTTTTGCTATATCTTCTTCGGCGATCTCCTTAGCAAAATTACCATTATCAAACTCTTTTATATTGCCGATACCGTCCTGTATAACAAATCTTAGCTTGCCGTCTCTTACCTTTTTATCGGTGTAGAGTTTTTTAACAAGCTTGTCTCTGTCTATGTAATCAGGAATTGTAATCGGCAGTCCTGCCCTTTCAAGCAGACTGACAACTCTGCTTTCGTCGTCATCGCTTGCAAGGCCCAGAGATTTTGCCAATTTCACCTCAGCAACAAGACCGATAGATACAGCCTCTCCGTGAAGAAGTCTGTAATCGCTTACAGTTTCAATAGCACGCCCTACAGTATGTCCTAAATTGAGGACTTCTCTAAGACCAGTTTCACGCTCGTCTTTCATAACTACCTGATATTTGATTTCGCAGTTTTTTTCTGCAATATGCTCGCAGACTTCGGTTTCGCAGTCAAATACTTTTTCTATGTTCTTTTCTAGATAACAGAAGAATTCATTATCCGCTAATATAGAGTGCTTAATCGTTTCAGCCAGACCGCTTGAAATCTCTCTTTTAGGGAGAGTTTTCCATGCGTCTATATCTATGTAGATTCTCTCAGGCTGGTTGAAAAGACCGATAAGATTTGTAGCAAGAGGAGTGTCAACAGCAGTCTTACCGCCAACAGATGCGTCTGCCGCAGACAAAAGAGTTGTAGCGTAATTTATAAAAGGTACTCCTCTGCCGAAAGTGCCTGCAACAAATCCTGCAAGATCGGTAACAACTCCTCCGCCGACCGCTATTACACAGCAGTCTCTTCGGTAACCTAAACTCAGCATCTCGTCCTCGATTTTTGCCTTAGTCTCACGGGTTTTCGATTTTTCTCCCGCAGGAAAAACAAACAAATCCGCTTTCATACCTTCTTCTTTAAGACTCTCCAAAACAGCGTCTGCATAAAGACCTTTTACATTGCTGTCAGTAATGATTGCATACCTTTTAGCAGTCGGCACAAGTCCGTTTTTTATATCCCTTACAAGTGTGTCAATGAGATCGTGTCCGATTTCAATATAATATGAATCGTCAACTACCTTTTTAAGCTCTACATAAAACTTTTTCATAATGGTATTTCCTCTTTTATTATAAATTAAATAAAGTAACTTCCAAAGGCGAAAGTGTCTCCGGCGGCTCCACCGGTCTTGCCTCTTGCTTCTAATATCTAGCTTCTAATCAGGAAGTGCCTCTAGCGGCTCGCTAACTACAGTTTTTATCCTTGCTTGCAAATGAAAGCCCGCCGTTGTTCAACTTGTTACATTCATAAAACTTCCCAAAGGCGGAAGTGCCTCCGGCGGCTCGATAACTATAGTTTTATCCTTACTTGTAAATGAAAGCCCGCCGTTGTTCAACTTGTTACATTCATAAAATTTCCCAAAGGCGGCAGTGCCTCCGGCGGCTCGCCGGTTATAATTTTTTTAGCCTTGCGAAATTCGCCATAATTTTTTTTGTTCCCTTTGTATCAAAAGCAACTTCAAGCATTGTGTCGTTTGCCATTCTTTTAGCGGAAAGAACAGTTCCCTCGCCGAAAATGTTATGCAGAACTCTGTTTCCTACCTCAAAATTCTGGTCGGAAGCTGTTTTTGTTTCGGTTTTCTTTTTGAAAGCAAGCTGCTTTTGAAGCGACATACCTGAATCAAATTTCACATCGCTGTACTCACGTTCAAAATCAGACTGCTGAATTAAACCCTCGCTCTCCTCGTTAAGAAGCTCTTCAGGAAGTTCTTCAAGAAAACGGGATTTTCTGTTTCGGTTTGTCATACCGAACAGCATTCTCTGATTACTGTGAGAAAGATAAAGTTCTCTTTTTGCCCTTGTTATTGCAACATACGCTAAGCGACGTTCCTCCTCGATTTCCGCTTCGCTTTCCAAACTTCTTTGCGATGGGAATATATTTTCCTCCATTCCCACAACGAAAACCGTCGGGAACTCAAGCCCCTTTGACGAGTGCATTGTCATCATAACAACATAATCGCCGTCTTGGTCTAAGTTATCAACATCGGTAAAGAGCGAGATTTCCTCAAGGAATCCTGACAAACTTGGTTCTTCCGCCTCATCAGAATACTTTATCATCGTCGACTTTAACTCCTCGATATTTTCAAGACGCATTTCGCCCTCATCGCCTTGAGATTTCAAGAAAGCCCTATACCCCGATACTTCCAAAAGCTCGTCTAAAAGCTCTTCCAAAGAAACTATTTCAGAAATATCAGCGAGATGTTCAAACATTTGCGCCAAAGGCACTAAAACATTTGCCTTTCTTGCAAGAGGAAGCAAACTCTCGCTTTCTTTCATAACCTCAATCGGAGAGATCCCAAGGTCAGAAACGATCTGCTCTAAAGCCGTAACGGTTGCGTTACCTATAGAACGTTTAGGCTCGTTGATAATTCTCCTTAACCTTAACATATCATTTTGATTATTAATAACCGCAAAATATGAAAGAATATCCTTTATTTCTTTTCTATCAAAAAATTTCTGACCTCCGATGATCTTATAAGAAATTCCGCTTTGAACAAACGCCTGCTCAATAGAGTTAGACTGAGCGTTCATTCGGTAAAGCACTGCGTATTCGTTATACCTTCTGCCCTCTTTTATCCCTGAAAGAATAGTATCGGCAACATATCTTGCTTCATTTCTCTCATTGTTTGCGTTATATACGTTGACCTTGTCTCCATCGCCCATTGCCGTCCAGAGATTTTTACCTTTTCTGCCCTTGTTGTTTTTGATAAGCTCATTTGCACAAGTCAGAATATTCTGCGTAGAACGGTAATTCTGCTCAAGCCTTATGACCGTACAATCGTCAAACTGATTTTCAAAGGAAAGAATATTCTCAATAGTCGCTCCCCTGAATTTATAGATGCTCTGGTCATCGTCGCCGACAACGCAAAGGTTCTTATATTTCATCGAAAGCATTGACACAAGACGATACTGCACCATATTCGTATCCTGATATTCGTCAACAAGAATGTATTTATATAAATTCTGATAGTGGTCCAAAACATCAGGATTTTCTTCAAAAAGCCTTACCGTATGGCAGATTATATCGTCAAAATCCATAGCATTTGAAGTCATCAGCTTATGCTGATACAGCTTATAAAGCTTTGCAATAGTTGATTTTCGATAATCTGTCTGATTTTGGTTTTCATATTCTGTAGGAGTTATCATCATATCCTTCTGACGTGAGATTTCAGACAAAACCATTCTTGGCGGAAACATCTTGTCAGAAATATCAAGCTCCTGCAAACATGATTTCATAACTCTTTGGGAATCATCGCTGTCGTAAATAGTAAAGCTGTTAGTAAAACCTATTCTTTCACACTCGCGTCTTAAAATTCTCACGCATGCTGAATGAAACGTAGCCGCAGTAAGACCGTCTCCTGCATCACCCAGCATATTTGAAATACGTTCCTTTAATTCCCCTGCCGCCTTGTTTGTAAAGGTAATGGCAAGTATATTCCACGGGTTTATAGTGCCTGAAGCAACTAGCTCCTTTAATCTTTGACCGTCAGTTTCCAAACCGTCTGCGTAATTCTTTAAAAACTGAGCTTCCTTTTCAGTGTACAATACCTCATCACTGTTGTAAGCGTTTCCGAAATAAATCATATTTGCTATGCGATTGACTAAAACAGTAGTTTTTCCGCTTCCTGCTCCGGCTAAAATCAAAACAGGACCTTTTATTTTAAAAATTGCCTTTCTCTGTTCGGGATTCATTTTCTCAAAATACTTTTCCAGAGCTTTTCTTTTCAGCTTTATGTAACTCTCATTGCTCATTGAGCCTGCTAAACCTCCTGATCTTTAAACAATACTAATTCACATATACTTATTAAACTGCTTATAATCTAAAAATAATTAAAATAATTATAACATAATCTTGGCAATATTTAAAGGCTTTTTTAACGAAAATGAAAAATTATTTTCTTAAATACTATAGATTTTTAAAATATATTAGTGTATAATTTATTAAGAGCTTTGTAAACTGAAATGTTCAACATAGAATTGCGGAGGAATTGCATTGAAATTTTATTCAAATAAAAAATATAATACCATAGCGGCATATGTTCTTATTGTTCTGGCTATTGGATTTTTAATGGCAATAGCTGTGTTTAAATTTTCCACTATTCTCAAAGTTTTAAGTAAAGTTGCCGATATATTTATGCCTATTATCTGGGGCTTTGCAATTGCCTACATATTAAACCCTATAGCAAAAGGTATAAACGGTCTTTTGAACAAACGGTTTTTTGCAAAAAAACAGATGCCTCGTCTGTCCACTGCGATTTCTGTAGCAATAGTCGAGCTTTTATTCATAGCGTTCATACTGGGCGTTATGTCTATAATCATTCCTGCTATCATTAACAGCGTATCTGAGATTTTTGACAATCTCTCAAATATGTTCACCCAGCTTCAGAATTACGCAAAATCTCTCTTTTCCGATCATCCTAAAATCTACGCTTTTATTTCAGATAAAATCAGCGAATATTCAACCAATGCCGCTGATTTGGTCCAAAGAGCAGAACCTGTACTCAACAATCTTGTTTCGGGAGCATGGGGTTTTTTGGGCTTTTTGAAGGATTTCGTAATCGGAGTTATCGTTTCTATATACTTCCTTTGCAGTAAGGATAATCTGCTGGCACAGATAAAGAAAATCCTTCTTGCAAACTTCTCAAGAAAAAAATGCGAAAAGATTTTTGAAGTATCTAAAAAAAGCCACAACGTATTCGGAAGCTTTATAACAGGTAAAGTTTTAGACTCGCTCATTATCGGTCTAATAGCCGCACCGCTTCTTCTTATACTTAAAATACCTTATGCAATAATGATCGCAGTTATAATCGGAATAACTAATGTAATACCGTTTTTCGGTCCTATTATCGGTGCAATACCTACAGGACTTCTTGTACTACTTGTTGACCCTAAAAAGCTGATACCGTTCATTATATTCGTTATTTTGCTCCAGCAGTTTGACGGCAACGTCTTAGGCCCGAGAATTCTCGGCGAATCAACAGGGCTTCCTGCAATATGGGTATTGATTTCGCTTTTAGTCGGCGGAGGTCTGTTCGGCTTTGTAGGAATGATTTTATCTGTTCCTACATTTGCTGTAATATACAGTCTTTCAAGGGATTCAATTGAAAAAAGGCTGAGAAAGAAAAGTCTCCCTGTTTCGACCGATTATTATAAAAACGATATTGAACATCTTTATAAAACTAAACGTGATAAAAAACCTCTTACTGTCGAAGAGCTTAATGCACTTGATATTCCGAGTGTAGAAGAGGCTAATGAAATTGAACATAAATAACGCTTTTACACTTCACGCACTAATCGGTGCGTGATTTTTATAAAAAAAATTCACGCTCAGAAAGATAAAGAACGTGAATTATGCAAATATAACAGTAATATTTATATGCTAATTATCTGTGCTTTACAAATTCAAAATCTCCGCCAAGCAACACTATCATTACCACAACTGAAATAATTAAAATAACACAAGCTGCAATGATCCCGCATACCGTGCGTTTATTAAGTGCAAACTTGTTTTCTGATTTTGGCAGAATATTCATTGACCTCAAAGCTTGAGAAACAGGTTTATAAAGTATAAATGTAAAGACTGCGTTAAGTATGCTTTTAATAAGATTAAACGGAAGCAGCAAAGGTAAAATCATACTTGCAACCGTTTTAACGTCTGTATGAGTATATATAGGCGTAATTAAGAGATTGGCCAGCATCATTACTGCTGTTGTTGAAAACACCGCAGAAACAAGAGCAATTATTGCACCTTTGAAGCTCTTATTGTACTTATAAATTAGAGAAGCGGTTAATGCAAATGCTGCACTGCCGGCAAAATTCATAATAGCACCCCAAAAGCCCGTACTTGAAACAGTGATAAGCTCTAAGATCGCTTCAATAAACGCTATAGTAACTGCCGCAACGGGTCCGTAAATAAAGCCTGCAAGAGTGATAAACACGTCTTTAAAATCAAGCGTTAAGAACTGTACTCTAAAGCGGAACACAAAAAGACATATGTACCCCAATGCAATAAACAAGCCCAATACCGAGAGCTTTTTTAAATTGTTATTTCTTGTGTTTGACATATATAAGTCATTCCTTTCTGATTATATAATATATGCTTGCCTAAGATACGCCTTAGGCAATTCTCCTAAAATCAATCGGGAGAAACACCAGAAAAAACCTCTGAACATACATAATGCTCAGAGGTTTGCTTTTGTATAATTACAAAAATACTGTCGTTTCTTCCATCCGGACTTTAACCGTCGGTTTTGGAATTTCACCAAATCGGCAGAGGTTATCTCTGTTCGTGGACTTTAACCACCGGTGTGGAATTTCACCACCCCCTGAAACTTAATATTTTATTTTTATTTCAGATAGGCTTAGCTTTTTTATACTAAGCTCTTTCCATATATTCGCCTGTTCTTGTGTCAATTCTTATCTTATCGCCGATTTCAATAAACAGCGGAACCTTGATCTCTGCACCTGTTTCCAAAGTCGCAGGCTTTGTAGCGTTAGTTGCAGTGTCGCCCTTAAATCCCGGGTCAGTTGCAGTAACCTCAAGCTCAACAAAGTTAGGAGGCTCAACGCCGAATACAGTACCCTTGTATGATAGAACCTTGCAAATCATCTGCTCTTTGACAAACTTGAAGTTATCTCCAAGCTCAGACGCATCTATAGGAAGCTGCTCATATGTCTCAGGATCCATAAAGTAGTACAAATCACCGTCTGTATAAGAATACTCCATATCCTTTCTTTCAACAAAAGCTGTCGGGAACTTAGCTGTCGGGTTATAAGTTTTCTCAACTACCGAGCCTGTAATAACATTTCTTACCTTTGCTCTTACAAATGCAGCGCCTTTTCCCGGCTTAACGTGCTGGAACTCAACTATCTGCATTACGTTGCCGTCTTCTTCAAAAGTCATTCCGTTTCTGAAATCTCCTGCTGATACCATAAATTTATCCTCCAAATAATTATCATTTTTAAATTCTGAGACTCAATATTATAATTTGAATCTACAAATCTATAATATTATACCAAATATTTATTGTAATTGCAACCCCCCTAAAATAATCTACAGTATAATCAGTTCTTTCGGCGCTTTTGTTAGGTTTATACAGCCGTCCTCTTTAAGCACAACAAAATCCTCAATTCTCACTCCGAACTCGCCTTCGATGTAAATTCCCGGCTCAATCGTCAGAACAGAGTTTTTCAAAAGCTCGCAATCGGAATTAGGAGATGCGTTCGGATACTCGTGAATTTCAAGACCGACGCCGTGCCCTAGCGAATGACCGAAACAATCGCCGTATCCCTCATTAGTTATTATGTCACGGGCAACGCTGTCAAGCTGACTTCCGCTTATACCTGCTTTTGCACGCTTTATACTTTCTCTCTGCGCAGTTAAAACTATATCGTAAATATTTCGCTGTTTGTCGGTCGGTTCTCCCACGCATACCGTTCTTGTCATATCACTGTGATAGCCGTCATAAACTGCTCCGAAATCCATCAAAACGAAGTCGCCGAACTCAACCCTTTTATCACTCGGCTCTCCGTGCGGCATTGAAGTGTTCTTACCAGACAGCACTATAGTATCAAACGACATCGCCTCCGCACCGTGTTCAAGCATAAGGCTGTCAAGTCTTAATGCTATCTCTCGCTCGGTTCTGCCGACCTTTATAAATTTTAAAATATCATCAAAAGCCGATTCGGCAATTCTCTGCGCCTTTTCGATTTTTACTATTTCATCATTGCTCTTAACTGTCCTAAGACTTGTAATAAGTCGGCTTAATTCCTTATCAGCCTTTATCTTACCCTTAAGATTTGCCTTAAAATCAATAAGTCCGCTGACTGTTAAATAGTCGCTTTCAATAGCGATAGTTTTTGCTCCGTGTTTTTTTAACAGACTATTTATTTGATGAAAAAGCCTCTGCTGTTCTATAACCTCGCAGGCTTTGACCTTTTTTCTTGCCTTTTCTATGTAACGAAAGTCTATTATCAAATATGCGTTATTCGGAAAAATCAAAACCGTTCCTGCCGAAGACTTCATATCGGTAAAATAACGTCTGTTCACATCTGAGGTTATTATTGCACAGTCGCAGAAATTACTGATTTTAGACTGTAGTTTTTCAATATTAGTCAAATTGATCTCCCTTTTCAAAAACCGCTTTCAATTCATCAAGACCCAAGAAGTAGCTTTTCTTGCCATATCCCGAAATCTGAGCTATGCAAACGTCTTTGATCACAGACTGCGACCTGAACCCCTCACGGGAGTGAATATCGCTAAGATGCACCTCGACCACAGGTATTTTTATTGCGGAAATTGCATCTCTTATTGCATAGCTATAATGAGTATATGCTCCTGCATTTATCACAATTCCGTCAAATACTTTTCTCGCCTCGTGGAGCTTGTCAATTATTGCTCCTTCGTGGTTAGACTGGAATATCTCACAGTCAAAGCCTCGTTCTTTTGCGTTTTGCATAATCTCGTTATTAATATTATCAAAACTGTCCGTACCATAAATTCCGGGTTCTCTCTCTCCCAAAAGGTTCAGGTTAGGACCGTGTATAACTAATACTTTTTTCATTCAAATCACCGTTTCTCAAATTAATTCAATACTGACAAATAATACTTTTTCATCATCAAAGCGTCCTCTGCCTGAGTTCCTGCACTTTCGCAGATAAATGTCGGGGACAAATTCTTCTTAGCAACAAGCTCCATAAGCGGTTCATACTTAGGTCCGTATATATCGTCCTCAAATGTCAGATGCTTTTTCTCACCGCCCGGCTCTGTATACATTATCTTTGAAAAATGACTATGGAATATTTTCAGTCTGTCGCTTCCTAGCTTATTCTCAATTTTATCAAGAATCTCCTCATACTCTGCTTTTCCCTTTATTCCTCCAAATGTTCTTGCATTCAGATGACCAAAGTCGATACACGGAATAAAAGTTTCATCTAAGGAGCAAAGCTCCAGAACCTCCTCCAGATTACCAAGCTGATTTACCTTTCCCATTGTCTCAGGGCAAAAATGTATATCGCCCAGCCCTTTTGATACTACCTCCGCTCTCGCACGGGTAAGCGTATCCTTAGCAAGCTCTAAAGCCTCTTCACGGGTTATTTTTGCGCACGAGCCTGCGTGTATTATAATTCTGTCTGCCCCGATCCGCTTAGCAGCGTCTGCACTTTGAAGTATGTAATTTATGCTGTTATCACGCTTTTCCTTTTCAATGCTTGAAAGAGATATAAAATACGGTGCGTGAAGTGATAACTTGATTCCGAATTTCTCTGCATTTTCAAAAAGAGCAAAAGCTGTATTGTCAGATACCCTAACTCCCTTTCCGCACTGATATTCATAAGCGTCTATACCAAGCTCTTTTATAAACTTCGGAGCGTCAACAGAGCTTTTGTATTTTAGTGAAAAACTGTCGCTGTTTCCGGCAGGTCCGAATAATGCAGACATAATAACACTTCCTTTATTGTTTCTTACACATATTGTAGCATATATCGAGAAAATTTACAAATGCAATTTTATTCTATTTATTTTCCTGCTGATATTGCAATAGTTTTATAAAAATAATATAATATATTTATCTTAATTAAAAGTTTTCGCTCAAGCCGGCGAGCCGCCGGATGCCCTTCCGCCTTTGGAAAGTTTGATAAATTTTATAGTTTGTACAACGGCGGACTTACACTTGTAAATAAGAAGCAAGTATTCCTTTTCGGTTATATCTGATTTTTATCACTAACCTCTTGCTTCTGAACAACGCTTATTACTGTACAGATTATTGTACAAATAAAGTTGTATAATAAAAAAAATTATAGATAAAACGGAGGTCATTATGGCTAATTTAAAACAGGTTTATGTCTGTTCAAACTGCGGGTATGAAAGCTCAAAGTGGAACGGGAAATGCCCCAGCTGCGGCGAGTGGAACACCTTTGAAGAAACAACTGCCGCTGTTGTAAAATCGGGCAGAAACACAACCAAAAAAACAGCCGACATAACAGGCGGTATAAGGTCGATAAACGAGATCGACGGCAGCTTTGACGAGGTAAGATACAGTACAGGGCTTTCTGAGCTTGACAGGGTTCTCGGAGGGGGACTTGTAAAGGGCTCGCTTGTTCTTTTGGGCGGTGAGCCGGGAATAGGAAAGTCGACTATTCTTCTGCAAATATGCAAAACGCTTTGCCAAAATAAAACTGTGCTTTACGTTTCGGGCGAGGAATCTATGCGTCAGATAAAAATGCGTGCGGAACGTCTTGACGTGCTGAGCGACAATCTGTACCTGCTTGCTCATACCGATGCAGAGGCAGTATGCGACGCTGTGAAAAAGGAAAAACCCGATATAGTTATCATAGATTCCATTCAGACTATGAATATATCGGCTATATCCTCCTCTCAGGGAAGCATAACGCAAGTCAGAGAATGTACAAACCTTTTTATGAGAACCGCTAAATCTGAGGAGATCCCGTTCTTTATTGTAGGTCATGTCAACAAGGACGGTGCTATCGCAGGTCCTAAGGTTATGGAGCATATCGTTGACGCCGTGCTTTACTTCGAGGGGCAGAGAAATTTGTCTTACCGTATTTTAAGAGCAGTTAAAAACAGATACGGCTCAACGAATGAGATAGGTGTTTTCGAAATGACTGACAAAGGTCTAATGGAAGTTGACAACCCGTCTATGATGCTTCTTTCAGGGCGTCCCGTAAACGTGTCAGGCTGTTGTGTTGCCTGCGTTATGGAAGGCTCTCGACCGATTATGGCAGAGGTTCAGGCGCTTGTTGCAAAAAGCGGATTTGCCTCACCAAGACGAACCTCAACAGGCTTTGATTACAACAGAATGTCGATAATCATTGCGGTTTTGGAAAAACGTCTGGGATTTTACTTTGGCAATCTCGACGTCTTTATGAATATAGTAGGCGGTTTGAGGCTAGACGAGCCTGCCGCCGATCTATCAATAGCTCTGGCGCTGTATTCAAGCCTAACTGATAAGGTTATCCCTGATAAGCTGATAGCACTCGGTGAAATCGGTCTTGGCGGAGAACTAAGAAGCATTTCTCACATAACCCAGCGTCTTTCTGAAATTGAACGGCTGGGCTTTGAAAAATGTATTGTTCCCAAAAGCTCGCTTAAAGGAATTGACACTTCAAAATACAGTATGCAAATTTTCGGTACATACTCAATAAAAAATGCTTTTAAAGAAGCGTTCAAATAAATACAAACAAGCGTTTATTTTTCGCAAAGAAACCGCTCAAGCATCTCTGCCTGAACGGTTTTTTCTATCTCTATTCTATTTTATTTTTATTGCATTTACCTTAAACCATTTGCTATGTTTCTTAATTAATTTTCCGGTTACACCTTTATATGTGGTATATGCCCTTATCCGTACATAGTATGTCTTATTCTTCTTTATTTTATTGCTCTTAATAGTAAGCTTTTTCTTTGTTGTATACTTATCATATACAGGTTTCTTAAACCTCTTATTGGCGGATACCTGAACTTCATATCCCTTAGCTTTTTTAGTTTTTTTCCAGCTTACTATTATCTTTTTGCCATTTGTCTTTGCAGTCAGCTTTTTAATTTTTGCCTGATTCATTTTCTTTTTCGCTAATGACTTGTCTTTAGCAACCTGTTCTAAGCTCCTGCCTGAAGTAACCTTAGCTGCAGCAGGAGATTTATTTGTATGCGGAGTTGTTCTGGCAGTTGTAGATTCAACATTCGGCTGTTTAGATGTGTCATTCGACTTTGATGAATCAGATTGAGATTGGTCTGATGGTGAAATTGATGTTTCTGATGAAGACTCTGTCTGTTCTGAAGATGTCTGAGATGATTCTGATGATGATTCAGACGTGTCGTCTATATCTATTACAGGTTCTATCGGAGGTACCGGTCTCTTAAATGTTCCGTTTTCAAGTTCATTAGACAGAGTTTCTATAGCAGTTTTATCGGCATCTGAACCTATTTCATATTTTGTTCTTACATAAAAGCTGCTTGTACCCGGTGTGTCCCATAAAACAGGAACAAATCCGTAACTTTCAAGCAATCTCAGTATATAATCCATAGCTTGAGTCGTATCAGTTATAATAGCACCTGACGGTATTTTACCCTTGTATGATGTAGATGTTGTTGTTTCACCCAGAAAAACAGGATAACCCTGATCAAAGAACGCTTTCTTCAATAACTCGCACTGACTTTTGCTGTATTCTTGCCATTCACTGGTTCCGATTTTGCCTGAACCATTCCAATACATTGCATTGTCAACATAGTGTACCGACACCATCAGTCTGCCTTCAGCAGTGTCTGTTGGCATTTTGAATTTAGAATTTGTCGTCATATCTATATTAGTCCAGTAACCGGAAGCAATAAGCATTCTAGTTTCATTATTTCCGCCGGTAGCTCTTACAGCGTCAACGAAGGTCTGATTCAAGCTGTTCACATAATCGTACATTTCAGATGAACCTTCAGAAAGACCGTCGCCCGGTCTTGATCCGCCTACATACTCGTTGTACCCCTCAAAAATCAAATAATCAGAATAATCTTTATAATATTCAGCAATTTGTGTCCACAATCTATCCATTATTTCCAAAACATTGCTTTTGCTGAAATTCTTAATAATGAACTCGTCATAATGATGGATGTTTATAACCGCATACAGACCTGCATTACGGCAATAATCTATAATTTCCCTTACTCTTTTCAAATACTTTTCAGAAATTGTGAAAGTATCATTATTCTCCATCATATTTCCCCAATAAACAGGGATTCTTACTGTCTTAAAGCCTGCATCTCTCATTCCGTCTATAATCTTCTGAGTAGTCGGAAAAGCTCCCCAACAGGTTTCATAATCCTGTGCCGTGTTCCTTCCTAATTGCTGCACACCGGTATATTTCTTACTGGTATCCGCATAATGAGCCTCCATAGTGTTTCCCAAATTAAGACCAAGCCCCATATCATAAGCAATCTGATATGCAGTCAGCTTGTCTCGCATTACACCGTTGTCAGCCGCCGAGCCGACCATAAAGCCCTGAATAGATACAGAAGCGATCAGTGTGCAAGACGCCAATAACCACGCCAATAATTTTTTTGTTCTCATTCTAAATATCCCTTTCATAATAAATTCACAACAAATTTTAATCAGTAATCTGCCTTTAACTAAATAACAACAAATTCTGACAAAACTTCTAATAAATTTATGTTTTTCGTAATATCATATTATCACAGAAAGAAAAGTTTGTCAACATTAATAAATTTTTTTATATTTAATTTTATTTTTTGTTATTTATGAATATTCAGTTACATTTTACAGAAATTGAAAACGCCCCGAAAATCGGGGCGCCTGTAAAATTTTTAGTTTTAAGCATAATACTGAGCCTGAGCATTCCACATTTTTGCATATATTCCGTTTTTAATATTCACAAGCTCGTCGTGCGTTCCGTACTCTGCGATATTGTTACCCGAGAATACGGCTATTCTGTCACAGAATTTACAGCTTGAAAGCCGGTGAGAAATGTAGATAGCAGTCTTGTTCTGAACAAATCCGTTGAACTGCCTGTAAATTTCATACTCAGCAACAGGGTCGAGTGCCGCTGTAGGCTCATCTAAAATAACGATTGGTGAATTCTTGTATAACGCTCTTGCAATGCTCATTTTTTGCTGTTCGCCGCCGGACGGCTCAATGCCTTCTTTATCAAACTGTCTGAAAATCGAGGTTTCAATTCCTTTTTCAAGAGAGGCTATCTTATCTCCGAGCCCGACCTTTTTACAAAGATTCCGTACCCTTTCATCATCAGGATCTTCACTTATAGAAATATTCTCTTTAATTGAAAACGCAAACAGCTTGAAATCCTGAAACACGACCGAGAAAAGGTGCGAATACTCGTCAAAATCGTAGCTGTTTATGTTCTTGCCGTCTATGAGTATCTCTCCCTTGTCTACCTTGTACAATCGGCAAAGCAGTTTTATAAATGTAGTCTTTCCTGCTCCGTTCAAACCAACAATAGACAGCTTTTCACCGCTGTTTATCTTAATGTTAACACCCCGAAGAATATACTTATCAGTTCTCGGATATTTAAACCAGACATCTTTAAATTCAATAGTGTGCTTTCCGTTTTTGTCTATAGGTTCGCTGCCAAATGCAGAATCGGTTTTAATACCCATAAAATCGACATAGTTATACAAATATGTAGCAACCATAAACAGATTTTGCAAAGAGGCAATTGTTGACATCATACCGTTTGTAAACTGATTTGCCGCAGTAGCATACATAGTGAAATTACCTATCGTGATTAGCTTTTTTATAGCCATTAAACCTAAAATCCCGTACATTCCAACACTGTTTACAGTATTAATAACAGAAGAAATTCCTGACAATCCCGCTATTTTATTATTCCCCACTCTTATTACGTTGACGTATTCATCTGCGACCTCGTTGCAGTTGTTTATAAGCATATCCGACGCATCATAAAGTCTTATATCCTTGCCGTATTTAAAATCATAAGACTGCCAGAAGTTGTAGTTAAGCTTTCTGTCGAGAATTGCTGTATCTTCATTTTGCTTTCTCACAATGCTTTTTGATTTATTTGTAATCAGAAAATTAAGAACCAGAACAGTTATTGAAATCAAAATAACCCACACAGAACCTGTGAACAGCACCGCTCCTGTCGAAATAATAGACAGAACACCTGATATCATATTTGTAAAATTAGTCATAAAGCCGTCCACTCCGCCGTACCAGTCCAGACCGTTCTGAGCCTTTGATGCCAAGTCGAGTATCTTAGGGTCTTCTGTCAGGTCGAAATCCATCTCCGCACATTTCTGCTTGTGCTGCATTTCAAAATACCTCGTGAACTCATCTACCTTCTTCTGATATGTCTGAGTACAAAATGAGTCAATTGCCATAACCAAAATATATGCTATTACAAATACCAGAGTTATAATTACCATACGCTTTATATTTCTGCCCGACTGGAATTCATCAATAAGCAGCTTTGGCAAAAACACTATAAACAGCGGATATACAGACCTCATAACAGCAGCTATAAGATTAAATACTATGTAGCTTTTAAATTTTCTAAATATAATACTGTAAAAATATTTTAACGTTATGAAGCTCTTTTTTAAATCGCTTATCTTTACTTTTTTCTTACTCACTGAAAGCCACCTCGCTTTCATAAGCCTCCATTTCTTTTTTCTTCTGCTCCTCTTTATAATACTGAGCCTGCACTTCAAATAGATGTGCATAAGCCCCTCCGCTTTTTAAAAGAGATTCGTGAGTTCCGTACTCAATAAGACTGCCGTTTTCAAACATAGCGATATTGTCGCAGAACCTTGTAGACGAAAGTCTGTGTGAAATGTAAACAGCCGTCTTTCCCTTGATTATCTCGTCAAACGACTGATAAAGCTCATACTCAGCTAACGGGTCGAGAGCAGCAGTCGGCTCATCTAAAAGAACTATAGGAGCGTCTTTGTAAAGCGCCTTTGCAAGCGACAGCTTTTGCTTTTCTCCGCCTGATAAATCTATACCCTCATCGTAAATTACCTTAGTCATCTGAGTTTTAAGACCGTCCTTCATTGACCTCAGCTTATCTCTAAGTCCCGAAGCATTTAAAACTCTGACTGCTTTGTCATTTTCCACTCTCTTATCAGGCCGCATTGCGACGTTCTCACCCAGATTAAGGGCAAACATCTCTACGTTCTGAAATACAGGGCTGAATATCTTAAAATAATCCAAACGGTCATACTCTCTTACGTCAACTCCGTTCAAAAGAATCTGCCCCTCTGTTACATCGTATATTCTGCAAAGAAGCTTTATAAATGTTGTCTTGCCCGCACCGTTTAAGCCTACTATAGCAAGTGTTTTACCGGGCGTCAGCTTTAGACTCAGATTTTTAAGTGCATACTTTTCCTTACCATAATACTTAAACGACACATTTTTAAATTCGATCTCATAGCTGTCTGCCTTTGGAACAGGCTTTGTATTTTCCGAAACATCATTTGTTGAATCATCGTCAACAAAGTCGCGAAAATCGTCTATTTCCATAGAACGCTGTTTCATTTCAGAATACATAACAAAAGTCGTTCTCAAAAATCTTGTATAATTATCCATAGTTGTTGAATATAATACAAAGTTTCCAAGCTCAAGATTTCCGTTTAAAAGCATAAAAATCAAATATCCGTATTGGAAAAGCAATTCTGCAAAGGTTACCACATAGTTTTTCATTTCCCATTTAAGCCACCTGTTTTTATGACCTATAAACAGCTTGTGCGCCTGATCATTTACCGAAGTATGCTTTGATTTCAGAAAAGAACGCATATTATAAATTCTTATATCCTTTGCAAATGAAAAATCACTTTGAACCTGACCTAAATACCTTAATTTACGGTTGAAAGGTGCCATATTATCCCAGCAAAGTCTTTTGTCCTCTTTCTTGGTTCTAACATTCATATATGCCTTTAAAAGACCGGTAGCTGTAAACACAACAAGCAAAAGCGGATTAAGCGTACATATGATTACCGCAGAAACGACAATATTTACAGCAAACTGCATAAAGAATTTGGAATTATTTAAAAATCCTGCTGAGCCTCCCCAGTCGGCAGCTTTCTTTGCCTTTTCAGCTTTGTCGAGAATTTCAGGTCTTTCAAGATGTTCATATCTCATTGTCATAAATTTTTGGTTGTATCTTGTTACAAATTTAAAAGTTATGAAATGTGCTCTCGGCCACCACAAATAATCAATTCCCTGAGCCCCGAAATCTGTAACTGCACTTATTGCTCCCGCTATTATCAGAGTTACAATAAGCGAGCTGACAGAAACTCCTGCCATAACATCATCAATAATAAACTTTGACGTAAAGTTCCAAATATAATTCAATAATACACATGACACTATCCACAAAATCGTCAAAAACAGCATTGATTTTTTATACTTCCATACATATTTGTAAACATATATGAAGTTAGAAAAAATTGAGTGCTCTTTTACTGATTTATTTTTGTCTTTTTTATCCATAATACCTCCAAATGTTTTGTCTTGTTTTGATTGATGTTTAATTTACTGTATAATTTTTTAATACAGCTTCACCATATTTCTCATTAATTTGATTGTCATAATTAATCATCCTCCCTAGTTTTGCATTAATTCAATTAGTAATAAATATTATTAACAAAATAAAAACGCAGTACGCAAAACAACATACTACGCCTTATATACACCAAAGAGATATTTTTGTGCATAACTAACAAGAGCTGTTAAATTAAGCCCCCCCCCATTTACAATTAATGGAGTTAGTTGCCTTGCACATAGTTTCACATCCCTTAAAATATCAAGGCTATAATATCACATATTGTATAATTTGTCAAGTAACATAATAAAAATGGACAGGGAAATCCTGTCCATTGATAAAAACATATTTTTAAGCTATTACTCCGCTGTATCTTCCGTCGTTTCTTCTGAGGTTTCCTCTGAATTTTCCTCTGTTTTTTCCTTAGCAGCTTCTTCTGTCTTTTCTTCAACAGCTTCTTCTACTGATTCTTCAGCAGGCTCTTCCGCCTTTTCATCGACAGCTTCCTCTGTTGGCACTTCAGCAACTTCCTCTGCCTTTTCCTCAACAGTCTCTTCTGTCTTTTCTTCGGCAGGCTCTTCCACTGTCTCCTCTACAGGCTCTTCATCTTCAACAGGAGGATTCTCGGTTGAGTAAACGATATTTGACTCCGGCTCTGCATTGTCTGTTTCAGCAACTTCTTCCTCAGCAGGTTCTTCTTTTTCCGGCTCAGGAAGCAATGCTCTCATAGACAGACTGATTCTCTGCTTTTCTTCGTCGATCTCGGTAATCTTAACCTCAACCTCTTGTCCGACGCTTAAAATATCAGCGACATTATCAACTCTCTGGTTGGCGATCTGAGAAATGTGAATAAGTCCGTCAATACCCTCAATAATCTGAGCAAATGCTCCGAATGAAGTTATCGAAACTATCTTCACCGTAATAACTTGTCCTACTCCGTAGTTCTTATCAAAAATTGTCCAAGGATTATCTTCTTCTTTTTTGTATACAAGTGAAACCTTTTCAGCTTCCTTATCAATATCCTTAATAATAACTTCTATTTCATCACCTACAGAAACAACATCAGACGGATGCTTTATTCTCAGCCATGAAAGATCAGCTTTTCTTACCAAGCCGTCTATTCCGCCCAAATCAACAAACACACCGTAATCGGTTATAGACTTGACTGTTCCTGTAACAGTCTTGCCGACCTCTGCACTTTCAAAGAATTTTGCCTTTTGCTCTGCACGCTTTTCATTTGCTATAATTCTTATCGAACCGACTGCTCTGTTTCTGTTTTTGTCTACCTCAATTACCTTATATTCTACAGTTTTATTAAGTAAATCTTCCAAATTGTCGCTGCGTCTTTCAGTAGCCTGAGACGCAGGGATAAATACCTTAAAACCGTTTGTTGAAACTAAAATACCGCGTCTTACAATATTGGTTACAACACCTGTTAATATTGAATTTTCCTCATGTGCCTTTGCAACATTTTCAAAGCTGGCTATAGCGTCTACCTGCTTCTTGGAAAGAGTATCTACTCCCTCCTGGTCATTCGTCTTTAAAACTATAACTTCGACCTCATCTCCTACTGAAACAATATCTTCAGGTGCTTTTGTAGGATCGTCAGTAAGCTCATCTTTCGGTATGACGCCGGTATGTTTTGTACCGATGTCAACTAATGCTTCTGTCTTGTTTACAGCAGTTACCGTACCGGTTACCCTTGCTCCTATATATATTCTTTTTAAAGACTGCTCAATAGCCTCTTCAAAATTAAATTCCTCTTCTTTGTTTTCAAGAATGTCGCTCATTACTTGTTTAACCTCCTCAATTATATACGCCGGCGTCGATGCACCGGCAGAAATACCTAAATAATGCACTCCATCAAAATCCAAGTTATAAAGTTCCTCGGCGCTTTCAACAAGACAGCACGGACAGTATTCTGAACATATTGATCTTAGTTTTAACGTATTAGAACTGTGTCTTCCGCCGACAATAATCATTTTATCAGATTTAGAAGCAATACTTATTGCTTCTTCCTGACGTTTTGATGTTGCGTCACATATAGTATCATAAATCATAGCGGATTTTCTTACACTATGTATGTATTCTCTGCATTTTACCCAAAGCTGCTTGTTAAAAGTAGTCTGAGAAACAAAAATGATTTTTTCGTCTCCAACCTCAGAAAGAACTGTTTTTAACTCTTCCAAATCAGAAAATACATAGCATTTGCTCTCACAATGTCCGCTTATTCCTATCACTTCAGGATGAGTACTGTCTCCTGCAATTGCAACAAGATAACCTTCTTTTGATTTTTCTTTTACAATTTTGTGAATCCTCGAAACAAAAGGACAGGTAGCGTCAACAACATTGGCATTAAGCTCGCTTAAACGCTTATAAACATCAGCCGAAACACCGTGCGAACGTATTATGACCGTCTGCCCCGATTCAACTTCGCTTATGTCGTTGATAACTCTGACTCCCTTGCTTTCAAAGTCAGAAACAACACTCTGATTATGAATAATAGGTCCTAATGTAACAACATTATTATGGTTATTTAGATTATTATACACTATTTTAACCGCTCTGTCTACACCAAAACAAAAGCCAGCAGTTTCTGCAACTAAAATTTTACAGTTTGTTAACATTTAAACCTCCGAAAAGTCAGAATAAATTTATCAATTATCATTTTTGTCTATGTATTCGTTATCAGTTTCAACCAAGTCTACTATCTGATCCATTATAGTTTGTTTAATCTTTTTGACTTCTCTTGGATCTGTACTTGTTATATTCATATTCTCGGGGGAAATTGCCTTTCCATACTTAACTACAATCTTTTTTCTGAATTTTAATTTTCCTTCAAAAACTATCCCCACCGGGATCACAGGTACCTGAGCTACTGCCGCTATCAATGCAACACCGGTTTTTCCTCTGCCTACTTTTCCGTCCTTTGAGCGTGTACCCTCCGGGAATATTACAAGATTGCGTCCCTTATTTAGACGTTCAAGCGACACATCAATAACAGAAGTATCGCCTTTTCCCCTCGTTACCGGAAACGCTCCCAATGCTTTTATAAGCACCGTAAAGAATATGTTCTGCTTAAAAAGTTCTTCCTTTGCCATAAACGAAAACGGTACTCTCACACCAAGAGCTATAAGTACAGGATCGGCATAACTTCTGTGATTGCTTGCAAAAATATTTGAGCCGTCCTTTGGGATATTCTCTTTGCCGACAAACTTCAAATTGTAGAATATATGAAAAACAAACAGCACTACATATCTTAAAATGTTATAGAAAAACACTCTGCAATGAGAAAGTCTGCTGCTTTTGTCAACCGGTTTGACATCAAGACCTCTTAATAATCCGTTATTCTCCTTATTTTGAATATCTTTTTTTACTTCGCCTGATTTTTTAGATTTTTTTTTAAGCTCTTCAATAACTGTATTATAAATAACCTCAACAGATTCATCAAGGTTCATATTTGTCGTATCGATCTCAATAGCGTCGTCAGCTTTTTTTAACGGCGCTATATCTCTGTGCATATCATTATAATCACGCTGTTTTATATCTTCCAGAACTTCATCATAAGAAGATTTATCACCCTTCTCCTGAAGCTCTTTAAATCTTCTCTTTGCCCGCTCTTCAGCAGAAGCTGTTAAAAAAATTTTAACATCAGCCTTAGGCAAAACAACCGTTCCTATATCACGTCCGTCCATAATTATGTTACTTTCTTCAGCTATATTTTTCTGAAGGTCAAACAAAAACTCCCTTACCTTTGGTATTGCAGAAACCTTTGATGCGCCCATTGAAACCTCAGGAGTTCTAATCTTGTCTGAAACGTCATCGCCGCACATCAAAACTCTTTGAGAACCGTCAATATAGGCAAGTTTTAAATCAATGTCTTTCAAAGCAACCGTTACATCGTCGTAATTATCAGTATTAACGCTATGTTCAAGCATATATAAAGCTATGGAACGATAAAGCGCTCCTGTATCTACATAGACATATTCTAGTTTTTTTGCAACAGCCTTTGCAATTGTTGATTTTCCTGCTCCCGATGGACCGTCTAAAGCAATATTGATGCCCATAATTAATATACTCCTAACTTAAAACTTATATATTCCAAAACTATATGTTATTGAATATTCTGTGCTGCCAAATTTGCCGTAGCAAATGCAATTTGCAGATTAAATCCGCCTGTATATCCGTCAACATCAAGAACCTCGCCGACAAAATATAGACCTGATATTAGCTTTGATTCCATAGTGCTTGGATCAATTTCCTTAGTACTTACTCCGCCCCTTGTTATGATCGCCTCATCAACAGGTCTGAAGCCCTTTATATCGAGACGAAGATTTTTAAACAACCCTATCAGCTTTTTTCTTTGCTCTTTAGTAATATTATTTACCTTTTCATCACCGTCAATACCAGACAATTCTATCATAACAGGTATCATTTTTGAAGGCAGCAGACCTTTCAGAACATTAGAGAAATTTCTGTTAGGATTATCAGAAAAATCTCTTAGTATTCGTTTGTCTAAAGCCTTTTCATCAAGCGCAGGCTTTAAATCAATCAAAATATAGTAATTATTATTTTCTATACTATTGATATGTGCGCTTGCAGACAAAACAAGCGGTCCTGATACTCCGAAATGAGTAAAAAGCATCTCGCCCAGCTCCGAGTATACAGACTTTTTCTTTCCGCTTTCCCAAAGACTTAGTGTTACATTTCTCAATGACAATCCCATAAGCCTTCTCGAAAAGCTCTGCTTTGTTTCAAGCGGAACCAACGACGGCTTAATATCTGTTACCGTATGACCGGCATTCTCTGCAAATTTATACCCGTCGCCCGTTGAACCTGTTTTTGGATAGGATTTCCCCCCTGTTGCAACAATAACACTGTTTGAAAAATAATCCTTATCACTGCACTTCACACCGATAACCTTGTTATTGTTCGTTATCAGCTTTGTAACCTTTTTATTTATAACCGTTACACCCAGTTTATTTACTTCATCACAAAGCGCTTTTACAATATCACTTGCACTGTCGCTTACAGGAAAAACCCTGTTACCTCGTTCGGTTTTAAGAGGTACGCCCAGACTTTCAAAAAAGCACATCGTATCGCTCGGCAAAAAAGAATAAACTGCACTGTAGAGAAACTTTGAATTTCGGGGAATGTTGTTAAGTACAGTTTCAGCATCGCAGTTATTTGTTACATTGCACCTGCCCTTTCCCGTAATCAACAGCTTTTTTCCAAGAATTTTGTTTTTTTCAAAAAGTAAAACAGATTTTCCCTTGCGGGCAAGCAGTATCGAGGAAAACAAACCGGCGGCTCCTCCGCCGATTACTATGACGTCATATTTGTCTGTCAATATAACATCTTCCTTTCTATAATCCTGAACGCACTTTTAATTCTCATCATCCGACTCGTTTTTTTCATAAACGTCATATTTATCCCAAATTTCCTCAAGCCTCTTAAAATTATTCGAGAGCTTTTCTTTGTTCCTTATTGAAACGGCAACGATCAAAGCGTTTATTAAACTAAGCGGCGCAACAAGCGAATCAACAAATGAAGCTATATCGCTCTGTGCGATAAGAACATTGTCCGCATACCTAACTAAAGGTGAGTTTTTACTGTCTGTAAATGCAATAACTCCGGCTCCGTTGTCATGAGCATATTTAAGAGCGTTAAGCGTCTGCTTTGAATATCTTGGAAACGAAAAACCTATTGCTACGTCTTTGCTGTCAACCCTTAATATTTGTTCAAACATCTCACTTGTAGAAGAAGAACGTACCAGCTTTACATACGGGAAAATCAGATTTAGATAATATGCAGTAAATGACGCTAACGCCGCAGAACTTCTGTTGCCTATTACATATATAGAATGTGCGCTCACTATTTTATCTACCGCTTCGTAGAAGTCTTTCTTTGAACAATCATTCAGTGTTCCCCTTATTCTGTCAATATCAAGACTTAAAACCTTTTCTAAAATATCATCTTCGCCTATCTGGTCAGAGGTTACATCAATTCTCTGAAAAGATGTCAGCTTATTCCTCATAAGGTCCTGAAGCGCTTTTTGAAATTCCGGATAGCCCTCAAAGCCCAATTCAATCGCAAATCTTACAACAGTTGATTCGCTTACGCCTACAGTATGCCCCAATTTTGACGCAGTCATAAACGCAGACTTGTCAAAATGCTCTAACACATAGCTTGCAATCAGCTTATGTCCCTTTGAAAATTTAGAAAAGCCTTCTTCTAATATCACCAACAAATCCTTTTCCATATTGACAACTATGCTCCGTTCGGAGCATTCTCCTTCCGATGTTATTTAAGTGAAAATCATTTATTTATCAGTGTCTGTTTCCTTAATTCCAAAAGCAGTATTCTGAAGACAAGCAGATATTTTCCTTAACCTCTCTGTTTTTTCGCTATCTATAGAATACTTACCATTTTTGAGCTTTAGAACATCACCCTCATGCACATCGCAGTCCAGCTCGCTTAGCTTTATATCAAAGAACTCATTTTCCGATTTTTCAACGGTAACGATACCGTCCTCTATTCTTTCAACAATCAACAATTCATCTTTCATAGTGTTCAATTATCCTCACTGTTATTATTATCAGACTTCTCAATCTTTATATTCATACCTGCCTTGTCCGATTCAAATACAACCGTTCCGTCTGAATCTGTAGTGTAAATCTCTGACGTATATTTGCTTATTCTCTGCAGTGCCTCTTCATGCGGATGTCCGTAACTGTTCCCTGCACCACACTGGATAACAGCATATGCAGGATTTACTTTTGACAAAAACAGTTCGCTTGACGACTCCCTGCTTCCGTGATGGCAAACCTGCAAAACCCTTGCAGACAAATCACAGCCTCGTTTTACAAGTTCCTTTTCACTTTGTTTTCCCAAATCGCCTGTTATGAGAAAGCTGTTCTCACCGTGAGCTATCCTTGCCGCAACAGAATAATCATTCAAATCCTTATACTTTTTCTTAGGTGCATATGTGTTTACAACCGCCGAACCCAATTCAAAAACAAAATCGTCCGCACTTGTTATAGTAAGCCCTTTATTTATGATCGCCTTTAAAAGCTTGGTGTATGTATATGAAGTAGGAACCTGATCATCAGGAATTTTCGGCATTATTATTTTTCCTATCTCAATATCACTGTTTACTACTGCTTTGAGCCCTCCGATATGGTCAGAGTGAGGATGAGTTCCTATCACACAGTCAAGTCTTTCAACTTGCTGGGCTTTAAGATATTCTACTACCTTTT
Organism: uncultured Clostridia bacterium; assembly: GCA_947627045.1. Lineage (GTDB taxonomy): Bacteria > Bacillota > Clostridia > Oscillospirales > Ruminococcaceae > UMGS1601. The sequence goes on from CANQUM010000005.1 coordinate 28,205, forward strand.
CTCCCTGATCGCTTTCTCCTGCGTCAATAAGCATATTATGGCCTTCGCACATAACAAGCGTACAGTCTCCCTGACCGACATCTACAAAATGAACAGACAAATCAGCGCTTGAAGCTGGCTTGCTCACAAGACCGCTGTTCTTTTTTACTTCTTCACCGAAATTTGTAAAATGCGTAACAACAGCAACAATCAGTGCGATTACTGCAACGGTTACTGCAGACGCTATTTTCTGCGGTTTGCTCAATGATTTTCTTGCCATCAGTTTAATCCTCTGTTAATCGCTTCTCGTTGCAGAACGCTCTAACCACTGCTCTTTAGACATTAAAATCTCTCTCGGCTTTGAACCGTTTGCCTCGCCTATTACGCCCATCTGCTCAAGCTCATCCATAATTCTTGCCGCTCTTGCATAACCTAAGCTCAGCTTTCTTTGTAAAAATGAAGTCGAAGCGGTCTGATTTTCAACAATGACTTTTATAGCCTCCTCCAACTTATCATCAGCATCGTCAGATAAGAAATCAGAACCGTTCCTTTTCTCTCCCTTTTGCTGTGGAACATGACTGTCAATTTCCTCGATGATAGTATCACTGTACTCAGCTTTTGACTGATTTTTAAGAAAATTAACTACTGCCCTTACCTCGCTTGTTGGAACAAAACTTCCCTGAATTCTCATAGGCTTGCCAAGCCCCACCGGCTTATATAAAAGATCACCCTTTCCAAGCAGCTTTTCAGCACCGCCCTCATCAAGTATTACACGGGAATCGGTATTATTTGAAACCTTCAGCGCAACCCTGCTCGGTATATTTGCCTTGATAAGTCCGGTTACAACATCCACACGAGGAGACTGGGTAGCAATTATAAGGTGCATTCCTGCCGCACGGGCAAGCTGTGCAATTCTGCAAATAGAATCCTCGACCTCTTTCGGAGCCGCCATCATCAAATCTGCAAGCTCGTCTATTACTATTACGATTTGAGGCATAGGCTCCATATCTTCTTTGTCTTTGACAAATTCATTGTAATCCTGAAGATCACGCACTCCGTTATCTGCAAATTTTTTATATCTCTTCAGCATTTCAGAAACTGCCCAGCCCAAAGCTCCTGCCGCCTTTCTGGCGTCGGTAACTACAGGAATAAGAAGATGCGGTATTCCGTTGTATATAGGAAATTCAACCTGTTTCGGGTCAATTAGTATGAGTTTGACCTCGTCAGGCGAAGCCTTGTATAAAATATTCATAATTATTGAGTTTGTGAATACAGACTTACCTGCACCGGTCGTTCCGGCAACCAGCATATGAGGCATTTTTGAAATATCCCCCATAACGATATTTCCCTCAATATCTTTACCCACTGCAAAAGACAGCTTGCCCTCCGAATTTCTGAATTCACTGCTGTCTATAAGCTCTCTTATTGATACGCTGTCTCTCTTTTCATTTGCGATCTCTATTCCAACTGCGGCTTTTCCCGGAATAGGAGCCTCAATTCTTATACCCTCAGCGGCAAGATTGAGCGCAATATCATCAGCCAGTCCCGTGATTTTAGATACCTTAACTCCTGCCGCAGGCTGAAGCTCATAACGAGTTACCGACGGCCCTCTGTGAATATCAACAATTCTCGTTTGGACTCCGAAACTTCTCAGTGTATCTACAAGTGTTTCGGAACGGTTTGCAAGCTCCTGCTTGTAGCTTGCCATACTTCCCTTATGAACAGGCAGCTTCAACAGTGATATAGGCGGAAAGCTATACGCACTTTCTGCGTTTCCATTATTGAAAAATGTTGTCTGACCATTGTCGTCAACAAATATTTCAGCGTCCTGTTTCTTTTCCTTTTCGGCAGGAAGTGCATTTTTAACTATCTCCTGCAAATCCTTAGCTTTAACAGCCCCTGCCCTTTTCGGCTTTCTAGCTCTCTTTTTATCTGAATTTCCATTATCAATATCAATAAAATCAGACGGATCAGGGTCAAACAGCTTGTCAGGCATAGCTTTTTCAACAGTTTTTTTGCGGCTTACGGACTTAAAACTAGGATCTGATGCGTCAAAATACTTAGCAATATCTACTCTTGCATTTCTGTTATGTTCCTCAAGCTCCATAGCACGTCTGTGCTCGCTGTTTCGTATTCTCTGAGCATTGTCCTCTTTTACTGCTTTATAGCCGGTTCTGATAGGCTTTGAAACCCCCCTGAACAAATCGACAATAGTTTTATTTGTAAGCAGCATTATAAATACCAAAATAAGAAGTGAAATTACAATTATAGAACCTACTTTATTCAAAAACGCATACAGAGGCCAACCCAGAAGAGCTCCGATAATTCCTCCGCCCTTTAAATCAACACCGCTGTTGTACAATGACGCCAGCTTTCTGAAAAAAGAACTGCTTTCAGGCGTTGGAAGCCCTATCATAATTGCATGAAACAATGCCGAAATCAAAAGAATTAAAACAACGCTCTCTATCACTTTGGCAAGAATAATGCTCTGAGACTTATCAAGAGCGCAGATTATGGCTATATACAAAATCACAGGCGCAGCTAAAAATACCGATATTCCGAATATTCCTCTTAAACCTAAATACATAGAATGCCAAAATGCAGACCCGGAAACATATGTAAGCAAAAACACAAAAGCAGCCAATGCAAACAGAATTATAGAATATGTACGGTTATGGTTCGTTTTTTGCACCGTTTTTGTCTTAGCAACCGCTTTCTTAGCTGAGGTCTTCTTAGCAGACGGCTTAACAGCGGCAGCTTTTGACTTTGTATTCGTTTTTCGTTTTGTTGCAGGCTTTTTCTTTGCAGCCATTCTTTATTACTCCTTTATTTAAAAATCCTTTTCTCTATTTTTTTTACTTTATCACAAATTATCTACGAAGCGATTTTTTCTATTATCGAAACTATAATAACAATAACGCCAAGCACTCCCGTGTAGTATGAAAAGATCTTGAACTTATCTGTCTTGACAAGCCAGTTCACCATTTTTATTGCACATATACCGACAACTGCGGCAACAATAAATCCCAAAATATAAGTCCAGCTAAATGTCATATCAGTCTTAACTGCGTCCTTTACCTCAACAAGACATCCGCCAAGAATTGCAGGTATGCCTAAAATGAACGAATACTTGACCGCCGTTTCTCTGGCAAAGCCCGAAAAAAGTCCTGCTGAAATTGTAGAGCCGGAGCGTGAAACTCCCGGCAAAAGTGCAATGCTTTGGAAAAATCCCACGAAAACAGAGTCCCTGACGGTTATATCGCCCAGCTTTTTCTTTCCCTTTGAACATTTATCAGCTAGAAATAAAATAGCTGCCGTATATAAAAAGCATATGCCTTCTGCAAATATAGTTGAGTCCTCTGCAAAGCCTTCAAAGAAATCCTTGAATATGTAAAACGGAATAAGCACCGCTGTTGAAAGTATGACCATAAGAACTGCTCTGCGATCACCGTTCATTTCTTTAAATGAAAACTGCCTTTTGAATATATCTTTGACCATTCGGCAAAACTCGCAAATAAGATCCCATATTGTATCCCAAAACGCTATAAAAACTGCAAACAGAGTTCCCAGATGAAGTATTGCTGAAAACAGCAAAGCGCCTTCTCCGCTGTTTCCCGTAAAATGCTGATACAGTGATAAATGCCCTGAGCTTGAAACGGGTAAAAATTCAGTCAGGCCTTGAATGATCGCTTGAAAAACCGCACTGATAACTGACATTGTGTCGTTCCTTTCTTATATTAGCTTTGTTGTCTTTGTTCTGTATTTTATCTGTTCAAAAACATTAAGTAATCATACGGATCGGTTGAGTGAATATTCTTAATACACTGCTGACTTCCGTAATCCAAATATTCATACTTGATATTATTGAACTCTCCTGTTTTTGTAATATAGCTTTTATTTATCTTCTCAATATCACAAAAAACATCATAATTATTTAAAATAGTCTGAAACATATTCAATCACCGTTTTTTTCTTTACACTTCTTTTCATTCGATTCAGATTCTATAAGCTCATATAAGCACTCTATAGCGTCTGACAATCCTCCAAGACTGTCAATTATACCCTCTTTAACAGCACCCTCGCCGTCTAAAACAGTGCCTACGTCCATAACAAGCTCTCCTGTCGTCATCATAAGCTCTCTGAAACGCTCAGGAGTGATGTTTGAATTATCACAGACAAATCTTATTATCCTCTCCTGCATTTTATCAAAATACGAAAGAGTCTGAGGAACGCCCAGTACAAGACCGTTCATTCTAACAGGATGAACAGTCATAGTCGCCGACGGAACAATGAATGACTTCTTTGCACACACAGCCAAAGGAACACCTATCGAATGACCTCCGCCTAGTACTATTGAAACGGTCGGAGTTTTCATTCCTGCGATAAGCTCGGCTATCGCAAGCCCAGCTTCAACGTCTCCGCCGACGGTATTTATTATAATCACCAATCCCTCAATAGAGCTGTCCTGCTCAATGGCAACAAGAGCCGGCATAATGTGTTCATACTTTGTAGTCTTATTCTGCGGAGGAAGTATATAATGCCCCTCAACCTCGCCGATTATTGTCAGACAATGTATAAGATGTCTTGCATTTTTCAGGCTTATATGCCCGACACGCTCTATCTGCTCGGTTTGAGAAGGCTTGTTGCTGTTATCCGAATTAGTCTGAGACGATTGATCTCCATTGTTATCGTTGTTATTTATATCTTCCGACATTTTGAATAATTCCTCCAAGAAAAATATATTTATATTTTTTCTTTTTATTACAGAAATTATTCAAAATCCAAAATATAAACCTATATTTCAGCCTTTATAATTTAGTTTTCCACATCTTATTATTATACCACTTACATTAAATATGTCAATAATTTTGCAGGATATTATCCGCATTCGGGCATACCATAAATCGTTATAATCTATAATTTTTACCGCACTTTACATTAAATATTTAATTAACTATACTGTCGAATGCTTGTTAAATTCTTGACAATCCCTCTGATTTGTTTTAAAATAAAAGAAAAGATATTAATGAAAGGAATTTGAGATCATGGGACTTACACTAACAGAAAAAATTCTTAAAAACCACCTTGTAGACGGTGAATTTATAAAGGGAAACGAAATAGGAATTAAAATCGACCAGACATTGACTCAGGACGCAACAGGAACTATGGCTTATCTTGAATATGAAGCTATGGGTGTTCCGCGTGTTAAGACTGAGCGTTCTGTAGCTTACATAGACCATAACACACTGCAGTCGGGCTTTGAAAACGCCGACGACCACAGATTTATCGGCTCTGTTGCAAAAAAGCACGGCATATATTTTTCACGTCCCGGCAACGGCATCTGCCATCAGGTACATTTGGAAAGGTTCGGTATTCCGGGAAAAACGCTTATCGGCTCTGACAGCCACACCCCCACAGGCGGCGGGATCGGTATGATCGCTATCGGTGCAGGAGGTCTTGACGTTGCTGTAGCAATGGGCGGCGGAGCTTATTATATAACCTACCCTAAAATCGTTAAGGTTGAGCTTACAGGAAAGCTCTCACCTTGGGTTGCCGCAAAGGACGTTATCTTAGAAGTTCTTAAAATCCTTACTGTAAAGGGAGGAGTAGGAAAGGTCATTGAATACTGCGGAGATGGTGTTAAATCCTTATCTGTTCCCGAGAGAGCGACAATTACCAATATGGGTGCAGAGCTCGGAGCTACAACATCTATATTCCCTTCTGATGAGACAACTCTTGAATTTCTCAAGGCTCAAAACAGAGCAGACGTCTGGACAGAGCTTAAAGCAGACGACGACGCAGTTTATGACGAAGAAATTAAAATCGACCTGTCAAAAATCGTTCCTATGGCTGCTTGTCCTCATTCTCCTGACAACATTAAAACCGTTGACGAGTTAGGCCCAATGAAAATAGACCAGGTTTGCATAGGCTCATGTACAAACTCATCACTTATGGATATGATGAAGGTTGCTCACATACTAAAGGGCAAAACAGTTCACCCTGATGTTTCTCTTTCTATCGCACCCGGCTCTAAACAGGTTCTTAATATGCTTGCACAAAACGGCGCATTGTCGATTATGATAGACGCTGGCGCAAGAATACTAGAATCTGCCTGCGGCCCCTGTATAGGTATGGGTCAGTCTCCTAATTCAAAGGGAGTCTCTTTGAGAACCTTTAACAGAAACTTTGAGGGACGCTCGGGAACAAGAGACGGACAAATTTATCTTGTTTCTCCTGAGCTTGCTGCTGCATCTGCAATTGCCGGAGTTTTAACTGACCCGAGAACATTGGGCGATATGCCAAAGTTCGATATTCCCGAAAAATTTGTCATAAACGATAATATGATAGTTCCCCCCGCTCCTGTTGAGGAAATGGACAGCGTTGAGATTTTAAGAGGCCCTAACATAAAGCCTTTCCCAAAAACATCTCCGCTTGATGAAACTATCGAAGCTCCTTGCTCTTTAAAAGTAGGCGACAACATCACAACAGACCATATTATGCCCGCAGGTGCTAAAATACTTCCTTTGCGTTCTAACATTCCTGCAATTTCAAAGCACTGCTTTACAGTATGCGATGAAGAATTTCCTGAAAGAGCGCTTAGACTGGGCAAAAGCATTATAGTCGGCGGTGCAAACTACGGACAGGGCTCTTCAAGAGAGCACGCCGCACTTGCTCCTCTATATTTAGGTGTTAAGGCAGTTTTAGTCAAGAGTTTTGCAAGAATTCACAGAGCTAACCTTATAAATGCAGGTATTTTGCCTCTTACTTTTGTCAACGAGAAAGATTATGATAAAATCGGTCAGGGAGACGAGCTTCTGCTTAAAAATGTAAAGCAGGATTTGACAGACGGCAAGAGCGAGCTTACTCTTATAAACAAATCAAAGAATGTTGAAATTCCTGTTTTATGCGAGTTAAGCGGACGCACAAAGGATATTGTTCTTGCAGGAGGACTTTTGGACTATACAAGAGAACAGCTTAATAAATAGGAATAATGCTATGAGGAAAAACAATTCACCGTATAATTCAAATTACAGAAACGGGCAATATCAGAATTACAATGAATTTGACAGACGCACAAATCCAAATAACCAATATGGAAATCCTCAAAGACCCCGCTATCCTGAAAAGAGAAAAAAACGAAACACACCCGGATTATCGCTGCTGATTAAACTTATATGTCTGTTAATAGCTGTTTTAATTGTCTATATAGTTTTGTATATAAACATATTCAGCTACAAGAGTGATATTACCGATGTTCTGACTTCTTCAGGTAGCAAAAGCACAGAGATAATCGAGGACATCAAGGTTTCTGATGATCTCTATGTGTATGCCTATACCGATAACGGAAAGCTCTCAGCTTCTTATATTAAGGTCAAGGGTTCAGATGATAACAAAAGCTACAAATGCCTGAAAAGGTGCGGTTCTCTTAATCTTGAAACCTATAAAAAAGATATGCAGGGTAAGAAAATGAACTTTTCCTCAAAGGGTGGTTTCCACTTTGGCTTAGATTTTTCAGGAAGCGAGCAATACGAGCAGTTTGAGGAATACTTTAAGGAAAAAGACATAAACAATTACAAATCATGCCCTGTTAATATTGAGGGCATCAATCAGATATTTATAGTGTGGATGTGGAATAAATAAAATTACAAACTTGGAGGAAATTACTATGGCAGAAAAAATCAAAATGAAAACGCCTCTTGTAGAGATGGACGGAGACGAAATGACAAGAATACTCTGGAAATGGATAAAAGAGATACTTCTTGAGCCTTATGTAGACTTAAACTGCGAATACTACGATCTTGGCTTAAAGCACAGAAATGAAACGAACGACAAGGTTACATTCGACAGTGCCGAAGCTACAAAAAAGTACGGTGTAGCAGTTAAGTGTGCAACAATCACTCCGAATGCGGCAAGAATGCCCGAATACAACCTCAAAGAAATGTGGAAATCCCCTAACGGAACGATAAGAGCTATTTTAGACGGAACCGTCTTCAGAACGCCAATTATCGTCAAGGGTATTTCACCTTATATACCGACCTGGACAAAGCCAATTACAATTGCCCGTCACGCATACGGTGATGTTTACAAAAATACAGAAATGCGTGTAGACAAAGACTCAAAGGCAGAGCTTGTTGTTACCGATAAAGACGGTAACGAATCAAGAGAGCTTATCTATGATTTCTCTGACAGCGACGGCATTATTCAGGGTATACACAATAAGGACGAAAGTATCGCAGGCTTTGCAAGAGCTTGTCTAAACTACGGTCTTGATTTAAAGCAGGACGTATGGTTTGCAACAAAAGACACTATTTCAAAGAAATACGATCACAGATTCAAAGACATTTTCCAGGAAATATACGATAACGAATATAAAGAAAGATACGAAGCGGCAGGTATTGAATATTTCTACACCCTTATAGACGATGCAGTTGCAAGAGTTATACGTTCAAACGGCGGATACATCTGGGCTTGCAAAAACTATGACGGCGACGTTATGTCTGATATGATTTCTACAGCTTACGGCTCGCTGGCTATGATGACCTCCGTATTAGTTTCTCCTGACGGCATTTATGAATACGAAGCCGCTCACGGAACCGTTCAGAGACATTACTACAAATATCTCAAGGGTGAGGAGACCTCTACAAACTCAGTTGCTACCATCTTTGCTTGGAGCGGTGCATTGAGAAAAAGAGGCGAGCTTGACAATACGCCGGATTTAGTTGATTTTGCAAACAAGCTGGAACAGGCTACCATACAGACAATTGAGGACGGCGTTATGACAGGCGACCTTTATCTGCTTTCAAGTCTTGAAAACAAGAAAAAGGTTGACTCAGAAACCTTCTTAAAGGAAATAGGCAAGCGTTTAGACATACTTGTAAACGAATAGACGCTAAAGTCAATAATTTATAGTTTAAGGGATGAGATTAGTGGCTAAAAATAGTGATATTTCAGCCTCAGTCATTAAAAGACTGCCCAGATATTATTCATATCTTGAGGATCTTATAGAGGAAAATGTTGAACGTATTTCTTCAAAGGAGTTAGCCGCCCGTATGAAAACGACTGCTTCGCAGATTCGCCAGGACCTAAACTGCTTCGGCGGTTTCGGACAGCAGGGGTATGGGTATAACATAAAAGCTCTTCATAATGTTATCGGCAGCATCTTGGGTGTTGACAAGGAATATAAAACAATTATGATAGGTGCAGGAAATCTCGGAAAAGCCGTTACTTCTCAGATAAGCTTCGAGAAAAAGGGCTGCAGACTTACCGCTATATTCGATATTGACCCCGATATTATCGGTCAGACCGTTGCAGGTATAAAAGTTTTAAGCATAGACGAGCTTGAGAAATTCTGCAAGGAAAATCTGCCGTCTATTGCTGTTCTTTGCCTGCCAAAGGATAATGCCTTCAGCGTTGCAAAAAAGCTAATTGATCTCGGCGTTAAATCCTTCTGGAACTTTTCACATTTCGATTTGAACCTACACTTTGACAATATCATAGTTGAGAATGTGCATCTCGGCGACAGTCTTTTAACGCTGACCTATAAGATTAGCTGTTAAAGGTTGAGATTATAAGCAAAGCGCATGTTAAAAGCGTTCGGAAAAAATTCCGAACGCTTTTAACATATCTAAAGATAATTATCCATTGTCAATCGTCAATTATCACTTGCTAAGTCTGCTTATCAAGAGTAAGTCCATAAGACGGCATAAATTCCTCTAAGAACACGTCCGCCTCTTTAACATTAAGCTCTTTTATAATTTTCAAGGTCGCACTCTCTGCGTCGCTGAAATCTTTGTTGCCCATTTGTTTTTCCTCAACGCATTTGATAAGAGCCGATATTTTATCTGCCGCTTTTACAAGCTCCCAATGCTCGCTTTCGCTTTCATCTTTGAAAAGCAAGGGTCTGTATTCCTCTTTAATGTCATCGGGAAGATAAGACAAAAGCTGATTGCTCGCATTGTTCTCAATTTCAGAATAAGCAGACTTTATATTCTTATTATAATACTTAATGGGAGTAGGCAAATCGCCTGTAATTATTTCAGGCGTATCGTGGTACATTGCCAATAGGGCGACCCTCTCAGGATTTACATTCCCAGCAAATCGTTTGTTTCTCAAAACCGCAAGAAGATGAGCAATAAAAGCAACCTCAAGCGAATGCTCGCTTATGTTTTCCGTTACGGTATTTCGCATGAGGCTCCAGCGATTTATATACTTCATTCTTGAAATGATAGCAAAAAACTTACTGCTTTTCATTTTAATCCGCCTTTTTGTTTAAATTTATAATTAATACGGAATAATGCTCAACAGCACACCTGCAGCAACAGCCGAGCCGATAACTCCGGCAACATTAGGTCCCATTGCGTGCATAAGCAGATAGTTTGTAGGATTTTCCTGCTGACCTACTTTCTGCGACACTCTCGCCGCCATTGGAACAGCAGATACTCCTGCTGAACCGATAAGCGGGTTTACCTTGCCCTTTGTGAAAAAGCACATTATCTTTCCAAAAATCACTCCGCAGGCTGTTCCCAGACAGAAAGCGGCAACGCCGAGCAAAATAACTCCTAAAAATTCTTTGTTTACTATCTTGTCAGCCGTTGTTGTTGCACCTACAGAAATGCCTAAGAAAATTGTTATAATGTTCATAAGCTCATTCTGAGCGGTTTTAACAAGTCTGTCGCAAACTCCGCTTTCCTTTAGAAGATTTCCGAGCATAAGCATACCTACTAAAGGTGCCGCCGAAGGAACAAGCAGAGAAATTACAATTGTAACCACTATCGGGAAAATAATCTTTTCCGTCTTTGAAACAGGTCTTATCTGACCCATAACTATTGAACGCTCTTTTTTAGTTGTCAGGCCTTTCATAATAGGAGGCTGAATTATCGGTACAAGAGCCATATAGGTATATGCGGCAAGCGCAATAGTTCCCGTATCTATTTTAAAACCGCCCGATGAAAGCAGCTTTGATGAAACGTAGATAGCTGTCGGTCCGTCGGCGCCGCCGATTATTGCAATAGAACCTGCTTCAGCCGCAGAAAACCCTAACAGAGCCGCACCGATAAACGTAAAGAATATTCCGCCTTGTGCAGCTGCTCCGAGCAAAAAGCTCTTAGGATTTGCAATCAGCGGAGCAAAATCGGTCATAGCACCTATTCCGAGGAATATAAGCGGCGGATAAAGCTGGAGCTTAACGCCCATATAAAGTATGTCAAGCAGTCCTCCATCGTGCAGAACTTTTCCGAAATCTATACCCTCGCCTGTTATTTTCCAAAGGTCGGGGTGGTACATCTCTGTAAAAGGAAGATTCGTCAAAAGCATACCAAATGCAATCGGCAAAAGAAGAAGCGGCTCAAATCCCTTTGAAATCGCAAGATACATAAAAATAAACGAAATGCCTATCATAATCAGCGATTTCCAGCCGCCGTCGGCAATAAATCCGGCAAAACCGGAGGTTGTAGCTAAATCTACAAGTGTGTCAAGAAACTTTTCTATCATAATGTGAATATCCTTTCGCTAAAATGGACGTGTATTATCAATAAGCCCCGCAGCAGCCCATGCTGTTCTCTGAGGCTTGGCGGTCTTGACGCTTTTAAGCGTCAGCTTTTTTCCGCTCTTTGCACTCATATGTGCAATTGCCGCAGATATTACCGCTACTATCTCCTCTTCAATATCATCTTCAATTTCAGGTGCTGCACTTGCAATCTTTTCACTAGGCAAAACAACTTTGTCTGCTTTAATCTCACTGTCTGTGCGAACCTTTTTGCCGACAGTCTTTTTTCTGACCTTTGAAATAAGACCGAACAGTAAAAGAATAACGACCAGTAAAATCAAGCCTATAAATACTACGGTTATTCCTGTAATAACAACTGACGTAACATATTCAAAGTTCATATCAATATCCTCAGCAAGCAAGGAGCTTAAAAAATTCATATAACAATATCTCCCTCAAAAGTAAAATTAAACATTATAATTATAACCCAAATCGAGCATTTTTTCAATAGTCTATTGTTATTTTTTACACAATCTTTATATAAATTCTGAAAGATAATTTATATATTAGTGTAATTTTATACTGAGTCTTATTTATACAATTATTTTAATCGTTATTGAGATGCGTAGACGCTATAGTAAAGCAATATACTGCCTTTGCTCCGTTTTCCTTTAAAACACGGGAACACTCATTAAGCGTACTTCCCGTTGTGATAATATCATCACAAAGCAAAATAGTCTTTTTGCTTATTTCATCTGCATACTTTCTGTCAATATAAAAAAGACCTTTAACTGCTTCTGCTCTTTCATATCTGCCAAGTTCGTGCTGTGCAATATCATTTCTTGACTTTTTCAAAATCCTTAAGCAGTTGTGCTTGTTTATAATTTTAGAAACTGTCTTGGCTATAACATCAGACTGATTGTACCCACGCTTTTGCTTTGCCAATCTGTGCATAGGAACTGACGTAACAATATCTATATTACTTATATCAACCATCTGTGAAATTCTTTTATAAATATCATCTTTAAAAACATCAACAATGTTTACTGCTTTATCCAGCTTGAGATTAACTATCCCCTCTCTTACAACACCTTTGTAATCTGTAATACTTACACAGCCGTCATAATATATTTTAGTATCACTGCATATACATATTTCCTGTCCGCACCTTTTGCAGTGTTCTGTACTTATAAAGGGTATCTCGCTTTCACACTTTTCACAGCAAGGTTCATTCCACTTAATTACCTTGCCGCAAAACGGGCATCTGTTTGGAAAGAAAATGTCAAGTATATATTTTTTAACACTGTCAGAATTCAATTTCATCATTAAATTCATCACCGTTACCATCCTCAATCAGCATATTTTTTAAAACAGTATATCTCAATGTTCTTCTATTATTGTCAATCATGCCCTCCAGCTTATTCGCAGAACCAATTATAATCAACAGCTTTTTAGCCCTTGTAACAGCAGTATAAAGCAGATTTCTGTAATACAGCTTGTCAAACCCGCCGAAAACAGTAAGTATGACCACGTCAAACTCGCTGCCCTGACTTTTATGTACAGTTATTGCATAAGCAAGTTCGACATGCTCTAGCATTGAAACTGTATAATTGCATACTCTGCCCTCAAAATCAATCGTAATAAGCCCTGTATATTTATTAGCCGCAGTTATGATTCCTATATCTCCGTTAAAGATACCTGCACCGTTTTCTTTAACTCCGTCGCCTAAATCCTTCGACCAGACAATATCGTAATTATTCTTTGTCTGCATAACCTTATCGCCGACGCGATATGTATACTGAAACGTCTTTATCTCTGATTTATCTTTTGCCGGTGGGTTAAGTTCTGCCTGAAGCCGTTTGTTAAGCTCAACTGTGCCGGACGGTCCCTTTCTTGTAGGCGATAAGACTTGAATATCGTCAATTGATGAATACCCATATGCTTTCGGGAGCCTGTCCTTAGCAAGCTCAACGACCAACGACTGAAGTTCACTGTGCTGAAGCCTTTGAAAAAAGAAGAAATCATTCCCTCTTTCACTTAGATCAATATGCTCTCCGCCGACTATCTTATGAGCATTTACAACTATTGAGCTTTTACTTGCCTGTCTGAAAATCTCTTTAAGAGTTACTATCGGCACAACTCCGCTTTCTATTATATCCTTGAGAACATTCCCTGCCCCCACCGACGGAAGCTGATCGCTGTCGCCTACCATAATTAATTTGCAGGTCATAGGTATTGCCCTCAAAAGCGCCTCGAACAATAATGAATCGACCATAGACATCTCGTCAATTATCATAACATCGCAATCAAGCAAATTGTTCTCATTATACTTAAAACGAGGTCTGTCTCCGTCTGAAAAGACAACCTCAAGCATTCGGTGAATAGTCTTCGCTTCATAGCCTGTAAGTTCGGATATTCTCTTTGCCGCACGCCCTGTCGGAGCGGTTATCAAAACATTCATACCCTGCTGCTCAAACAGAGATATTATAGCATTTAGCGTGGTGGTCTTTCCTGTTCCCGGTCCACCTGTTAAAACCAAAAAGCCGCAGGACAGCGCTGTATTTATAGCTTTCTTTTGAAGCTCCTCATACTCTATATCATTCTGCTCCTCTGCAAGAGCAATTACCTCGTCATAATTTATCTTACTGTCATAGAGACATTCTTTCATTATATTAAGCCGTCTGGAAATATAATTTTCAGCTGTATAATATTCTTTAAGCAAGATAAAGGGTCTGTTTTTCTTTCTAAACAGACATAAATTTTCCTCATTCAGCTCATCCTCTAAGACCTCGTTAAATCTATCCTCCTCAACATCGAGAAACCTACAGGTTATCGCTCTTAGCTTGTCCTCAGGCAGACAAGTATGCCCGGCATATGAATTCTGAATAAGAACATTTGCTATTCCCGCTTTTATACGGTTTTCATTATCCTTTGGCAGTTCTATATCTGCTGCCATTTCATCAGCTTTGAAAAACGGAAGCTCTATTCCTTGAGCACATAGAACATACGGATTGCTCCTCACCATTTCCTCAGTAGGCTGTCCCCAGCGTTTCCACGCTTTAGCACCGTAGCCCGCCGATATGCCGAATTTTGACAGATACCCCATCAAAGACCGAACTCCATTTACATTTTTAAATTCCTCAGAAATTTTTTGGCACTTCTTCTTTGTTATACCCTCAACCTCGCATAGACGCTCTGGCTCTTTTTCCATAATTTCAAGCGTCATATCGCCGAATTTATCTACGATTTTCCCTGCAATGACAGGTCCTATTCCCTTGATAGCACCGCTTGCAAGATACTTTCTTATTGCCAGTGCGGTTGTAGGCATTTTGCGCTCGCAGAGAGTAACTTTGAACTGCTCTCCGAATTTCTGATGATTAATAAATTCGCCCGTTAAGAATAGATCCTCGCCTTCGTCAACGCTGCCGATTTCTCCCACAACAGTAACAGGGTCGCCGTCAACGTCAAGCGTTAAGACGGCAAACCCGTTTTCCTCATTACTATAAACAACACAATCAACCGTGCCTTCAATCTGACAAAGCTCTTTTCCTTTCACTTTAATCACCACATCTTTGCAGTGCAAAGACCGCCTTTCAATCTGATTAATTTTCTTTGCTATCCATTTGACCTAATATAATTCTCAAGCTCATTCTGACTAATTACTTTTACACTGTCAAATTCTCCGCATACCTCATTTAGCTGAACTATACGCTCTTCATCAGGTTTTTCTGTAGGGTATATTAATATCTCGCTCGAATCCTCATCACTGAATTTATTTTCCCAATATGCCGCTTTTATTATCTTTGAAACATCATTGATTTTATTACTTACAGGGATAATTATAAATTTCTTATAATCTGAAACTTTCCCCGAATCCAACAGCTTCTTTACAACGTAAATAAGTGTCAGCACAAAAAGCACTAAAAATATTGCAGCAAACAGCTCACTCATCTTACTCACCTCTGATTCATAATATGAAGCAAAGGTAATTATTGTGATACATTAATTATACTATTTTGAATACCCTTTTTCAAGTGCAAAAGATAAGCACTTACGGAAAATACCCATAAGTGCTTTTAATATCATTTATTCACTTTGTTCAGCCTTTTTTGCTTCAATATCGGCTAAAGCGTCCTTTCTTGAAAGATTTATTCTTCCCTGGTCGTCGATTTCCATTACCTTGACTACTACCTCATCGCCTATCGAAACAATGTCCTCAACCTTGTTTACCCTTTGCTTATCCAGTTTTGAAATGTGTACCAATCCGTCTTTTCCGGGAGCTATTTCAACAAACGCACCAAAGTTCATTATTCTGACAACCTTGCCCTTGTAAATAGAACCGATTTCAGGGTCGTTAGCGATAGTGTCGATAACAGATATAGCTGCCTGACATTTCTCCTTGTCAAGACCGGAAACGAATACATTTCCGTCCTCTTCAATATCAATACTGCAATCAAAGTCAGCAGCGATTTTCTGAATTACCTTTCCGCCCGAACCGATAACGTCTCTTATTTTATCAACAGGTACCTTAGTAGTAAACATCTTAGGAGCCCACTTGCTGACCTCAGGTCTGGGCTCAGGAATTGCCTTGAGCATTATTTCATCTAAAATATAAAGTCTTGCCTTATGAGTTTTCTCAAATGCTTCTTTAATAATCTCAGGAGTAAGACCGTCAACCTTAATGTCAACCTGAATGGCGGTGATACCTTTCTTTGTTCCGCCTACTTTAAAGTCCATATCTCCGTAGAAGTCCTCAAGCCCTTGAATATCAACCATTGTCTGGAAACTGCCGTCGTCCTTTGTAATAAGTCCGCAGGAAATACCTGCAACAGGAGCTTTAATAGGTACGCCGGCATCCATCAATGCAAGAGTAGAACCGCATATTGAGCCCTGCGAAGTCGAACCGTTTGAAGAAAGCACCTCTGATACCATTCTGATAGCATACGGAAATTCCTCAACACTTGGAATTACAGGGACAAGTGCCTTTTCAGCTAATGCTCCGTGACCTATTTCTCTTCTTCCCGGACCTCTTGAAGGTCTTGTTTCGCCTACCGAATATGAAGGGAAATTGTAGTGGTGGATATATCTCTTTGAAACCTCTTCGTCTAAGCCGTCCAGCTTTTGGGCTTCGCTTACAGGTCCAAGCGTACAAATAGTCAAAACCTGAGTTTGTCCTCTTGTGAAAATACCAGAGCCGTGAACTCTCGGAAGAACCCCGACTTCAGAAGCTAACGGTCTTATCTCGTCAATACCTCGTCCGTCAACTCTCTTGCCTTCGCAAAGCCATGCCCTAACGATTTTCTTTTGCAGCTTGTAGATTATCTCGTCGATCATCACTGCATTTTCTTTTTCTTCATCGTCAAACTTCTCGTGAATAGCGTCAATTATCGGCTGTAATCTTGCGTCACGAACATTCTTATCGTTTGTATCAAGCGCTGCCTTTACATCTTCTGCGGCAAATGCCTCAATCTCGTCAAATAGATCGTGGTCAACTTCCTGCGATTCAAACTCAAATTTAGGCTTTCCTATCTCCTTCTGAATATCAGAAATAAACGAAACCATTTTCTTTATTTCCTCGTGGCCCTTTAAAATAGCCTCAAGCATTGTGTCGTCGTCTACCTCATCAGCACCGGCTTCAATCATAACGATTTTTTCAGCCGAACCCGCAACCGTAAGATTGAGATGATTTTTCTCTCTTTGCTCCAATGTAGGATTTAAAACGATCTCTCCGTCAACAAGTCCTACGCTCAGTCCTGCTATCGGTCCGTTGAATGGAATATCAGAAATAGAAAGCGCAATAGAAACAGCAACCATTCCTGCAACCTCAGGTGAGTTATCATGGTCAACTGACAAAACAGTCATTACAACTCCAACGTCGTTTCTCATATCCTTTGGGAACAACGGTCTTATCTGTCTGTCAACCATTCTTGAAGTTAGTATTGCCTTGTCAGCAGGCTTACCCTCTCTCTTTGTAAAAGAACCGGGGATCTTGCCAACAGAATAAAGTCTCTCCTCGTAATCAACCGATAGCGGGAAAAAGTCTATTCCCTCTCTGGGCTTTTCAGAAGCCGTTACGTTTGCCATTACTACCGTTTCACCGTAACGTACCCAGCACGAACCGTTTGAAAGCTCGCACGTTTTACCTGTTTCAACAACAAGCGGTCTGCCTGCATAGGTAGTTTCAAAAGTTCTGTAATTCTCAAACATTTTAATACCATTCCTTTCTTAGGAATTCAAGCTGTATCACTCTATCGGTTTATAAACACCGATTTTGTTGAAAAGCTCAAAATGCGCGACAAATATCTTTCACGCAAAACTCCTATTCATTAATTTAAAATTTACTTTTAGAAAGCCCTTGCTTTCAGATTTATGACAGGAGTTTTAGCAAAAAATACAGGATTATTAAAGCCTGATAACCCTCTATTTATTGCTAATTACTCACTGCCAATATACACCAAAAGGCAGACAGCGAATATTCGCCTCTGCCTTATTGATAACAAAATTTACTTACGGATACCAAGCTTTTCAATAGTAGCTCTGTATCTCTCAACATCCTTTTTCTGAAGATAGCTTAAAAGATTTCTTCTCTTACCAACCATCTTCAAAAGACCTCTTCTTGAGTGGTGATCCTTCTTGTGAACCTTAAGATGCTCTGTCAAATCATTGATTCTTTTCGTAAGAATTGCGATTTGCACTTCGGGTGAGCCTGTGTCTGTATCGTGCTTTCTGTTAGCTTCGATAACAGCAGTTTTTTCTTCTTTTCTCAGCATAATAATTGTACCTCTTTTCTTTAAGATTTTCCGCAGTCGTAGATTATGGTAAGGATACCTCCCATTTTTACGGGCATTCGCCATAATCCAAGATCAGGGTTTAACCGTTGTAATTACAACGCTAATTATGTTACCACATATTTTCTCAATTGTAAATAGTTTTTACAATTTTTTAATAATTTCACTTTCTTGCTTACATTCTATTGGATATTCCTGTTCACCTTAGCCGCTGTCAGAGTATTCTGCATAAGCATAGCTATTGTCATAGGTCCTACACCGCCCGGAACAGGCGTAATATAACTTGCAACCTTTGAAGCAGTTTCAAACTCAACGTCTCCGCACAGCTTTCCGTTGTCAAGTCTGTTCATTCCAACGTCAATAACAACAGCGCCTTCTTTTATCATATCGCCTTTTATAAGATTAGGAACTCCTACCGCCGCAACAAGAATATCTGCTCTTTTACACTCTGCTTTTATATCCTTTGTTTTTGAATGGCAAATAGTTACAGTTCCGCTTTTATGAAGCAAAAGCATAGACATAGGTTTACCTACTATGTTGCTTCTTCCGACAACAACACATTCTTTACCCTTTATATCAACTCCGGCAGACGCAATAAGCTCCATAACTCCGGCAGGAGTACACGGCAGAAAGCTGTAATCACCTATCATAATTTTCCCTACATTGACAGGGTGGAATGCGTCAACGTCCTTGTTAGGGGCAATATTATTGATTATAACATTCTCGTCGATATGCTTCGGCAGAGGAAGCTGACAAAGTATGCCGTCTATTCTGTCATCATTATTCAGCTTGCTTACAAGCTCTAAAAGCTCGCTCTCTGTAGTCTCCTCAGGAAGTGCGTATTCATAAGAATCAAACCCTACATACTCGCACGCCTTTTTCTTATTGTTTACATAAATTCTCGACGCAGGATCATCACCAACAATTATTACAGCAAGACCTGCTGTAACTCCGTATTTTTCTTTAAGCTGAGCAGCTTCCTCTTTGATTCTGTCCTTTACGCTCTGAGATACCGCTTTTCCGTCAATAATATTACTCATTCTCTGTTTCCTCCTCTATATTGTCATTCTGCTCAACAGGCTCTAGCTCGTCAAGCTCTTTAATATCATTTTCATCTTGGATATTATCCATATCTAAATCTAAAGATTCGTCATCGACAATTGATTTATACTCTTCTTCATCATCTGATACATCTGCTTTTATTTCAGGCTTAACTGCATTTTTACCGAACTTTTCATCAAATTCAGCCTGTAAAGCAGAAAAATCCTCACCTTTGGCTTTTGCATCGCTTATCTTTTTCTTGAGTTCCGACCTTTCAGCCTTCATTTTTTCAAACATATCATATTCTGCAAGCTGTGCCTTTGAAACAGCCGTGTCAGCATAAAGCTTATAATTACCGTTCCTGCTGACCATACTTCTGAATATTATGATCAACACAATTGACACAAGAACACAAGTTCCGGCTACAAGCTCTGATACCTTAATATTTGCAAGGTAAAGACTATCTGTTCTCAGCATTTCGATAAAGAATCTTCCCAAACCGTACCAGCCAATATACATCAGGAAAATCTCTCCGTCAAACTTTCTGTGCTTTGCATACAAGTGTAAAAGAACAAAGCCCAATATACACCACAAAGACTCATACAAAAAACAAGGGTGAACAGGTGCATACTGATCAACTACAACTCCTGCCTTATCGGCAAGATCGGTCTGGACCTCTGCGAGATAAGAAACCGTTTTTGAACTCATCATTCCCCAAGGCAGAGTTGTGTTTGAACCGAATGCCTCCTGATTAAAAAAGTTGCCCCATCTTCCTATTGCCTGACCAATCAAAAAGCAGGGAGCAATAACATCAAGCAAGGTTATCAGCTTGAGCTTTCTGATTTTAGCTATTATTCCTCCCACTAAGATAGCACCTATTAATCCTCCGTAAATGGCAAGACCACCGTCACGAACGCTGATTATTGCTTTCCAGTCAAGAGAGCCCGACTTAGTCATATAATCGCTTAAACTGAATATTACATAATAAAACCTTGCTCCGATAATAGCACCTATCAATCCACCGATAACCGAATCTGTTGCTCGGTCCGGATTAATTCCAAAGCTCCTCATTTTCCTGAAGCCGTAAATCATAGCAATCAGTATTCCCAAAGCTATTAAAAAGCCGTACCAATAAATCAGAAAATTTGTTCCCGGAATTTTAAACATAACATTACTCAGTTTAAATCCGTTAGTGAATATGTTGTCTCCGCCCAGAAACGGGAAATAAACCTTATCAGGGTTTGAAATAATCTCTCTCTGAGTTGTTTCCGAAACCGTCTTTGCTAACATTCCCAGTGTCAATGCTGTCATTTTAAGTCCTCCTTAGATGTTTGATTTCACTATTGAAATAGCAGTCTTACTGTTGTCAAATAAAATGTCTATACAATCCAAAATATCCTTTTCGGTAATTTGTGCTAACGCTTCTATATTTTCAAAGGCGTCAACTCCGATAAGCAGATCTGATTCAAACATAAGCGTTGCACATTTTTCCGCACTGTTTAAACCGCTTATCAGCTTACCGTATTCAGCCTTTTTAATAATCTCAAATAAATCGGAGTCTATACCGTCTTTTTTTATTCTCTCTATCTCGTCCTTTATTCTTTTAAACACCTTTTGAGGCGACTTTGATTCACCCGAAAAAATACTTGCAAAAAATCCGTCGCCCGAATCTACCTCAGTATAGAAATTAGAATTGATAAGTCCCTCGTCATACAATTCCTTATAAAGCTTTGATGTCGAGCCGCATATCAAATTAAGCAATATTGACGCCTCAAGCTCTTTTTTCACTCTTTCCTTTCCGTCAAACGGAACAGATTTGTACCCAATTGCAAAAAGCGGAATGCCCACAGGCATTTCCTGAACAAATATTTCCTTGTTCACCTCTTTTGGTTCATCAGGGAACGCCGTTACGAGTTCAGGATTTTCTTTGACCTTCAAATGCTCGTCGCATATTGCCAAAACCTCATCGAGCTTGATATTTCCTGCAATTGCAAGAGCCATATTGTTAAGATTGTAAAATGTATTGTAGCAGCTGTAAAGCAGAGCTGCGTCGATCTTAGCTATTGATTCGACAGTTCCTGCGATCTCAATTTTAACAGGGTGGTTCACATACAAGCATCTCAGCAGATTAAAGAAAACCTGACGGTATGGAGTGTCCTCGCACATTCTTATTTCCTGACCGATTATCCCCTGCTCTTTATCAACGGTTTCCTTAGTGAAATACGGTGCCTGAACAAAGTCAAGCAAAATCTTGAGCGACTCTTTATAATTTTCCGTACAGCTGAACAGGTATGCCGTTTGGTCAAATGAGGTATACGCATTTCCGCTTGCACCTGTTTTTGCATATAATTCAAAGACGTCGCAGTCCTCATTTTCAAACAGCTTATGTTCAAGGAAATGAGCAATACCTTCGGGTACTTCTATAAAATCCTTATCGTTCTTTGTTTTAAACTTTGTATTTATCGAGCCGTATTTTGTACCGAATAAAGCATATATAGACGAAAACTCAGGCATCTCCCAAACTAGAATGTTAAGCCCCGACGGGTGCTTTATTTTATAATAGCTCTCGCCCAAACGCTCGCTTTTTATCGTTTGTTTTTCAATACCCATTATTCAGCACCTCCCTTATCATCGCCAGACATAATATAAACAGTATCAAGCTTAAAGCTTTTTGCAGCCTCGATAATATCCTCTCTTTTTATACTTTTATACTTTTCAATTGCGTCCTCAGGAGAAAAATCCCTATTCCAGACGCATAGTTGAGTAAGCCACCATGTAGCAAGTCCTGATGCACTGTCATTATAAGAACGCAAAGAGCCGCATACCGCTGTTTTGGCATTATTCAGCTCATCATCAGAAAAGCTGCCCTTTGCCATTTCATCAAGCTGTTTAAATATCTCGTCCTTTGCATTTTTAATATTAGAGTTCTCAACTCCGCTGTCGATCAGCATTACGCCCTTTTCAGAAATAATATTTGAAGCGCAGTAATAGCAAAGACTAAGCTTTTCTCTGACATTCATAAACAACTTAGAAGACGGCAGTCCGCCGAACATCAATGAAAACAGCTTTAGCTGTTCAGGGTCTTTAATATCAGTTTTGCACGCAATTACCATTTTACTCTGCAAAACGTCAAACTTTTCATCGACCTCCGCTGCCTTTTCCTTTACAGGGCTAAGAGACACAAATTCACTTGATATAAATTCTCTTTCAAGACCCTCAAACCTGCTTTTTATAAGTTTCACCGTTTCATTAAAGTCGCCCCCGCCTGAAACCGTTATCTCGATTCGGGAGGTTCTCAGCATTTCCTTATACTCTTTAAAAGCTTCAGCACAATTTATCTTTTCAAGTACTTCAACCGTTCCGTCCAAAGGAACACCCGCAGGCTCATTCTGAAAAACAGTTTCCAAAGCCTTATCTATGGCATAACCTCTTTTATCATTGATTTTATTGTTGATATTGTCAATAAGCTCTTGTTTGATTATTTCAAAATCGCTTTCGTTGAAAACTCCGTTCACCAGATTTGGAGAGAAAATACAGTCAAGCAGAATTTCAGTAACGCTGTTTGTGATCTCCTCATTATCAAGAGCATACCTGTCGCACACGCAGTTTGCACCGAGATAGAAAGCCTGACAGTCTCCCAGTCTAAATACGCTTTGTGAGATACCTGCCCCGTAAAGCCTTGCAAGCTCCTTTGTCAGCATAGTTCTGGTTGTGTATTTAGAGTTAGAGGTCTGCAGCACTCTTGTAACTAAAGAATACGCAGACGCTTTCTTTTCATCTACCTTTGAAATAAATCGAATTCCTATTGTATTTACGTTAAACTTCTTATCATTTATGGTGGTAATATAAATTCCATCTGTAATTTTTTCTCTAATTTTACTATTTGACATTGTCCTTCTCCATTCAAAAATACTTATTAAAAGTTATTATACCATAATTTATTATGTTTTACCACGCTTTTTTTATTTTTCTGCTTTTCTACTTTACTGCAATATTTTCATCGCCCAAAATTTCTGAAAGCTGAATTAAAAAATCATTAGTGATTTTAACTCCGGTAATTCCCTTGTGCATTGTTTTTTTCTTAATATCATCAAAGTAAAAATACACCTTTGACTGCCCCTTATTTTTCTTAGAACACATAACTATATCATTTATCTTCTGCTTTTCAGTTGAATTAAGTTTAAGCCACACAGCCTTATCGCTAAGAGAACTTTCGTAAAACTCCAAACTTTCAATATCCTCAGCAATGATTTTAGGCGGTTCGTCGTCCTTGAATGAGACCCGTCCGCTGATAACAAGAATAGAGCCGTCTCCCAGTATGCTCTTGAATTGCTCGAACAGATTAGGAAAAATTATGACCTCTGCTTCGCCTGTCTGATCCTCAAACCTAGTGAATGCCATTTGCGAATTACTTTTAGTCGTATACAGCTTTTTATAAGAAAGCATAGCAAAAATCTTTACCTTATCATCGTCTTTGTATTTCGATGTAAAATTAATTTCCTCTCCCTGATTTACTATATCGCTTATCGGAGTAAATCTTGATGCTCTGGCTATTGCCGAATAACTGTCAAGCGGATGTCCCGAAACATAAATACCAAGTATCTGCTTTTCCATTGCCAATAGCTCGTTTTTATCAAATTCTGCTACGTATGGTATTTCAAGCTCCATAGATATATCGTCGCTTTCAGACATATCCCCGAACAGATCCATCTGCCCCGAAATATTTCTTCTTCTGTTATCGTTAAGGCTTTGCAAAATCATTTCATAACTTTGTATCATCTGCCGCCTATTAGTCGGAAAGCAATCAAACGCCCCGCTTTTTATAAGAGCCTCAACTGCCCTGACGTTTATATCGTCATACATTCTCTCACAGAAATCCTGCAATGACTTATAGTTTCCCCTCATATTACGCTCGGCAATGATTTTAGCTATAACACCTCTGCCGAGAGATTTTATCGCCAAAAGTGCGAAGCGTATGCCGTTATCCTCTGCAACAAATCCCTCTTGACTTTTGTTAATGTCGAGATGAAGCATTCTCACATGATTTTTCTCGCACTCGTTAATGTACTCAACGAGCTTTGAAGTGTTATCCGTAATTACAGAGGTCATAAGTGATGCCATATAAGGCTTGTAATAATGACACTTTAAATAAGCCGTCTGATAAGCGACAGTTGCATAAGCCGCTGCGTGAGATTTATTAAAGGCATAAGACGCAAAAGAAGTCATCTCATCGAATATTTCATTTGCAACGCTTTCCTCAACTCCGTTTGCAACCGCTCCCACACAGTTGACCGTCCCGTCAGGGTTTTTTTCACCGTAAATAAAAGCCTTACGCTCTGCCTCCAGAACCTTATGCTTTTTCTTAGCCATTGCACGTCTTACAATATCGGCTCTGCCGTAGGAATACCCTGCAAGTGTTCTGAAAATCTGCATAACCTGCTCCTGATATACTATACACCCGTAGGTTACGTCTAAAATATCTCTTAAAAGAGGAGTTTTATATTTGACATATTCAGGATTATGACGGTTCCTTATATACGTCGGTATAGAATCCATAGGTCCAGGTCGGTAAAGAGAAATTACAGCTATCAGATCTTCAAGCCTCTCCGGCTGAAGCCGCATAATCGTCGCAGTCATTCCTGCACTTTCAAACTGAAACACACCTTCCGTTTTACCTTTAGAGAGCATTTCATAAACAGCCTTATCATCATACGAAATATTTTTTATATCGAATTCAGGTTCGGTATCATTAACCAGCTTTTGGCAGTTGTTTATTACAGTCAGATTGCGAAGACCCAAAAAATCTATCTTTAAAAGTCCAAGACTTTCCAAAACCGTCATTGTGTATTGAGTTACAATTTGTCCGTCGTTGCTTTGCAGCGGAACATACTCATCAACCGGATCTTTGGTAATTACCACACCTGCTGCATGGGTAGAAGTATTTCTCGGCATTCCCTCGACCTTTTTAGCCATATCTAAAAGCTCTCTGATTTTCTGATCCTTATTATATAATTCTTTTAAGTCAGAAGACTTTTCCAAAGCCTTTTCAATAGTTATATTTATCTCTCTCGGAATGAGTTTTGCAACCATATCTGCTGTCTGATAAGGAAGCGCCATTGCTCTTGCAACGTCCCTTATAGACGCTCTAGCTGCCAGTGTACCAAATGTAACTATTTGAGCAACATGGTCTGAACCGTATTTGTTCTGAACATAATCTATAACATTCTGCCGTCCGTCAATACAGAAATCTATATCAAAATCGGGCATAGAAACTCTTTCAGGATTTAAAAACCTCTCAAAGAGAAGATTATACTTCAGCGGATCTATTTCTGTTATGCCTATGCAGTAAGCGCATAGACTTCCTGCTCCCGAACCTCTTCCCGGCCCTACAGGTATTCCGTGCTGCTTTGCATAGTTTATAAAATCCCAGACTATAAGATAGTAGTCAACATACCCCATCTGACAAATAATATCGATCTCATATGACAGCCTTTTATATGCTTCACTTGTCGGATTGTCATACCTCTTCTTCAAACCCTTCTCGCACATATCTTTAAAATATTCAGTGTTATCATTAACGCCGTCAATATGAAAATAAGGCAGCTTTGTCTTGCCGAATTCAAATTCGACATTACACATATCGGCAATGATTCTTGTATTTGAAATGGCATGCGGAGTGCTTTTGAAGAGGTCGAGCATTTCATCTCCGCTCTTTACATAAAACTCCTCTGTGGGAAATTCAATAGACTTAGGGTCGTTTACAGTTGTATTTGTCGAAATGCACATCAGAATTCTCTGAGAATTAGCGTCATCCTTTGAAATGTAATGACAGTCATTTGTTGCTGCCAAAGGTATACCCGTTTCCTCAGAGAGCTTAAACTGAAGCGGAAGGATTCTTTCCTGATCGTAAAACTTATGGTTCTGAACTTCAATATAATAGTTGCCCTCTCCGAATATTTCCCTATAGAGCAATGCTGTTTCCTTAGCGCCGCTGTAGTCGTTATTTGACAGCTTTCTTGCAACCTCTCCTGCCAGGCAGGCAGACAGACATATAAGTCCTTCGCTGTGCTTTTTCAAACACTCCAAATCGACTCTAGGCTTTGAATAAAATCCTTCTGTATAACCTATCGAAACAAGTTTAATCAGATTTTTATATCCCGTCATATTTTTGCACAGCAAAATCAAATGATAAGGCGATGTATCAATGCGGTTTACCTTATCAAATCTTGTTCTTGGAGCAACATAAACCTCACAGCCGATTATAGGTTTAATGCCCTGTTTTTTACACTCGTTATAGAACTCAACAGCAGCGTACATATTTCCGTGGTCGGTTACAGCTATTGCGTCCTGCCCTAATTCTTTTGCCCTTTTAACAAGCTCGCTTATTCGGCAAGCGCCGTCAAGAAGCGAATACTCACTGTGAACATGCAAATGCACAAAATCAGTCATACCCAACCACTCCTTTCTAAAATTCGCTGTTTAAGTTAAACAAATTGAGGCTTGAAAAAAAATCACAAGCCTCAATTAAAATCAGTTATGAGAATAATGCTTTTGATAAATAAGATAAAGAAGTCCTGCCAGACCGATAATATTCAAAAGGAAAACAAAGACAAATCCGCCTGTTCCTATACCGCCGGACATTTTTACAATTGACGAAATTATCATAACAACGCCCATTGACGCAAGAGTATACCCAGTTTCCTCTGTGAATTCTACCTTGTTGTTTTCATCTGATTTCTTTTTCTTTGCGTCTATGACTGTTTTTATCAGCCATACTCCCGATGCTGTAAGCAAAACTCCCAACAATAAAATGATAATCATAGTTGTACCTCCTGTTTTGTTCTTTTCTTTATTTTAAGCAGTTAAAATTATTTATTTATTTTATTTCCTGCTTTTTCTGACGAATTTCATCTGCTGCTTTTTTTATTCGCTCTAACCTGTGATTTGCCCCCGATCGTGAGATCGGCGGGTTTAATGCAAGTCCTAATTCTTTTAAGCTATAATCAGGATTGTTGTATCTTATCTCAGCTATTTCCCTCAAATCGTCTGAAAGACTTGCAAAGCCAACCGTTTTTTCAATAAGCTCAATATCCTCGATCTGCCTTTCTGCAGCCTTTAAAGACTTCTCTATATTGGCGTTATCGCAATTCACGGCTCTGTTGATTTTATTTCTCACATCCTTTAGGATTTTTATATTCATAATCTCAAGACTGGCCTTTGAAGCCCCCATAAGCGTTAACATATCCTCTATGTTTTCGCTTTCCTTTATATAAACTATATTTGTATTTTTTCTCTCTGTGTGCTTTGCCAAAATACCAAAGTAATCAATCAGAATAATTCCAAAATCATTACACAAATCCAAGTTCGGCATTACAAATTCTATATGATATTCCTTATTTGGATCAATAATACTTCCGCAGGCAAGAAAAACACCTGCTATCAAACTCGGAATAAACTTTTTTTTAGGTAAATCACTCTCTAAAAGCCTTTTGTCTTTAACCTTAAAAAAATTCAAAATAAATTCTCTGTCTTTTTCATTATCTACACTGATTGTAAACAAATTTGACTTTTCAGATTTTCTTAAATCCTTTATATTTACAGCATTATGACCGCAGATTTTGTTTAACTGATCAGCTGTAAACTGAGCAACTTTTTCATTTTCGGTAATCAGTGTAATACTTTCTTTATCAAAGCTTTTAGACAGCTTTAAAATTCCCAGAACCGCTGCGTTTGCCTTGTCAAAGGAATTGAGATTATCAATAATTTCAGATTTAACCTGATACGAAAAAGACTGCATAATATCACCCTGAACTTATGTGTACTTATTTATATCCCTGTGTGAGATTCTTACCTTGTGATACTTCTTTGACAGATATTTCATCATATTTTCAGCAAAGGTAACGCTTCTATGCTTACCGCCGGTACAGCCAAAGGCTATAATAAGCTGACTCTTACCCTCTTTTTTATAAAGAGGAATAAGAAAATCCATCAGATCCTCCAGTTTTGCTTTAAGCTCAACAGACTGCTCAAACTTCATCACATAGCCTGATACCTCTTTGCAAAGACCTGTTTTTGGTCTCAGCTCATCAACATAATACGGATTAGGCAGACATCTTACATCAAAGACCAAATCCGCCTCTCTCATCGGACCGTACTTATATCCGAATGACATAATATCAATCTGCATAAACTCATCGTCGTCGGTCAAAAACATACTTTTGACCTTTTCTCTAAGCTGGTTTGCCGACAAAAATGACGAGTCGATAAAATAATCAGAAATACCTTTTACATTGGCAAGCATATCACGCTCTGCCTGAATCGCTTTTTCTATATTTCCCTTCATTAGACCATCAAGAGGGTGCTTTCTTCTTGTTTCCTTATATCGCCTTATGATAACATCGTCGCTTGCGTCCAGAAACAGAACCTTTAAATTCATATGCTCTTTTTGAAGCTGTTTTATCGTATCATAAAGCTGGCTGAAAAAATTACCTCCTCTGACATCGGTTACAAAAGCGACCTTTTCGATAATACCCGCACTTCTTCCGGTCGTAATATCTGAAAACTTGAGTATCAGCTCAGGCGGCATATTGTCAATGCAGTAATATCCCATATCCTCCAGAACATTTACCACCGTTGATTTTCCTGAACCCGATACACCTGTTATAATAACAAACTCCATATCCTTCAATTAAAATTCATCCTTTCAATTTTACACTTCCGCAAAGTTAAAAACACAACACCTTAAAAGCCACGTTTAATCATACTTTACTATCTCCACTTCACACTCGAGAAAATAACCGGTTTTCTCTTTAACTGTTTTCTGAACCTTTTTTATAAGTTCTGTAACTTCATTAAACGTCGCATTGCCTTTATTTATTACAAAACCGCAGTGTTTGTTTGAAACTTCAGCATTTCCTACGCAAAATCCGCGAAGTCCGCATTCCTCAATAAGCTTTCCTGCAAACTGCCCTGTCGGTCTTTTAAACGTAGAACCCCCATTGGGATATTCCAAAGGCTGCTTGCTTTTTCTTCTAGATAAATAATCTTCCATCAAAGTCTTGATTTCAGACTTTTCCTTTTTTGCCAGCTTAAACACAGCCTCTGTAACAATAAAACCGTTATTCTGAAATACACTGTGCCGATAGGATAAATCCATATCGTCAACACCTATATCTGATACATTTCCATTGTTAATTGCCTTGACTGAAACTAAAACATCTTTTATCTCACCGCCGTATGCACCTGCATTCATATAAACTGCTCCGCCTACTGTTCCCGGTATCCCAAAAGCAAATTCCAAACCGCCCAATCCGTTTTCGTAAGCAAATCTGCAAACATTCATAAGAGAACAGCCTGCTTCAGCTTTTATTGTTGTATCGTCAATCAGACTGATCGATGAAAAATCACAGCCCAAATGAAATATCACTCCGTTAAATCCCCTGTCATCAAAAAGCAAATTAGAACCCTTGCCCATAACAAAATACGGATACTCTTCATCATCGGCAATCTGAATAAGCTCACTTAAACAATCACTGCTGTTTATTGATATAAACGCCTTGCAAGGACCTCCGATCTTAAAAGTAGTATGATTGCTCAAATTCTCATTATGTAAAACATCACAGCCGTATTCCTCAGCTTTTTGTATTATTTTTTCAATAACATTGTCTTCTTTCACAAGCTATCCCCCACAATTATTTTTATAGCTTAATCCACGGACGTTTGTTTTTTATTCTCTCTTTTAGTTTTTCTAAATCCTTATTTATAATAAGCCTCTCAGGAAAATCCAATTCATCAAGCAGTTTTTCTACATTCTTAACTTCTCCGATATTATAACAAAAATGTGCGTCAGAATCCACTGCAACAGGCGTCTCATACTTTTTGCACGCCTTTATGAGATCAATCATCTTATCCCTTTTTGTCCTTCCTGAAAGCAATGACGCTTCGTTCAGTTCAACCAGCTTGTCGTACTCTTTAAACAGCTTTACGAGGTCATCAGCATTATAGTCAATTTCTCCTGTTGTAGGATGACCTATCAAATCAACGTGTATATTCAAACAAACTTTTTTATAAGTATCAAAAAGCTCCTTTGAATTTTCAGGCCAGAAAACCGGACTGTGCAAAGACGCCACTACCCACTCAATTCTGCTTAATACACGCTCGCTTATGTCAAGCGCACCATTTGAATTGCATATATTAGCTTCAACGCCCTTTAATACTCTTATGTCCTCAATTTTGTCGGGAAGTATTCCGAGATTTTCAATATGCCAAATGTGCGGAGAATCAGGCTCCATAGGAGCATGGTCTGTCATAGCTATTATCTTAATGCCTTTTTGAACCGCTGATCTGCAGTTCTCCATAATTGTAGAATATGCGTGAGTTGACGCTAATGTATGCGTGTGTAAATCTGCTTCATATTTCATATATCTGTAATTACCCTATTTACCTTTCGTTATCTAATATTCTATATTCCATTTTGATATTAAAAAGCATCCCAACTTTTAACCGTATCTTTCTTATCTACCTCTAGTCCAAGGTTATCCAAAAGTTCCTGTGCAGCGTTATATCCCATCTTCTTCTGACGGTTGTTCATAGCGGCAACCTCTAAAATAATAGCTAAGTTTCTTCCCGGCTTTATCGGAATCGTAAGACTCGGTATCTGTATTCCGAAAATAGTTGTATATTCGTTATCCACTCCCATACGGTCGTATACTTTTGAAGGATCCCAAGTCTCAAGCTCAACGACCAAGTCTATTTTCTCGGTAACCTTAACAGCACCCATACCAAATAAACGTCTTGTATTTATGATTCCCACGCCTCTCAGCTCTAAAAAGTGCCTTATATTATCAGGCGACGAGCCTACCAGACTCTTATTTGAAACCTTTCTTATTTCAACTGCGTCGTCAGCAACAAGCCTGTGTCCTCTTTTTACCAGCTCAACAGCCGTCTCGCTCTTTCCCACTCCGCTTTCACCGACAATAAGCAATCCTTCTCCGTATACCTCAATAAGTACTCCGTGACGGGTGATTCTCGGTGCAAGATGTAAATTTAAAAATCCAATCAGCGCCGCAATAAAGCTTGTTGTACTCTCCTCTGTTCTCAGCAAGGGTATATCATACTTTTTTGCTGCCTCTATAATTTCAGGAAATATGTCATGACCCCTTGCAACAACTAAAGCCGGAATCTTTGTTTCAAATAGCTTGCTTACAGCCTTGCTTCTCTCGCTTGACGATATTGAACCTAAAAATGCAAATTCCATATTTCCGCATACCTGTATACGCTCAGAATTGAAATATTCGTAAAAGCCTTTAAGCTGAAGTCCAGGTCTGTTCAAATCATTGTCGGAAATCAAAATGTCATCCAAATTATCAGGTGCACTTATCACCTCTAATCTGAACTCGTCAATAATACGCCTTAATGCAACTGTATATACTTCACTCATAAACGTACCTCCTTTTAATTCCCTGAATTTATGCTTATCAATCCTTTATTCAGTAATTCCATTGCCGACAGTATTACGCCCAGCTTACCGGTATGATAAGTGATACCGCCCTGAAGCCATGCTACAAACGGCTCTCTTATGGGTGCATCGGCAGAAAGCTCTATGGACGCTCCCATTGTAAAAGCGCCTGCTGCCATAATAACCTTGCTGTCATAGCCAGGCATATCCCAAGCCTCAGGAACAGCAAAACTGTCAACAGGAGAACCTTTTTGTATTCCCTGACAAAACGCAGTTAGCCTTTGTTCGTCTCCCAACAGAATCGAAGCTATTATATCAGTTCGCTTTTCACAGCTTTCAGGAAACGTCTTAAAGCCCAGTTTTTCATAAAACCTACAGGCAAATGCAGAGGTTTTTAAAGCCGACTCAACAACCTGAGGTGCCATAAAAAATCCAAGCAAAATCTCTCTGTTCTTATCAAGCGAGCAGCCTACTTCTTTTCCCATTCCGATACAGGTAAGTCTGTCGGCGCACTTTTCTATCAAATCAGCTTTTCCCGCTATGTAACCGCCTGTAGAAGCTATTCCTCCGCCCGGATTTTTTATCAATGAGCCTATTATCAAATCCGCTCCTACGTCAAGCGGTTCACTCTTTTCAACAAACTCGCCGTAGCAATTGTCCACCATAACGATTACATTCTCATTAGCAGATTTTGCAGTCTTAACTATTCTCTCTATAGTGTCAATGCAAAGCGACGGGCGAAGTGAATATCCTCTTGAACGCTGAATGTAAATAACCTTTGCCGTCTGTGCTTTTTTATAAATCTCATCATAATCTGGAGTTCCATCTGAAAGCAGATCAACCTGTCTGTAAATAACGCCGAAATCCACAAGCGAACCGCTTCCGTTTGTATTTCTTATGCCAATCACTTCTTCTAAGGTGTCATACGGCTTTCCTGTTACAGAAACCAATTTATCTCCCGCTCTCAACACCCCGAACAAAGCAGTAGAAAGCGCATGAGTTCCGTTGACAAATGTATGGCGCACCAAAGCGTCCTCTCCTCCGAAAGTCTGAGCAAACACCTTGTCTATCGTATCTCTGCCGACATCTCCGTATCCGTAGCCAGTTGTGCCCTTTAAACAGCTTTCAGACACCCGATTGTCTATAAAAGCTTTTAAGACCTTCTGTCCGTTGTATTCAGCTATTTTGGCGAAATCTGCAAATATGTCTCTGCATTCGGCTTCAGCCTCATCGGCAAGACTTAAAAGTCTTTTATCTATATCAAAAAAAGAATTATTCATCTATGTCTTTCCTTTCAAGCACTATGTCATTATAAATGGGAAGAAAGCCTATTTCAGTATAATAGCTTACGTTATAGCTTCTTGCAAAAAGCTGAACTGAAAATCCGTCTTCGTTCAGCCGCTCACCTATCCAATACAAAAGCTCTCTTGCATGGTGCTTACCACGCTCTTTAGGTATCGTAGCAACATGACCTATAAATGCAATGCCGTCAATAATATACTGTATAGTTGCAGATGAGCAGTTGTTAAGCGTAAAGCTCTGCGAAAGACCTTTTCTTACCCTGTGCGACGTATCTGTCAGCCACAGCGAATATGAATTTTTTATTGCAGGAAAGCTTGTTGCCAAAATATCATACACATCGTCCAGTTTAGGCAATTCATTTACGTCCAGCTGCGGAATGTGATCTTTACATACAAACTCAAACATAGTTCTGTCAAACACGTTGTAGTCATCAGCTATTATTTTACTCAGCTTTTTTGAATAGCTAAACCCCAGTTCAACTGTAACAGGCTTTGTCATAAAAATGAGAGTTGCAAGCTCAGAAATCTCATTATCAGAAAGAGTGTGGCCTTCAAAAACAGAAACTACCATAGACGCATTGAAAACCGATACCACAGCGTCATTATCGGTGCACTCATTTTCCCGAACAAAATAAAATCTACAAAAATCGTAGCTTACACCATAGGCCAAAAAATGCGATTTTATACGTCTTGAATAGTGATTTTTTTCAAGGGTATCCAACAGCTTTTCAGTTATGTCTTGAGTTTCTGTTATCATTTATATAATTTCTCCCAAACAAAGAGAATTCCTCCGTTTTTAAGTTCTTAACTCAACTTTACTGCCTGTCATAAAGTTTAATTAAAATAGACTTTACAAGCTCAAGTGAATTGATCATATCTTTTTTATTAGCTACGCAGGACGGCGAGTGTATATACCTGCACGGAACTGATACGGCTAAAGTTTTAACTCCGCCTCTTGAAATATGAATAGCTCCTGCGTCGTTTCCTCCCGCTATCATAGTTTTAGTCTGACAGGGAATGTTATTCTCTTTTGCTGTTTCAAAAGCAAGATTATAAAGCTCTTTATTATAAACCGTTGACTTATCCATAAAGGATACAACAGGTCCGCTTTTGCATTTGCAAACAGATTTTTCTCCCTCAGAAAGAGGAATATCAGCCGCAGTTGTAGCCTCTATAACAATTGCATAATCAGGGTTTACCGTGTATGCTGCCGCTGCTGCTCCGCGAAGTCCTATCTCCTCCTGAACAACAAAAGTAAAATATGTGTCATATTCAAGCTCGCTTTCAATAAGCTCAAGCAAAAGCGCACAGCCGAATCTGTCATCAATAGCCTTTGATTTTATAAATCCGTCTCCGAACTCTGTAAAATCAGATTTAAAGTAAACGCTTTCCCCTAATGATACCGCTTTTTCAGCTTCATCACGGTTTTTAGCGCCGATGTCAACAGTCAGCTTGTCAAAAGGCACCGCCTTGTCCCTTTCATCAATTGAAAGGTTATGAATTGCGACCCCTCCGATAACTCCGTCAGTATTATTTTTGCCGACTGTAACCTGACGTCCGAAAACAACTCCGGGATCAACGCCGCCGACGCTTTCCACCTTCAGACTTCCGTCGTCATTTATATATTTAACTATCAGTCCTACCTCGTCCATATGAGCAGACAGCAAAACCTTATTTTGGGGTGTTTTTATTCCTTTTTTTAATGCAATAATATTACCCAGATTATCGATCTTGCACTCACACTTATCAGAGATTCGTGAAATTATATATTCTCTTATACTGTCCTCATCACCTGAAATCCCGTTTAAAAGGCAAAGATCACGCAAAGTATCAAACATCAGCTTCCGCCCCTTTTCTTAAAAATTCTGCAATAAGCCTTGCCGAATTTTCAATATCAGAAATTGATATAACCTCAACAGGAGTGTGCATATATTTAAGAGGTATTGAAACAGTAACTGTTTTTACTCCGCCTCTTGTTACTCCGATAGCGTCAGCGTTTGTACCTGTTGTGCCTCCCATGACCTCGATCTGATAGGGTATTTTTTCTGTTTTTGCAATCTGAATAAACCTGTTTGACATATCTTTTGAAAGCGACGGAGAAACACCGATCATAGGACCTTTTCCCATTTCTCCGCATGTATATTTTTTATCACCTTCAACTCTTGCAAATGAGACGTCAACAGCTATCGCCATATCGGGGTTTACCTTATAAGCCGCCGTTTTAGCTCCCCTCTCTCCTGTCTCCTCCTGAGACGACAATACCACAGAAAGCGAACAGTTAAGACTTTCAAAATCATTCT
Source organism: uncultured Clostridia bacterium (assembly GCA_947627045.1). Classification (GTDB taxonomy): domain Bacteria; phylum Bacillota; class Clostridia; order Oscillospirales; family Ruminococcaceae; genus UMGS1601. Next base: position 63,556 of record CANQUM010000005.1, read on the forward strand.
TTAATATCTCAAGCGTCTGAATAAGCGTTAAAACACCTGCCCTGTCGTCAAGACATTTAGAGGTTACCCTGTCGTCTAAAAGCGGACACGGTTCATTTGATATAATAACTCTGTCGCCTAAAGAAACCATTTTCTCGGCTTCTTCTTTTGACAGACCGATGTCAATAAAAACATCATCCAGCTTAGGTGCTTTTTTTTCATCTGTTTCTAAGTGCGGCGGCGTTGACGTTGTAACTCCATAAATTCTTTGCCCGTCTGAGCACAGCACCTCAACCTGCTGAGCTAAAAGCAAACGCCTGTCTGTTCCGCCGCAGTTTGAAATTTTCAAAAAACCCTCGTCAGTAATGTATGTTACAATAAAACCTATCTCGTCAATGTGAGCGTCAAGCATTATATGAGGTTTACCCTTTTCACGCTTTCCAATATTGGCAATAACATTTCCAAAATCATCGACTGTAACATCAGACGTGTATTTTTCAAGCTCTGCCGCCGCTGTTTTAGATGCACAAAACTCATCACCCGAAACGCCGTTTTGCTGGGTTAGTTTAAACAATATATCAATAAGTTCTTTTTTTTCCATAAACAATTCCTTATATATTAAAGTGAGTTTACTATATCTTTAAAATGCCTTCCCCTTGCTTCAAACATAGAATACATATCAAAGCTGGCACAGGCAGGCGAAAGAGAAACTATATCGCCTTTTTCAGCAATATCCCTTGCTGTGTGAACAGCTTCCTCCATATCCTTTACCATTATTACCTTTAGTCCGCTCGTTCTGTAATCATCATATTCGGTAACAGCTTTTTTTATCTTTTCAGCAGTCTGACCCATAAGGATCAAGACCTTTACCTTTTCATTAACAGGTTCTGCAAGCGAGTCAAAAGGAACTCCTTTATCAGAACCTCCAGCAATAACGATTATTTTCTTATCAAACGAGTTAAGCCCTGCCATTACACGTGTCGGGCTTGTGGCAATAGAGTCGTTATAATATTTAACACCGTCAAGCTCTCTTACAAACTCTATTCTATGCTCAACCCCGCCGAATTCTCTTGCTGTTTTCACAATACTCTCTATAGAAACATCTCCCCATGTCAGAGCAATAGCCGTAAGGAAGTTTTCTACATTGTGTATGCCCGGAATCCTTATGTCGTTCATATGAATAATTTTTGTAACTTTTCCAAAATCATTGTAACAGAGATTGCCGTCGTTATCTAAAAAGCTGCCGCACTCAGGAATACCTCTCCTGCTGAAAAGAGAGAGCCTTCCTCTTACCAAATCGCACAGCTTCATTGTTTCATCATTATCCATATTGAGAACTGCCTTTGAAAAAGCATTCTGATGGGTAAGAATATTGCATTTTGCCCCGATGTACTCCCCCATTGTACCGTGTACATTCAAATGATTTGGCGAAATGTTTGTTATTGCAGCAGCATACGGAGATTCTCTCATAGAGATAAGCTGAAAGCTCGAAAGCTCAACAACTGCAACATCAGTCTCCTTGATTTTTTCTATCTCATATAAAAGCGGCTTTCCTATATTTCCTCCAAAATGAACGGTCTTTCCGTCTGCTTTGAAAAATTCTGATATTAGCGTAGTAGTGGTCGATTTTCCGTCAGAACCGGTTACAGCATAGATTTTACATGGACAAAGGTCAAAAAAGATCTCCATTTCACTTGTTATGATAATACCCCTTTTACGGGCTCTTGTAAGCGTCGGATCGTTATAATACATTCCTGGAGTTCTGAAAACTATGTCGCAGGAAAAAATCTCGTCAAGATAATTTTTACCGAAAGAAAATTTAGCACCTGATTTTTTAAATTCGTCATAAAGCTCTTTATTTTTTTCTTCAAGATCTTTTTTATCACATATAACAATGTCATAACCCTTTTTAAGAAATAACCTTATAAGGTCGTTATGGCTTACACCTGTTCCTATAAAAGCAATTTTTTTATCCTTTATTTCATCAAAAAACAAATTCACTTTTGTCATTAAACTATCTCCTCTGAAAAAATTAAAATATTTACGGCTAAATCCTGATAAATCATATTCAGCATTTCATACAAGCAGATATAAATATACAATTATATTATATACTATTTGAAAATAAATAGCAATATTTTTTTGTGTTTTTCACATCAAAAATGTTGATTGAATTAACTCTTTTTACGCTTTTTCCGAGAAACAAAATAAATATATAAAAAAGTATTGTAAAATTAATTAAAATACCGTATAATCAACTTAGCGCTATTGTCAAAATTATTATGAACGGAAGTGTGAAAAGAATTGGAAAACATTATTATCAGCCTTAAGGACGCTATTGTTGAGTTTGACGGTGAACAGGTTTTAAAAAAGATAAATCTTGATATAATCGACAAGCAGTTTGTAACTCTGCTTGGCCCGTCAGGATGCGGAAAAACTACCACGCTCCGAATTATAGGAGGCTTTCAGCAGATGAAAAGCGGCTCCCTTTTTTTCAACAATAAAGACATTACAAAACTGCCTCCTCATAAAAGACAGGTCAATACTGTTTTTCAAAAATATGCACTGTTTCCTCACTTGAATATATATGACAACATTGCTTTTGGGCTAAAACTGAAAAAGCTAAGCGATAAAGAAATCAAATCAAGGGTTCAGGAAACCTTAGAGCTTGTAAATCTCATAGGTTTTGAAAAGCGGTCTATTCACAGTCTTTCAGGCGGTCAGCAGCAAAGAGTTGCAATAGCCAGAGCGCTGGTAAACAGACCTAAGGTTCTGCTATTAGACGAGCCTTTGGGTGCTTTGGATTTAAAACTGAGAAAGGGAATGCAGATAGAGCTTAAAAACATTCAGCAGGAACTTGAGATAACTTTTGTTTATGTAACTCACGATCAGGAGGAAGCATTAACTATGTCGGATACGGTCGTTGTAATGAATGACGGTATCATACAGCAGATAGGAACTCCCGTTGATATTTACAACGAGCCTAAAAACGCATTTGTCGCAGACTTCATAGGCGACAGCAACATTATAGACGGCATTATGAGAAAGGATTTCCTTGTTGATTTTGCAGGTAATTCCTTCACCTGCGTCGACTCGGGCTTTGATAAGGACGAGCTTGTAGATGTTGTAATCAGACCGGAGGATATAAAGATCGTGCCTCAGATTCAGGGAGCAATTACAGGCGTTGTTGAAAGCGTTATATTTAAGGGCGTTCACTATGAAATGATTGTTGAAGCAAGCGGTTATAAGTGGAAAGTTCAATCTACCCTTCATGAAGATGTCGGCTCTATTGTGGGTATGAATATCGAACCAATGGATATTCACATTATGCACAAAATGGAAAACTAAGCCTGACTTTTGTGATTTTTTAAAACCCTGAAAGGAGGAACGCTCTTAACTGAGCTTAGTTACATTAATGAAATCTAAAATACTAGCTGTTCCATATATTATATGGATGATAATATTTACAGTTATACCGCTGGGTCTTGTAATTTTCTTTGCATTCACCACCCAAAGCGGAGAGTTCACATTTTCAAATATCGTTGCCATGAACGACTATCTGGACGTTTTATTCCGTTCAATTGAATTTTCGGTTATTGCAACGATAATATGCCTTATACTCGGACTTCCCGTTGCCTATTTAATATCACGGCTTGCAAGAGGCAAACAAGGGACTATGCTTATGATAGTCATACTTCCAATGTGGATAAACTTTTTGCTCAGGACTTACGCATGGATGACACTGCTCGAAGAAAACGGTATTATAAACCGTTTTTTAGGGCTTTTTCATCTTGGTCCATTTAATCTGATAAACAATTCAGGAGCAGTCGTTTTAGGAATGATATACAACTATATTCCTTTTATGATCCTGCCTCTATATTCGGTTATGACTAAGATTGACGAAAGCGTGATAGAAGCCGCTCAGGATCTGGGCTGTTCAGGCTTTCAGATAATAACAAAAATCATTCTTCCCCTTTCAAAGCAGGGAATATCAACAGGAATTATTACCGTATTTGTTCCGTCGGTATCAACATTTATAATATCTAGAATGCTCGGCGGCGGAACAAACGATTTGATAGGAGATATTATTGAGTCGCAGTTCTTGGGTAATTCATATAATCCGCATTTAGGCTCTGCGATGTCGCTTGTTCTTATGGTAATAGTTTTACTTATTATGAGTCTGTTCAATCAGTTCGGAAGTGAGGAGGCTGTTATTTAATGAATAAAATTCTTTCAAGAGCAATAACCGCCTTTGTTATAGTTTTTCTGTATATTCCGATTTTGGTGCTTATAGTGTTCTCGTTCAACGAATCAAAATCTAGAGCGAATTTTACAGGTTTCAGTCTTAGGTGGTATGAAAAGCTGTTTCATAACGAAGCTATTCTTTCAGCTCTTTTTAATACGATAATCATTGCCCTTATATCTTCGCTGATAGCAACAGTTATAGGAACAGCGGCGGCTATAGGTATAAACCGAATGAGACCTATTACCAAGTCTACTATAATGAATGTAACCTATATTCCTATAATCAACCCTGAAATTATAACAGGCGTCTCGCTCATGCTTTTATTCAGAGCATTTACTGTATATTCGGGATTTGAATTCGGGTTCGTATCGCTGGTTCTTGCACATATTACCTTTAACATTCCTTATATCATTTACAGCATCATACCAAAGCTGAGACAGATGAATCCAAATTTAGTTGAGGCGGCACAGGATTTAGGATGCAATCCCACACAGGCATTCTTTAGGATAACGATCCCCGAAATAATGCCGGGCGTGTTATCAGGGTTTTTAATGGCTATCACCTACTCTATCGACGACTTTGTTATAAGCTATTTCAACTCGGGAACTACTATTGAAACTCTGCCAATAACCATTTATTCTATGACCAGAAAAAAAGTATCACCTGAAATAAATGCACTTTCAACTATTATATTTATAGTGATTCTTGCAGTTTTAATAATTAAAAATGCCATATCAAACTATAAGCTTAGAAAACAACGACTGGAATACTTAGCGTCAAAATCATAATTTTGTTAAGTTTACTTTGATAATTTTCTAAAATTGTGTTATACTGACAAAGGAGCTTTTAAATGAAAAAAAACTTTGTTATTTTTATTACATTGTTGCTTATGATGCTTACCGGCTGTACGATAAACAACAGCCAGTCAGAAAATAATTTGCCGGCAGAAAGCAATACCCAAAGTCAGCTTTCCTCAAGTGAAGTCAGCGAGAAAAGTGAAACAGTTAATACTCAGTCAACAAAAAGCATCAGCCGTGATGATGTTAATATGGATACCATTTTGACAAAGCTGGATAAAAACCTGCTGTCAAACTATGACTATTCCCGCCTAAAGAACAAAAATATAACCCTTAATGTGTGTAACTGGGGTGAATATATGGCGGTAAATCAGGACGAGTATTTTGATGTAAATAATGAGTTTGAAAAGCTCACCGGCATCAAGGTAAATTATAAGACCTTTGCCACCAATGAAGAGCTATACTCAAAGCTGAAAAGCGGAGGCGGAGATTATGATGTAGTTATCCCTTCCGATTATATGATCTCAAAAATGATAAAAGAGGGTCTTATTCAGAAGCTGGATTACAGCAATATTCCGAATTTCAGTTATATTGACAAAAAGTTTGTAGGTCTTGAATATGACCCTGAAAATGAATACTCTGTTCCCTACACATGGGGAATAGTATGTATCGTCTACAACAAGAAAATGGTAAAAAAAGAGATAACAGGCTGGTGCGATTTGTGGGACGAGACTAATGACAATAACATTCTTATGTTCAACAATCCCCGCGACGCTTTTGGAATTGCACTTACCTATCTTGGTTATTCTCAGAATACTGAAAACAAAAAAGAGCTTGAAGAAGCAGCAAGCACTCTGAAACAGCAAAAAAATCTTGTACAAGCATATGTTATGGACGAGATTTTTGATAAAATCGGCGGCGAGTCTTCGGCAATAGCACCTTATTATGCAGGCGATGTTCAGACAATGATAGATGAAAATTCTAATCTTGACTTCTGTATACCAAAAGAAGGCACTAACAAGTTCGTTGACGCAGCTTGTATACCGACAGCCGCTAAAAACAAGGAAGCTGCTGAAATGTATATCAATTTCTTAAATGAAATCCAGGTAGCTTATGCAAACTGCGATTATCTATGCTATTCAACTCCGCACACAGGCGTTTACAGTCTTTTCGACGATGAAGTAAAAGCAAATCCGCTTCGCTGTCCGCCTGACGATTATCTTAACGAAAAAACAGAAGTGTTTATAAATCTTTCTGACGAGACTAACGCATATACTCAAGAGCTTTGGAATCAAATCAAAATCGAGAAATCAAAATCGCCTTGGCTTGTACCGGCATTTCTTTTGATTTCAATTGCCCTTACATTTTTCCTGAATATAAGACGTTCAAGAAAGAAAAAGCAGGATATATTTTAAATTTATATATAAGGAGATTTTTTATGACAAGCAATACTAACGGTGTTTTATTTGAACCGCAAACACAGGTTGGACCTTTAGGGATCATCGGAATGAACGGCACTCAGGAGATTTGTGCTAAAATCGACGGCTACCTTACAAAATGGGCGGCAGAAAGCGGAATCCTCAAAGACAGCTATCTGATTGAAGTTGACTGTCCTAGGTTTGCATCAGGCGACGGAAAAGGTATTATAAAATCTACCGTTCGGGGCGATGACCTGTTCATTATCTGCGATGTAGGAAACTACAACTGCACATACGATTATTTCGGAATGAAAAACCATATGTCTCCCGACGACCACTATCAGGACTTAAAGAGAATTATTCAGGCAGCCGGCGGAAAAGCACATAGAATAAATGTTATTATGCCTATTCTCTACGGCGGAAGACAGCACAGAAGAAGCTACCGTGAATCTTTAGACTGTGCAGTTGCTCTTCAGGAGCTTGAGGCTATGGGCGTTTCAAACATTCTCACCTTTGACGCACACGATCCCCGAGTGCAGAACGCAGTTCCGCTGATGGGCTTTGACAATATAATTCCTTCGTATCAGGTGTTAAAGGCAATGTTCAGAAACCTTGACGACATAGTTATTGACAAAGACCACTTTATGATCATATCACCGGACGAGGGCGCTATTAACAGAAATATGTATTATGCTTCAGTTTTAAGCGTTAATCTCGGGCTGTTCTATAAACGGCGTGATTATTCGACTGTTGTAAACGGAAGAAACCCAATTGTTGCTCACGAATATCTGGGTAACGACGTCGAGGGCAAAGACGTTTTCGTAGCAGACGACATTATATCTTCTGGTGAGTCTGTACTCGACCTCGCCTACGAACTAAAAAAGAGAAAGGCTAGAAAAATATACGCTTACGCTACCTATGCGATATTTACAAACGGACTTGAAAAGTTCGACACGGCTGTTAAAGATGGCATAATCGACGGAGTTTTTGGTTCCAATCTGACATACCGTTCTCCTGAACTTTTAAGCAGAGACTGGTTTTATGAGGTTGATGTTTCAAAATATATTGCATACTTCATAGCGTCGTTGAATCACGACTTATCAATTTCATCTATAATTGACCCACACGAGAAAATAAAAAATCTTCTTAAAGAACATAAACATTTGACTGTCAGATAAAAATTTAAGGTGTACATCTAATTTTGATGTACACCTTTTTAATTCTCACTTTAAAATTCATTTTTTTTATCCCTCAACCGCCTGAAAAAATCCTTTATTATATCAGAACATTCATCAAGCAGAATTCCGCTTTCAACCTTCGGACAATGATTAAACCTTCCGTCGAACAGATTTATTGTAGAACCCACGGCCCCGAATCTATGGTCAAATGCTCCGATATAAACCTTTTCTATACGACTGTTTATAATTGCCCCCGCACACATAGCACAAGGCTCTAATGTCACATACATATCGCAGCCTATAAGTCTCCAGCCCCCTAGATTTCTGCTCGCCTCGTTAATTGCAATTATCTCAGCGTGTGCAAGCGGAGATTTATCTGTTTCACGGCGGTTATAGCCTTCGCCTATTATTTCTCCTGTTTTGTTATTCACAACAACTGCCCCTACAGGAACTTCTCCGATCTCTGCCGCTTTAGTTGCAAGCTCCAACGCTCTGTTCATATAAAAGGTTTTATTCATTTTACTTCTCCGATTTGTTATTTATTGATTTATTGTACCATACAAAATAAAAGCTGTAAACAAAAAGCCATCGGAACTTTCCGATGGCTTTTATATTTATACGTTAATTACTTTTCGATAGATGTAACAACGCCTGAACCTACTGTTCTGCCGCCCTCACGGATAGCAAAACGAAGTCCTTCTTCAATAGCGATTGGAGTGATAAGCTCAACGCCAATTTCTACGTTATCGCCAGGCATACACATTTCCTTGTCAGCAGGAAGTGTGATAACGCCGGTAACGTCAGTTGTTCTGAAATAGAACTGAGGTCTGTAGTTGTTAAAGAAAGGTGTATGACGTCCGCCTTCATCCTTCTTCAAAACGTAAACCTGACCCTTAAACTTTGTCTCCGGGTGAATTGAGTTAGGTGCACAGAGAACCTGACCTCTTTCGATGTCCTCTCTCTGAACTCCACGGAGAAGAGCACCAATGTTATCTCCAGCCTCAGCGTAGTCAAGAATCTTTCTGAACATCTCGATACCTGTTACAACTGTCTTAGCTCTTTCCTCTGTCAAACCGATGATTTCAACTTCGTCGCCGGTTGTAAGTCTTCCTCTTTCTACTCTACCAGTAGCAACTGTTCCACGTCCTGTGATTGTGAAAACGTCCTCAACAGGCATAAGGAACGGCTGGTCAGAAGCTCTTTCAGGAGTTGGAATATACTCATCAACTGCATCCATAAGCTCAAGAATAGGAGCGTATGCAGGATCATTAATATCGTCCGGAGCCTCTAATGCTTTAAGAGCTGAACCCTTGATGATCGGAATATCATCACCAGGGAACTCATACTCGTTAAGAGTCTCTCTAATGTCCATTTCAACCAACTCAAGAAGCTCTGGGTCGTCAACCTGGTCAGCCTTGTTCATAAATACTACGATATATGGAACTCCAACCTGACGAGCAAGAAGCAAGTGCTCTTTTGTCTGAGCCATAGGTCCGTCTGATGAAGCTACAACGAGGATAGCTCCGTCCATCTGAGCAGCACCTGTGATCATGTTCTTTACATAGTCAGCGTGTCCCGGACAGTCAACGTGTGCATAGTGACGCTTATCTGTTTCATACTCAACGTGAGCTGTGTTGATCGTGATTCCACGCTCTCTCTCCTCAGGAGCGCCGTCGATCTTATCATAAGCCTCAAACTGTGCAAGACCCTTTAAATGAAGTGCCTTTGTGATCGCTGCTGTTAAGGTTGTTTTACCATGGTCAACGTGTCCTATAGTACCAATGTTGACATGGGGTTTAGTTCTTTCAAATTTTTCCTTTGCCATTTGGATTTCCTCCCTTAAAAATAAATTGATATTTGTTACTTTTCTAAAGTTATAAAAGTATTATACCCTACTTCCCCAAGAATTTCAAGTCTTTTTACGTATTTTTTTATCTAAATACATAATTTAGTCGTTATTCTTGCTTCTGTTTGACATAATTTTTTCTGCAATTGACTTCGGAACCTCAATGTAACTGTCAGGTTCCATTGAATATTGTCCGCGTCCCTGTGTTCTTGAACGCAGCTCGTTTGAATATCCGAACATTTCAGAAAGCGGTACTAAAGCGTTGATTTGCTGTGCACCCGGTCTTGCGTCCATACCCTGAATCTGTCCGCGTCGTGAGTTAAGGTCTCCGATAACGTCGCCCATATACTCCTCAGGAACGATAACTACGACCTTCATTATAGGCTCAAGAATAACAGGGTCAGCCTTCTTCATAGCCTCTTTAAACGCCATAGAACCGGCAATCTTAAATGCCATTTCAGACGAGTCGACCTCGTGGTATGAACCGTCGTAAAGAGTTACCTTAACGTCAACTACCGGATAGCCTGCCAATACACCGCTTTGCATTGCTCCCTGAATACCCGCATCAACAGCAGGGATATATTCCTTAGGAATAGCTCCTCCGACGATCTTGTTAATGAACTCATAGCCCTTGCCAGAAACGTTAGGCTCAACAAGAATCTTAACGTGTCCGTACTGACCTTTACCTCCTGACTGTCTTGCATACTTATGGTCGACATCAGCAGTGGTTCTGATAGTTTCCTTGTAAGCAACCTGAGGTGCTCCGACATTAGCCTCTACCTTAAACTCACGAAGCAGACGGTCAACGATGATCTCAAGGTGAAGCTCACCCATACCTGAAATAATTGTCTGTCCCGTTTCTTCATCGGTGTGAGTTCTGAATGTCGGGTCTTCTTCAGCTAGCTTTGACAAAGCAATACCCATTTTCTCCTGACCTGCTTTTGTCTTAGGCTCAATAGCCAAGTCGATAACAGGGTCAGGGAATTCCATAGACTCAAGAATAATTGGGTGCTTTTCGTCACACAATGTGTCTCCTGTACCTGTATTCTTCAAACCAACGGCTGCGGCAATATCGCCTGCATAAACCTGATCTATATCTTTTCTGTTATTTGAGTGCATCTGAAGAATTCTACCGATTCTCTCATTGTCGTCCTTAGAAGCGTTGTATACAGTAGAACCCTTTTCAAGAACTCCCGAATATACTCTAAAGAAACAGAGCTTTCCAACAAACGGGTCGGTAGCAATCTTGAATGCGAGCGCTGCAAACGGCTCTTCATCTGACGAAGGTCTTTCCTCCTCAGCGTCTGTATCAGGGTTTACACCCTTGATTGCAGGAACGTCAACTGGTGAAGGCATATAGTCAACAATTGCGTCAAGCAGTTTCTGTACGCCCTTGTTTCTGTATGAAGTACCGCATACTACAGGCACCATATGATTTGCCAGAGTAGCCTTTCTGATACAGAGCTTGATTTCATCAATTGTAAGCTCTTCACCGTCAAGATACTTCATCATTATCTCTTCATCTTGTTCTGCAACATGCTCTATCATATCATCATGATACTGCTGAGCTTTTTCCTTCAAATCATCAGGAATTTCCTCAACTCGTATATCTTTTCCAAGATCATCATAATAAACATACGCTTTCATTTCAAGAAGGTCTATAACTCCCTTGAATGTGTCCTCAGCACCTATTGGCAACTGAATCGGAACTGCGTTTGTTTTAAGTCTTGTTTTCAACATATCGACTACGTTGTAAAAATCTGCTCCCATGATATCCATTTTATTAACGTATACCATACGCGGAACACGGTATTTATCTGCTTGTCTCCATACTGTTTCAGTTTGCGGCTCAACTCCGCCCTTTGCACAAAGAACTGTTACAGATCCATCAAGAACTCTCAGCGAACGCTCAACCTCAACTGTAAAGTCAACGTGTCCGGGAGTGTCAATAATATTGATTCTGTGATTTTTCCAAAATGCAGTAGTTGCAGCCGAAGTGATTGTAATACCTCTTTCCTGCTCCTGCTCCATCCAGTCCATAGTAGCGGCACCCTCGTGAACCTCACCTATCTTATGGTTAATACCTGTATAAAATAGGATACGCTCAGTTGTGGTGGTCTTACCAGCATCAATATGAGCCATGATACCAATATTTCTGGTATCCTGTAATGAACAATCTCTTGCCATAAAATCCTCCTATTAATATTACCAACGATAGTGAGCGAAAGCCTTGTTTGCTTCTGCCATTTTGTGCGTATCGTCTTTCTTCTTGCAAGCTCCTCCAACGCCGTTTACAGCGTCCATGATCTCTGCTGCAAGCTTTTCCTTCATAGTTTTTTCATGTCTTGCTCTAGCATAGTTTGTCAGCCATCTAAGCCCCAGTGTCTGACGTCTTTCCGGACGTACCTCCATAGGTACCTGATATGTCGAACCTCCGACACGGCGAGCCTTTACCTCAAGGCTTGGCATAATATTTTCCATTGCCTGTTCAAAAGCCTCTAAAGCCGGCTTTCCTGTTTTTTCTTCTACAATTTCAAATGCTCCGTATACTATTTTCTGAGCAACACCCTTCTTACCGTCAAGCATTACGTTGTTGATAAGACGTGTTACCAGCTTTGATTTGTATATCGGGTCTTGCAAAACATCTCTTTTTGCAACTTTACCTCTTCTTGGCACTATAATTCCCTCCTTCATAGAATGATATCATAGGTACTCGCTCTGCGGTCTTGACCGCAGCCCCGTCAGTCCAATGCAGAGGTACTATATATATAATACTCCACATTAACTGTGGTTATTGAGTTTTACCTTAATTTTCAGGCTTATTTGCCCTTTGGTCTCTTCGCACCGTACTTTGAACGAGCTTGCATTCTTCCTGTTACGCCTTGAGCGTCAAGAGTTCCTCTGATGATGTGATAACGCACACCCGGAAGATCTTTAACTCTTCCGCCTCTGATCATAACAACGCTGTGCTCCTGAAGATTATGACCAACGCCCGGAATGTATGCAGTAACTTCCTGACCGTTTGTGAGCTTTACTCTGGCAATCTTTCTCATAGCTGAGTTAGGCTTCTTAGGTGTAGCTGTTTTAACTGCTGTACAAACGCCGCGCTTTTGCGGACAGCTTTGGTCAATTACAGCCTTCTTCTGAGCGTTAAAGCCCTTTTGAAGTGCAGGTGCAGTGGACTTTGACGTAGACATTTTTCTTCCGCTTCTCACCAGCTGATTAAATGTAGGCATCTTCTCTCTCCTTTCCTAAAATCTTCCGCAGACCATACGAGGTCAGCATAAAAAACATTATATACTTAATAATTTCATTTGTCAAGCATTTATAAAGAAAAATGATGATAATTTTCCAAAGGCTTAGTTTTGATTTTAAAAAACAGTTAGCGAATTGATAAAAAAGAACAGCCCTTTTAAGAGCTGTTCTGAAATTTTTATTAAACGGTAGTTGCAGACTGCTCAGGAATTGCTGTATTAGCGATCTGAACATTGTTGTATATGTCCATACCCGTTCCGGCAGGAATGAGCTTACCGATAATAACATTTTCCTTAAGTCCGACAAGATGGTCGCTCTTTCCGCGAATAGCTGCGTCTGTAAGTGCTCTTGTAGTTTCCTGGAAAGAAGCGGCAGACAAAAAGCTGTTTGAATTAGACGAAGCCTTTGTTATACCCTGAAGAACCGGAATTGTGGTTATCAGTTTTGCATTAATGTCGCCTGCGTCAATTTCGTTTTGAATTTCTTTGTTGATCGCCGCAATTTCGTGTGCGTCAACCAAAGCTCCCGGAAGAAGATAACTGCTTCCCGGATCGTCCACCTTGACCTTTCTCATCATCTGACGAACGATAACCTCAATGTGTTTGTCATTGATGTCAACACCCTGAAGCCGATAAACCTTCTGAACTTCGGTAATGATATAGTTCTGAACCTCTTCTATACCGTTTACAGCCAGAATATCATTAGGATTAATAGAACCCTCAGTTAGAGGTTCTCCGGCTTTAACCACATCTCCTTCGTGAACCTTTATCTTGTAACCGTAAGGAATTGTATAGCTTTCCTGCTCAGGATTATTAATATCCTCATTTGTAATTACGATTTGCTTTGTCTTTTTGACCTCTTCGATACGAACTGTTCCGTCAATACCTGCAATAATAGCAGCGCCCTTTGGCTTTCTCGACTCAAACAGTTCTTCAACTCTAGGAAGACCCTGCGTAATATCCTCAGCAGAAGCGATACCTCCTGTGTGGAAAGTTCTCATTGTAAGCTGAGTACCCGGCTCACCGATAGACTGTGCAGAGATAATTCCTACAGCCTCGCCGACAGAAGCAAGATTTCCGTTTGCAAGGTTAGCACCATAGCACTTAGCACAAACACCATGCTCTGATTCACAGTGAAGAACCGAACGAATTTTAATCTTATCAATTTTGTGTTCTTTCAAATATGCGGCAACCCTGTCAGCGTCGCTCTCATTCATAAGCTTGCTGTGAGAAATAACAAGCTCTCCTGTTTCTTTGTCAACCAAATCTTCAACAAGAAAACGTCCGACAAGCCTTTCATTAAGAGGCTCTATCATTTCATTGCCGTTCTTGATTTCAAATACATCTATACCATGAGTTGTACCGCAGTCCTCCTCATGGATAATAACATCCTGCGATACATCTACAAGTCTTCTGGTCAGATAACCTGAGTCAGCGGTTCTGAGCGCAGTATCGGCAAGTCCTTTTCTCGCGCCACGAGATGAAATAAAGTATTCTAGAATATTAAGTCCCTCACGATAGTTAGCACGAATAGGCATCTCAATAGTCGAACCCGATGTGTTAGCGATAAGTCCACGCATACCTGCTAACTGTCTTATCTGATTGATACTACCACGAGCTCCCGAATCAGCCATCATATTGATCGGGTTATACGGGTCAAGACCGTCTTTAAGAGCATTTGTAACCTCATCTGTAGCGTTATTCCAAATCTCAATGAATCTCTTTGATTTTTCTTCTCTTGAAATATAACCTCTCTTATACTGGGTGTCAACTCTGCTGACCATCTCGTCAGCCTTTTCGATAATATCCTTTTTAGCCGCAGGGATTTCAGCATCACAAACCGCAACAGTTATTGCAGCCTTTGTTGAATACTTATATCCTGTAGCCTTGATTTTATCCAAAACTTCACTGGTCGTTGTTGTTCCGTGAATTTTGATACATCTTTCAATAATATCTGAAAGCTGTTTTTTCTTAACAAGGAACGAGACTTCTAAATCAAACTGCCTGTCTGAATTTGTTCTGTCAACAAAGCCCAGATCCTGAGGAATGTTTTCGTTGAAGATAAGTCTTCCGACAGTTGCGTCTATAATTCTTGAAACCTGCTTGTCGCCGATCTGTCTTGTTATTTTTACCTTTATAGCTGCGTGCAGTGAAACAACTCCTGCATCATAAGCCATAAGCGCTTCTTCTACATCCTTGAACACCTTGCCTTCGCCTTTTTCTCCCTCTTTCAAGAGAGTAAGGTAATAAGAGCCAAGCAGCATATCCTGTGTAGGAATAGCAACAGGACGTCCGTCTGACGGCTTTAAAAGATTATTTGCAGCAAGCATCAGAAAACGGGCTTCTGTCTGTGCCTCAGCTGACAGCGGTACGTGAACAGCCATCTGGTCTCCGTCGAAGTCGGCATTGTAAGCCGTACAAACAAGCGGGTGGAGCTTTAACGCTCTTCCCTCAACAAGTACAGGTTCAAACGCCTGAATACCCAGTCTGTGAAGTGTAGGCGCACGATTAAGAAGAACAGGGTGTCCCTGAATTACTTCTTCTAATGCGTCCCATACCTCTGGTTTTGCCCTATCTACCATTTTCTTTGCGGATTTAATGTTTATTGACGGATTTGTATCCACAAGTCTTTTCATAACAAACGGCTTAAACAGCTCAAGAGCCATTTCCTTAGGCAGACCGCACTGATACATCTTTAATTCCGGTCCCACAACAATAACCGAACGTCCCGAATAGTCAACACGTTTTCCGAGCAGGTTCTGACGGAAACGTCCCTGCTTTCCTTTAAGCATATCAGAAAGAGACTTGAACGCTCTGTTGTTCGGTCCTGTAACAGGTCTGCCGTGTCTGCCGTTATCTATAAGTGCGTCAACAGCCTCCTGAAGCATTCTCTTTTCATTTCTGATGATAATGTCTGGAGCTTGAAGCTCTAACATTCTCTGCAAACGATTATTTCTGTTAATAACCCTTCTGTATAAATCGTTCAAATCAGAAGTTGCATATCTTCCTCCGTCGAGCATAACCATTGGTCTTAGTTCAGGCGGGATAACAGGAACTACGTCTAAAATCATCCACTCAGGACGGTTTCCCGACGTTCTGAAAGCCTCAACGATTTCAAGTCTTTTCAATAGTTTGATTCTCTTTTGTCCTGTCGGAAGTCCGTCAAGCTCTGACTTGAGCTCATTTGAAAGTTCATCTAAATCTATCTGCGACAAAAGCTCTTTGATAGCCTCAGCGCCCATTCCTGCTTTGAATTTATCCTCATACTTCTCCCTCATATCAACATAGTCTTTCTCGGTAAGAAGCTGACATCTTTCAAGCTCGGTATCGCCTGGATCAATTACAATATACTTTGTAAAGTACAGAACCTCTTCCAAACGCTTCTGAGAAATCTCAAGCATTTGACCTATTCTTGAAGGAGTACCTTTAAAATACCAGATGTGCGAAACAGGAGCGGCAAGCTCAATATGACCCATTCTCTCACGTCTTACCTTAGCACGGGTAACCTCAACGCCGCATCTCTCGCAGACCTTTCCCTTAAAACGAATTTTCTTATACTTTCCGCAATGACACTCCCAGTCCTTAGATGGTCCAAAGATCTTTTCACAGAAAAGTCCGTCTTTTTCAGGCTTCTGAGTCCTGTAATTTATCGTTTCCGGTCTTGTAACAACGCCATAAGACCATTCCCTGATTTTGTCAGGCGACGCAAGACCGATTTTTATTGAATCAAAAGTATTAAATTCCAATATTCGACCCTTCTTCCTTTAGTTTAAGCATTTCGGAAATACTTATTACTCTTCATTAACATCGTTAAATTCTTCTGAAGCATCATTCTCGATACTTTCATCGACTTGCTCTTCAAATTCCTCACCGATATCGTCCTCAAAGTAATCAGACTCATCATCAATCAAATCATCCAAGTCCTCATCGTTTTCTTCATCATCAATGTCAATACTATCTATATTTCCTCCATCGTCCTCTGCAAAAAATCCATCACTAAGGTCATCGTCCTCAAGAGACATCTGAATATCATCGTCAATAGCCGGCTTAGGCGCAATGTCCTCATCTTCAAGAGTTTGCTTTAAGTCGATCTCCTCTCCGGATGAATCCAATACTCTTACATCAAGCGATAATGACTGAAGCTCTTTTACAAGTACCTTGAACGATTCAGGTATTCCCGGATTAGGAACATTCTGTCCCTTAACGATCGACTCATACGTCTTAACACGTCCTACAGTATCATCGGATTTAACAGTAAGGATCTCCTGTAAAGTGTATGCAGCGCCGTAAGCTTCAAGCGCCCATACCTCCATTTCTCCGAATCTCTGTCCGCCGAACTGAGCTTTACCTCCGAGAGGCTGCTGCGTAACAAGCGAATAAGGGCCGACAGAACGTGCGTGAATTTTATCGTCTACCAAGTGGTGAAGTTTGAGATAATACATATATCCGACAGTAACTCGGTTATCGAACTTTTCTCCGGTTCTTCCGTCATAAAGCGTAACCTTTCCGTCCTCTGCCATACCTGCTTTCTTAAAGCACTCACGAATATCCTCCTCGTGTGCTCCGTCAAATACAGGGGTCATTATCTTCCAGCCGAGTTTTTTAGCAGCCATACCTAAGTGAACCTCAAGCACCTGTCCGATATTCATACGTGAAGGCACTCCAAGAGGGTTCAATACTATATCAAGAGGCGTTCCGTCTTCTAAAAACGGCATATCCTCCTGAGGAAGAATTCTTGAAACTACACCCTTGTTTCCGTGACGTCCTGCCATTTTATCTCCGACGCTTATCTTTCTTTTTTGAGCGATATAGCATCTTACCAGCTTATTAACTCCCGGCGAGAGCTCATCACAGTTTTCTCTGGTGAATACTTTTACGTCAATGATAACACCCGATTCACCGTGAGGAACTTTAAGAGAATTATCTCTTACCTCTCTTGCCTTTTCGCCGAAAATAGCACGAAGAAGTCTTTCCTCAGCTGTGAGCTCAGTTTCGCCCTTAGGAGTAACCTTACCTACAAGAATGTCGCCCGACCTTACCTCTGCACCGATTCTGATAATACCGTCCTCATCGAGGTCTTTAAGCGCATCTTCACCGACGTTCGGTATATCTCTTGTAATTTCCTCAGGGCCGAGCTTTGTATCTCTTGCTTCAATTTCGTATTCCTCAATATGAATTGAAGTATATTTATCGTCCTTGACAAGATTTTCATTAAGAAGAACAGCGTCCTCGTAGTTATATCCTTCCCAAGTCATAAAGCCTATAAGAGCGTTCTTGCCCAATGAGATCTCACCGTTTGAAGTAGCAGGACCGTCGGCAATAACCTGACCCTTTTCAATTTTCTCGTTCTTTTCAACAATAGGTCTCTGATTTGTGCATGTTCCTGCATTAGAACGCTTAAATTTTGTAAGCGTATAAGTTCTGACATTTCCTCCGTTCTCACGAACAACTATTTCATCTGCCGATACTCTGATAACAACACCGTCTTCTTTAGCTACAACCGCAACGCCCGAGTCAACGCAAGCCTTATACTCCATACCCGTTCCGACGATAGGAGCTTCGGTCTTTAACAGAGGCACAGCCTGACGCTGCATATTAGAGCCCATAAGAGCACGGTTGGCATCGTCGTTCTCTAAGAAAGGGATCATTGCCGTAGCAACAGAAACAACCATCTTAGGAGAAACGTCCATATAGTCAACTTCTTCTCTGTCAAACTCTGATATCTGATCACGGTAACGGCCGTTTACCTTTGCTCTTGCAAATTTTCCGTCCTCAGTCAGCGGCTCGTTAGCCTGAGCAACAATAAAGTTATCCTCAACATCAGCAGTCATATATACAACTTCATCAGTAACGACGCCTGTTTTCTTGTCAACTTTTCTGTACGGAGCCTCAATAAAACCGTACTCGTTTATTCTTGCAAATGACGCAAGATATGAAATAAGTCCGATATTAGGTCCTTCAGGAGTTTCAATAGGACACATTCTTCCGTAGTGAGAATAGTGTACGTCACGAACCTCAAATCCGGCTCTGTCACGAGAAAGGCCGCCAGGTCCCAGAGCTGAAAGTCTTCTCTTATGAGTAAGCTCAGCCAGTGGATTGTTCTGATCCATAAACTGAGAAAGCGGAGACGAGCCGAAGAACTCTTTGATAGCCGCTGTAATAGGTCTTATATTTATAAGCGCAGCGGGAGTAACTACCTCTAAGTCCTGAGACTGAATGTTCATTCTCTCACGAACTACTCTTTCCATTCTCGTGAAACCGATTCTGAACTGGTTCTGCAAAAGCTCTCCTACGCTTCTTATTCTTCTGTTGCCCAAATGGTCAATATCATCTACAACCCCGACGCCTTCACACAGATTCAAAAAGTATGAAACCGTTGCGATTATATCATCAATAGTAATATGCTTTGACACAAGCTGATCGGCATGTTCTTTGATATTATTTTTGAGTTCATCCTCATTTTCAGAAGTTTCAAGAATTTCCTTCAGCACATCAAAAGAGACCATTTCATTTATGCCGAATTCCTCAACATCAAAATCGACATACTTTTTAATGTCAACCATTCCGTTTCCGATGATCTTGACTTCTCTTTCTTCAATTTTATTTAATAATTCGCCTTCGATATTTAAGACTTCTTTAACTTCAACATTGACGTAAACTTCTTTTACGCCCGCCTGCTGAATTTCCTCTGCCTTTTTAGAATCTATAACCTCACCGGCGTCTGCCATAACTTCACCGGTAAGAGGGTTTACTACAGGCTTAGAAAGAGTATGTCCTGCCAGTCTCGAAGCAATACCCAGCTTTTTATTAAACTTATATCTTCCGAATCTAGCTAAGTCATATCTCTTTGGGTCAAAGAACAGATTATTCAAGTGCGTAACTGCACTGTCTACTGTAGGCGGTTCGCCCGGACGCAGTTTTCTGTAAACCTCAAGTAAAGCTTCTTCTCTGTTTGCCGTTTGATCTTTTTGCTCTATGGTCTGTATAAGTCTTTCATCTTCACCAAAGGTTTCATATATCTCTGTATTTGTTCCTATACCTATTGCTCTTATAAATGTAGTAATAGGTATCTTTCTGTTTTTATCTATTCTAACATATACAACGTCATTAGAATCCATTTCGTATTCAAGCCATGCGCCTCGGCTCGGAATTACAGTTGACTTAAATAAATCTTTGCCGGTCTTGTCCTTATCGCACGCATAGTATACGCCCGGAGAACGCACAAGCTGTGATACAATAACTCGTTCAGCGCCGTTGATTACAAAAGTACCGCTGTCAGTCATCAAAGGAAAGTCTCCCATAAAGACTTCGCTCTCTTTGATCTCACCTGTTTCCGTATTGTTCAGCCTTGCAGTTACTCTCAGAGGCGCTGCATATGTTACGTCTCTTTCCTTACACTCTGCAACAGTATACTTAGGCTCGTCATCAATCTTGTAATCAATGAAGCTCAGCTCAAGAGTTCCGTTGTAATCAGTTATTGCCGCTACATCTCTGAATACTTCTCTCAAACCTTCATCTAAGAACCATTTGTATGATTTTTTCTGAACTTCGATAAGATTAGGCATCTCTAATACCTCATTGATCTTAGCAAAGCTCTTACGGGTTGTTTTGCCAAGCTTAACTTCCTTGACATTTACCATAGGCTTAATCACTCCTTAATCTAATTAAACTAGCTTAGGGTGTACCATTTCAGCTTCACA
>CANQUM010000006.1 GCA_947627045.1 uncultured Clostridia bacterium
TTCTTTGAGCAGGACGAGGAAACAGGCGAGTGGATAGCAATGCACCACCCGTTTACAATGCCTATGGAGGAATGTATTCCTATACTTGATACCGACCCTGAAAATGTTCGTGCAAAGGCGTTCGACTTGGTTTTAAACGGCACAGAGCTTTCTTCTGGCTCTATGAGAATTACAGATTTTGAGCTGCAGCAAAAGATGTTTGAGGCTCTAGGTATGACAGATGAAGAAATAGAAGCTAAATTCGGATTTTTAGTTGACGCATACAAATACGCTTCACCTCCTCACGGAGGAATGGGAATAGGTCTTGACAGGCTTGCTATGATTATGTGCGGAGCAGAGTCTCTGCGTGATGTTGTTGCCTTTCCAAAGGTGCAAAATGCAAGCGAGCTTATGAGCGCCTGCCCTGCTGAGGTCGATGAAAAGCAGTTAAACGAGCTTCATATTAAAACAGTTACAGATGAGTAATACTTATATAAAGTATATTTTTAGGGGCAGACCTCTCTTTTGCAGGGGCTTAACCTGAAAATGCATAGCATTTTCAGCTAAAAATAGACTAACGTCTATTTGCCCATTAAAAAAACAGTCCAGTGGACTGTTTTTTTAGCTAAAACTGCTTTGCAGTTTTAGGTTTCACCCCTATGCGGAACGCACTCCGTAAAATATTTCGCTGACGGCTCGTCGGCTTGACCGAAAACTTTTAGTCGATTATGCTAAACCTTTTTCGACAGGCTAAGGCGTCGCTTTGCGATGCCTTTTAGTTTTTACACTTCCCGCTTTTTATAAAACGCAATCGACAGTCTCCAGGAAAGAGCGTACAATGCAATTACAGCTAAACATACAATTGTGATAATACCACTAAACGATATGATTTTAATATAGCCATCAACCAGAAATGAAGAAAAAACACCAACGCCTGCAAAATAAACAAAAATCATAACAATATACGCAATTCGTCCCTTTATCGCACCCAGCTTAAACATAAACGGAAGCATTATTGAAGGCATCAAAAAGGATATTACCAACAGAGTTGCCATAAGGACTAAAAAATTATTCAGCACAAATATACCGTCAATGTTCATTTTGACTGCCTGAATGACGCCGGATATAATGAACACTAAAATCTGCGCAAGCATACCTATAATGTATTTTACAGATACAATCTGCGACTTTTTATAAGGTAAAGCGTAACTATATTCATTCCATTTGCTCAGTTCATCATAGGAAAGTAATGTTACAGGAATTATACCCGAAATCAAACAGGGATAGAAAATAAAAAATACATTATTTGTTACAAGTGAACCTGCAAGAATAAATACAACGAATAATAATTGCAATCTGCAATACTTTTTTATCATATATAAATCTTTTAAAAGCAATCCTTTCAACTTATTCTGCCTCCCTTACCATAAATATAAACAGTTCTTCAATGCTTATTGGGCTTATTTTAATATTTGACGGAATATTATCACGCAATACTATCGCCTCAACTCCGTAAGGAGTTTCTTTTTTATGCTTGACTGCTTTTGAATCAAGCTCACTCAACTGTTCTGCGGTACAGTGGATTATTCCGTATTCACCGAGCAGACGGTCCTTTTCCTCGCACAACAGCAATTTACCCTTGTGAAGAAACGCCACATAATCGCATAGCTTTTCAAGATCGCTGACAATATGAGATGAAATGAGAATAGAATGGTTTTCATCTCTTGTAAACTCGCTTAACATCTCAACTACTTCATCTCTCACAACTGGGTCAAGACCGCTTGTTGCCTCATCAAGCAGCAACAGCTTACTCTCGTGAGACATAGCTATCGCTATGCCGAGCTTCATTTTCATACCTCTAGAGAAGTCTTTAAACGGCTTGTCAGCAGGAATAGACAATTTTTTTAGATAGTTTGCATATTCTTCGTCATTCCAATTACGAAAAGTATAACTCATAATTTTCCCGACTTGCTTTGCGTTTAAACATTCAGGTATCCCGACCTCGTCCATTACAACGCCGATTTCCTCTTTTGTGAGATATATATTATCCTGATTTTCTCTTCCGAGAATTTTTATAGTTCCGCTGTCTTTGTGAAGCATATCTAAAATCAGTTTGATTGCAGTACTCTTTCCTGCTCCGTTTTCTCCAATCAAGCCCATAATACACCCGCTCGGCAGTGTAAGGTTCAAATTATCCAGCTTAAAGCCGGGAAAAGATTTCGACAGGTTTTTTATTTCAAGTGCATTCATTATAAATCCTCCAGATTAAATTTAATCATTTCAATTATATCCTCTTTACTCAAATTGCACGAAGCTGATAGCTTTATTATCTGCTCTATATGTTCCTCAATCTTTTTCAGATTTTCCTCTCTGAGCAGTTCCACATTCTTTGGTGCAACAAAACAGCCCTTTGCCTGAATGGTATAAATAAAACCTTCCTTTTCAAGCTCATCGTATGCCCGTTTTGTAGTTATAAAGCTGATTCGCAGATCCTTTGCCAGACCCCGAATAGACGGAAGCATTTCGTTTTCCTTTAAGTCTCCGCTTATTATCTGACTTTTAATCTGAGAATATATTTGGTCGTAAATCGGAGCACCGCTTTTATTGTCGATAAGTATGTTCACACCATCACCTCTTTTTAACTGTATATATGTATTATATACAGTTTATACAGTTTTGTCAATAGTTTTAGAATAATTTTATAAACAAAAAAGACTGACATTTCACTGTCAGCCTTTTTATTATTAACAAATTTATTGCCTTGTCCCAGCAGTCTTACCTTGTACAAAGTTTGACCTGCCGTTGCACATTGTAAAACATTTTGCAAATTTTCCAAAGGCAGCACTGCGTGCAGGGGGCACCCCCTGCCGGCTCGCCGGTCTTGTCTCTTGCTTCTAAAATTCTTGCTTCTAGGTACTAGCCTGCCGTTGCTCTTGCTTCTTGCATCTGGCTTCTTGCTTCTAGTTTAGTACATTCCGCCCATTCCGCCGTCAGGCATTGGAGCGGCAGGAGTTTCCTCCTTGATGTCTGTAACAAGGCTCTCAGTTGTAAGAACCATTGAAGCTACCGATGAAGCGTTCTGCAAAGCTGAACGTGTAACCTTTGTAGGGTCAACAATACCTGCTGAGATCATATCAACGTATTCTTCATCATAAGCGTTAAATCCATAGCCAGACTTGCCTGAACTGATTATCTTATCAATTATTACAGAACCTTCAAGTCCTGCGTTTGCTGCGATTTGACGTACAGGAGATTCAAGTGCCTTTAATACGATTTGTGCACCTGTCTTTTCGTCTCCGTCAAGAGTTTCAATAAGCTTTGAAACAGCAGGCATAGCATTGATAAGAGCAGTTCCGCCTCCTGCAACGATACCCTCTTCAACCGCTGCCTTAGTAGCGGCAAGAGCGTCCTCTATTCTCAGCTTCTTTTCTTTCATTTCAATTTCAGTAGCAGCACCGACCTTGATTACAGCAACACCGCCCGAAAGCTTTGCAAGTCTCTCTTCTAGCTTTTCTCTGTCGAAGTCTGATGTTGTATTCTCGATCTGTGATTTGATTTGACCTATCCTGTCCTTAATTGCACCAGCATCGCCTGCACCGTCAACAATGATAGTATTTTCCTTTTGAATAACTACCTGCTTAGCACGTCCCAGCTGTTCAATTGTTGTGTTTGCAAGCTCCAGACCGATCTCCTCTGAAATCACCTGTCCGCCTGTGAGAATTGCAATATCCTGAAGCATTTCTTTTCTTCTGTCGCCAAAGCCCGGAGCCTTAACTCCTACGCACTGGAATGTTCCTCTCAGCTTGTTGAGAATAAGAGTTGAAAGTGCCTCGCCCTCAATATCCTCAGCAATTATAACAAGCTTTTTACCAGCCTTTACAATCTGCTCAAGAAGCGGAAGAATTTCCTGAATGTTTGTTATCTTCTTGTCAGTGATAAGAATGTAAGCGTCGTCCATAACAGCTTCCATTTTCTCTGTGTCAGTTACCATATAAGGAGTGATGTAACCTCTGTCAAACTGCATACCCTCTACAACCTCGCTGTAGGTCTCGGCAGTTTTGCTCTCCTCAATTGTGATAACTCCGTCGCTTGTAACCTTTTCCATAGCCTCAGCTATGAGCTTTCCTACGTTTTCATCAGCAGAAGAAACTGTTGCAACTCTTGCAATATCGTCTGAACCGTTTATCTGCTTTGAATTCTTAGCGATCTCCTCAACAGCAGTATCAACTGCCTTTGCCATACCTTTCTTGACAATCATAGGATTTGCACCTGCGGCAATATTCTTCATTCCCTCGCAAACCAAAGCCTGTGCAAGAAGCGTAGCGGTAGTTGTTCCGTCGCCAGCAGCGTCGTTTGTCTTTGTAGCAACTTCTTTAACAAGCTGTGCTCCCATATTCTCAAATGCGTCGTCAAGCTCAATTTCCTTAGCGATCGTTACACCGTCATTTGTGATAAGCGGAGCGCCGAACTTCTTGTCAAGCACTACGTTTCTTCCCTTTGGTCCGAGTGTGATCTTTACAGTATCAGCAAGCTGGTCAATACCTGCCTGAAGTGACTTTCTGGCGTCTTCGCCGTATATTATTTGTTTAGCCATGATAATCTCTCCTTTAAATTATTATATGTTTATTATTTATCAGAATTTTAAATGAGGTTATTCGATTATTCAACTATACCCAGTATGTCTTCCATCTTTACGATAGTGTATTCCTCATCGTCAAATTTAACCTCTGTACCTGAGTACTTACTAGTCAGCACTTTGTCTCCGACCTTAACCTCCATTTTTACGTCTTCTTTGCCCGGTCCAACAGCAACAACCTCTGCGACCTGCGGCTTCTCCTTAGACGCAGCCGAAAGAATTATTCCTCCTTTGGTTGTTTCTTCTGCTTCAAGCATTTTGATAACAACTCTGTCTTGTAGTGGTTTAACGTTCATAACAAATCCTCCTTAAATATTTATTGTTATTATTAAACTTACTGTCGTTTTAGCACTCTCACTTTCCGAGTGCTAAATATATTTTACCATTTATTTTTCAATAATCAAGAGTAAATCGTAAACTTTTTATATTTTTGTAATATTATACAAATTTTCTTAACATATTAGTTGATATTAGTAATTATTATACAAGCGAATTTTATAGAATTCTTTTCTTCACTAATCCAAAACAAACGTCCTTTTTCTGTATAAATTGCTGTATCTTTGTGAATAAAAATGTAATAAAATCTTTCAATATTATAAAGTTTACATTTAGTACATATTTAGTCAAAATATCGTACACTTTTTAAAGTTGTGAATTTGTTATAATAAATGTATCAAATTTATTATTTATTTTTTAACTGTTTATTTTTAATAATTAATATGTTAATTAAATTATGTATGAAAAATCATTGATTTTCTAATCAGCAGCGAAATTAGACGGCATAAATTCAGATTTTAAAACCATAAAATGTGAAGGGAGGAAATGCTTCTCACGGAGCATGAATATTAAATATGTCACTGGGAAAAGTATTAGTCGTTGATGACGACAAGAACATATGCGAATTACTTCGACTTTATCTCGAAAAAGAAGGCTATAATGCAATCATTTCACATGACGGTGAAGAAGCTGTTGTTAAATTCAATGCTTTGAAACCGGATATTATACTTCTTGATATTATGCTGCCCGGTCTTGACGGTTGGCAGGTTTGCCGTGAAATCAGAAAAAAATCAAATGTTCCTATCATTATGATAACAGCAAAGGGTGAAACATTTGATAAGGTATTGGGATTAGAACTCGGCGCTGACGACTATGTTGTTAAACCGTTCGATGCTAAGGAAGTTATAGCAAGAATTAAAGCAGTTTACAGAAGAGTAGGTCAGACATCTACCAAATCAGAGATAAAAGAAGTCAAATATGACAAGCTGACTGTAAATATGACAAGATACGAATTAAAAGTAAACGGCGTTATTCTTGATACACCGCCGAAAGAATTGGAGCTTCTTTTCCACCTTGCGTCAAATCCTAACAGGGTATATACCCGTGACCAGCTTCTTGACGAGGTTTGGGGATTTGAATACTACGGTGATTCAAGAACTATTGACGTTCACGTTAAACGGCTTCGTGAAAAGCTCGAAGGCGTTTCTGACAAGTGGGAACTGAAAACAGTCTGGGGCGTAGGATACAAGTTTGAAGTTGATGAGGACTAATGAATAAAACTCACAGTTTATTTAAAAAATACTTTTTGATATTAACAGCAGTAATACTCGCGATAGCATTTGCCGTTTCGGGAGTGTTACTGCTTGTTTTGTCAAAGTCTGTTTTTGTAAAAAATAAATATATCGCTCTGATAAGTGTCATTATCTTGGTGGTAATGATAATTTTTGCAATTGCTGTAGTATTATATTTTATGTATAAGCGAACCTCAACAACACTGTGCAAAATGAAAATGTTTGCGGATAATATAAGTAATGGGAATTTTTCTCAAAAGCTTTCTTTTTCAAACAGCACAGAGTTTTACCAATTGGAAAATGCACTCATTGATTTATCAGATGCGGTAAGAAAAAGCGATGAAATAAAAAATCAGTTTGTATCGAATGTCTCTCACGAGCTGAGAACTCCGATCACATCAATAAACGGATTTGTTGACGGAATTATCGACGGCACGATACCGCCAGAACAGCAGCCGCATTACTTAGAACTAATTTCCGAAGAGCTTAAAAGACTTTCCAGACTGACAAAGCTGCTTCTCAATCTTGAGCAATTGGAATCAGGTGCGATAAAGCCTGTTATGACGAATGTAAATATTATAAATATAGCTGTTGATATACTTAATACCTTTGAAAAAAAATTAAATGAAAAAGGTCTTGAAATACTCGGTCTGAAAGCAGACTGTTCAACAATTTTTGCCGATAAAGATATGATTTATCAGGTAATGTATAATCTCATTGAAAATGCTGTTAAGTTTGCATCTAAGAACGGATATATTGAATTTACGTTTCGTGAAGACGATAACTATAACTATATTTCTGTTAAAAACAGCGGAGATGGTCTTTCTGAAAGCGAGAAGCAAAAGGTGTTCAATCGCTTCTACAGAACAGACTCATCTCGGGCAAATGATACTACAGGCGCAGGACTTGGTCTTAATATTGTACAATCTATTTTATCAATTCATAATGGAACGATTAGCGTTGACAGCATTAAAGGAGAATATACACAGTTTACGTTTTCAATCCCCAAATTGAGTATTTGAATTTCTATTTTAGTTTTTTAGGCAGACGCTGAACCAACTCTTGCCTCTTGCATCTTGTTACTAACCTGCCGTTTATCAAAGTTACACATTAAGTAAACTTATAATAGGCAGCAGAGGATGCAACGTAACCGTTGCCATCGGCGGCTCGCCAATCTTGAAGCCAAACCCACTTGTACCTAATTGCTAGCCTGCCGTTTATCAAAGTTACACACTAAGTAAACTTATAATAGGCAGCAGAGGATGCAACGTCACCGTTGCCACCGGCGGCTCGCCAATCTTGAAGTCAAACCCTCTTGTACCTAATTGCTAGTCTGCCGTTGCACAAATTATCACATTATTCAAACCCTACAAAGGCAGAGTGCCTCCGGCGGCTCGCCGGGAATAGTTTATTTGTACAATAATCTGCGATTTTTATGTGCAAATTACCTGAATTTTTTCAAACTAAATATTAATAATATATTAACAAACAGAGTGAAAAATTATGCTTTTCACCGCTGTTTAGTTGAAAACTCTGTTGAAAGTGTTAGTAACTCCCTATTTTAGGCATTGTTTTAAACAACAACTTTTAAAGTTTTCAACAATTGTACGAAAAACGACACTTTTGATCATTTTTCAAATATGTCGTCAAAAAACATCAGAAAATATTGAAATATACATTTAAAAAACCAAAAACCTGAAAGCCGATATTACTTGACTTTCAGGTTTGTTTTTATTTCTTTAATCTAATTACTCCTAATTTGCAGGCTTCCGCACACATTCCGCAATTTATACACTTATCATAATCTATGCTTGCAAAATTGTTTTCAACTTTCATAGCGCCCGACGGACACGCCTTTTCGCACAATTTACAACCCACACAGCCGTTTTTACACAGCTTCCTTGTAATTTTCCCTAAAGCACTGCTTCGGCACACAACATCAGTTCGCTGGATTTTTCGCCTGAGGGAAATAAGCCCTTTCGGGCAAGCCTTAACGCAAAGACCGCACCCCTCGCAAAGGTCTTCATCAACAAAGGCAACGCCGTTGCAAACCGTTATTGCCCCCTTAGAACAAACCGACGCACAGTCGCCAAGACCCAGACATCCGTTTTCGCACTGCTTTGTACCGCTGTAAAATCTGTTTGCCGCCGAACAAGAACTAATGCCGTCAAACTCAAACTTTGACAGAGCGGCGTCGCAGTTGCCCCTGCAATGAACAAAAGCTGAAACAGGCTGAATATCTCCTGCCTCCTTGCCCATAATAACGCTTATTTTATTTGCTGTTTCTTCACCGCCCGGATTGCATTTATTTATTTCTGCACCGTGATTTACAATAGCGTCTGCATAATCGTTACAGCCTGAAAACCCACAGGCACCGCAGTTTACCTGAGGCAGAGCATTCTGAACAGCCTCCAGTTTTTCGTCTGTTTTGACTGCAAAAATCTTTGATATTACGGTCAGCAGTATTCCTGCCAATAATCCCAAGCCTGCAAATATCAGAAGTGGTAAAATATAATTCATAATTATATGTATGCCTCAGTTAAGAGCATATCTCCTTTCCTGATTATCCGAATAAGCCTCCGAACCCCATAAAGCTAAGCGCCACTATCGATGCTGCTATCAAAGTAGAGGGCACTCCCTTAAATGTTTCGGGTATTCCTGTGGCTGCGTCTATTCTCGAACGCACCCCCGAAAAAAGCAGTATAGCAACTGTAAATCCAATACCTGTTCCCAAAGCGTTTGTAATCGACTGGATAAAAGTATATTCTTCATCAATGTTTGTTATGGTAACTCCTAGTACTGCACAGTTAGTAGTTATAAGGGGCAGATAAACGCCAAGTGCCTTATACAACGGCGGCATTGTTTTCTTTAAAACTATTTCGACAAGCTGAACGAACATTGCAATTAGAAGAATAAAAGCAACAGTTTTCAGATATTCAATTCCAAGAGGAATGAGAATAAACTTATACACAGGATATGTAACGGCAGTTGCACAAAGCATAACGAATATAACAGCCATACCCATTCCCAAACTGTTTTTTATTACCTTTGAAACTCCGAGAAAAGAGCAAATCCCCATAAACTGAGACAGCACAATATTATTCACCAGCACTGCCGACACCATAATAATTACCAGCTTCAGCATTATTCACAGCCCCCTTCCTCAGATTTCAGAGAGCAGTTGTGAGCATTCGGACAACCTGCACAGCCAATTTCTTTTGGCGGTTTTTTCTTTTTCAGCTTATTTACAACAGCTATAATCACACCCAGCGTGAAAAAACCTCCTGCCGGCATAATGAACACATTCATAGGGTTTTGTGAAATAAACGGTATGCTTATTCCGAATATTGAGCCCGTACCGATAATTTCACGAACAGCTCCCATAAGAAATAATGCCAGAGTAAATCCAAGACCCATTCCTAGTCCGTCCAGAACAGATGGCAGAAGTTTATTCTTTGAAGCGAATACCTCAGCCCGCCCGAGTATTATGCAGTTTACCGTTATAAGCGAAAGAAAGATTCCCAGACTGTCATATAAATCAGGCAAATAACCCTTTAAAAGAAATTCTATCAAGGTAACAAAACCTGCTATTATTACTATATAACAAGGCAGTCTGACTGCATCAGGTATAACCTTTTTGAGAAGTGAAATAACAAGATTAGAACCGACAAGCACAAATGTAGTTGCAAGTCCCATTCCTATTCCGTTTGAAGCCATTGTAGTTACAGCCAGTGCGGGACACATTCCAAGCAAGGTAACAAGCACAGGGTTTTCTTTAATAAAGCCCTTTGTAAGGTCTTTAAAATTACTCACTTAAAATCGCCTCCTTGTTATTGCTGTAAACTTCAAGTGCAGTTTTTATAGCGTCTCTCATTCCCTTTGAAGAATAGGTAGCTCCTGTAACATTATCTACTTTATCAAAATCATCACTAGCGGTAAAGCCTTTGAATTTATCGCTGAATATCGACTTCTGATCACGCAGCTTTGTACCGAGACCCGGAGTTTCGCCGCAGCTGATAAATTCAGTACCTACAAGCTCTCCGCTTTGATTTATACCAACAAGAATATGTATTCCGCCCTTTGAATAGCCGTCTGTTGTAACTTCAATCAGACAGTTCTCCTTATTTTCGCTGAGAATAATCGAATTTACCTTTTCATTGCCGAAGGTCAGCGGCATTTTTTCGGTTTTTGAGCTGTCAAGCAGAATTTTGTAATCATTGCCGTCTGAATTTTGGAAAACAGCCTCACAGCCTGCCTTTAAATCATCTGTCATAACTCCCGTTGTGTCTTTGTATGTCAGCTTATATGTGAAAACTAAAAGACCGCATACAACAATACAGATAATCATAAGCGCCAAAGGAGGAAAAATGTACTTTTTCATAACCTAATCCCTCCTGTTTTTTGATTTCAATGCCCCGACGGGCTTTGCCTTTGTTATCATATCAATGTAGGGAGTGAGTATGTTCATAATAAGAATTGAGAAAGATACTCCCTCCGCCATAGACGCATAAAAACGAATTACGCAAGTAATAATTCCGCAGCCTATGCCGAATATAACCTTTCCCCAAAAGGTTATCGGTGTGGTAACATAATCTGTAGCCATAAATATTGCGCCCAAAAGCACTCCGCCCGATAAAATCTGATAAAGCGGATCAGCCCCGACAATAAATGAGAACAACCCGACCGTCAGCAGGAAAAACAAAGGCGTAGCAGGAGAAATTATACGTCTTATGACAAGATAAATCCCTCCTAAGATAAGTGCAAGCGCACAGGTCTCTCCAAGACATCCGCCTGTCATTCCAAGAAACAAGTCTAAATAATCTTCATTTTGGGTCGCTAAGGGAGTAGCACTTGTTACAGCGTCCGTTATCTGAAATGCTTGCGGAAGCGTCCAGTTAGTCATTGCTCCTGTAAAAGAAAGCGCTAAAACAATTCTTCCAACTATAGCCGGATTTGCAAAATTCTGACCCAGCCCGCCAAACAAGCACTTTACTATTACGATTGCCACAAATGTTCCTATAGCCGCCATCCAAAACGGAAGTGTAGGCGGAAGATTAAAAGCAAGCAAAATACCTGTTACCACAGCGGATAAATCACCTATAGTATTAGGCTTTTTTGTTATCATATTAAACAGCGTTTCCCAAACAAGAGATGTCGCTGCGCACACAAGAATTAAAAATAATGCACGAAGTCCGAATATAATTCCTGACGCTATTACAGCAGGGCAAAGAGCAATAATAACATTCAGCATAATTTTCTGAGTTGTCATTCCCGAACGCACATGAGGCGACGGAGAAACTATCAGCTTTTCCATATATTAGTTCTCTCTTTCTAATTATTCTCTGAAACAAACATTTTTGCAAGCTGATTTGTCTCAGCAAGATTACGCTTAGCAGGACAAACATATGAACAGCTTCCGCAGTTCATACAGAGATTGACCTTTAGTTCCTTTAGCCTATCTGCATCTTTTTGCTGATATGCCTTTTCAAGCTCGGTAGGCATAAGCCCTGCCGGACAAGCATTTATGCACCTTCCGCAGCGTATGCAGTTTGTCTGAACTTCTTTTTTATCCTTTTTTAAAGCAAGAATAGCATTGTTCGTTTTAATGACAGGAGTATTCAAATCATAAATACACATTCCCATCATAAGTCCGCCTGTGAGTACCTTTCGTGTCTTGCTTTCTTCACACCCTGCAAATTTAAGCAGCTCGGCAATTGATATGCCTATAGGCACTTTTACATTGCACGGAGATTTAACCGCGTCTCCGTCTATTGTTATACGCCTCCATGTAAGCGGCATACCGGTTTTAAAATATCTGTTCAAAAAAGCAACCGTCGACACATTTATTACTATAATTCCCTGATGAGACGGCAGTTCGCCTTCTTTAACCGTTCTTTTAGTTGCATTATACGCAATAACCTTTTCCGCACCCTGAGGATAAAGAGATGAAAGACTTATAACATTTACTGATGCGTCGTTTGCAGTCATACTGCTCAAAAGCTCTATAGCCTTCGGCTTGTTGTTTTCAATACATATGTACACTTTTTCTATTTTAAGAATGTTTTGAATAGTTTTTATTCCGTTTATTACATCATTCGGATTTTCTATCATTTCACGGTAATCGCTTGTTATATAAGGCTCGCATTCAG
Organism: uncultured Clostridia bacterium; assembly: GCA_947627045.1. Lineage (GTDB taxonomy): Bacteria > Bacillota > Clostridia > Oscillospirales > Ruminococcaceae > UMGS1601. Next base: position 12,333 of record CANQUM010000006.1, read on the forward strand.
CAGCGTTAATAACAAGACTGTCTATAGGAGTTTTATTTTCATCAAAATTGAGCTTTATGTGAGTAGGAAAGCCTGCGCCGCCTAATCCGCAGCAGCCGCTTTCTCTTACCGCTTTTATCAAAGAAGCCTTGTCTGTAATAACGGGAGACTTTATATCCTCGCTTACAGTTTGTTTTCCGTCACATTCAATTTTTATGCACTTGCACTTTCTTCCGTTTGAAGAAAGATAATCGTCTATTGCCACAACCTTACCCGAAACGCTTGAATGTACAGGCATTGACATAAACGCCTCGCTGTCGCCTATTTTCTGCCCGACCTTTACCTCGTCTCCGACAGAAACCAAAGGCTCACAGTGCACGCCCATATGCTGCGACATAGGAATCGATACTGTATCGGGAACAGGGTATCTTATTGTTTCAAAATTTTCTGTATTCTTTTTATGCGGAATTCTTATACAGTTTAGAGACAAATATATCACCCTTTCATTATAGGTTTTACTTTCATTATTTTTTATTACACCGCTGCAAGGTTTTCATTTAACATAAAATATATACAAATCATAATATATAAGCTATAATATTATGGTATTGTTTTTTATAAAGAAAAATGTTAAAATAATATGTGAAAACATTTTATATATCAAGATTTTTTATGTAATCCTCACTAAAAACAATTATATCATCCAAAGATTTATATTCAAGAGGAAATTGATTATATAATTTCATAAAAGAAGTCTTTGGGGCATTTATTTTCATTTCTCCCAACTTTCTTTCAAATGTTGAGGAAAGCAATGCAAATGCAGGAAAAATGCAATCCTTACTTACAGAAAAAGAATTTTTATCGTTTTTAGAATTAGCCAAAAATACGCTGCGGAAAATAGAATACATCGAAATCGAAAGAATGTTTTCAGAGTATTTTATCAGTTCGGGGTTCTCATAACCCTCAAGCAAAAAATTAAAAATCTCTAAAATATGACTCATTTTATCGGTCTGATCGCTCAGCGATTTAGAAGCTCTTTTATTCTTTCGCTTTGTTTTTTTGTTTGATTTTGGCATACTTGTTCTTCCTAGAATATAGTCGCAAGTAACGTCATAATATTTTGATATTTTTACAAGAAAGTCAAGACTGCATTCCCGTCTTCCGTTCTCATAATGAGATAGAAGTGATTGTGAAATATTAAGGTCGCCCGCAACCTGTTTCTGACTCAATCCGTTCTCTGTGCGAAGCAGTACCAGCATTCTGGGTAAATCTTTATTCATTTATTGCTCACCGATCCTTTGTGTATATAATGCTAAAGTTCTACATTGGATACTTTATTATGACTTAAAGAAACAAATTTTTCAAGGCGGTAAATTCTCTAAAATGCTGATATTATGTCGATTATTATATATTTATGTACATTATAGTACTTTTTTAACAAAATGTAAAGCTATATTGCATTATAAAAATTACTTTCAAAAGGAGAATTTTATGACAGGTTACAGACTTAAACTGATCCGTCATGGTATAACTCAAGGCAATCTTGACGGGAAATATATAGGCGTAACGGATATTCCTCTTTGCTCTGAGGGCGCACAGGAGCTCTATGAAAAAATGGAGAAAAATGATTATGGTTCGGTGCAGAAGGTTTTTGCAAGTCCTCTCAAACGCTGTAAAGAAACTGCTGCCATTTTATATCCGGAAGCAATTATAACCGAGATCCCTGAACTTACCGAAATGAACTTTGGAGATTTTGAAAATAAAAAAGCTGAGGATATTATGAACACTCCCGAGTATAAAAAATTTTTAAAGGGCGGTCTTGACAACCCTCCGCCTAATGGGGAAAGTATGAGAACAGTTGTCGAAAGGTGCGTATCTGCAATGGAAAAGATAGTATCCTCTATATTTCAGGAGGGAATGACTAACTGTGCCGTTATCACTCACGGAGGAATTATAATGAATTTGCTCTCCTGCTTCGGGCTGCCGAAATACAACCCGAACAGTCTTGTGTGTGATTTCGGCGAAGGATATGAAATTATGATAACTGCCGCAATGTGGCAAAGGTCAACAGCGTTTGAAATACTGGGAAGATTTCCTTACGTTTTCGACGATGACAGCGAGCCGATTAGCGAATAGGGTATAAACAGTTTTTATTATAACGAGCTTTAGCAAATAAAATATGGAAATAATTAATGTAATTGCGGCAATAATAGTAAACAAGCATTAACGAGCATAAAAAGTAAAGAATATTTTAAAACTGCGAAAGGAGGATGCTCTCAGCGAGCATAGCCATTTTATGAAAGACGGATTTATAAAAGTTGCGGCAATAACTCCAAAAATCAAAGTTGCCGATGTAGATTTTAATGTAAATAATATAATTTCGCATATAACCCGTGCATATAAAGAGGGAATTAAACTATGCGTCTTTCCTGAGCTTTGTATAACCTCGTATACCTGTCAGGATTTATTCAATCAAAGACTGCTTACAGACAAGGCGTTATATGGACTTGAAAGGATCGTGAAATCTACCGAAAACAAGGAAATAATTTGCACAGTAGGCTGCCCGCTTGTGAAAAACGGCAAGCTATACAACTGCGGAGTTGTTATATATAACGGCGACATTCTGGGCGTTGTTCCAAAAACTTCACTGCCCAGTTACAATGAATTTTATGAAATGCGACACTTTGCTCCTGCACCCAAAGAAAATGAAGAAATAGAGCTTTTCGGCAAAAGCTATCCGTTTGGCTCAAAAATTTTGTTCAAAGCAAAGGAAATGAAAGAGCTTATTTATGCTGTTGAAATCTGCGAAGATCTGTGGACGCCTTGTCCTGTTTCAAATCAGCACGCTTTAGCTGGTGCAACGCTCATAGGTAACCTTTCTGCCTCAGATGAGGTTATAGGAAAAGATGAATACAGACGTGAACTTGTAAAAAACCAGTCGGCAAGGCTTATATGCGGATATGTATACTGCTCTGCCGGAGACGGCGAATCCACGCAGGATCTGGTATTTTCGGGACACAATATTATTGCAGAAAACGGAGCAATTTTAAGTCAAAGCAGATTATTTGAAAATGAAATGACCGTTTCTGAAATAGACTTGCAAAAGCTCGCAGGGGAAAGAAAAAAGCTGTCGACATTTCCCGAAAGTAACGACAGCGGTTATGTTACAGCAGAATTCTCGATGAAACTTAAAGACACGCAGCTTACAAGATTTTATTCACAGACGCCATTTATACCATATGATGAGTTTGAGAAAAACAGCCGATGCGAGCTTATTCTGCGAATGCAGTCGGAGGGACTGAAAAAGAGAATTTCACATACAAAGTCAAAGTCTGTAGTTATAGGAATTTCAGGAGGGCTTGACAGTGCACTTGCACTTTTGGTTTGTGTAAACGCTATGGATCTTCTCAATCGCAGCAGAGAGGATATAATTGCAGTTACTATGCCGTGCTTCGGCACGACTAAACGCACACGCTCAAATGCTGAAATTCTTTGCAATGCGCTTGGTGTAACATTCAAAGAGGTTGACATAACAAACTCGGTGCTTCAGCACTTTGAAGACATAGGTCATGACCAAAGCGACCATGACGTTGTCTTTGAAAACGGTCAGGCAAGAGAGCGAACACAGGTCTTGATGAACATTGCAAATCAAGTCAGCGGATTTGTTGTCGGCACAGGTGATTTGTCAGAACTTGCGCTCGGCTGGGCAACTTACAACGGCGACCATATGTCTATGTACGGCGTAAACGCTTCCGTTCCGAAAACGCTCGTTCGCCATATAATTAAATATTATGCCGATACCTGCGGAAACAATGCAGTCAAAGACGTTCTCTACGATATTTTTGATACGCCTGTCTCGCCCGAGCTTTTACCGACAGATGAAAGTAAAGAGAACATAACACAGAAAACCGAAGATATTGTCGGCCCGTATGAGCTTCACGACTTCTTTTTATACTACGCAATAAGGTGGGGTTTTCCGCCCAAAAAGGTTCTGAGACTTGCAAAATACGCATTTGACGGAAAGTATGATAACATCACTATTTTAAAATGGTTAGAAAAATTTTATTCGAGATTTTTCTCACAGCAGTTCAAGCGTTCCTGCCTGCCTGACGGAGCAAAAATCGGTACGGTTACACTTTCTCCCAGAGGTGATTGGAGAATGCCGAGCGACGCAGTTTCAAAACTGTGGATCGACGAGCTGGAGCAGGACAAGAAAAACGATATGCCGTTTTTATACTTTACCAAATAACGATAAAGAGCATAACCCAATAGGGTTATGCTCTTTTTAATAATTATTGACTATTTTTTTAAAATAAACTCCCCACCGTCTTTGCAATATATACGATTACAGGCAAAGTAACTACTGAGAGTATTGTTGAAAGCCCAAACATTTGAGATGAATACGATGAATTTTTATCAAACCTTATCGCAAGCATTGTACCGATCGTTGCGGACGGGCAGGAAAGTCCGACTATTGTAGTAATTTTCGCTGTTTCATTAGGGCAGGGGAAGAAATATAGAAGCAAAATCAAAATTACAGGAGTTATGATAAGCTTTAAAGCAGATACAAAATATATTCTGGGTTTTCTTAAAGCCTTTAAAAGACTTGAATTTGCAATAGTAACACCTGCAACAAACATAGCCAGCGGAGTTATTATATTATTTACATAAGAAAGAGTATCAAAAAGCAGTCCCGGTATTCTGATTTGAAATACAAAGAGTAAAAAGCCCAAAACTGTAGCAAGTATTGTGGGGTTTGTTATTATTTTTTTTAATGACACCTCCGATTTATCCCCTGATATAGTCAAAACCCCGTGCGTCCAGACCATTATGTTAAATACTGTGTTTATTGCCGTTATGTATAAAACTCCCTCCGAGCCGAAAAGTGCAAGGGCAAGGGGAATTCCCATAAAACCGCAGTTTGAGTAGGAAGCATTAATGCGTTCTATACCTATATCCTTATCTTTTCCTCTCAATAAAAGATAAGAAACAGCTATAAACAGTAAAAGTCCTGCCGTTGATAGCAAAAGTGCATATCCCAATCCTTTAAAAAGACGAAGTGAAAAATCCTGCTGATAAGATACAATTATAACAGCGGGGTTTACAATATACAATACAAGATTGGTAAGACTTTTATTGCCCTCAAGAGATACAAGTCTGGTTTTAAAGCAATTTGCACCTATGCAAATAAGTATAAGCATTACAGACACTTGTTTTAAAAGAATAAGGGATAATTCCATAGTATTTCTCTCCGATTACCTACTAATTTAAAAATTCAAGGCGGCAGATCTGCCGCCTTAGATATGTTAATATTTACATTTATAAATTATTTAGCCGTAACAGCTTTCTTTGCCTTGCCGATAGATATGATTTTTACTATAACTGGGCTAAGTACGATATTTATTGCCATCTCAATCAAGAAATTAACTCCAACTAAAGCTACAATCATATATGCTCCGGCACTTTCATATCCTGCTGCCGCTGACCATGTATTAATTGTATCCATAAAGAATATCCTGCATCCTAATAGGAAAACGCCTGTGTTAACTATTGGGCAGACAATTGCCGATACAAAAACTGCGACAATTTGATTTTTCTTTTCCAATGCTAAGTAAACAAGTCCTGCAACAAGTCCTGCAAGCGCTCCTTTTAAAATACAGGTGATAATTGTTCCGGGTATGTTTACTGCCAAAAATGCCGACGCATCGGTTAGCAGTACAACTACGCCGAATACAAAGCCAAGCCATGCTCCAGCCTTATAGCTGTACATTGCCGCACCGACTACTATAGGTACAAGTACCAGCGAAATGTTGAATACTACCATTGGTCTGATAACTACAGCAAGCACCTGAAGAACAACTACAATAGCCGTAAACAGTCCTACTCCTACGATTTTCTTTGTTGTGTTTGACATAAAAATTCTCCTAACTACTGTTCAAACCCTTTGTTTTGATACAGTGTGTAAATTTAAGAATGCCGAAACTAATTTTTTACCTTTGCGTTTTTCTTATAGATGGCATACAGCCCGTCTGAAACAATATTAGCGTCTACAATAATATTCTCAGCCGTACAATGCTTTACTATGCCTCCTGCAAGACCTCCCGTAACTACAGCAACAGCGTCGTTTCCAAGTATCTTACGATACTTGTCTATCATACCGTCCAGCATAGACGCCGCTCCCAACACAACACCCGAAGTTATTGAGTCTTTTGTGTTTGCCCCGATAACTATATCGCTTGCTGCGTCAAGGTTAATATGAGGAAGATTAGCCGTCTTGCTAGCCAAAACCTCAAGAGACAGCATAACTCCCGGACATATTGAACCGCCCAGAAAAACTCCGTCTTTGTCGACAGCACTTATGGTAGTAGCTGTTCCCATATCAATTATGATACAGGGTGCACTGTACTTTTCAAGCGCTCCTATAGCTCCGCAAACAAGGTCTGCACCAAGCTCTGAGGGGTCTCCCAGCTTGATGTTAAGACCCGTCTTTATACCCGGACCGACAACAAATGCGTTCACTTTTGCCACCTTTTTTATTGCCGATTTAAGTGCAGGTACTATAGACGGCACTACAGACGAAATTATCGCTCCCTCGAAAGTCTCGCTGTTACAGTTGTAAAGACTGATGATGTTTTTTATGTCGATCGCATACTGATCCTCCATTTTTGAAGCTTCAGTTGCAATTCTTGACGTAAATACTACCTTGTCGTCTTTATAAGCCGATAATACTATGTTTGTATTTCCAACATCAACAGTTAAAACCATAACACTTCTCCCAAGTAAAATTTAAGAATAAGCATTCTCATAAATGCGATTATACACTAAATTTTGTTTTTTTTCAAGTACTAAATTTTCATCTGCTGTTTCAACCACTAAATATAGTGCTTGAACATCAAACTGTTTCATCATTTTGTTACTCAATAGGATCAATTGTAATTATTTTGTTACAATTCGTAATTGCTTTGTTATTGCAAACGCCATTGTCCTGAGAGTATAATAATCATAGGAAATTTAATTAACGTAAAAGTTAATTTGATTTGACCGTGTCAAAACGGTTCATTTCATCCTCTCCAAAATTTTTACACGGAAAAAGAGTTGCATCCTAACCAAATGCGGCTCTTTTCTTTTTGATAAAGATTAGGTCATTTACACCAATAATTATTATATAATATTGTACACTTTGCCAATTGCTTTTTTGAATTTCAAGTTGTATAACATAAGTGAAAACGGGGTGATATTATGACAATAAACTGGTTTGATGAGCATTTTGAAATTCCATTAGGTTTTGGAATTACAATTACTATAATTATCATAATATTAGCTATTCTTATTCCTATCATAGTAACAGCTCTAACATCAGCCAAAATTGTCTGGGGCTGTCCGGAATGCGGAAAAAGATTTAAGCTGAAATGGTATAAACGAGTCTGGATTCATTATTCTGACAACGCCGTAGTTCCAGCCACCTGTCCATTCTGTCATAAAAGAGTAGTTTGTACGCAGTCTTTTGATCAGCACTCCGAATGTGACCGCTTATAATATTTATACTATAAGGTCGGCAGCTTTGCCGACCTTTTATTATGGTCTACTTTCCGTCCCAAAGGTAAGTATCAAGATCAACTCTTCCCTCGTCTGAAACTTCGATCCCGTCTGCTCTAAGAAGGGTGATCTGCATATTTTCTCCGCCAAAGGCAAACGCCCTTGATACCTCGCCAAAGCGGTTTACCACACGATAGCAGGGAATGTTCTCAGGGTCGGGATTGACGTGAAGTGCATAGCCAACTACCCGTGAAAGACGTCTGTTCCCTGCCAGAGCCGCAATCTGTCCGTAGGTTGCAACTCTGCCTTTGGGAATTCTCTTAACTACCTCGTATATTTTTTCAAAAGTATTCATCTTATCACCGCTTTAGTCTTCGCCCAGTTTAAGTGCCTGCGAAACCTTTATCTTGGAAATTATTCTTCCCAGAATTCCAAAGCATATGATAAGCATTATACCTACTATTGCATAAATTTTCAGATAATCGCTCCTTTGCGGAACAACACTGAACGGAGGTACTGCGTCATAGGAGTTAAATAGCGACTGGAACAAAGGTACAAACAAGTCGCTTGCTATTCCGCCGATTACTATTGAAACCACTATCGCCGCTCCCGATACCAAAAGCTGTTCGTAGAACAACATTCCTATTATTTCTCTGAATGTCATTCCCATTGCTCTCAGTATTCCGAACTGGAGCGTTCTCGCCTTTATAGAAAGTATCCAGTAAATCAAAAAACCTATTATGCACATTATCATAATTATGATAAAACCAAGCGTCAGGGCACCGTTTAAGCCCTGAAGCATAGGGTCGTTCTTTTCTGCAATGACCTCCTGCGACGCTACATTGAGCTTAGTAGGTTCAATGTCTGATTTCTCGATAGACTTGTAAAAATCCGAAACAGACGCATTATCGTCTAAATCTATCCAGACCTCATAAGGCTCGATTGCCGCCTGAACCTGAACGTAATCGAAGTTCATAACAGCAAAATCCTTAATGCTTCCATCCTCGTTCTCCTCAAGAGGATTTAGAGACGGCCAATAGTCAACAAACGCCAAAACGGTTGCGTCAAATTCAGAGTTGCTTCCCCACGAGACCTTTATTTCATCGCCCTTTTCGTATCCGTAGTTTTCTTTAAACGACGACGAAAGTATTATTCCGTTATTATATTTAGCTAAAGCGTCAAGATAATTATTAATATGAACAGGCAATAAGCTGTTCTTTAACCAGCAAACCTTTGAAAACTCACTAGGTACAACTGTCATAAGATTTATGTTTTCAATCTCATTTGAATTACCTGTTAAGGTTATAACTCCTCCGCCTTTGCCGCTTTCCTTGTCAAACTCACGGTCTTCTCTAACAACTTCCTTTTTAACAAAGGTACGGTCGCTCGTTATAGTAGTAATATTATTTTTATATACTCTTGCTGCATTTTTAACACCTGACAAGTTTTCAAATCTGTCAAAAGACGGCTCAATATATACAAGAGATGATGCGTCGATTTCTTCTTCGCTTTGCTCTGTTTCGGTTGTCGAAGAACCCATAGTTGCCGCCTGCTCCTGAGTTACCGTCGAATCCTTTGAGCTGTTATACCATTCTTCCGCCATAACTGCGTCGCAGCCGATAGAATAATAGGTTTTCTCCTCAGCGTTTCGATTTAACGCCCTTGCGGTATTTGCAAAGAAAAGCCCGAGCGATATGGTAAGAATCAAGAATACCATAATAAAGCCCTCTCGCCCTGTTGAAGAACGTCCTATATTGTTGAGGGAAACATACTGTGCAGGCGTCCAAAATCTTTTACCGACAATGTATATAAGTCTTATAATCAGCGGATAAATTCTGATAACAAGCAATCCTGCTCCCAGAATAAACGCCGTAGACGCTGCAAAAAGCACAGGGTTTACTGTTGCCGTTGTATCGGTAATTCCCTGACTTATAAGCTTTCGCTGAGTGTTGTTGTAAAAAAACAGCCACACAACCGAACCTGAAATAAGTATAAAGTCAACGCCGAGCTTCTTCCAAAGCGGAATTTTCCTCTTTGCCGCTTTAGACGCCTTATGTTCGACAATAGTTGTCTTTGTTGCAGGGTAAGTAGGAATAAGCGTTGTAAAAAAGAATACGCACACCGCAAGCAAAGCATACAAAAATGCCTCAACCGACAATCTGATTGGAAGAGCCGTTCGGTTTACAAATTCCAAAAATCCGTTTGACGCACCCAAAATCTTGCAAAGAGCCAATCCTAAAAGCGGTCCTATTATTGCGGTTACAACTCCAAGAACTATCGACTCAAGTGCATAGATAAACATTATTTGCAGACGTGACGCACCCCTGCTTTTAAACACTGCGATTTCGTTTTTCTCTGCCTCTACATTCAGCTTAGAAACCATAAACAGATAAAACAAAATCATCAGCATAACAGGAATTTGTATAAGCCATAAAATAAGTTTAAGCTGCGAAGATCTGCCTGCATATTCCTTTAGAATATCCAGTGCGGGAACCGAAAGTATCACTCCTGCCGATGTATAAACATTTTCCTGCTCAGAAAGCAGATCTGTCGCACCTGACAAAGAGGTCATATCAATATTTCGGTAATCTATTGCATAATGCTCTGACATTTTAACTATTGAAACAGCGTTTGTCTTTATTATCTGAGAAAGCATAAGGTCGTAATCGATAAACATAGTGCTTACATATTTATCGTCAAGACCCTCCGACCAATACGGATCGTTCTGATTTTTCACGTCGAACATTCCAACTACAACGACCTTAGTCGTTATGCCTTCATTGAAAGCGTTTGCAATCGTATATTCCTGATTTAGGTCAAGTCCGGTATTCTGTAAAGAATCCTCCGTCATCACACACTCAAAAACGCCGTCGCTTCTGCTTTTGTCAGGCATCCGTCCGTCTTTTATTTTAATATGCTCATAAACATCTGTCATTCCGGTAAGATAAAATCTTGCGGGCTCCTGTGTTGAGTGTTTATCAATGTTTTTTGCATAAAGATATGTATCGGTAATTGTCTTTTTCTCACTGACAGTCGGAAAGCCAAGATTATCGAAATTGTCCTCAAAAGACTCTGTCATTCTCTTTACAGCCTCAGCCTGCTTATCTGCGTCTATATCCAGCGGCAAATTGTATTCTACCGAATACAGACCCGGATTTTCCTCATTTTCCGTCTGATAGGCTTCCATATCCTTAACAAGCATTCTTTGAAGAGAAGCGTTCATATATATCGGTATGGTGCTCATCATAGCAGACGCCATTATAAAACCCAGCAAAAGACAAATTACCATCCACTTGGTATTCTGCATTTTTCTGAACAACAGGGTAAACATAAATTCTATCCCTCTCTTAAAACTTTCTAAAGCCAGCTACCTGACTACTATCTTGTCGCCCTCTTTAAGCCCCGATTTGATTTCAGAGGCTGTAGAGGTTTCCAATCCGACTTCAACCTCTTTTGCTTCTCTTTCTCCGTTTTCATTGAGAATATAAACAATATTTTGACCGTTTACAGTTTTAATCAGCCTTGAAGGAATGCTGATAACATTCTCCGCCTTGTCCAAAACCATAACAGCGTCGGCAATATTACCTATAGCATTCGTCGGAACCTTTTTACCCGTGAACTTTATATATACATACTTCGCATCGAATTTCTGTTCGCTTTTTTCGGGAATATTATTCGGAATCATATACACCTTTGCCGGATAATACTTATTTTTATACTTTATTTTCAGTTTCTGATTCATTTTATATCTCGGCAGATTTTCAGTAGACGGCTGAATTGCTATAAACAGACTTCCTGTATCAACAATTGAGGCAACGACCTCTCCCGCAGATATTTCATCGCCGGCAGACAACGAGGTTACAGACGAAACCGTACCGGAATTTTCAGCATATAGATAAGAGCTTTCTAACTGCTCGTTGAGCTGTTTAAGCTCATTTTTCAGAATATCGACCTCAACCTGTGCGTTGTCGATTTCAGACTGAAAAGCCTTATTTTTCTTTAAAATCTGCTTTTCAAGCTGCGCCTTTTTTATGTGAAGCTCTTTGTCCTTTATCTGATAATCCAGATCTCCGGTATCCAGCTCGCAAATCAAATCGCCGTTTGATACTTTATCTCCTGCCGAAACGTGAATCTTTTTTATTTTACCGCCCTGATTTTCATATGAAAGCTCTGTTGTATTTATTGAATCGATCTTGCCCGAATAAATGATCTGCTTTATAAGGTCGCCTTTCTCGGCAGTAATAGTAGTGTATTTTACTTCGCTTGCTTTTACGTTCGGAGCCTCTAAAACCTCTTCCTCATCAGGTAAAAAATAGCACCCGCACAATGCCGTCAACGAAAGTATAACAGCCAAACATACAGAAAAGTATTTTTTAATCATAACTATCTCCATTCTTAACAAAAGCAAGGGGAGCAGTACTTTGCACCCCTTGATAAATTAAAGCTATTTATAGAGTGGTCCGTAATTTTGACAAGCTCTGTAATCAGCGCCCTCTAAATCCTTTGTGCCGAATGCACTCCAGCAGTGCGGACGATAAATCTCATCATCAGGAACATTGTGCATTGACACTGGGATTCTCAGCATAGAAGCAAGAGTAATTAAGTCAGCACCGATATGTCCGTATGAAAGCGAACCGTGATTTGCTCCCCAGTTAGCCATAACACTGTAAACGTCCTTAAATGCACCTTTCCCTGTAAGTCTCGGTGCAAACCATGTTGTAGGCCATGTCGGGTCAGTTCTCTTATCAATCGTATTGTGAATCTGATCAGGCAGAACACAGGTATATCCCTCTGCTATCTGCAATACAGGACCTAATCCGTCAACGATATTGAGTCTCATCATTGTAACAGGCATTTCAGCTAATGTCTTCCAATGTGAAGAGAATCCGCCGCCTCTGAAGTAACCGAGATTTGCAGGTCTCCAGTCGGTAGCCTTTAAGCAAGCGTCAATGTTCTCATCTGTCATTTCCCACCACTTTTTCATCATACCGTCAGCAGCACCTGTGCCGTCAAGTGCGGCAGCGCCCGAGTTGATAAGGTGTATAAATCCATTTGCAGCCTTGCCCTCAGGTCTCATTCCGCATACTCTTTCAACTGCGTCAGGGCTCCAGTATGTTCTAACGTCTGCAAAAATACTTGCAGTGTGCGAGAGCAATTGACCGAACAACATCGAAACACCGTTCAGACCGTCGTTTTCGGTCGCAAGTATAACCGGCTTTCTCTTTCCGTTCCAGTCAAAGGTAGAGTTGAGCATAGCCTCGCAGAAGTCTGCGTTCGGTTTATAATCCGTCCACTGTCTTTGACCCTGAAAACCGCCTAGTAATGCATTTCTTCCGCAGGATTCTTCAACCCAGCCCATTTCAGCCAGCTTTGGATTTCCAAGCATTATGTCACGGATTATAAGAGTCATCTTAACGGTAAACTCCCAATCCTTTTCGCTTCTCTCATCGCCCTGAACTATAGGAGGATCGTTTACATTGTCATCGCCCTGAGGACAATGCTCCTTTGTCCATGCAAGAGCCTTTTTAAACTCTTCCTCGTCGTAAATACCAAGCTCCATACGCCTTAGAATCTCGACCTCGTCTACCCACTCGGCGCGAAGCCCCAAATATTTTGAAAAGAACTCAACATTGCAGTATGAACCTGCAATACCCATTGCAACAGCACCGATATTACAGTATGCTTTGTTCTTCATTTCGCCGACTGCAACAGCACATCTTGCAAAACGCAAGAGCTTTTCCTCAACATCGGCAGGAACCTCTTTATCGCCTATGTCTTTAACGTCATGACCGTATATTGCAAAACACGGCTGACCGTTCTGAGCATATGCCGCCATAGCTGCTGCCAAATATACAGCGCCCGGACGCTCTGTACCGTTAAAGCCCCATAAAGCCTTAATAGTAGTAGGATTATTGTCGGTAGTTTCTGTTCCGTAGCACCAGCACGGCGAAACAGAAAGAGTTGCAACAACATTTTCCTTAGAGAACTTCTCCTCGCACAATGCAGCCTCATAGCCTCCGCCGATAGTAGTATCCGCAATAACGCACTGAACAGGCGTTCCGTCTGAATATGTTACCTTAGAGCTTATCAAATCAGCCGCAATCTTAGCCATATCCATTGTTTGGTCTTCCAAACCTTCACGAATACCCTTTCTTCTTCCGTCAATGATAGGTCTTATTCCTATTTTGTAATACATTTTCTTTCCCTCCGATTTATTTTATTTTTATTATTTTCTTAAATTCACTATAAGCCTTTTCAAAAGCTTTTACTTCTTTTTCTTCCGGCTCATAACTCTTTACATTATCCGATTTTGCAATAATCTCCCTTGCCTCTTTTACGTCAGTAATACAGCCGTCCGCCATAAGCTGAACAGCAATATTTCCGAACACAGTCGCTTCAACAGGTCCTGCTGTAACACAAGCATCGCAGGAATTCGCCGTCATCTGACATAAGAGACCGTCTTTTGTGCCTCCGCCGACTATATTTATGACCTTGTAATCTTTGCCGGTCAGCTCTCTTATCTGGTCGAACGCATAGCGGTATTTCAAGCTCAAGCTCTCGTAAATACATCTTACTGTCTCTCCCAACGTCTGAGGTACATATTGTCCCGTTTCTTCGCAGAACTCCTGAATCCTCTTAGGAAGATTGCCCGGCGGCGTAAGAGCAGGGTAATCGGGATCTACGAAACACTTAAACGGCTCGCTTTCAAGAGCCAGTTTTTCCAAATCGGCAAAGGAATAATCCTTGCCCTCTCTCTGCCATTGGCGTCTGCTTTCCTGTATCAGCCATAGACCTATAATATTTTTTAATACATTGGTCGTTCCGCCGTAACCGCCCTCGTTTGTCAGATTAAGCTCATAGGCTTTATCAGAAACGATCGGCTTGTCGGTTTCTGTTCCGAAAAGCGACCATGTTCCGCAGGAGACGAATATAAAGTCCTTTTCCTGCGTAGGAACTGCCGCAACCGCATTTTGCGTGTCGTGTCCGCAAACCGCTATTACAGGAACCTTTTTCAGTCCCAACTCTTCACACAAGTCATCTGATAATTCGCCTATCTTTGTTCCACTCGGAACAATTTCACCAAACAGACGCTGCGGAAGCCCTAAAGCGTCAATCACATCTCTGTTCCAATCCTTTGTTTCCGGGTTTACAAGCTGAGTTGTCGAGGCGATAGAATATTCTGTTTTCATATCTCCGGTAAGAAAATAGTTAAACAAGTCAGGCGTTAAAAGCATAGTTTCAGCACGCTCTAAAAGCGGCTGTCTGTTTTCTTTAAGAGATAAAAGCTGAAACGCCGTATTTATCTCCATTATTTGATTTCCCGTTTCCTTATAAAGCTTTGAAAGCGGTATAAGCTCTGCTGCTTTGTCAACCATTCCCGACGTTCTTTTATCACGGTAGTTTACTCCGCTTTCCAAAAGAACCCCGTCGCTGTCAAGAAGCCCAAAATCAACGCCCCATGTATTTATTCCGATACTGTCAAAACCGCCTGCCAGCTTTGCCTTGACAAGCCCCTGCTTTATCTCGTAAAATAGCCTCAGCGTATCCCAATAAAGCGTTCCGCCAAGTGAGACAGGATCGTTTGAAAATCTGTGAACTTCAGATAATTCAATTTTTTCACCGTCAAATACACCAAGCATTGCACGTCCGCTTGAAGCGCCGAAATCAAATGCCAATACTCTTTTTTCTACGCTCATCTAATGTCCCTCAATTACAATTTATTTTGAATATTTTTTATATCCCGGATGCTTTCCGGTTACGCCGTACTGAGGACGCATACCTATCAGCCTGTCGATATTCTCTCTGGAAATATCCTTAACTCCGCCTAGAAGCCTTGCCACAAGCGAGATCTTAGCCTGAAGCTCCAAAGTTTCCATTCTGTAATATGCCGTGATAAGATCAGCCCCTACCGTCAGTGCGCCGTGATTTTCTAAAAGCATACAGTCATGCTCCTGCAAATATGGCTCGATCGCATCTGGCACCTCGTATGTAGAAGGTGTGCCGTAAGGCGTCAGCGGAACAGAACCTACTGCTATAACCGTTTCAATCATACAGTAATCATCCATAGGGAGCTGTGCGCAGGCAAAGCCTGTTGCTGTAGGCGGATGAGCGTGAACTACCGCACCCACATCAGGTCTGTCGTGATAGCATTTTAAGTGCATCTTTACTTCACTTGAAGGACGCCAGCCATCTGCTGCGTCCAGAATATTGAATTCATCATCTATAAGCCCAATCTTATCGGGAGTGATAAACGCTTTTGAAACTCCTGTTTGTGTTGCGAGGTATTTTCCATCGTCAACTTTTACGGTTACATTTCCGTCATTAGCCGCAACCCAGCCTTGCTGCCACATTTTGTGGCAAACATCAACTATTTGTTCTTTGATATCTTCATACATAAATATTACGTCCTTTCAAATTCATATACATTATTATTATACTTCATTTTATAAAGATTGTCTATCAAAAGACTATTGCTCGTATATAGAAAATTCACCATTATTTTTGTGAAATATTACAAAAAATACTGCAAATATTATATTTGCAGTATGATATACATTATTTTTTATGATTTTTAAAAGTATTTCGTTCGTTACTTTTATTATGAGATACTTCAATATTTGAGTCAAACTTTGAATCCAGACTGCCTTTTTTCTTTGTTCCTTCTACAAAATCAATTGGTACAGTAAAAAGGATCCCTGTGTTAGGCTTTGATAAATCGCCGACTGTGCTGTATATTACCCTTCTTGCAATATCAAGCTGATCGTCTTTTATAACAGAAATTATAGTTTTGTTATCCTCTTCAGCACCACTGCCCGAAAACAAAGAACGAATAGAAGAACTTAAAAAACTGGATTCCATTTTAGACAATGTCATCGCAAGTCCTGCCGAATCAATTATTGTTGCACCGCCTATTCCTGCCGCCGATAAACCTTCAAGAAGGTATTCAAGTGATTCTATTTTATTTAGTATCAAAACCATCAGCTTCATATTAATCACCATGCCTTTGCATTGCAAATACATACCTTTCATCAGATTTATAAGTAAGTTTCATCCTTCAGAGCCTTCTGTATATTTGAGAAAAGGAATCAAATAATTTTAGTTTGCTTTAAATACCGTTTTGATCTGTGATTTAAAGTTATCGTCAACAGTAAATTTATATCCGTTTTCCGACCAAGTTCCTGTTGGTATAAGCGTATCGGAAGGATTATCAAAGTTATCCATTATATAATAATAGAAATCTTTTGTCTTATCGAAATCACCGGCATTAAAATTCTTCTCTGCCGATTCTTTAAGCAGTGTAGAATATATTGAATCAAGATTATCTCTTGTAGTTTGCAGTTTAAAGCCGCTGTTTATCAAACTCTTCATCATATCTCCTGCTGTCTGCACATTCTGAGAATATCCGTTTTTGTATTTTGGATATGTCATAAACAGTCTTATCTGATAACCCTGAAGAGAAATTTTATCGCCCTTTGAATAGTTTACAACATCGTCGGAATCATTATCAACATAATACATATTCTCTAAGACCTCATATGTAATGCTTCCGATATTATCGCATATATTTTCAAAGCACTGCTCTCCCATTGACATATATCTGTCTATGTCAACACCAAGAATTTCAGATACAGTTTTTGTTGTTTCAGCAGCTCCGCTTGCTTTGAAAATCTGGTCCAATGTCTGGCTTGCACCATCAGCAGACGCTGTTGTATACGGAGACAGCGGAACGAGTATAATCTTTCCGTCCGCAGGCATAAATCTTGCAAGCATAGCGGCATCAAGATTATTGCCATCATTCTTGACCATATAGAAAAAAGTCTGATTGTTTTCCTCTGTTGGGTTGCTGTCAGCTACAGAAACTGATGATGATATGCGCTCCGGCTCAAGAAGCATCTTATTCACTAAGCCTATTGCAATTGCACCGAAAATCAAAATGAAAACTATCATTGTCAAAAAATAAACAAGTGCAATCGGAGCCTGAGATTTTCTTTTTTTATTCTTTTTTTCCTCCATAAAATTCTCCCCTAAAACATTAATTCATTTAAACATCGTTATTTTTAAATTAAAATGATTTTAAATACTTGAAACTTGTCTTTTAAAGGTGTAAACTAAATAGGTCAGTTAATATCTATTTTAAAATAGGAGCATTGTTTTTAACATCAATTATATGAACATCAATACCTTTTCTTAAAGCATAATTAATAGTCTGCCCTGTTCCGCTCCTGTAATTATCTACGACAGCGATTATTTTTGAAGAATTATCAACCATAAAACGGTTTCTGTTCTGCATACAGTTTTGCGTATACTTGTCTTCCAGAATATAAACCTTGTCAGCAGATGCAACTATATTGTCATACTCCCATTTTTCAGAGCTTCTAAGTTTTTTTCCGTGTCCGTCATACGGAATTGCACATATCAGTTTTAAATTCGGGTTTTTAACACGCTTTTCGTATATATATCTAGCCGCCCAAAGGTCTATACCCCTTGCCATTCCCGTTATAAAATTGGTATAACCGTTTTCAATAGCGTCTTCTATCTCAAAATACAGCATACTTATAAGCCGTCTTATCTGCGGAGAGTTTATATTTCCCTTTTGAGCCAGCTTTTCAGGTCTGTGCCCGGAAAAACAGCAAGTATGATTTATGTCAAATCCATCATTTGTTATTGTAATCGTTGCCAAAACTTTCCCCTCTAACACCGCTGACGGCAGTAATTATTATAAAATATGCTTTTATATAGCATATCACAAACTAGAAAAATTATCAATAGCCAGTTATAAAAAGAAATACAAAGAAAGGAAATTTTTATGTCTTATTTAAAAAGAGCGTGGACGGAAATTCACTTAGACCGAATTAAAGCTAACATAGAAAATTACAGAAAATTCTTAAAGCCTGAAACTGAACTTCTATGTGTAGTTAAAGCAAACTGCTACGGAAACGGCGACGATGCTGTTGTTCCCTATCTTGAAAATGAACTTGGTATAAATTGGTTTGCGGTATCTAATATAGAAGAAGCAAAGCATTTAAGAGATATAGGTATTTCAGGTGAAATATTGATTTTAGGTTATACGCCTCCCGAATACGCAAAAGAACTTATTGATTATGATATTATTCAGGCTCTTACAGATGAAAGCCACGCCGAAGAACTGTCAAAATGCTCTCCTGTTGGAAAGCGTGTACGCGCACACTGCGCACTTGATACCGGTATGACCAGAATAGGCGTTTGCGAAAGCACTATTGAAAAGTCTTGCGATACTATTGAACGAATTTCTAAATTAAGAGGAATACAGCTGGAAGGTATTTTCACACATTTTGCGTCTGCTGACAGCGATGATGAAGACGATATAAATTACACAAAAAAACAAGCAGAACAAATTACATACGCTGCAAAAGAGTTGAAAAAACGTCTTGTTGTATTAAATCAGATACACTTTCTTAATTCTGCGGGAGGGGTATATCATTCAAACGGCGAAAGCACCCTCGCAAGACTCGGAATAATTATGTACGGACTAAAACCGAATTCTGCACTTGACGTTCCTTTTAAGCTTGAGCCTTCTCTTGATTTCAAAGCCTGTGTATCAATGGTAAAAGAAGTTGACAGCGGTGTGTTTGTCAGCTACGGAAGAACTTATACAACTTCAAAGCACACAAAAATTGCAACTATCCCCGTCGGATATGCTGACGGCTATCCTAGATTTTTGTCGAATAAAGGAGAGGTTTTAATTCACGGAAAAAGAGCCAAAATAATCGGCAGAGTATGTATGGATCAGCTTATGTGTGACGTAACAGGAATTGATGTTAAAGTTAATGATACTGTTACGCTTATAGGAACGGACGGAAATGAAACAATCACCGCAGACGATATAGCCGATATTGGCAGTACTATCGGATATGAAGTCATATGCAATATTTCGAAACGTGTTCCCAGAGTTATTTATAATAACGGCAGACAAATCGACATTTTAAAGTATTGATTTGTGGTTTTTTACATATCAAACTATTGACATTTTTTTAATAGTATAATATAATTTTGTTAAATAATTGCTTATTGGAGGACTTTAAAATGCCAAAATTCTGTACCCAATGCGGTTCGCAGCTGAATGATGACGCATTGTTCTGCAGCTCATGCGGAGCAAAGGTTATCGGCACTAACGAGACTGCAGCTGAAAACACGTCAAGCAAACCTGTTAATAACGGAACTGATGAAGTAAAAGCTGAAAAAAATACATCTGCCGATAATGAAAATACATTAACAGAAAAAGAAAACAGTGAAACATCAAATGAACCTGATTCAGCAGATAAAAATGACAAACCCTCCGATAATATTACTGATAATGAAACTGTTAATAACACATCTGTACAAGAAACACCTGAAACCAAACAGCCCTCAGATGGGCCTACTGCAATTGACAAGGGCATTGCCTTTGCCAAAGACAAGATTGGCGACAGTTATGATAAATTCAAAACAAGCCCTAACCGAGACAAATATATCGGATTTTCTGCTATAGGAATAGTACTTATCGTAATTATATGTCTTTTAGCATCTGTTTTTTCCGGCGGCGGCTATAAAAACGCCGTTAAAGATTATATGAGTGCCGTTGAAAACGGAGACTTTGATGACTATGCAGATTCTCTGCCTAAAATAATTTATAAATCAGTTCTTAAAAATCAATACGACGGCGACAAAGCTGATATGAAAAATGATTTTGAAGAACAGCAAGGTGATTTATCATCTGTAATCGACGATATTGATTATGATATTTTAGACGTTGACAAGATAGATGCCGATGATGTCGAGGAAAGCCTGAGAGAACAATATGAGGTATATGTTGATAAAAAAATCAAGGTTTCAAAGGCTTATCAGGTAGATGTTAAAATAATTGCCGAATTAGACGACGACTTTGACGATACGGAAAACAGAATCAGGCAAACTCTTATTGTTGCAAAAGTAAACGGCGATTGGGGAGTAATTAATAGTCCTATTGCCATACTAAATAACTTACTTTAAGATGAAAAATCATATATATGGTATTCCTTTAAAACAGACGCTCAAGATTTAGAGTGTCTGTTTTTTTGCTTGCGTTTTCAAGCCATTTATAGTATAATAATGTGAACATAAAACGCTGATTTATTTGGATAGAAAGGATTTTTCAAATGGCTAATATATTTAAAATCAAAATTTTTAATAAGGAGTACAGCATACAAACAGAGGAGTCGGAGGAATATACAAAAGAGCTGGCTGCTACGCTTAATAAAAAACTGTATGACATCGTTCAGGGAACATCTCACATGACTCCTGTTGACGGTGCTGTATTAGTTGCTCTAGACTGCCTTGACAGATCACTTAAAACCGATATTGACATTGACAAAATAAGAGGTCAGATCAAGGATTATGTTGACGACGCAGCAAAATCGGCAGAAAAGCTTAAATCAGCCAACGAAGAAATCTCAATGCTTACTGCAAAAATTGCACGGCTTGAGGACGAGCTTAGAGAAGCAAACAGATTATTAAACCGTCAGGGATTATCACGTCAGGGAACAAAGCAGAAATTCAATCCCGACTATGACAGATATACAAAAAATGTGAACGAGCCTAAAGGTGATAAAACAACATTTGTTCCGACAAAGAACGGACAAACATCATTCTTTAATAAAGATAAATAACTTAAAAAACATTTTAGGCTGTAATGGTGATCGATATGGTAGAAATACTTGCACCCTGCGGAAGTTACGAGTCGCTTATCGCTGCTGTACGTACCGGAGCAGACGCTGTTTATGTCGGTTCTAAAATTTTTTCTGCAAGGCAGAATGCCAAAAACTTCGACAGAGAAGAGCTAAAATCCGCTGTTTCAGAATGTCATAAACACGGTGTTAAAATATATCAGGCTGTCAACACGGTGATTTTAGATTCTCAGTTAAATGAGCTTTCAAACGAATTGGAATTTGCTTGCGAAATAGGTATTGACGGTCTTATCACTCAGGACTTATGCCTAATAGAGTTTATAAAAAAGGTTTGTCCAAAAATGCCTGTTCACGCGTCGACGCAAATGACTCTGCATACAAAAAACGGCGTGCTTTTCGCCCGTGAGCTGGGTTTCTCCAGAGTTGTTGTTTCAAGAGAAGTCTCAAAAGAAATTTTAACCGAGCTTTGCAGTCTGAACATTGAGATAGAAGCCTTTGTTCACGGCGCTTTGTGTATGTCTGTATCAGGACAATGTTTTCTGAGTGCTATGATTGGTTCACGCAGTTCAAACAGAGGTCTTTGTGCAGGTGCGTGCAGGCTTCCTTTTTCAGCTGATAAAAACAAAGACAGCTATGCTTTGTCGCTTAAAGATATGTCATATATCAAATATTTGCAGGAGTTTAAAAACATCGGCGTTTCGTCTTTTAAGATAGAAGGGCGTATGAAGCGTCCCGAATACACTGCTGCTGCAGTCAATGAATGCAAAAGGGCATTAGAAGGTATGCCTCCCGATATAGAGCTTTTGAAGTCTGTTTTTTCACGGAGCGGCTTCACCGATGGTTATTACACAGGCAAACTGGGTAAAAATATGTTCGGAATAAGACAAAAAGACGATGTTATATCTGCAAATGATGTACTTCCCGAACTTAAAAGCATATATAAAAATGAAGTAAAAAAATATAAAATAGATTTTGACATTTATATTCATTTTGACAAACCGATAATTCTTCGTGCTGAATCTAATGGGTGTAAAGCCGTTATAACAGGAGAGCCTCCGCAAAGAGCGCTCAACCGCCCTATTGACAATGAATTTATTTCAAAACAGCTTTCTAAGCTCGGCGGAAGCCAATATGAAACCGGAAAAATACACTGTGATATTGAAAAGGGCGTTATGGTTTCTGCGTCAGTAATTAACAAATTAAGAAGAGATGCTGTTTCAGCTATAGACAAGGCTGTTTGCGAAAAAAACACGAAAGTCATACCTTTTAATAAGGAAAAAGCAGCAAATATAATTTCAAATTTAAACCTAAAGTCAGACAATGATATAAAAAGCCCTAAAATCAGAATTTCTCTAAGAAAGATAAATGTTTTAAACGACATTGATATAACAGAGATAGAACTTGTTACCATACCTATGTATGAGATAGCCTCTTTTACCTGCGAATTGAACGACAAGCTAAAGGATAAAATATGTATATCTCTTCCGAGATATATGCACAACGAGCAAAAGGTTATAGATGAGGTCAAGAGCTTAAAGAACAAGGGCTTTTTAAAATATGAAGCTACTAACCTTGCACATCTGAGAATTTTAAACAAGCTAAGCCTTGAGATCCATACAGGGTTCGGACTTAACATAACAAATTCGCTTGCTTTGGAAGCTTTAGAAAAATACAATGTAAAAGACGCAGTCGTTTCATTTGAACTCAAAACAAGCGAGATAAACCGTTTAAAGAGTTCTTTAAACTTCGGCATCATATCTTACGGAAGACTTCCTCTTATGCTCTGTGTAAACTGTCCGATAAAATCGTCTGTCGGCTGCAAAAACTGTAAAGGTTATTTAACCGACCGTACTAACCGCAGATTTAAAGTAAGGTGCAATAAACAATACGGATATTACGAGCTTTTGAATTCAGAAACTCTTTATCTTGCAGACAAGCTAAACGAGCTTAAGAATATATCGTTTCACACTCTTTGTTTTGACGATGAAACAGGAAAAGAGATAAACGATATAATTGACTTATATAAAAACAACTTGCCCTGCAAGGGCTCTTTTACAAGAGGTCTTTATTTCAGAGGTATAATTTAAGATAAATTATTTCTGTTAAAATACCTGTTTGTTTCGTTTACAACTTCTTTAGATAAAACAAACAATGCTATCAGATTAGGTATAGCCATAAGACCATTAAAGGTATCTGAAATTTCCCATACAAATTCAAGACTGGAAACGGCTCCGAGATAAACAAATACGCAGAAAATTATTTTATAAATTTTATTCTTTGCACGGGGAAACAGATAGCAAAAAGCATTTTCACCGATAAACGACCAGCCTATCAATGTGGCTAACGCAAACAAAACGATCGAAACAGAAACAAAATATCCGCCGAAGCTGCCAAATCCGCTTTCAAATGCTCTAACTACTATTTCTGCACCCTCGTCTTTTGCAAGAGGCGTTCCGCTTACAAGTATTACAAGCGCTGTTATCGTACAGACTACTATAGTGTCGATAAACACTTCAAATATTCCCCAAAAGCCCTGTTCGACGGGTTGTTTGATATTTGACGAGGAATGAACGCTGACTGTTGAACCCAGCCCTGCTTCATTTGAAAACACGCCCCGTCGTATGCCGATAGACACCGCTTTTTTTAATCCTGCACCTGCTATACCTCCTGCTGCTGACTTAAAACAGAATGCGTTTTTAAAAATAGATAAAAACTCGGGCAGAAGTCTTTTATATTTTAAACATAAAATTATAACAGCTCCTGCTAAAAAGAAAATTGTCATAAAAGGAACGATAAGCTCACATACGCTTTGAGTTCGTTGTGCCCCGCCGAGCATAACTATTAAAACAAACATAAATAATACTATGCCGCAGCAGACCTTCGGTATATGAAAGCCTTGAGAAAGCGATGCAGAAATAGAATTTCCCTGTGCCATATTTCCCATTCCGAATGACGCTAAAACGCAAAACAACGCGAATAATTTTGCGAGGGGTTTTGCTTTCATTCCCTTTTCTATGTATGTATATGCACCGCCGGTTATTCTGCCGTTTTTGTCTCTTGTTCGGTATAAAATCCCGAGAACATTTTCTGCATAGGCTGTGCTCATACCTAAAAATGCACACACCCACATCCAGAATATTGAGCCGCTCCCGCCAATAGCCAATGCAGTTGCAACGCCGACAATGCTTCCTGTGCCTATTGTTGCGGCAAGTGCGGTCGAGAGACTTCCAAACTGTGATAGGCTGTGCTTCCCGACAGATGTTCTTGTTTGTTTTTTAAAAAGCGACAGTAAAGTTTTCTTTGTGATTAATTTTATTTTTATAAATTGAATACCCTTTAATCTCAACGTAAAATATATGCCTACAAACAAAAACGCACTGAGCGTAAAAGGTCCCCATACAAAGGAATTTATTTTCTCATTAAAATCTATAATCAGATTCACACTTACCACTCCGATTTGAAAAACTGATTATTAAAAAAGTGTTGCCCCATATTACTTATACACCGTTTGAGCGAATATGCTCAAAATTTCTATTAGGAGGAATGCTCTTTTAAGAGCACAGTTTTATTATGAAAAGATATGCTCCCAATAAAAACGCTTTAATCTCAATAAGAATTATTATTCTGATTTTAGCCGCAGCAGTTACTGCATTAAGCTACGTGTTTTTTAATAACCATAATATTATTATGTGGATCATAATCTCTGTATGCTGGGCAACAGCTATTTTGTACGGAGTTTTTTTCCTGCCGATATATTTTAAGCATACCGTATACAACATCTACGAAAATGACATTAGAAAAAAAACGGGTATGATATTTTTTTCAAAGCAATATATGAAGATACGCTCCATACAATACATTTCTACTATAATTACACCGTTTTCAAAACTGACCGCACTGAACTTTATTATTGTAAACGCATGGGGAGGAAGAATGATATTTTGCTTTCTGACCCGTGATGAAGCAATGGAGCTTTCATCTTATCTTGATGAAATTGCAAAGAACAATAATAATTAAGCACTCAGTTAAAATTCAAAGGAAAGGCGGGCGGACAAATGCTTGAGAAACATCTTTTTTCATACTTATTCAAATCAAGACAGCATCCAATAAAGATATTCACATATACAACAAGCGGTTTCTGGCTTTTGCTTATCCCGCTGGCACGAAAGCTATACAGGTTAAGTTTTGACGTTGCTGAATGGTTCAGAGGCGACTGGCTTGACATTATTATAATATCGCTTATTTTTAGTTTTGCGTTTTTGAGATGGTTCTTTATAACCTTTTCAATTGATGAAGATACTATAAAAACTGGTACGGGATATTTCGGTCTTATAAAATCAAAATTTAATTATAATGCCATCTGCTCCGTAACTTGCAGTCAAGGTCCTTTTTACCGTTTTTTCGGCTGCTATAAGGTTTGTATTGACACAAATTCTAATTCAATGAGGGGACACGATGTTACACTTACCTTAAAAAAATCTGATTTTAAACATCTTACTAATATTCTAAAAGAAAAAAATATAGGCAAAGTCAAATACAGCTATACACCGAAAAAGATCCATTTAATTACCTTTTCATTTCTGTTTTCATCAACTCTTTCGGGAGTTATTCTTCTTGCTACCTTAATGATTCAGGTAAGCCGTATCATCGGCAGACAGCTTGAACAAAAATATCTTACGATCGTAAACGACAGAATTCAAAACTTTCTTACTATAAATCTTCC
Organism: uncultured Clostridia bacterium; assembly: GCA_947627045.1. GTDB lineage: Bacteria > Bacillota > Clostridia > Oscillospirales > Ruminococcaceae > UMGS1601. Next base: position 38,253 of record CANQUM010000006.1, read on the forward strand.
GCCTATTGCGGTTGCGGTCGCGTCGATCATCGTCATAGGCTGGCTTTATTCATTTGCCGTCAACCTTCTGAGACACTGGAACTTTACAACAGTAAGACAAGGCGACAGTATTATCATAAAATCAGGATTTATCACTAACAGAGAAAATGTTATAATGCGAAATAAAATTTATTCTGTTGACTTGCGTCAGAACTTTTTTATGAGAATGTTCCAGATATGCTCTGTCAATATAGACTGTGCAGGATACGGAAAAGGAAAGCGTCAGATTGCGGTTCTGCTGCCTGTTACAACTAACAAAGAAGTCCACAACTCACTAAAAATTCTTTTGCCCGATCGTATAAACCCTCACAACAAGCTGAAAAGCAGATTCAGAGACTTCATAGGATTTACTACCCCTCCGTTCCTGCTGGGAATATGTATTCCTATTTTAGCTTATACTATGTGGCGGATATTTCCTGAATGGCTGGTTATTATAAGATTTGTCGCTTTTATAGCTGAAATACCTGTGTTTTGGCTGTTTGTTGTTAAATTTGCGTCTATCTTCACAACGGGAGTAGGTTTTGACGACGGCTACGCTGTCCTAAATTACTGCAGACTGTATCAATTCCACAGAGTTACAATACCTGCTCATCAAATTACCAGAATTGACTACTATCAGACAATAATTCAAAAATGGAGCAATAATTGCAGTCTTAGAATTTACACTTGCTCAGAAAAAGTCAAATGCCACAAGGTTAAAAATTTTCCTTTAAAGCAAGCTTTAACTCTTCTCGAAAGTCAAGGTTATCATATGGACGTTAAATAGCAATTTTTTAATTTTTTAGAAAAATTCAAATAAAAGCCTTGACAAGCACTTTTTCTTACTGTATAATAAGCTAGTCGCTATTTAGCAGTAGGCTGTATAGCTCAGTTGGCTAGAGCATTCGGTTCATACCCGGAGTGTCACTGGTTCAAATCCAGTTACAGCCACCATACGGCCCGTTGGTCAAGAGGTTAAGACGCCGCCCTTTCACGGCGGAATCATGGGTTCAATTCCCGTACGGGTCACCAAGCAACGTGACGTTGCATCCGGTTCGCGTTTCACATTTGTGGAACGTGATTTTTTGTCTCTCGCGTTTTTAATTTTCATAATATTATTATTGAGCAGTTCGGACATTTATGTTCGGACTGCTTTTTTAGTGGCACAGGAGAAACTGAGAGAATGCTAACAAAACCTTTGCTTTATTACTCAGTATGTGCATTCTCTGACGAAAACGAAAGCGAAGTGCGGCTTTCGTCTTTATTCAACTTACGGGGCATCAGCAACGCAACTTTACATAAATTTTAGCATTTAAAAAACGCGAGATGTACAATACAGTTTTTCTCTTTTTACAATCGCGAATTGCGTGCAGGGTCACCCCTGCCAACAGCGACGTTGTATCCGGTTCGCGTTTCACATTTGTGGAACGTGATTTTTTGTTTCTCGCGTTTTTAATTTTAATAATATTATATCGAGCAGTTCGTACATTTATGTTCGCACTGCTTTTTTAGCGCCGTCAAAAATCTTCTGTTTTTGGCACTTGTAATTAACTACCTCGCTCTATTTAAGGCGATGCTAGTAAACAGTAGTAATTCTGCTTGCCATAACCCTTTTATTCCTGAGTTGTATAGATAGTTCATAATAGTACCTTTCTTATTCATAGTCTAAGTCGCACTCATCATCAGGCACATCATCCGATTCATCACAGATCTGCTTAATTGCTGCTTCTGAGGATTCCGACCGTTCCTTTATCACTTGCTTCTTACTCTTATGCTTTTGAATTAGGTATTTAATTCCTTTGTATGCTCCTATTGCAAAAGTAATAACTACGGTTGCAACACCAGCGCCCTTAACCATACCATGTTCATGGCCTTCCTGATAACCTTCACTGCGAATATCATCAATGAAATTATTAACTCCACCGTGCTCGCTTGCTGTCTTTGCCAGCCAAGCATGATTACCTTTTTCGTTTGCATCCCAAGCCATAGTTTGGTCTCCTTTCAGTCTATATAATTAAACAGTCTATCCGCTGTATCCGGTCCTTTTCCGTTCTTCTGCTCAGTCTGCCTACTGCCTACAAAGAAGTTAGCAGAAGACCTCACAGCAAATATCTTATAATCACTCAAAAGCTCCACTGCCTTTTCCTGAATGACATTAGCAGCAATGAACACTTCCATATTTGGATTAATTTGTTTCAGCTTATCTATAATGTTAAGTACAGATTTACCTGTGTTTATTACGCTGTCAACTATCACCGCAACACTATGTCTAATGTCTGGTAGACTATCTTTTTTCGGGTTGAAGCTATAGAATATTCCGCCAAAACCCGTGTAAACACCATCTCCAAAAAATCGTCCTCCGCGTTCAATCACGATAACGGCAGTATCCACATTCGGGATAAAGCTGTGCATAACTTCACCTAGCATTCTTCCAAGCCTAATATGGGCAGCAGCAAGCCGTGCTCCGTTAATGCCAGAATTTGACTTGCATATCCTTATATCTTCGTCAACATAATCATTCGTGTCAGCCAGAAAATATGGAGCCTTATTATAAAGCATTCTGATACCTGATATGTCGGCGTCTCTAAGGGAACGGTTGAGATATTTCCCGATATATAAATAGCCGAAATTTGCCTGTTTGAGCATATAAAAATCGTTCATGCCATCACCGTAAGCTGTAATGATATAGCCTTTCTCCTGCAACAGTTTGATCACAAAAAACTTTGTATCAGCCGAGATAAGAGTATTCACAATGACATTTTCCAAACCGAAGTGTTCAGTGAGCTGTTCCCAAAGCTGTCTGATACCTGATGAAAGAATGACATAGTTTTTTTCAGCTATTCTGTTGTATACCATGTCATTGATCGTTATCGTGTGAAGCTTTTCGGTATCATATCTCAGATTTGAAATCTCCTTTTTGAACTGAAATGCTTGATACCCTGTGTAGAAGTTTCCGTCAAAAGCATGAATAACATAACCGTCTGTGCATATCCTGAATAAATCCTGTTTTACGATAGTTTTATCACCATCACAAATATTAAGTTCGCATGGCTGCGGATATGAGTACATTATCCTTTCGACAATATCCTCAGCGAGTGTAAAAGAGCTGAAACCGTCCTCAATCTTGTCTATAAATACCTGCAATTCCTCGACAGTAATATCTCTAACCACATAAAAGTCCTTATTACGCTTGTGGCACTCAAATCTAAGGTTTTCAAGCTCAAAGTTCTGCCATTTACGGATTTGTTCAACAGATAGCTTTTCAAATCTTTTGTTCTTAGATGAACTTTTCAAACGATCACCGATAATCTCCGGCTCACAGTATAAGTAAATGAATACATCATACAGTTCGCCGTCAGCTTCGGTAAAGACCACACCATTGGGAAAAGAATAGTGGCCGTCTGAGATAAAACTGTCATTTCTCGTTTTGAGCTTTTCAGCAAACTTTATCCGAAATTCGTATTTTTTAGTATCAGAAAGAACCGAAAAATTTCCAGACGACATTTTGTTAAGCTCTGCACTGCCATGTATCACGGGGATAGTAAGTCCGTTAAGCAAAGTGGTCTTGCCTGCACAGGGCAGTCCATAAAGAGCATATTTCAATATATATCACCTCCGAAATTTATTACTTATTGATAGCTGATATACTGAGAAAAGTACTATTGCATCATCTATCGGTCCCGAACAAAGATCAACAGGATAAATAATATAGCGCAGGATCAGTATTATAAACACATCCTTTTTACACTATTTTTATAAGTAGACTGCCTATAGCAAAAAGTGCTACATTTAAAATTGGTATACTTCGCTCATATACGCAGTCAATATGCCTTACCATATTTGTATGTAAAATTTACAGTCCCTTTAACTGTTATCTAAGATTTAATAATTTTTTTCGGGCAATAATTCGCTATTGGTATATTAAGCCTTTAATAAAGCCGTTATTCAATACAGAATCCCGTTTACTTTCTTTTAATTTTCATTAGGATTTTACAAAAGATTTCTTTTGTATATATTATAATCCATACCGGGAAACAAATATAAAATTCGATTTTATAAATTATACCTTCCGTGTCTCCCTATAACAATCATTTCTGTCGAATAATGAGATGTGGGGAACTATGCTGTCAAGGGGGGAATCAGAGTCCGCTATAGCTGGGAGGTCAATGCAATTTCCACAAAGGTAAACCTTTCCGTTAGCATAGAAAATATTGTTAATGCCTGCACCACACATACCTCCGTACATCGTACAGTCATATCCTCCGGTACGAACATTCAGCTTACACATGGCTTGCTTCAGAAACGCATGAAAATCATTCATCGTGATACCACCGTTTCCAATCATACGAGAAAATGTGATCCTGCTACCAAAAGGTCTAAAGAAAGCTATCGTATCATCAGCTCTGTCAAGCGTAGCCCTGCCGACTGTGCAATTCATTGACGGATAGCTCCCATTCATTGAACGATACATCTTGATAGCATTCATGACATCTGCATGGGTATTACACCTCAGCTTGTTGTGTATATCAGGTATTCCGTCTATTGAAAAGCCTACATTGACCTTGTGAGCTTTGAAGAATCTGAGCATTTCTGCATCTATCAGAGTTCCGTTTGTTATGGTGTAGGCAGCTATCCTGCCTTCAGCAAGATAATCGCTGATATACCAGATATAGCTTTGCAGCGCTTCATAGTCAAGCAGCGGTTCACCATTTCCCACAAAGCCGAGCTTGAACACTTGAATATCGTACTTGTCTATGTGCCGCTTTATATTGTTAAGTATCGTGTATATGTCCATTTCCGCTTCTGAAAGGTATTCTGCCTTTTCTGGTGCGTGAAAATGACAGTAGGTGCAGTTCAAATTACAGCGGTTGTTGATGCTGATACAAGCACGAGTTATCATTTAGAATTCTCCTTCTCATAAACATATTCTGCGACATATTCAAAACGATCTGCGGCTGTCATATCGTCGTGATCTACGATTTTCGTGTCTGCACCTGCATCAAGAAGTATCTGACAGCATTTTTTCCAGCCTTTGATTGCCGCTTTTATCAAAGCTGTAAATCCGTTAAAATCCTGCTGGTTTATACTTGTACGAGGATCGTCGCACAAGGCTTTGACATATTTCTCTCTACCGTGCCAGGCAGCGACCATAAGGGGCATATTACCTTCGTTTTGCTGCCTGAGAAGTTTAGAGGAATATGGATTCTTACTGCCGACATTAGTATTTGCGTGACATTCTTTCAGTAAAAAATTGAACAGTTCATAATTATTAAGTTGAATTGTATGTGTTATCGGAGGAAAGAATCTTTCACTTCGGTCACGTTTATTGACATCGGCTCCGTTTTTAATAAGCCATTCTATTTTCTTCTTTTTTCTAGAAACCGAAACTCTATTATTACGGATCGTGGAAATAATAAGTGTATTTCCGTTAGGAAGATACTCATTTATATCTACACCTGTCGGAACAACTAGTTCACTGTAATCATCAAGATAAATGTGGTCGAGCTCGTCAAGTCCAAGCATATTAGTGATATTATGATGTATCAGTATAAAGTCCTTGACATGGATCGCTTTGATGTCTTCTTCACCTTTAAGCAGAGCTGAATAATCGGTATCATTTGTTATAATGTCAGCCCCGCAGCCAAATTCATTGACTGCATGTCTTACGGCATCAATAATCTTGATGTCATTCTTTTCGTGGATCTCGTTATCACATCTATAGCGAACAATACGATTGTTCTCACTGATACTACGAAGAATCTGCCACGCCTGCCGACTTTTCTTCCCCTGTTTTTTATCTTTGATATTTTGCAGTTCTTTTATAATCACATCAGGCACTACTACCTTATCATACTTTTCACATAGATCATCAATAAGTCTTGCGTTATCGTTATAGAGAAGTGCCGAAGTATCAGGAACAGAAATCTTCACAGCTAGCATTATCTCGTCTGCCATCTCCTTGGGACACTTCATAGCCTGGATATACTCATCCACATAGTTTTTGATTTTCTTGCGTTTACCGCCTTCGACTTTCGATATTACAGTAGGGTCGCAGCCGATCTTTTTCGCAAGCTCTTGCTGACTAAGTCCGTTCTTTTCCCTTAGTTCGGCTAATCTTCTTCCGATAAATGCTAAATTATTCTCCATGATAAGCAACTCCTTTAGACCAAAAAATTAAGCTGTTTACAATTAGCTCTAAACTATCCTTTTCCCTTAATTATATTATATTTGCGTATTGCCACTTTGTCAACATAAACAAATGATTTTGGCATTTAAATGAAAAAATAGCATATATACATTAGTTTTGGCAAGTTTCTAATAAAGTGGCATAGCGAATCAGATGCTGGCATTTTTTAGCTATTTTGGCATTTTCAAAATTAACAGATTATTTAGTGAACAAAAAACAGAACTGAAAATCCTTGTTTTAAGATAATTTTATAAAATAGCTGGCAGTTCGTACATTTATGTTCGCACTGTTTTTTTAGTGTGCAGGAAAAGTTGGAATAAGAAAAAGCAGAGAACAATTAGCGCTCTCTGCTTTTTTTCTTGATAAAAGATTTCTTATTCTTCAGCGAACTGATCTTTGCCTACATGACAAAGCGGACATTCAAAATCATCGGGAAGGTCTTCCCATTTTGTTCCCGGTGCAATACCTGCATCAGGATCGCCCTTTTCCTCGTCATATACATATCCGCATACCTGACATACATACTTTTTCATAAAAAATCCTCCTTTTAAATTTATAAGTCAATGTTTAAAACATTTACCTTTTTATTGTTGCTGAATTTTTCTCCCCGTATTCTTTTTAGTTAAGTTCCGATAATAACATCTGCACGGTTTCTAAATGCCGCATATTTGACTTGCTGTTAGATCTAATAATTTAATTCTTTTTTATTATACAAAAAAATTTATAAAAATGCAATAATAATTATATATATTGCTTTAGATATATGTTATATTATAAGTGTTATATTTAAAAATTTAAAGGAGGATCATATGAAAAACAAGAAATTTATTACTGTTATTTTAGCGTCAATAGTTTTAATATCGGCTATTTTTCCATCTGCTTTGAGTGCAGTATCTGAATCTGCAGATAAGGGTGCAATGCGTGAAAATTTGACCTCTGCCGAGCTTGTTAAGGATATGGGCTTCGGCTGGAACTTGGGCGATACACTTGACGTTTGCAACGCCGACCGAAACGGCGATGGAAGAATTGACGAACATTCTGACAAGGTTGACGAAACCTTATGGGGAAATCCCAAAGCAACTCAGGAGCTTTTCAATCAGCTTAAAGCCGACGGAGTTAAGTCTGTTAGAATTCCTGTTACCTGGCGTGACCATATGGGCGAAGCTCCTGATTACAAGGTTGACGAAGAATGGATGGACAGAGTTCAGGAGGTTGTAGACTACGCACGGAATGCCGGTCTTTATGCAATTATCAATATTCATCACGATGGCGGCGGAGACCCTAATTTCGGTGCTTGGGTAATAACCACTGCCAGTTCCGATTACGACGCTTTTATTCAGAAGTATAAAGCCTTGTGGTCGCAGATAGCCGAGAGATTCAAAGACTATTCAGATTATCTTGTTTTCGAGTCAATGAACGAAGTGGGCTTTGATAATTTAAACAGGTCGGACGCATTTAATCTGTTAAACAAAATAAATCAGGATTTTGTCAATATTATTCGTTCGTCAGGCGGAAATAATGCTAAACGCCATCTGCTTATAGCCGGCTATTGGACTGACATTGCACAAACCTGTTCGTCAGAATATAAAATGCCCGAAGACCCCGAAAACAGATGTATTCTTTCGGTTCATTACTATACGCCGTATCAGTTTTGTATAACAGGTCAGCAAGCGACTTGGGGTTCAACATCAGAAATAAATCAGATGAAAAATCTGGTAGGCAGATTAAATACCACATTTGTCAGCAAAGGCACTCCTGTAATAATTGGCGAATATGCCGCAAGCGGAAGAGATATAGATAGCTGTGCTTTATTTATTAAAACTTTTAACCAGTTTTGCCATAGTTACGGGATCGCGACTTTCCTATGGGATAACGGCGGACAAATTGACAGAAACACATATCAATGGAGAACTCCTGAGCTTCTTGAGGCTATAAAAGAAGGCAACTCAGATACACCCCAATCTTCCGAACCGTCGGAAAAAGATCCGCCTAAAACTCCGCCGGAGGAGCCTAATTCGTCAGAAACAAGTTCTACATCTTCTGATAAATCTAATGCAGCAGTTTCTTCTGTAAAAACCGCTGCTAAAACTTCTGCCGTTTCAGGCTCGTCTGCTGCTGATAAAGCAAAAAAGACCGCCGAATATAGTATGAGTCTAGCTAAAATCAAAAAACTGAAAGTGAAAAGCAAATCAAAGAACAAAATAACTGTTCGCTGGAAAAAGGTAAAAAAAGCAAAAGGTTATAACGTGCAGGTATCAAAGAAAAGTAACTTTAAAAAGAAGCTGTTTAATAAATTTACAAGGAAAAATAAGATTACATTCCAAAACAAGATAAAGAGTAAAAAAACCTACTACATAAGAGTAAGAGCATATTGTACATATAAGAAAGCAAACGGCGATGTTGGAAAGGCATACAGCAGTTGGAATAAAAAGCTCAGAAAAGTCAAAGTAAAATAAAGATTTCTTAATATAAGTAAAACGTCCGAGAAAAACCCGGACGTTTTTATTTGTTTAATTAAGATTGAGGAATAAATATTCCGAACATTACTCCGTTATCGCGATTTTCTACCCATACATTTCCTTTGTGTATATCTGCAATTTTCTTTACTATTGCAAGCCCTACTCCGTAATTTGCTGTTCCGTTCTGTGTTCTAGACTTATCCACTTTATAGAATGCGTCCCACAAATGCTCAAGCTCTTCTTTAGCAATGCTTTCACCAGCATTATATACGGTAATTTTCAATCCGTTTTCTTCCCAAAGATAGTTGATCTCGACCGTTCCGCCGTTTGGTGAGTATCTTATGGCATTATCAACGTAGTTTGAAACCGCCTGCTGCAAAAGCAAAAGGTTCGCATAAATCTGCTTGTTCTCATAATTATTTGTAACAAGATTTATGTTCTTTTCCAAAAGCTTTATTTCAAAGCTCTCCTTAATATATTCGTTGAATTCAGAAATTAAAAACTTGTTTTTCTCAATACCATCTGTCATACTGTTCATCTTAGACAAATTAAGCATAGACCTAACAAGATTATCCATCTCATCACACTGGCTGACTATTACATCGCAATACTTCTCAGCCTTCTGCTTATCACTGGCAATACCGTATTTTAGCCCCTCTGCGTACCCCTTTACCGCAGCAATCGGAGTTTTTAACTCGTGCGACATATCACGAATTAATTGTTCTCTGCTGACTACACTTTCTTTTAAACTGTTAATACTCTCGTTCAGCTTATCGGATATTATATTTATCGAATTCGCAAGCTCACCTATTTCGCCTTTTTCTTTAACCTCGACCCTTTTTGTAAAGTCGAGATTTGCAATACTTCTTGCGGCAGCGTTGATTTCAACAACCGAACCTGACATTCTTTTTGCTATAATTAATACAAGAATTGTCCCTATAACAAACATAACCAACCCGATAATTATAATGAGCTTGTTCGATATGCGAACATTGTCCTCAATACTCCTGAGAGAACGTGAGAGAATTAAATAGTAGTTATCATTTAGCTTTGACATAAGTACTACCCTGCGAAGTGCATCATCTTTATTTTTAAAAACTTCATAATGCTGTTTGTTGTCATTGAGTTCATCAATATTACTGTGAAAAAATTCACTCCACCTTTTTGATAGCTTGTTTTTTTGTTTAATATCAACGTCTAATATATGATTTCTGAAAAGAACTGTATCAGATCTGTCTACAACTAATATTTTTATGTTTCTGCGTTCGTCCATATTTTCCAGATAATCGTCAAAAGCACTTAAATCGCTTTTTTCAAACTGAGGAAACTCTTCTTTTACACTGCTGCAAATTTCGCTCATCTGTTTCTTGCTTTCGTGTATAAAGAACCTTCCTGCAAATAAAACATCTACAACAACAAGCACAAGAATAAACCCAGCCATCAACAGACCGTAAAAAACAAACAACTTCTTCTTTATTGACATATATTAAACTGTGCTCTCTAAAGAGCAATCCTCCTTTCGGCATTTTTAAAAGCAGACCAAATTATAATTTTTCTTTCTTGCTAAAGCAATACCCTATGCCCCTTACTGTTTGGATATAGCCCGCACATACTCCGAGCTTTGCTCTTAAAACCTTGATATGCGTATCAATAGTTCTTGAAGTATAGCTGTTATCGCTTCCCCAAACCGACTGAAATATCTGCTCTCGGCTTTTTACTATATTTTCATTTTCCACAAGGTATAAAAGGAGCTTATATTCTAAGTTTGTCAGTTGAATTTCTTCGTCTTGTACAGAAATCTTACAATTAAGCTGGTTTATGGTCAAATCACCGAAATTGATAATTGAATTGTTCTTTTTAATCTGTTTTTTTAAAAGAACATTTACCCTTGCAACAAACACTTCATAGCTGAAAGGCTTGGTAATATAGTCATCTGCACCCGTTGTCAGACCTCTCAGCTCATTTCGCTCTGACTCCAATGCTGTGAGAATTATTATTGGAACATCGGAAAATTCTCTGATTTTTTCAAGCACAGTCCAGCCGTCATACTTAGGCATCATAACGTCAAGTACAATTAAGTCTATCTGTTCCTGCATAAAAAGCCTAAGAGCCTCTTTGCCGTCGTGAGCAACAACAGTTTCATAGCCCTGATTTTGCAAAATATCGCATATAAGCTCGCACATTACTTTTTCATCATCTGCAACTAAAATTTTCATTGTAATATTTTCTTTGTCAGGCAAAGACTCCTTTCTGACGTCAAAATGCTTTGCACGCCTGTTTATCCTAAACTCTAAAATGTTAAATATTTTATTCTGATAAGATAAAATTAATATAACCGACTGTTCTTTATATAATTAACGCTTTCACAGCCCCATATTGAATTCAAAATACACGTTATTTCTGTATTTTTCGACCCGAATTTTAAGTTTAACTAATATTATACTTCTTTCACTTATCTCTTTTGTAAAGTTTATGTGAAAATCTGATTTAAAGCTGTATTCTTATATAAAACTTGATGATCATATGAATAAATTTGCGAAAATGATTTTATTGTTGTATTTGACTATTCTATAGCTTGATATTTGTATAAAACACCAAAAAACTTAACGTGCTATTGACAATACATAATTATAATTATAAGATAAAATTAAGAGTTTAAAACCAATTCAGATGTATATTTGTCTTTGCATTTTTTAAAAATCAGTATGTGATTTTAATTTCAGACTTCCTCAAGGAATAAATTGATTTTGACAGTTTATCATATATTTTGAAGGGATGAGAATAATGGATAAATATTCGGGCAAAAGCGTTTTCGGAGGCATTGCTATCGGAAGAATTCGGATATTTCAAAAAGGACGTCAAGAAATTAAAAATATAAAGGCTGACAATCCAAAAGCAGAAATAGAACGGTTTAACGAAGCCAGAAGCAAGGCTATTGAAGGTCTTCAGGAATTATATGAAAAGGCACTGAAGGAGGCAGGCGAACAAAGTGCCGCTATACTTCAGATCCATCAAATAATGCTTAATGATATAGATTATACAAACTCTGTTGAAGGAATTATTACAAACCAGAATGTAACTGCCGAATTTGCAGTTGCAGTAACAAGAGATTATTTTTACGAAATGTTTTCCTCAATGGAAGATGAATATATGAAAGCCCGTGCCGCCGACGTCAAAGACGTTTCTGAGCGGGTTATAAGAATTCTGTGCAATGATCACAGCAAACCGGCAGATTCAAAAGTGCCTTCCATTATAATCGCAGATGATCTCGCTCCAAGCGAGACCGTTCAGCTTGATAAAGATTTAGTTCTGGCGTTTGTAACAGTACACGGAAGCGTAAATTCACATACGGCAATACTAGCAAAAACAATGGGTATACCCGCAGTTACCAATGTAGACATTCCTCTTAACCGTTCAATAAACGGCAGAATGGCAGTAGTAGATGGCTATAGCGGTATAATTTATGTCGATCCTGACAGTAAATTTGTAAGAGAAATGCAGACTTTGCAGGAAAAAGAGCTTTATAAGAGAAAGCTGTTGTTAGAGCTTAAAGGAAAAGATACCGTAACCTTAGACGGAAAAAAGATGACGCTTTACGCTAACATCGGAAACACTAAGGATCTAGCGTCGGTTACGGAAAATGACGCAAGCGGAGTTGGGCTTTTCAGGAGCGAATTTATATATTTTGAAAAAAACAGCCTTCCAACTGAGGAGGAGCAGTTTGAAATCTACAAAACTGCATTAGAATCTCTAGCATGCAAAAGAGTTGTAGTGAGAACTCTTGACATCGGCGCTGACAAGCAGACTGATTATTTCAATCTAGAGACCGAGGAAAACCCTGCTATGGGGCTCAGGGCTATAAGAATATGCCTTACAAATTTGGAAATTTTCAAAACGCAGCTTCGTGCATTATACAGAGCGAGCATATTCGGGAACCTTTCGATTATGTATCCGTTTATCACATCTGTCGAAGAGATTAAAGAAATAAAAAAGATTACAGAGGAAGTAAAAAAAGAGCTTGACGCTCAAGGAATCAAATATAGTCATAGAATAGAAGAGGGTATAATGATTGAGACACCTGCCGCCGCTCTTATTTCAGACAAACTCGCAAAGGAAGTCGATTTTTTCAGCATTGGTACAAACGACTTATCTCAATATGCAATGGCAATAGACCGTCAGAATTCAAAAGCAGACAGATTTTACAATCCTCATCATCTTGCCGTTCTCAGAATGATTAAAATGGTTGTTGACAATGCTCATAAAAACCGAATTAAAGTAGGTATATGCGGAGAACTTGGCGCAGATTTGAGCCTTACCGAAACCTTTTTGAAAATCGGCGTTGATGCGCTTTCTGTTTCGCCTTCAATGATTTTGCCATTAAGAGATAAAATCAGAAAAACTGACACTTCAAAGCTTAGTTTAAAGTATGATTTATAATCTCATACAACACTGACGTTATAAAAATTTAAGCAAAAGCTAAAGCCATACTAATCTTTTCAGATAAGTATGGCTTTTAATTATACTATTTTATTCTTCTATTATTTAAAGTCCACAGCAACTTTATATTTCTTATTCAAATTTAAGCAGTCTGGTCGCCTAGCTTTTTAACAACCAGTGTAGCGCTCACACCGTCTCCCAGTGTTACGTTTACTGCAGCTGCAGACGAAACAGCCATATCAACAACATCGCCTGCGTCAAGTGATACAATAACGCTTCCGCTAAACAAATCGTTTACGCCAATTGCAACAAGTCTTGTTGACTCTGTTTCAGGAATATTAATTCCATTAACACGAACAGCAAAAGTCAGATTTGCCGCTACTCCTACAGAAGCCGATTCTGAATAAGTTATTTCATATATTCCATCCTGATTTATTGTTAATGAATTAGTTCCTACGGTTACATTCTGTGCCGGCATTGCAGTAGGCAAATCAACCTGTGCAGGTGTTCCTACCGTAAGATCCAGTGTATCCGGTGCATTGTTATAAAGTCCGCCGAATGCAGCTAAACCTTCTGCCGGACCTGTTGGACCGGATGGACCTGTAGGACCAGATGGGCCTGTTGCACCTGTTGCACCTGTAGCTCCTGTAGCACCTGTTGCGCCTGTAGGTCCTGTTGCTCCCGTTGGACCTACTGCGCCGTCTGCACCTGTCGGACCTGTTGCTCCCGTTGGACCTACTGCGCCGTCTGCACCTGTCGGACCTGTTGGACCAGTAGGACCTGTTTCACCAATCAAACCTGCCTCACCTGTGGCGCCGGTTGCTCCTGTAGCTCCTGCTGCACCGATTTCACCTGCAGGACCCGTTGCGCCAGTCGGACCTGTTGCACCAGTTACGCCGGTCGGTCCTGTAGGTCCTGTAACTCCAGTTGCTCCGGTTGCACCAATTGGTCCTGTCGGACCCGTAGGGCCTGTTTCACCAATTAAACCTGCTTCGCCTGTGGCACCGGTTGCTCCTGTAGGACCTGTAGGTCCTGTTACACCTGTTGGACCTGTTACTCCGGCTAGACCGGCAGCTCCTGTTGGTCCTGTTACGCCCGTTGGACCTGTTGCACCTGTTACGCCGGTTGGTCCTGTAGGTCCTGTAAGTCCAGTTGCTCCGGTTGCACCAGTTGGTCCTGTCGGACCCGTAGGGCCTGTTTCACCAATTAAACCTGCTTCGCCTGTGGCACCGGTTGCTCCTGTAGGACCTGTAGCACCTGTTGCGCCTGTCGGACCAGTCGGACCTGTAACTCCCGTTGCACCTGTAGGGCCTGCAATCATTGACGGACAACAAGAATTACAGCAGCAGTTTATATAATTCGCATTATCTGCACAATCGCTAGAACCTCTATAAATGTTCATATAAAGCATTCCTCCTGAATGAATTTATTTTGCAGATTTTTCGAGCTGTTGACGAAAATACTTCTTATTTGCCAGATAGTTTTTATCATTTGGTTTTATACTTCCTGCTTTGTCATTGTATTCGCAAGCTTTTTGAAGATTTCCCAGCTTATCGTAGCATACGCAAAGCTGCATATACGGAATATATCCGTAACAGTCAACAGACGAAAAACCTCCGTTTTGAATTGGGTATTCTAACTCTGAGGCAAGCTCATACCAAAATATCGCTTCACGGTATTTTTGCTCTGCCATTTTTATATATCCTATTTCACAGCAAATTTCTGCTCGGGGACTGTCATAATTAAAACTCCAAAAAAGACTGTTCAATGCCATGTTTGCCCTGCCCAGTTTCATATAGCATCTTGATATATCCAGACAGGCGTTTATACTATTTTCGATCCATTTATCATCAGCATCGAAAAACTCTTTAAACACCTTGATCGCATCGTCATACCTCTTATGAAAGTATAGCTCTCTTGCATAATAATACTTCTGTCTCGTATCAAGAGCCTTTCCGTCATTCAAAAGTTTTTCAAATATCCTCAAATTCCGATTAGGATCGTTTACCTTCAGCTTTTTATGCAAAATTTCAATGTCGCAGTACTTAATATTACCGCTCGGTGTTATAACCTCGTGTATTGCGCCCTTCCACAAAAAATGACGTGATCTTTTCATAAGTCTTTCTCTGTAATATGAAAACGTCGGGTTTCCATTATCATCAAAAGCGACATTATACTTCATCATTACAATATCCGTCGACGGGTCAAGTGTTGATTTAAGTTCTTTAAGCATACGCTGATTTTTAAAATCAATTACATCATCAGCGTCAAGCCACATTATATAATCCATCTCAGCTTTGGAAAACGAAAAATTCCGTGCAGCCGAGAAGTCGTCTACCCATTTAAAATCATATATTTTATCTGTATACACGGACGCAATTTCCTTAGTTTTGTCCTTAGAACCTGTGTCAACGATTATGATTTCATCTGCAATACTATTTACACATTCAAGACATCTTCCTAAAACGCTTTCCTCATCACGAACAATCATACACAAACTTATTGTCGGCATTTCACAGCCCTCCTCACTGTAATTACAACAGCCCCCTACTTTAATAGTATGATTAAAAAAATTTTTGTGTTACCAAAGGTTTATTAGTTTTGTTCTATAAATTATTATATTTTTGATAACACAGCATTACCTGTAAATAATAATAAAGAGAATTGATAAATGGAGGAATACTATGAGTTTGATATGGAGTGAAAATGTAAATTTTCCGTCCTTTCCCAGACTGAACGGGAAGAAAAGAACAGATGTTCTTATAATCGGCGGAGGCTTAGCAGGAATACTGTGCGCATATTTTCTCAAACAGAAAGGTGTTGACTATATACTTGCGGAGGGAGGAAAAATCTGCTCGGGAACAACTGCAGGTACTACCGCTAAAATAACCGCACAGCACGGTCTGATTTATCATAAACTGCTTAAATCTCTGGGCAAAGAGCAGTCTGCTATGTACCTTAACGCTAATCTGTCAGCCTTATCTGAATACAACAAGCTATGCAAAAATATTGACTGCGACTTTGAAATCAAAGATAATTACGTTTACTCGCTTGATGATTTATCTCTCCTTGAAAAGGAGTTCTCTGCTTTGACAAAGATAGGCTACAAAGCCTATCTTGTAAAGAATGCTGCTCTTCCGTTTAAAACAGCGGGAGCGATAAAGTTTTCAAATCAGGCGCAATTCAATCCGCTTAAATTTGCAGCAGCCATTTGCAAAGACTTAAACATACTCGAAAACACTTTTGTCCGTGAAATAAGAAATAACAAGGCTCTTACCGACAGCGGAGTAATTGAGGCAAAAAAAATAATTACCGCAACGCATTTTCCGTTTATGAACAAGCATGGAAGCTATTTTATAAAAATGTATCAGCACCGCTCGTATGAAATTGCACTGGAAAACGCACCTCAGCTTAACGGTATGTATGTTGACGAAAGCAAGAAAGGGTTATCGTTCAGAAACTACGGAAAATACCTCCTTTTGGGCGGAGGCTCGCACCGTACAGGAAAAAAGGGCGGAAACTGGAAAGAGCTTAGAAATTTTGCCGCAAGATATTACCCAAACGCTCATGAAAAATATTATTGGGCGGCTCAAGATTGTATGAGCTTAGACGGCATTCCGTATATCGGGCATTACTCAAAACGGATGAATGACCTTTACGTTGCCACAGGCTTTAATAAATGGGGGATGACATCCTCAATGGTATCTGCAATGCTTTTAATCGATATGGTAATCGGCAAAAAGCCCGACTGGGCAAAGGTTTTCGACCCGTCGAGAAGTATTCTGAAACCTCAGCTTGCATTAAATACCTTTGAGGCTGTCGTAAATCTTCTTACACCCACCGCAAAACGGTGTCCGCATCTCGGCTGTGCATTAAAGTGGAACAGTGCCGAGCACTCATGGGACTGTCCGTGCCACGGCTCACGTTTTTCAAAAGACGGTATATTGCTTGAAAACCCCTCGACAGGAAATCTGGAGTAAAAGACAAAAGCCATACTGACTTGCTTACACAGTCGGTATGGCTTTTATATATTAAGTAATCTCTAAATTATGAATTTACCTTTTCAAGTGCTTTCTCTAAAGTTTTCATATTCTCTACATTTGCAAATTCAACATCTGTCAGTGTTTTTCTAACAAGCCCTGTCAACACCTTATTTGGTCCAAGCTCTATAAACGTATTAAAACCTGCGTTTTTCATATTTTCGAGCTCGCTTGTAAACTTAACAGGAGAAACAATATGCTTTGCTAAAAGCTCAGGCATATTTGAAAAATCGGTCAGCCTGTTTCCTGAAACATTGCTATAGAAATCAACTGCCGGCATATTAAACTTAACGTCTTTCACCGCCTCTTTAAATTCGTCTGCGGCAGGCTGCATTAGCTTTGAATGAAATGCCGATGCTACATTCAGCTTCATTGCCCTTGCCTTTTTCTCTGTAAATACCTCTACAGCTCTGTCAACAGCTTTGGTATCCCCCGCAATAACCGTCTGAACAGATGAGTTGTAATTTACCGGCACAACATAACCTTCGATTGTTCCGCAAATCTCTTCAACCTCGCCTGCCGATAAACCTATAATTGCACACATAGCACCGTCTGAATTCTCTGCCGCTTTCTGCATTGCTTCTGCTCTGGCTTTTATTACCCTAAAGCCGTCCGCAATGCTCAGCATACCCGAACAGACCATTGCCGCATATTCGCCGAGAGAATGCCCAGCTACTGCTCCGCATTTGATTCCGTTTGCTTTCATTGCCTCTAAAGCACAAAGCGAGACCGCCATAATAGCAGGCTGTGAAACGACAGTTTTGTTCAGTTCCGTATCAGGACCCTCAAAAACGATTTTTGCAAGGTCGTAGCCGAGAACCTCGCCGGCTGTCTTAAAAACAGACCTTGCACCGTCAAAGTTATCAAACAAATCTTTTGCCATTCCTACATACTGCGAACCCTGCCCCGAGAACATAAATACATTTTCAGACATAAATTTACTCCTTGTCTTAATAAATCAGTAATCGTACACTTGTTATTAACAAAATGATGTTGACCTTTTTGCATAAAAATAGTATAATAATATAACACAATAATTCCCTATACAGTAAAATCGGCTTGACTGCTAAGCTTCACAGACGTATAATTGCGGTCTGTATCTGTTGGGAATTGCATCAGCTTTTTATTTTGACTGTTGTTGATTTAATGTACAATTTGGATTATATCATCTTTTTATAAATTTTTCAATATGTGAGAGAGAGGACTTTTTATGACCGGTGTAAACATCATTGGCGCAGGTAAATACGTTCCTGATTTAGTTTTAACAAACGAAATGTTATCCCAGATCGTTGACACAAACGACGAATGGATCACAACAAGAACAGGAATAAAATCCAGATACATCACAAACGGCGAGCCTACCTTTCATCTTGGCGCTATGTCTTCTAAAGAAGCTATTAAAGACGCAGGCATTGATCCAAAAGACATCGGTTTGATAATTGTTACAACCATTACAAACGACTTTTCCACGCCGTCTGTCGCCTGTCTTATTCAGCGGGAGATCGGAGCGATCGGGTCAATGGCGATTGATATAAACTGTGCATGTGCAGGCTTTGTTTACGCTTTTGATATGGCAAAAAGATATTTAGAAACAGATAAAAATTTAAAGTATGTTTTGGTAGTTTCAGCTGAGGAGCTTTCAAAAATTACCGATTATACCGACCGTTCGACCTGCGTTTTGTTCGGCGACGGTGCGGCTGCGGTTGTTTTAGAACGAGATGAAAGCAAAATATTCTCAAGCTATCTCGGCGCTGACGGAACAGGTGCAGAATATCTTCTTGCAAGAAGCTATCATTCAGAAACGCCGTTTACTACAAATTTTGATAGATTTGACGACAAAATGCCTGACGGCAACAGTCATTATCTATTCCAAAACGGCAAAGAGGTTTATAAATTTGCCACAAAAACATTGCCGATCGCAGTTAAAGAGTCCTGCAAAAAGGTAGGTATGGTGGCTGATGATTTAGATGTTATTATACCTCATCAGGCAAATGTGAGAATAATAGAAACAGCCGCTAAAAATCTCGGCGTTTCTATGGACAAGTTTTATATAAATCTCGGAAATCACGGAAACACTTCAAGTGCATCTATTCCGCTTGCCTTATACGACGCCATAAAAGACGGAAGTCTGACAAAAGGGGATAAGGCTTGTATAGTAGGCTTCGGTGCAGGTCTCACCTACGGCGGAATTGTATTTGAATTTTAAGTTTAATCTTTTAAAATATAGAGGAAAAGAGGAATTTTATGAATACTAAAATAACCGAGCTTTTGGGCATAAAATACCCAATAATTCAGGGAGGCATGGCTTGGATAGCAGAGTCAACCCTTGCTTCTGCCGTTTCCAACGCAGGAGGATTGGGACTTATTGCAGGCGGTTCTGCCCCTATAGACTATTTAAGAGAGCAAATAAGAAAAACTAAAGAAAATGTAAACGGCAAGCCGTTCGGAGTAAATGTTATGCTTATGTCTCCCAACGCTGAGGATTTGGCTAAGCTAGTTATTGAGGAAGATGTTCCTGTCGTTACGACCGGAGCCGGAAATCCCGGTAAATTTATGGACGCTTGGAAAGAGGCTGGAATAAAGGTCATACCTGTTGTTCCGTCGGTCGCTCTTGCAAAGAGAATGGAGCGTATGGGTGCAGACGCCGTTGTAGCCGAAGGTACAGAATCAGGCGGTCATATCGGAGAAAATACAACAATGTGTCTTGTTCCGCAGGTAGTTGATGGAGTAGATATACCTGTTATCGCAGCGGGCGGAATCGCAGACGGCAGAGGAATTGCCGCATCAATAATGCTGGGTGCTGAAGGCGTTCAGGTCGGCACACGTTTTCTGGCAGCAGAAGAATGTCAGATCCACCCGACTTACAAAGAGCTTATTGTAAAAGCTAAGGACACCGACAGTATCGTTACAGGAAGAACAACGGGACACCCTTGCAGAAATGTTAAAACAAAGTTTTCAAAGCAGCTTGCTTCAGGTGAAAAAAACGGAAGTATTACTCCCGAAGAATTTGAAGAGATCACTCTCGGTTCGCTTAAAAAAGCCGTTTTGGACGGAAATCTTGATGAAGGCTCGTTCTTATGCGGAGCTATCGCAGGTATGATAACAGAAGTCAAATCCTGCAAGGATATTATAGAGGAAATGTTCTCACAGGCTGAGGACTTGCTGAATAAATAGTCATTACTTGTTTTACGCATTACAGAGTTAAAAACGGAGGATAAATTATATGGCAACAGCAATAGTTACGGGTGCTTCTCAGGGAATAGGCGCCTGCATAATAAAAAGACTGGCAAAGGACGGTTTCGACTGTGTAGTCAACTGTTATCCGAGCGATAATGATAAAGCTAACGCAGAAGCGGTAAAAGCAGAATGTGAAAGCTATGGCGTCAAGGCGGCAGTTTACCCCTGCGACGTTTCAAAATATGACGACTGCGAAAAAATGGTCAAGGATATAAAAGCCGAGTTCGGCACAATTGACGTTTTAGTAAACAACGCAGGTATCACTAAAGACGGTCTTCTTGCCCGTATGAGCGAGGAACAGTATGACGCTGTAATTGCAGTAAATCAGAAAAGCGTATTCAATATGATGAAGCACGTCGGTTCTGTTATGATGCGTCAAAGAAGCGGAAAGGTTGTAAACCTTGCTTCTGTTGCAGGTCTTTACGGTAATCCCGGACAATTTAACTATTCAGCGTCAAAAGCGGCTATTATAGGTATGACAAAGACCGCCGCTAAGGAGTTAGGTTCAAGAGGCGTAAATGTAAATGCCGTTGCACCCGGATTTATCAAAACTCCGATGACCGACGCTTTAACAGAAGAACAGCGAAACGCTATGCTTTCTGTAATAGCTATGAAAAGATACGGAACTGTCGATGAAATTGCAGGAGTTGTTTCTTTCTTAGTTTCAGATGACGCAAGCTATGTAACAGGACAGGTTATTGAAATAAGCGGCGGACTTTCTATGTAGTGCAGAACCGCATGAAGTTTGCAAAGAAAGGATTAATATATCAATGAGAAGAGTAGTTATCACAGGAATGGGAACAAAAAATCCTCTCGGTTTAAGCGTTGAGGAGTTTTGGAATAATATCAAAGCAAACAAGCTGGGTTTTTCTTTTGTTGACCAGTTTGACGCGACGGATTTTCCTATCAAGGTTGTCGGTGCTGTAAAGAATTTCGACCCTCTTGACTATTTTGAGAAAAAAGAAGCAAGAAAGCTGTGCAGATTTACTCAGTTTGCTGTTTCATCTGCAAAAGACGCTTTAAACGACGCTGAAACCGACTTCAAAGACTTAGACCCTTTCAAAGTAGGAGTTATAATTGGCGCCGGTATCGGCGGTCTTGAAGAAACCGAAGCCCAGCACCAAAGATTTTTAGAAAAAGGTCCTGACAGAATTTCTGTATTCTATGTTCCTATGATGATCGGAAATATGGCGGCAGGAGAAGTTGCGATGCGAACGGGCTTTAAAGGCGATAACTTCTGTACAACGACCGCCTGTGCATCGTCTACTCATGCTATCGGAGAGGCTTTCAGAAAGGTAAAAGACGGCTATCTCGACGCTTGCTTATGCGGCGGAACAGAGGCTTGTATTACAAAATTCTCTCTTGCAGGCTTTAACAATATGAAAGCGCTTTCAAAAGCAACCGAACTTGATAAAGCGTCCACACCTTTCGACGCTGAAAGACAAGGTTTTGTTTTGGGCGAGGGCTGCGGCATTTTAGTTCTTGAGGAGCTTGAACACGCAAAGGCAAGAGGTGCAAAAATCTATGCTGAAATCGCAGGCTACGGTGCAACTGGCGATGCTTATCATATGACGAGTCCAGACCCTGAAGGAGAAGGCGCTGCGAGAGCTATGGTAAACAGCTATGAGGAAGCAGGATTGACCGCTTCTGATATTGACTATATCAACGCTCACGGAACTTCAACAGGTCTTAATGACAAATATGAAACAAAAGCTATCAAAAAGGCTCTTGGCGAAAGTGCCGATAATGTAGTAATAAATTCAACAAAATCAATGATAGGTCATTTGCTTGGTGCGGCAGGTGCTGTTGAGGCAATTATCACAGCGTTGTCAGTGCGTGATGATTTTGTACACAGAACTATGGGATATAAAACTCCCGACCCTGAATGTGATTTGAATTATGCAGTTGACGGTAACAAGGAAATGACTGTTAACGCTGCTCTTTCAAATTCGCTCGGATTTGGCGGTCATAACGCATCAATTTGTATAAAAAAGTTTAAAGACTGATCATATAAAAGCAAATCTGACAGGCTTAACTTCTATATATGAACGGAGGAACATATAATGAGCAAACAAATAGGCAACGGCTTTGAGATAGACGACTTAAACGCTATTGCAAAGATAATCAAAGACAACGATTTAGGAAAAATAAAAATCAAGAACGGCGATTGCGAGATATGTGTTGAGGCGAAGACTTGTCCTGCTTCTCCGATAGTAAATGCTGCTCCATCGGTTATTGTACCTGATGAAACATCTGCTGAAACATCACAAACAGCTGAAAGCGGAAACGTATGCAGATCACCTATTGTGGGAACCTTCTATGCGGCTTCTGCTCCTGATAAAGAGCCTTTTGTATCTGTAGGCAGTCAGGTTCACAAGGGAGACGTTATTTACATCATTGAATCAATGAAGGTGATGAGCGAGGTAACAAGCGAATTCGACGGCAAGGTAAAGGAAATCTGCGTAAACAACGGCGATGCTGTAGAGTTCAATCAGCCGATTATGATAATAGAATAGCAATCAATTTGATTGCTGAAAGGAAAATTTATGGCAGTAGTATTAAACAAAGAGCAAATAAAAGAAATAATCCCTCACAGAGACCCGTTTTTACTTATCGACGAAGTAAACGAGCTTGAAGTGGGAAAAAGAGTAAAAGCCACAAAATATATCAAAGCAGACGACTTCTGGTTTAAAGGACATTTTCCGGAATACCCTGTAACGCCGGGTGTTTTGATGGTTGAAATGCTTGCACAGGCAGGAGCTGTTGCACTTTTGTCGCTCCCGGAAAACAAGGGGAAAATAGGTCTTTTCGGGGGAATTAACAACTGCAAGTTCCGACAGCAGGTCGTTCCAGGAGACACTCTGGAGCTTGAAGTTGAAATAATCAAAGTAAGAGGTCCTTTAGGGGTCGGAAAAGGAATTGCCACAGTAAACGGTAAGAAGGCTGTTTCCTGTGAAATCACCTTTGCTATAAAATAAAACTGGAGACTTTATATGATTAAAAAGGTTCTTATAGCGAACAGAGGAGAAATAGCTGTTCGTATAATTCGTGCTTGCAGAGAGCTTGGAATAGCTACTGTTGCAGTTTATTCAACGGGCGATTCAAACGCACTACATGCAAAGATTGCAGACGAAGCAGTTTGTATAGGTCCTGCATCGAGTGCAGAAAGCTATCTGAATATGCGTGCTATAATATCAGCCTGCGAAATTACAGGCGCAGACGCAATTCACCCGGGCTTTGGCTTTTTATCAGAAAACGCAAACTTTGCAAGAACTTGTGAAAAATGCGGTATAACCTTTATAGGTCCAAAACCCGAATCTATAGAAATGCTCGGAGATAAGGCTCAGGCAAAGGAAACTATGAAAAAAGCAGGCGTTCCCGTAATACTAGGCTCTGACGGAGCTGTTAAGGATATGACTTCGGCAGTGGATCTTGCTCGGAAAATAGGCTATCCTGTTATGGTAAAGGCTTCTGCCGGCGGCGGCGGAAGAGGTATTCGTATTGTAAGAGAAGAATCCGAGCTTGAAACGCAGATCACAGCCGCTAAAACCGAAGCAATGGCTTGCTTCGGAAATGACGAGATTTATATTGAGAAGTTTATAGAAAACCCAAAGCATATTGAGATTCAAATTCTTGCTGATAATTACGGCAATGTTATTCATCTTGGCGAGAGAGACTGTTCTATGCAAAGACGCAATCAAAAAGTGTTAGAGGAAACTCCGTCGCCTGTTATGACAAATGAGCTTCGTGAAAAAATGGGTGCATCAGCTGTTGCGGCGGCTAAGGCGTGCGGTTACAGAAATGCAGGAACGATTGAATTTTTAGTCGATAAAGACTTAAACTATTATTTTATGGAGATGAATACTCGTATTCAGGTTGAGCACCCTATTACAGAGTCTGTTACGGGCATAGACTTAGTTAGACAGCAGCTTCTTATCGCCTCAGGTAAAGAGCTTGACATAAAACAGGAAGACGTACACTTGACAGGTCATGCAATTGAGTGTAGAATTAATGCAGAAAATCCTGAACAGAATTTCCGTCCGTCGCCCGGAGTGATTAATTCATTACATATCCCGGGAGGACTTGGTATAAGAGTTGACAGTGCAGTTTATCAGGGATATGAGATTCCGCCGTATTATGATTCAATGATAGCAAAGCTAATTTGCTTCGGGCCTGACAGAGAAAGTGCCATTGCAAAAATGAAGTGGGCGCTCTCTGAATTTATCGTCGACGGCGTATCTACAAATATTGACTTTCAGTTAAAACTTATTCGCAGAAAAGAATTTTTAGACGGCAATTACGACAATGGTTTTCTGGGCAGAGTTGATATTTTAAAGGATCAGTAATGCTTAACTTTTCATACGCATTGATATATCTGAGGAAGGGAGATTTTTTATGCTTGAAGATTTGTTTTCAGTGGTAAAAACAAGATTCAACGGAGCTGAATCAAATGCCTCAAATGTAAAAAAAGATGTAAAAACAGATATTCCTAAAGATTTGCTCTTTAAGTGTCCCAGATGTTCTAATGTAACATTTATGGACGACTTTATAGGTAATGCAAAAGTTTGTCCAAAATGCAATTATCATTCGAGGATCTCGGCTAAAGAACGCATTGATATGACTGTTGATAAGGGCAGTCTTATTGAATTTGACAAGAATATGACTTCTAAAAACCCTATTGACTTTCAGGATTATGAGCAAAAACAGGAAAGCATTCGTGAAAAGACAGGTCTTAAAGATGCAATTATAACAGGCGAGGCAACTATACGCGGCGACAGAGTTGTAATTGCTGTAATGGATTCAAGATATATGATGGCTTCTATGGGGAGTGTTGTCGGCGAAAAACTGACCCGTGCATTTGAATTTGCAACAGAAAACAAGCTGCCTATAATTGTGTTTACAGCATCGGGCGGTGCAAGAATGCAGGAGGGAACAGTTTCCCTTATGCAGATGGCTAAAACAAGCGGTGCTGTAGCCCGTCATAATGAAGCAGGGCTTTTATATATCACTGTTATGACCGATCCTACGACCGGCGGAGTAACGGCTTCTTTTGCATCTCTTGGCGATATTATCATTGCCGAACCGAAAGTTCTTATAGGGTTTGCCGGAAGACGTGTAATAGAAGGAACAATAAAGCAGAGACTTCCAAATGATTTTCAGTCTGCTGAGTTTTTAATGGAAAAGGGCTTTGTTGATATGATTATCGACAGAAAAAAAATAAGAAGAACGCTTTCTCATTTGTTAAAGCTGCATCAGAGCAAAGGGGGCGTTGCTGATGAATAACCTTCCTGCAAGCGAACGCCTTGATATAGTAAGAAACAAGTTTCGTCCTACAGTAAGAGATTATATGCCAATGATATTTGACGATTTCTTTGAAATGCACGGCGACAGATACTACGGCGACGACGGTGCTATTATCGGAGGTATAGGATATTTCAACGGAACTCCTGTAACGGTTATCGCACAAGTAAAGGGACGAAATATAGAAGAAAATAAAGCCTCAAACTTTTCTATGCCCCATCCTGAGGGGTACAGAAAGGCTTTAAGGCTTGCTCATCAGGCGGAAAAATTCCACAGACCTCTTATCTGCCTTATCGACACACCCGGCGCATTCTGCGGTGTTGAAGCAGAGGAACGAGGTCAGGGAGAGGCAATTGCCAAAAATCTAATGGAATTTATGACGCTTAAAACTCCCATATTTTCCATTGTTTTGGGCGAGGGCGGAAGCGGAGGAGCTTTGGCTTTAGGCGTCTGCGACGAGTTGGCTATGCTGTCTAATGCTCTCTATTCTGTAATTTCACCGAGAGGCTTTGCATCAATCCTATGGAAAGACGCGACCCGTGAACGTGAAGCGTGCGATATTATGAAAATCACCGCTGAAGATTTGAAAAATTTGAACATATGCGATTATATTATCGAAGAGCCTGAAGGCGGTGCACATAACAACCCTGATCTGGTTGCAGAAAACATAAGCAGTTATTTGTGCGACGCTTTTAAAAGAAATTTGCAAAAACCTATTGACGAATTACTTAATGATAGGTATACTAAGTTTAGGAAAATCGGTGAATTTGAGGAAAACCAAAACTAACCGATAAAGGTTATGGCGGGTAAGCTGAATATTACGGCTTAATTCCCGAAATAATAGACATATCTTTAAAAAGGAGGTTGTTTTTCACATGGTATTTGATAAGGTAAAGGATATTATCGTAGATCAGCTTGATGTTGATGAAGACAAGGTTACATTGGAGGCTTCTATTACTGAAGATTTAGGTGCAGATTCTCTTGACGTTGTTGATTTGATTATGTCGCTTGAAGAAGAATTTGATATTAAAATTCCAGATGAAGAAGTTGAGAATGTAAAAACTGTCGGCGATATTGTTAAGTTCATTGAAGAAATAGATAATTAATCTCATAAAAAATCCCCGAATATATCGGGGTTTTTTCTTTTTAATACAATAATCACATTATAATTTACTTGACTTTTGAATTTTTGAATTATTTTGATTTATAGGGCGGAGTTTTGATGCTTAATTTTCACGAACAACTAAACATTCTTCCCAAATTACCCCAAAACTATTGATAATCATTATTCATACATTAATTGATTATCTTTGACCAAACTATTTGGTCAATCAAATGAATGACCGAAGCACCAAAATCCGCCAAATAAATCACTTCAATGCAGAAGTCAAGTTAAATTTTATAAAATTGAGATTTTTTCACGTTTTCAGAATTATTACTTCTTCATTCTGAAATTTATATACATTATATAACATAATTTGCAATTATGTCAAGGTTAAACAATAAACCAATTTAATTTTTGTTTATTTTTTACAATTTGTAATGATATTTTTTGGGTATTATGTCAGGTTATATCATCTAATGTAGATAATTGTTAGAAGCTAACAACAAAAATATATGGATAATAAGCAAAAAATCTAACATCAAAAACACATTTCGAAAAGCAAAAATTTGCTTTAACAAATTAATTTTACTTTTTTATAAAAAAATTTATAAAAATAAAGACAAATGCTTCTTTTTGTGCTATAATATATTTAAACATACATACTATATAGAAAGGGTAATACTCATGATAAGAGAAAAATCCTGCGGAGCAGTCGTATATCGCAAATATCATGGGAACACCGAAATTTTGCTGATAAAGCATGTTAACAGCGGTCATTGGTCATTTCCAAAGGGCCATGTCGAAAAAGGCGAAACTGAAGTTGAAACTGCACATCGTGAAATTCTTGAAGAAACAAGCATTGACACTATAATCGATCCAACGTTCAGAGAAACTGTTTGTTATTCACCTAAAAAAGATACTCACAAGATAGTGGTGTATTTTATTGCAAAAGCAAAAAACACAAACTTCGTTCCTCAGGAGGAGGAAATCGCTGACATTAGATGGATAGAAATTGACCGTGCCTGTTCGGTACTCACTTATGATAATGACAAGGGTATTGTTAATAAGGCTAAAAGCTTTTTAGGCTGATCTGTATTAAATAGCTCAAGCTAAACGCTTGAGTTATTTTTTTCTTGTTCTGCGTTTTGAAGCTCCAGCTCTCTTCTATAAGACGAAAGTATCTGTGATTCAAACTCTGATCTGACCTCGCTGTTTATCGGATGAACTACATCTCTGAATATTCCTTTTTCATCTCGTCTGCTTGGCATTGCAACAAAAAGTCTGTTTTCACCTTGAATGACCTTAATGTCGTGTACGGCAAAAACATCATCAAGTGTTATGCTTACAACTCCTCTTAATTTTCCTGAATCTAATAGCTTTCTTATTTTAATGTCTGTTATTTTCATATGTCCTTGACCTTTCCTGTGCAAAATTAAACAACTTTTGCAGAATTTAATCTTAAAATGTCTTAAATATTAATTTGCACACCTTTATTTAAAAATATTTTTGACCAAAGCTGTATTTTTATTCAAAAAGGCTTTATTTTTATTTTAAAATGTTATATAATATATTAAAGAATATATGTTCATCATAAAGGAGCCTTCTTAATGCAAAAACAAAACACAAAAATAAATTCAAATATTTTAGAGGGAAAGAAACATATCCACTTCATAGGAATAGGCGGAAGCGGTATGTATCCTCTTGCACAAATTCTCCATTCAAAAGGGTATTACCTTACCGGCTCTGACAATAACGAAACCGAAACTCTCGACGCAGTAAGGAAAATGGGCATACCGGTTTTCATGGGGCAAAGAGCCGAAAATATAGAGGGCGCAGATTTAATTGTTCATACAGCGGCTATAATGCCTGATAATCCTGAACTTATTGCCTCACGTCAAAGCGGTGTTCTTGTTTTAGAAAGAAGCGAGCTTCTCGGAATCGTTACAGAATGGTATAATGATGCTATTTGCATCTCAGGCACTCACGGAAAAACAACTACAAGCTCAATGCTGACGCAGATCTTCATAGAAGAGGGAGTAGACCTTTCCTGTGTAATCGGCGGAAAGCTGCCGTCAATCGGCGGAAGCGGAAAAGCAGGGAGCAGTGATATAATGGTCTGCGAGGCGTGCGAGTTTGTAGATACCTTTTTAAAGCTGTCTCCTGATGTTGCAGTAATTCTAAATGTCGACGCTGACCACTTGGACTATTTCGGTACGCTTGATAATATAAAAAAGTCGTTTCATAAATTTGCCTCAAAGGCTTCAAAAGCACTTATCATAAACGGTGATGACAAAAATACCCTTGATTCTATCAAGGGAATAGAAAAAGAAGTAATAACCTTCGGCTTTGACAGAAAAAATGATTACTCCGCAGAAATTAAAGAGATAAAAGGTCTTGAAACTACTTTTGATCTTTACTTCAAAGGTAATAAAGAATGTACTCTTGCGATTCACGTTCCGGGTGTTCACAACGTACTAAATGCACTTGCCGCAATTGCCGCCGCAAGATATTCAGGTGTTTCGTACGACGGTATCGCTCTGGGTCTGCAAACATTTCGCGGTGCAATAAGACGCTTTCAGAAAATCGATGAAGTAAAGGGAATAACCGTTGTTGACGATTACGCTCATCACCCCGCAGAAATAGAAGTTACACTAAAGGCTGCCAAAGCACTCGGTTTTAATAACGTATGGGCAGTATTTCAGCCTTTCACATATTCGAGAACATCAATGCTTTTAGACGATTTCGTAAAGGCTCTTAAAATTGCCGATCACACTGTACTGACTGATATTATGGGAAGCCGTGAAAAAAACACAGAGGGTATATATTCAAAGGACTTGGGAGTAAAAATTCCCGGTGCAATATGGTTTGATTCGCCCAAAGAAGTTCAGGACGCTCAAACAGCCGAGCAAAAGGAAAAGAATTTCGATCAAATCGTTGATTATATTTGCAAAAATGCAAGATCGGGTGATTTAGTTATCACTCTCGGCTGCGGAGATGTTTATAAAGCGGCAAAAAAGCTGGTTCAGAAGCTAAAAAATATTGATTGCAAAAATATATAATTTAATTCGCAGTAAAACTGACGAAAGGAAGTTGGTCATATATGAAAACACTCAGCGACAGAGATAAGCTCGTTTATAAATATATTAAAGAGCGTATTGAGGACGGTTATGCGCCTACTGTAAGAGAAATCTGTGCTGAATTCGGCTTTAAGTCCTCATCTACAGGCTTTCGCTGTATTGAGACTCTCAAAGAGGCAGGGCTTTTAGAAAAAGGAACAAATCAGAACCGTGCTATAAAACTCACAGGAAAAAAGGGTATGAGTATTCCTTTGGTCGGCACAGTAACTGCGGGAAATCCGATTACCGCTATTGAAGATATAACCGATTACATCAGCTTTCAGCCTGACAGGCATTATTCAAATCAGCTTTTTGCCTTAAAGGTTCGGGGAGAAAGTATGATAAATGCCGCTATTTTAGACGGTGATATTGTAATTGTCGAGCAGGTTCCTGTAGCGGAAAACGGTGAAATTGTTGTTGCCCTTGTCAATGATGAAGAAGCAACAGTCAAAAGGTTTTATAAAGAAAACGGACATTTCCGTCTTCAGCCGGAAAATGATACAATGGAGCCTATTATCGTTGACGAAGCAAAAATTTTAGGTAAAGTTGTAGCTGTTGTAAGATACTATGATTAAAATAAAAGAAAACACAAAGTCCTCAGAAGAATAACTTCTGAGGATTTCTTTTTACAAAATAAAAAGAGCAAGACCTATTACGAGTCCGCCCTCTTATTTCAAAATTTACTTGATCAGCTTTGCAAGCTGTGATTTTTTCCTTGCAGCCTTATTTTTGTGCATAATGCCTTTTGCAGCAGCCTGGTCAACCTTTTTGATTGCGTAAGTAACTGCTTCCTTAGCGTTTGCTTCACCGTTGGCAACGGCAGCTTGTGCTTTCTTTATTACAGTCTTAATTTCTGATTTAATAGCTTTGTTTCTAGCGGTCTTAGTGTTAATAACCTTGACCCTTTTCTTTGCAGATTTAATATTCGGCATTTTCACACCTCCTCTAAAGTATTTACAAAAATCCTTTTTTGAACTCTTGTAATATTTTGCACTTATTTGCATAAGCTAATTGCATGACTGAGAGGAAAATGCAATTATTTTATAAAACAAGTCTCAAGTGATATAATAGCATATTAAAAATAAAATTGCAAGCATTTTTCACAAATTTTTAGTAATGACTTTTCCTAACACTTAACAGGTCAATCACACTTTACGCAGACAGTGTTAAAAAAATTAAGGAGTTTATGATATTATGGGAATTCGTACCGATCTTGCGCTTGAAGCCGCACAACAGCTTACAAAAACAACACCTATTGAGGGCGTTACAAAGAACGAGCATCAAAAGGCTGATTTGAAAATTACTGAAATTATAGTTGAAACAGACTCTGCAGCTCAAAATCTCGGCAAGCCTAAGGGAAAATATATAACCATACAAAGCGAACTTCCGCTTGAAAACCACCCTGATAACTTTAACGAGCGAGTAGATATTCTTGCTGAGGAGATAAACAAGCTATGCAGAAACAAGGAAAATATTCTTGTAATAGGTCTTGGCAATAAGAGCATCACTCCCGACAGCTTAGGTCCCCATGTCGCTGACCAAACCTTCGCAACACGACATATAAAGCAGCTTGCCACAGACGTCGATACAGCAGACCTTTCGACCGTTTCCGTTGTTAAGACAGGAGTTTTAGGCAACACGGGCATTGAATCAAGCGAAACTGTAAAAGCAGTATGCGGCTTAATCAAGCCCTCTGTTGTTATTGTTATTGACGCTCTTGCCTGCTCGGAAATATCAAATCTCGGTACAACGATTCAGCTTTGCGACACAGGTATTTCACCGGGAAGCGGTGTGGAAAATGCCCGAAAAGAATTGTCAGAACAAACTTTAGGAACACAAGTAATAGCAATAGGTGTTCCCACAGTTGCAGATATGCAGACTATTTCAGAATATGTGTTCGAAACACCTGCTCCGAATAAAGAAATGAACAATATGATGGTAACTCCGCGTTCGATAGATAAGCTGATCATGAGAGTTTCAAGACTGATTGCAATGGGCATAAACCGTGCGTTTCAGCCTAATTTGTCTATTGAAGATATAATCTCGCTTGTGGAATGATTTAATAATTCTATATGAAAACAACAAAAAACCTATGGAAATAAAAATTTCCATAGGAGTTTTATTTGTTTTACTTTTATTAATAATTATTCAGCCTTCTCCTTAGGCGCTAAAGCCTTGTAAACTATAGCAGCCAATGCTCCGCCTACAAGAGGTGCAACTATAAATATCCAAACATTTTTGAGAGCGTCTCCGCCTGCAAAAATTGCAGGTCCGATACTTCTTGCCGGGTTTACAGATGTTCCTGTAAGACCAATGCCGAGAATATGTACAAGAGTAAGCGTAAGTCCAATAATAAGACCGCCGAAAGAACCGTGATTAGCGCTCTTTGAAGTAACACCAATGACTGTAAGAACAAATACAAAGGTCAAAATAACCTCTACAATAAGTCCTGCGATAATGCTGTTGTTTAAATTTGCAATTCCGTTAGAGCCAAAACCGCCGGTTTGATCTTTAATTCCGCCAAGCGAAAATACAGCAGCTAAAACGCCCGTTCCTGCAATAGCACCAAGAATTTGTGCAATAACATAGCCGATAAAATCAACAACCTTCATTCCGCCGCTGATTAAAACTCCCAGAGAAACAGCAGGGTTAATGTGGCATCCCGAAATGTTACCTATACAGTAAGCCATTCCGACAATTACAAGACCAAATGCCAAAGCGGTAAGAATATATCCGCTTCCGTTTACAGCGTCGCATCCAACAAGCATTGCTGTTCCGCATCCGAATATAACCAAAACGGCTGTTCCAATAAATTCGGCAATATACTTTTTAATACTCATAAAATTTTCCTCCATCTTATATGATTTAATGAAAATCAAGCAAAAATTATATATTTATTGACGATTTTTATAAATACTTCACAAAAATATATAACACTTGCTTATAAGTATTGTACCATATGCTAAGCAAAATGTCTATATTAATTTTGCCAATTAAACAAAAACTCTCCATTTTTAACAAAATTATGACTAAAAATTCAACACTTTATACAAAGAAAATTTTTAACTTATAAAATAAAAGCTGTCAGTGTAAACTAACAGCTTTATTCTTTAATTATTCTTCTGAATTTTTTGTTTCGTTTTGTTCTTCAGCCTTAGCTTCCTGTTCCTGAGCCTTTATGTCCTCCTCGCTTGGCTGTTCAACCTCTGCTATCTCAGCCGAGTCATCATGTTCAGCACGGGTAAATGTAACAACTCGAGAATCATCTTTCAGCTTCATAAGTCTTACGCCGGTTGCATATCTGCCCATAACTCTGATGTCGTTTGCACGAATTCTTATAACAACTCCGTCGCTTGAGATCATTATAATATCGTCCTCGTCGTCAACGACCTTAATACCGCAGACATACCCCTTTTTATTCGATACCTTATAGTTAAGCAGTCCGTAACCGCCCCTGTTCTGAATCCTATAAGAATCCAAAGTTGAACGTCTTCCGAGCCCCTTATCTGAAACGGTGAGAACAGTTGCACCGTCGCGAATTCTCGCCATAGATACAACGTAGTCTCCGTCACGAAGCTTGATAGCACGAACTCCATGTGCAGTTCTCGACATTGGCCGCATTTGCCCCTCATTGATTCTAATAGCTCTTCCTTCGTGAGTTGCTACCATAACCTCATTTGAGCCGTCAGTCATTCTTGCGCCCATAATTTCGTCGCCGTCATCAATACCAATGGCAATAAGACCGTTCTTTCTGACATTTTTGTACTGAGAAAGAGCTGTTCTCTTTATCTTGCCGTTTTTGGTAACCATTATGAGATATTTGCCTTCGCCAAAGTCCTCAGTTTTTATCATCTGAGCAATATGCTCACCCTCTGATAAAGGCAGAATATTTATGATGTTTGTTCCTCTTGAAGCCTTTGAACCCTCAGGTATTTCATAGCATTTCAGCTTATACATAATGCCCTTGTTCGTAATAAACAAGACATGGTCGTGAGTTGAACATATAAACATTTCTGAAACGAAATCGTCCTCTCTCTGTTTCATTCCCGAAACGCCCCGACCTCCTCGATGCTGAGCTTTATATACCGAAACAGGCATTCTCTTAATATAACCGTTATTGGTAAGTGTAACAACATTATCCTCAACTGGAATAAGATCCTCAATATCGACTTCTCCGCTAATGTTTTCAATGCTTGTCCGTCTTTCATCTCCGTACTTGTTCTTTATTTCATTTACTTCATCAAGAATTATTTTAAGAACTCTCTCATGATTAGCAAGTATATCTTCATAATCTGCGATCTTTTCTTTAAGAGCATTAAATTCATCAACAATTTTCTGTCTCTCCAGACCCGTTAGCTGACCTAAACGCATCTTAACGATCTCATCTGCCTGAACCTCAGTCATACCTTTTGTGTGTTCAGTAAGCTCGGTATTTCCAAGAAGTATAGCCATATCCTCGTCTTTAAAACGCTCTAATAATCTTTGTTTACCCTCTTGAATGGTCTTTGAAGAACGAAGAATACTTATAACCTCATCGATATTATCGATTGCAAGACAATAACCCTGTAAAATGTGAGCTCTGTCCTTTGCTTTTTTCAAGTCAAAGCGAGTTCTCTTTTCAATAACTTCTACCTGAAAATCAAGATAATGCTCAAGCACCTGTTTAAGCGTAAGTATCTTAGGAACTCCGTCAACAAGAGCAAGCATAATAACCCCGACTGTATCCTGGAGCTGTGTGTACGAAAACAGTTTGTTTAAAACGACCTGCGGAATTGCGTCTTTTTTAAGCTCAACGACAATCCTCATACCGTTTCTGTCAGATTCATCACGCAAATCGTGAATTCCGTCAATTCGTTTATCCTTAACAAGGTTTGCTATGCTCTCTAAGAGCCTTGACTTATTAACCATATAAGGAATTTCATGTACAAGAATACAGTTTCTGCCCTTTATTTCTTCTATTGACGTTTTAGCTCTCAGAGTAATTTTTCCTCTGCCCGTTGCATAAGCGGCACGAATACCTGCTCTGCCCATAATAATTCCGCCCGTCGGAAAATCAGGTCCCTTAATGCAGCCCATAAGCTCCTCAAGCGTGCAATCAGGGTTTTCAACAAGCAGACTGAGAGCGTCAACAACTTCGTTAAGATTGTGAGGCGGGATATTCGTCGCCATACCGACAGCAATACCCGTTGAGCCGTTTACCAAAAGCTGCGGAAAACGACTGGGCAAAACCTGAGGTTCTTTCAGTCTGTCGTCGTAGTTCGGCATAAAGGGAACTGTTTCTTTATTAATATCCGTCAGCATATGAACCGAGATCTTTGCCATTTTTGCCTCAGTATAACGATAAGCAGCCGGCGGGTCTCCGTCAACAGAGCCGAAGTTTCCATGACCGTCGACCAAAGGATAACGCAGAGAAAAGCTTTGTGCCATACGCACAAGAGCGTCATAAACAGACGCATCACCGTGAGGGTGGTATCTACCCAAAACCGCACCAACAGTATCTGCACATTTTCTGTAAGCCTTATCAGGCGTTATTCCGTTTTCATGTAAGGTGTATAATATTCTCCTGTGAACCGGTTTTAATCCGTCGCGAACATCCGGTAAAGCACGGGAAACGATAACTGCCATTGAGTATTGAATAAAAGAGCTTTTCATCTCTTTTTCAATATCCCTGACAATTAATTTATTATCAAAATTTCCGCTGTCGGAAAAAGATTTATCCTGAATTTCGCTTTCTGACACAATATCACACTCTTTTCGTTAAAATTAATCCTATCAACCGTTTGTCTTGATTACTTCTGTTTCAAAATCATCGCCCAGTTTTTGGTCGAACACATAAGAAAGCTGTTTTATTTCATCTTCTGTTAAGCATCTCTTTGGCAGAACATAAATAGAGTCTTTTTTAAGAAAAATTATAAACAAATTATCCTTTTCATAAACCGACAATCCTATATCGCCAAAGCTGACAACCCTTGGCGGAATGTGAGGAGGCGTTTCACCATCTTTGATTGCCTGGTCTATCTCCTCTTGAGAAATTACCGTTTCGATTGAAAATTTATTTTCATACAGCTTAAAAATATACCTATCGTCCTCAAGCGGCTTTAACGACTGCATAAGCGTTTTTCTAATTTTTATAGGGTTATACCAAACTATAAATATTACCGCAAGACATACTACCAAACACAGCCATGAAGCAAAATTGTCCGGTGCTTTTACAACCTGATATATGAATAAAACAGCTAATATTCCAAACGCCACAGTTTTTAAAATGTTTGACTTCAATAAAAATTTCTTCTGAAATTCTATAAAAGCTTCTTCCTCCTCTGTGTTTTTAATATCATATGTTACCGAAAGATTTGGACTTTTATCGTCAAACGATCCGTTTATTTGTTCAGCTGCCTGTAACTCAAATGCTTCCAACTGTGTTTTAACATTTGATTTTACTTCTTTTTTTTCCTCTCCCATTTTACAATTATGCCCTCATAAAGAGCAAACCTCCTGTTTAAATTTTGTAACCTCCGTTATGTGAAAATTATATATCAAGATTCTCCGCATATTTTGCATTTTTCTCGATAAAATCTTTTCTTGGCGCAACCTTATCGCCCATTAGAATTGTAAATATTTCATCTGCTTTCTGAGCGTCTTCAAGCGTAATTTTTATCATTGTTCGTCTTTCAGGGTCCATAGTAGTTTCCCAAAGCTGTTCGGGGTCCATCTCTCCGAGACCTTTATATCTTTGAACCTCAACCTTTTGATTGTTTTCACCTGCAAGCTCTTTAATATACTCATCTCTTTCCTCATCAGAAAAAGCATACCTAACCTGCTTTCCTCTGAAAACCTTAAACAGAGGCGGCTGTGCAATATAAACATGACCCTGTATAACAAGCTCCTTCATAAATCTGAAGAAAAACGTCAAGAGAAGCGTTCTTATATGACTTCCGTCTACATCGGCATCAGCCATAATAATTATCTTTCCGTAGCGAAGCCTTGTTATATCAAAATCCTCACCTATACTTGTTCCCAGTGCGGTTACAACAGGCATAAGCTTTTCATTTCCGTAAACCTTGTCTATTCTTGCTTTTTCAACATTGAGCATTTTACCCCAAAGAGGCAAGATTGCCTGAAATCTTCTGTCTCTGCCCTCTTTAGCAGAACCACCTGCAGAATCTCCCTCGACAATGTAAATTTCAGTTCCCTCTGCACCTTTTTCAGAACAATCAGCCAGCTTGCCGGGTAACTGTGCAGATTCAAGCGCAGACTTTCTCCTTGTTAAGTCTCTTGCCTTTTTTGCTGCTTCTCTTGCCCTTTGAGCTGCCATTGACTTTTCAAATATAGCTTTTGCAACAGCAGGGTTTTCCTCAAGATAATTCATCAGCTTTTCACTAACGATTTTGTCAACTAAGGGCCTTACCTCCGGATTGCCCAGTCTGCCTTTTGTCTGACCTTCAAACTCGCAGTTTGTCAGTTTAACTGAAACAATAGCGGTTATTCCCTCTCTAACATCATCTCCGAGCAGCTTTTCTCCGTCTTTTAGAAGATTAAACTTCTTTCCATAGTCGTTAATAACTCTGGTAAGTGCGTTTTTAAAACCAGTTTCGTGCGTTCCGCCGTCAATGGTGTGAATATTGTTCGCAAAGCTCATAACAAATTCATTGTAGCTGTCGTTATACTGCAATGCTACCTCGGCATAGCTGTCTCCTGCAGAACCGTTAATATATATGACATCCGGAATTATTGCGTCAAGACCTCTTACATTATGAATGTGGGTAACAAACTCTCTGATTCCGCCCTCGTAATGCAAAGTTTCAGATTTAATATCATTATCATCTCTTACATCAGAAAATACTATCTTGACACCGGCGTTTAAAAATGCCTGTTCACGAAGTCTTTTTAATAGAGTTTCATAATCGTAAACCGTTTCTGAAAAAATTTCAGGATCCGCCTTGAACATAACAGTCGTTCCTGTTTTATCAGTTTTTCCGATTACTTTTAATTCTTCAGAGTAATGACCTCTGTCAAACCGCTGAAAATGAATGTTTTCGCCGTCATAAACTGTCAGCTCTAACCATTCTGAAAGAGCGTTTACAACTGACGCTCCCACTCCATGCAGACCTCCTGCGACCTTATATCCGCCGCCGCCGAACTTTCCTCCTGCGTGAAGAATCGTATAAACAACAGTTGCAGCAGAAATTCCCTCTTTTGGGTGAATACCTGTAGGTATTCCACGCCCGTCATCGGAAACTCTGATTATTTCACCCGGCAGAATTTCAACTTTAATTTCATTGCAATAACCCGCAAGCGCTTCGTCTATGGAATTATCAACAATTTCATAAACTAAGTGATGCAAGCCCCGAGAACCTGTCGAACCTATATACATACCCGGTCTTTTTCTAACAGCTTCTAAGCCTTCTAATACCTGGATCTGATTTTCGTCATAATTGATATTTTCATCAACCTGAGAAATATTTTCATTTGATATTTCCTCTTCGATCTCTGTATTCTTCATTTCCATTTCCTGATTACTCAAAATAATCCTCCTTAATTCTGAAAATACACTTTATAATTCTTTATATATTTAGATTTCCTTATTAATAAATCTTTTCTTTAAAGTTGCGGTAGAAATCTGAGAAATATAAACCGTTTCATTAAAATCCTCGTCTAAGCAGACAATAAAACTCTTAGGAAGTTCAAAGGATACGTTCACAATTCTCCCCATTTTCTCAGAATTGCTCAAAAATTCTTTCGTATGCTTTGAAATTGAAGATTTTTCAATATCAAAAATCCCAATAAGATTTTTTGTATTAATTAAAACATCATTTCCCAGATGTAAAAACATAAATTACCTTCTTTTTTTACAACTATTGTTATTGATTGTTTGTTATTTTTCCATTTTTTATATAAAAAATTTTACCATTATTTTTATTTAATTTTATTTCTTCACAACAAGTTATAAACACCTGCATATCTGATATTCTCGACAGAACAAAATCCTGACGTTTAGCGTCAAGCTCAGAGAGCACGTCATCAAGCAAAATACACGGAGCTTCTTTAGTTTCCTCATATAAAATGTAAGCCTGTGCAATTTTAAAAACCAAAGCCACTGATCTGCACTGTCCCTGCGAGCCAAACTCACGGCAATTAAGACCGTTTATATTAGAAATCAAATCATCTCTCTGAACTCCTATTGTAGTAAAGCCTGCTTTTATGTCATCTTGTCTTGATTTTTTCAGCATTGATAAGTATTCATCTGCCATTTCGCCTTTATAATCACTTCTATTTTCTAAACTTTTAAAAACAGACGATTCATAAAAAATTTCAAGCTGTTCTTTTCCTTGTGAAATTTCATTGTACAGCTTTCCGGCAAATATATTTAATTTTTTAGTATAAACATATCTTATTACAGAAATATACGAACCTAGCCTTGACATCTGCTCGTCCCATACATCAAGCTCTGACGGAGATGATTTTCCCAAGCCTATATTTTTCAAAAGAAAATTGCGCTGAAGTAAAATTTCATCATACTGATTTAATACTTTTCTATAAGAATTTTTAATCTGAGATGCACAAATATCTATAAATTTTCTTCTGTTATCAGGCGAACCCTTTGTGATAAATAGATCTTCCGGTGTGAATACTACACAACACAGATTTCCAAATAAATCGGAAAAATTTCTTAGCTGAACACCGTTTAATTTAATATATTTATCCTTTAAATTCTCTTTTACAAGTTTATACTCTATTTTTTGCTTTCTAAAATTGTTTTCAAAAGAAATATCTATACTAAAATTTTGACGGTCAAGATTGATTAAATCCTTATCTTTGGAATTTCTAAAGCTTTTTATTCCGCTGCAAAGCCAGATTGCTTCTATCAAGTTTGTTTTACCCTGAGCATTATCTCCATAAATTACATTGATTTTCTTATCAGCGTCTATATTTACTGATGATAAATTTTTAAAACCATCAATTTTAATATTTGAAATAAACATAAATTAAATAATTTTAATCTCCGTATTTAATTCTTCAATAGTGATAATATCTCCGGCTCTTACTTTTTTGCCTCTCATAGTACAGACTTCTCCGTTAAACTTCACTTCTCCGTTTTGAATCATTTCTTTAGCAATACCGCCTGTTTCAACAATACCTGCATATTTAAGAAGAGAATCAAGTTTTATAAAATCAGTTTTTATCGAAATTTCTATTCTTTCCATATTTTATCTCATCTTTTATTTATTCATTTTTAAGTCTTACCGGCAAAACTAAGAATGTGTAATTATCAGAATTCAAAGGAACAATCTTCATTGGAAGATTACCGCCGTTCATCTGAAGTTTAACTTTATCGTCCGTAATTGTTTTAAGAGGATCAAGCAAAAACTTGCAGTTAAATCCTATCTCAATCATAGGACCTGTTATATCTACACTTATCTCATCGCTTATTTTTCCTATAGACGTTGAACAGGAAAGGTTAAGCTGTCCGTTATCAAAAATACATCTTACCGGACTTTTAACTCTTTCATTTATTAAAAGAGACGCTCTTTCAAGACAGTCAATCAAATCTTTTGTATTTACAATAACCTCTGTGTTGCTAGATTTTGGTATAGAACCTTTATAATTATGAAATTCACCTTCTATAAGTCTTGAATATACCAAATACCCTGATATATCAAAAATTATATGCTTTTTAGAAATATAAACAATACAATTTTCGTCTTCTTCCTCATTGAGAAGTTTTATGACCTCTCTTAATGCGTTCGACGGAACAACAAATTTAAAATCATTTGTTGTGTTTATATTTTCAGTTCTTACAGCAAGTCTGTAACCGTCAAGAGAAACCATATTAAAAACTCCGTTTTGAATTTCAAAAAGCTCTCCCTTTAAAATAGGTTTAGTATCAACAACCGCTACCGCAAATATCGTTTGTCTTATCATATCCTTTAAAATTCCCTGAGAAATTGCAAACTTATCCTCACTGTCAGCCTCAGGAAGTTCAGGATATTCTTCAGCTGACATTGCACTTACTGTATATTCAGTTACGCCGCCTGATATTTTAACCTGCATATTTTGATTTACTTCAATAAAAATATCATCTGTAGGCATTCTTTTAATAATATCAGCAAGAAGCCGTGAATTTACAATAAATTCTCCTATATCTTCAGATTTTACAGAAATTTCTGTCCTTATTCCTATTTCAAGATCGTAACCTGTCAGTTCTAAAATATTGTTTTGAAGTTTCATTTTTATTCCTTCAAGAGCAGGAATAGCAGATTTATCAGAAGCTGCTTTTGATACGTTTATAACAGCTTCATATAAAGTTTGTTTATTACATATTAATTTCATAAAAATTTCCCCTTAAAAATAAATAAAATAAATAATATAAAATAGTAGTAGTAGTAGATAGTGTTTAAAACTAGAAAAACTATCTTAAACGCCGTCTGCAACTTATTTATTTATAAACATTCTTTCAAAAAGAATATATATATTACAACAAAGATAAAATATTATTAACACCTTTAAACAGCTTTTAACTGTTAAAAATGAAAAATTACCGCAATTAATATTAAAAACTCAGATAATCATAATATTTAGAAAAATATAAATTTGAAAAGTTAATTAGTTGTGTGTTAAAAAAATTAATTATTAGAAAAATTGTAAAGTTAATATTGAAAAATAAGTATTTCTATTAAAAATTTATGTTAAAAAGTGTGTTAAAAAATAAGTATTATAAGATATTAATTTATAATTCTTTTAAATTTTTTATTATGTCATTTACTGTTTCTTTTAAATCAGAATTTGAATCTAACATTTTCTTTACATCTTTGTAATTAATCGTCATAGTAGAATGATCTCTCTTTAATTCATCGCCTATTTCTGTATAACTTAATCCTTTTACTTCCCTTATAACGTAAATAGATATTTTTCTTGCCAAAGAAATAGGCGCATTTCTGCTTGGAGAACGAATATCGTCAGGTGTAACATTGAATGCGGTTGAAACATCTGCTAAAATTCTGTCTACAGTAATATTAGCAGGTTGATTTTCAATTAAATTTTCTCTTATAACTTTCTGTGCCATTGCTATTGAAGGCTTTTCGTTTGAAAACATTGTAAGAGCAGTTATTTTGTTTACTGCACCTTCAAGCTGTCTTATATTAGTTTTTATCTTTTCTGCAATTACTCTCGAAACAGGATCGGGAATTTCAATATTTAAAAGCTCAGCTTTTCTTTTTATAATAGCCATTCTTGTTTCAAAATCAGGAGGCTGAATATCTGCCTGAACGCCTCTTACAAATCTGCTTTTTATTCTGTCTTCTAACTTTGAGATTTTAGTAGGCGAAATATCAGATGTAAGCACGATTTGTTTTCCGTGATTATAAAGCTCGTTAAATGTATGGAAAAATTCCTCCTGCGTTTGTTCTTTTTTTGAAAGAAACTGAATATCGTCCATTAAAAGAAAATCTACATTCCTGTATTTCTGATGAAATGATTCAGTATCTCTGTTTGTGATTGCTGTTATGAGTTCATTTGCAAATGTTTCGCAAGTTACATACATAACATTTTTTTCAGGGCTTTTTCTCTTTACTTCGTGTTCGATTGCTTTAAGTAAGTGAGTTTTTCCAAGACCTGAATCGCCATAAATAAACAACGGATTAAATACCGCTTTATTTCCTATGTTTCCTGAATCTTCATTCATACCTGCGACAGCTGTACAAAAAGCATATGCAAGTTCATTTGATTTTCCTTTTATAAAATTGTCAAAAGTAAGATCATAAAGACCGTCGTTGAGAGAGCGTTCTAAATGCTTTTCATTTTCAATTACATAATTAAATTGACTGCTGTCGTCTAATTCCTCAGCTTTATTTGAAATGCTTACCTCAACCTCAATGCCTAAGACCTCAAAAAAAGATTTTTTTATCAGATCGTAATAAAAATCCATTACAGTTTGCTTTGCAAATTCACTTTGAGCAACAATATATGCTGTTTTATTTTCAAGTCTGTCTGCTTCGAGAGGTTTAATCCATTTATCAAATCCTATCTGACTGACGTTAGGGTCGGCAAGACAGTGTTTTTTTACATCTTCAAAAACTTCCGAAAAAGAATCCACTATTAAAACCTCCTGTATTTTTTTATTTAGGGACATAAAACCCCATTTAAAATATTAAGATAATTATAGCATATTTTTTATTAAAAAACAAGCAAATTATACAGAAAATTTATTATATTGCATATATATTATAATAGTATATAAATCTAGCGAGAATTTTAAGCGGTAACATTACTTTTTGTTGTGAAAAATAAATTTAAAATTGTACTTTAAAATATTTAAAACACTATATCTTGTGTTTTTAAAACTTTTATAAAAAATAATTGTAAAAATATCTTAAACAACTTGACAAATCAATGACGTTTATACTATAATATTAAATCGTAAGGTTTTTATAAAGCAAATAAATTCAAATATTTCAACAGAGTTGTTATATAAACTAATAACTCACGGAAGGGAGGATGTTAAGATGAAAAGAACATTTCAGCCGAAAAAGAGACATGCTCAAAAAGAACATGGCTTCAGAAAAAGAATGTCTACAAGAAACGGACGCAAAATTTTATCCCGCAGGAGACAAAAGGGCAGAAAGAAAATCAGCTACTAATTCGTTGACCACTGATACTACTAATTTGAATTAGTTCAGTATTAAAGTGGTCTTTTGTTTTTGAGTTAATAAACGTGTAAAATGTATTTTATTTGAGGTTCTTATGTTATTTACTTCTATAATAAATTCAAATAAAGATTTTGTAAAAGCCTATAAAAAAGGAAAATTCACAGCGAATAAAACAATCGCCGTATATTTTATTCCCAACAGAACTCCTTATAACAGAATAGGTATAACGACCTCAAAGAAAATTGGCAATGCGGTTCAGAGAAACCGTGCAAGAAGAATTATAAGAGCGGCTTACAGAAAAACAGAAAAGCTGTTTCCTTTAGGTTATGACATTATATTTGTTGCAAGACCTGATATAAATGCTGTTAAATCTACGAGTTTAGAAAAATTCATAAAACAAAGAGTTTTAAAAGATATGAATAAGCCGTTTAAATCTTATAAAAATCATAACAAAAACAGTTGAAAAATGAAAAAGATTTCTGATTTTTTGATACTTATTTATCAAAAGTGTATATCTCCGTTAAAACCGGCGTGCTGTAAGTATTATCCGACCTGTTCGGAATATGCCAGACGTGCATTAAAAAAACACGGATTGCTTAAAGGTCTGATTCTGGCAGTATGGCGTCTTTTGAGATGCAACCCCTGGAGCAGCGGCGGAGTTGACAATGTGCCTGAGAGTTTTTGTATTTATTCACTTAAAAACGGAAAACGAAAATAAAGGAGAACAAGTTTTATGTGGAATATACCTTTAATTACGCCGTTACTGGGCTATTTAATGAAGTTGTGTTATATTATTTTCAATAACTATGGTTTGGCGTTGATTGTTTTTACTCTTATAATTAAGCTAATAACAGTGCCGTTTCAGATAAAGCAGCAGAAAAACACTGCAAGAATGGCAAAATTTCAGCCGCAGCTTAAAAAGCTTCAGAATAAATACGGCAATAAT
This sequence comes from uncultured Clostridia bacterium, assembly GCA_947627045.1. Lineage (GTDB taxonomy): Bacteria > Bacillota > Clostridia > Oscillospirales > Ruminococcaceae > UMGS1601. Next base: position 82,745 of record CANQUM010000006.1, read on the forward strand.
AAAGAAAAATATCAAGAAGAAATGATGAAGCTTTATGCCGAAGAGGGCGTAAACCCGATGGGAAGCTGTCTGCCGATGATTATTACTATGGTAATTCTGTTTTCCATTATCGGAGTTGTTTATGCTCCTTTGAAATATGTTTCTAATATAGATGGTAATTCGTTTAGTCTTACCAGTTCTACAAGCGAAGATATAAGTGATGCAGAAGCCCTTGTTACTGACACTATAATTATAGCTAACAAAATGGACGGAAAGACCTACAGCGAGCTTACCGATGCCGAAAAAGAGGAGATTTTTAAAGCCAAAACTTTAGAAGACGGCGGAAAAATTAACGGAATTAAAATTAAAAGCTCCTCAAGCGATCCTAAAAAGTCATTGGAAAATGTAGAGAAAGTTTTTTCTGAATATTATCCTGAAGATAAAGACTTTACAAAGTTTTTATTGGACGAAAAAAAGATTTCTAACCGACTTTATTTAAGACCTCAGCTTTTAATGTTCAAAATATCAGACAACGGCTACGGACAAATGTTTGATGTTGTTGATGAAAA
>CANQUM010000007.1 GCA_947627045.1 uncultured Clostridia bacterium
AAATATCAGGACAAACAGATTCCGAGAGAGGATTTGGAGAAAATAATTGAGGCAGGTATTTATGCTTCAAATGCAGGTGGCGGTCAACGGAGTATGATTGTAGGAATACGAAATGCGAAGCTTGTAGATATGCTCGGCAAAATGAATATGTCGCATTTTGACCGCAGTCGGCTCATTGGCTCGTATGTTTCAAAAAAGCAGCCGAGCGTTATCGACGACCCAAATATCAAGAGTGGTTTTTATGGTGCGCCTGCACTATGCATTGTGTTTGCACAAAAGGATTTTATGTTCGGAATTCCCGACGCTTTTTGTTGTGCAGAAACAATGCTTATGGAAGCATTTGATCTCGGCATATCTTCATGCATTGTTTCCCGAGCAGAGGAAACTTTTGATAATGAAATCTGTGCTAAGCTATTAAAAGAATGGGAAATACCTGAGAATTATATTGCACGGTGCTTTGTTACGCTCGGTTACTGTGATGGAGAATATCCTAAGCCTAAACCGAGAAAAGCAAACAGAAGTAAAATTATTGAATGAGGGTAGATTATGGACGCAAAAATTTGTTTACAAAAACTTCAATATGTAGGGGTTCTGGCGTTTGCAACAGTTGACGAATTTGGAAATCCACAAATACGCAATATAAGTGCTATTCACTATGAGCCTGAAGCAATGTATTTCTTTACTGCAAAGGGTAAAGCGTTTTGCAAAGAGCTTTTAACAGACGGACGTGTTCAGGTTTTGGGATATACGAAGTATAAAGAGATGATTCGTCTTTCTGCGAGGGCAAAGCCTGTTAAAGAAGATGAGCAGGAACACTGGATTAATACAATATTTGACGAGCAGCCTTATCTTTATAATGTATATCCTGATGATACACGAAAATTGGCAGGTATAGTTTTTCAGATTACCGATGCTGAAATTGAGTACTTCAATCTTGGCGTCAAGCCTATTTTTCGGGAAAGCTACACCATAGGAAACGGACGAATTTCATTCAGGGGTTATGAGATTACAGAATCCTGCATAGGCTGCGGAAGATGCTTAAAAAGCTGTCCTCAGCGATGTATTGAGTCGGGAAACCCTTATTGTATACAGCAAGAGCATTGTCTGCATTGCGGAAATTGCTATGAGGTATGTCCAGCAAATGCGATAGAGAAACGAGGTTAGTATGACCCAAAAAGAAAGACTTTTTTATTTGATAGAATATCTGCTTATAGAGAATTCTGCTTTTAGTAATATGGTAATTCCCTATAATGAGACAGAACAGTTTAAGCTGTTTAGAAGTCTGGTAAATATCCGTCCGCCGAAACCTGCCAGCAATGAATTTCTGACAGTGCAGGACGAATATCTGAAAGAGGAAATCGCAAATAAAGGTATAACTGATATTGCAGTGCTTAAGCCGATTAAGAACAATATATATTTATGGCAGGGAGATATTACAACGCTGAAATGCGGTGCAATCGTAAATGCTGCCAACAGCGGCATGACAGGCTGTTATTCTCCTTGTCATGGGTGTATAGATAATGCTATTCATACCTATGCAGGAGTACAGCTTCGGCTTGAATGTTCTGAAATAATGAAAAAGCAGGGTTATGCCGAGCCGATTGGAAATGCTAAGATCACAAAAGCATATAATTTGCCGTGTGATTATGTAATTCACACAGTAGGACCGATTGTATCGGGACGGCTTGGCGAAAAACATTGCAGAATGCTTGAGTCATGCTATCGTTCTTGCTTGGAAGTTGCAGAGGAAAACGGAGTAAAAAGCATAGCCTTTTGCTGTATTTCAACAGGGGAGTTTCATTTTCCAAACGATAAGGCAGCGGAAATTGCGGTACAGACGGTCAAAGATTATATGGAACAGTCAAACAGTGATATAAAGGTGATATTCAATGTTTTCAAAGATTACGATTACCAAATCTACCGAGACTTACTCAGAAAATATTAATGGTCTTAAAAATGCTATAAAGTCGGCAGACGCTGTGATAATTGGAGCAGGTGCAGGGCTTTCTACTTCGGCAGGACTTATTTATTCAGGCGAGCGATTTAAGCGTTATTTTTCTGATTTTGCCGAAAAATACGGTATTTCTGATATGTATACGGGAGGCTTCTATTCGTTTGAAACGAAAGAGGAGTATTGGGCTTGGTGGAGCAGGCACATATATGTAAACCGTTATATGAATGCGCCTAAGCCTGTTTATGAGGAATTATTTGAATTAGTAAAAGACAAAGACTATTTTGTAATTACAACAAATGTTGACCACTGTTTTCAGAAAGCTGGTTTTGATAAGAAACGGCTGTTTTACACGCAAGGAGATTATGGTCTGTTTCAATGCAGTGAGCCATGCTGTCAAGAAACCTTTGAAAATGAGGATATTATACGCCAAATGGTTGAGAAGCAAAGTGATATGCGTATTCCTGAAAAGCTGCTGCCGATTTGTCCGCATTGCGGAAAGCCTATGACAATGAATCTGCGCTCAGATAACAAGTTTGTGGAAGATGAAGGCTGGCATAAAGCGAGCGAGAGATATTCTGAATTCTTACGCAGGCACAGAAATATGAAAGTTTTGTTCTTTGAGTTGGGTGTTGGTATGAATACCCCTGTGATAATTAAATATCCATTTTGGCAGATGACATTAAAAAATCCGCAGGCAGTATATGCCTGTGTCAATTATGGTGAGGCATTCTGTTTGCAGGAAATACAGAAACAGTCAATTTGCATTGACAGTGATATCGGAAGAGTACTTAAAGATTTAAAATGAAGATATATTAATTTTGGCACATAGAAATCTATGTGCTTTTTTTATTTATTGCTTACCGGATTTAATTGCACCCTTTTCAGACAAGATATTGAAATTAATGAGAAATAGTGATATAATAAATTGTTAATAAAACTGAAAGGAAAGTTGTATGAAGCGCTGGGAAATTAAAAAACCTGACCCTTTGAAGGTTGATGAGATTCTGAGAAAAAGTGATTTAACATCACTTTGTGCGGAAGTTTTAGTGTCAAGAGGATATGACAATATGGAAATGCTCGTTGATTTTTTCAATAACGACGAGCTTTCAGACCCGATGACGCTAAAAGATATGCCTCAGGCAGTAGAGGTGATTTCCCGGGCAATAAACAACGGCGAATTGATTTGTGTTTACGGCGATTATGACTGCGACGGCATTACTTCAACTACTATTTTGGTGAAATATCTCGATTTCAGCGGAGCGAACGTTATGTATTACATTCCGCATCGTGATGAGGGATACGGAATAAATAAAAATGCAGTGGATAAACTGAAAGAGCAGGGAGTTTCGCTTATAATCACAGTTGATAATGGAATTCTAGCGATAGATGAGGCAGAATATATAAAGGAACTTGGTATTAAGCTGGTTATTACAGACCATCATCAGCCGGGCGATGTGCTTCCCATAGCAGATGCGGTTGTAAACCCTCACCGTGAAGATTGCCCGTCTACGTTTAAAGATTTAGCGGGTGTTGGAGTAACTTTCAAGCTCTGTGCAGCATTAGATGGAGATTACTCAATTGTTTCAGAGCAGTTTTCCGATCTTGCAGCTTTGGGAACTATTGCGGATATTGTTCCGCTGAAGGGCGAAAACAGAACTCTTGTCAAGAACGGACTGGATATGTTTAAAAACAGCGAGAATTACGGTCTGCTGTATCTTCTTGAAAAGTGCGGTATAAATAAGAACAGAGTAACTTCAAACTCTGTGTCATTTGGAATAGCACCGAGAATCAATGCCGCAGGAAGATTTGGTTCTGCATCAACTGCGGTTGATGCTTTGCTATCGGAGGATGAAAGCGCTAAATTTGAAATTGATGATCTGTTAATGCTCAATAATCGCAGAAAAGAAACTGAGATTATGATTTTAAGGGATATTTTTGAATATATAGACGAAAATCCAAATATATTAAATGAAAAGGTGTTGGTAATAAGCGGTAAAGGCTGGCATCACGGAGTAATAGGTATAGTTTCTGCGAAAATAATGGAGCTTTACGGCAAGCCCAACTTTATAATTTCCGTAGACGAAAACGGAATAGGCAGGGGTTCCGCACGGAGTTTTGAAGGGTTTAACGTTTATAAATGCTTGAGATACTGTGAGGATACCTTGATAAGGTTCGGAGGACATAAATTTGCAGGGGGACTGACCGTAAAGGATGATAATATTCCCCGGTTTATAAAAAAGGTATCGGAGTTTGCCGGTAAATGCGATAAATTAAGCGGAATGATAATAAAAGCAGATAAACTTCTTGAGGCTAAGGATTTTGACATATCTATGGCGGAAAGCCTGAGTCTTCTTGAGCCTTTCGGCGAGGGAAATAAAATGCCGGTATTCGCTGTTATCGGAGCGGAAGTGAGAAAGATTATTCCGCTGTCGCAGGGGAAACATTCAAAGATCGAGTTTTTCTACGAAGGAGTTTGCCGTACAGCACTTTTCTTTTCAAAACCTCCTGAGTCTCTTCCGTTTAATGCAGGTGATAAGATTGATATGCTTGTCAATATGGAGGTCAACGAATATAAGGGAGAAAAACAGCTTTCGTTAAGAGTTGTTGATTTTAGAAATCACGGAATTTCAGGGCAAAAGTATTTTGCGGCTAAGTTATGTTATGAAGCGTATAAACGTGGAGAAGCAGTACCGCAGAATGTTATTCACCGTGTTAAGCCGACAAGAAATGAGCTTGTCAGAATTTATAAGTATATAATGACTGTAAGGCGAGTTTCAATAGATAAGCTGTTTATGAAGTTCAATTCCCAGTCGATGAATTATTTTAAGCTGCGCATTGCTTTAGACGCTTTTAATGAGATGGGTTTGATAAAACTTATAGCGTCAAGGCAAGCGGTACATATAGTTGAAGTTTCAAAGAGGGTTGACCTTTCTGAGTCAACGGTTTTAAAAAATATATATTCCTTATAAGGGGCAAGGACTGAAGTTATTATGGCAAATTCAAAAAACTATTCAATTGATCTGCTGATAGAGAAAATAACCAGCGAGGATAAAAAGTACGATCTTGATAAAATAACTCGTGCATATGAGCTTGCTGAGAAAAAGCACGAGGGGCAGACCCGTGATTCGGGAGAGCCGTATATTACTCACCCTATAGCTGTTGCTCTTATAGCAATAGAGCTTGGAATGGATACTGATTCTATTGCTGCTGCGCTTTTGCACGATGTTGTTGAGGATACGGATTTCACGATTGAGCAGGTGAGAAACGAGCTGGGTTCTGATGTTGCTATGCTTGTTGACGGACTTACAAAGCTGAGAAAAATTCCTCTTGCGACAAGAGAGGAACAGCAGGCTGAGAATGTTAGAAAGATAATACTGGCTACAAGTCAGGATTTGAGAGTTATTATCATAAAGCTTTGCGACAGACTTCATAATATGAGAACTCTGCAATACAGAACAGATGCAAAAAGAAGAACTACCGCTCTTGAGACTATGAATATCTATGCTCCTATTGCTCACAGGCTGGGAATACAGTCAATAAAAGAGGAAATAGAGGATTTGTCATTCCAGTATCTTGATCCATACGCATATGAAGAGATCGACAAGCAGATGAATATGCGTAAGGAAAAGCGCATAGAGCTTATTGAAAAGATAAAGGACAGAATAAGAGAAAGGCTTAAAAAGGATTTTGATCCTGTTCCCGAAATTGAGGGAAGAGTAAAAAGCAACTATGGTATTTATAAAAAGATTTTCCGTGACGGAAAGGATATTGACCAGATATATGATAAGTACGCAGTGAGAATTATTGTAAACACTGTTGCCGAATGTTATGGGATCTTGGGAATAATACACGAGATGTTCAATCCTATTCCTAACAGGTTTAAAGATTACATTTCAACTCCGAAGCCTAATATGTATCAATCTTTGCATACTACGGTTATCGGTCGTGAAGGTATACCCTTTGAGGTTCAGATAAGAACGTGGGATATGCACCATACTGCAGAATACGGAATCGCCGCACACTGGAAATACAAAGAGGGTATTACAAAAAAAGACAAGAATGATGAACGTCTTGCATGGATAAGGAAGATTCTCGAGGCTCAAAAGGAAGCCGACGACGTTGAGGAGATAGTCAGAACAATAAAAAGCGACCTTGCTCCTGAGGACGTATTTGCATACACACCGAAAGGCGATATGATTTCGCTTCCTATTGATTCTACTGTTATTGATTTTGCATATGCTATTCACACTCAGGTGGGACACAAAATGATAGGCGCTAAGGCTGACAATAAGATGGTTTCCATTGACCATAAGATCCAAACAGGCGAGATAATAGAAATTTTGACCACCAGTAATGAAAATCACGGTCCCAGCAGGTCGTGGCTTGAAATTGCAAAGACAAATCAGGCAAAGTCAAAAATCCGTTCGTGGTTCAAGAAAGAACGCAGAGAGGAGAACATTGCCGAGGGTAAGGCGGAGCTTGAACGTGAGTTTAAGCGTAACTTTATTCATATTCCTGAAAGTGATTTAGAGGAGTTTCTTGCTGCAGATATGAAGCGTCATAACTGCGATAGTCTGGACAGCTTTTATGCTGCTATTGGATACGGAGGAGTTCAGCTTCACAAGGTTATCAGGAGATTAAAAGACGAATATACAAAAAAATACGAAAAGAATATTAATATTGATAAATCTGATATTGATGTTTCTATTAGTTCAGGCAAGAGCAATTCTTCCGGAATTATTGTAGACGGAATCGGCGATTGTTTGGTTAAGTTTGCAGCCTGCTGTTCTCCGCTTCCTGGAGACGACGTAATAGGTTTTATAACAAAAGGTCATGGTATTTCGGTTCACAAGAGAGACTGTATTAACTTTTTAAATCAAATTAAGGGAAAGGAAAACAGCCAAAGATGGGTTGCTGTACATTGGGCTGAGGATAGAAACACTTCCTATTTCAGAGCTATTCTCGATGTGGTTGCTCATAACAGAATAGGTCTGCTTGCTGATATTTCAAATGTTCTTGCAGCAATTAAGATACCTATGCACGAGGCTGTTGCAAGAGAGCTTAAAAACGGTAACGCAAATGTTATTGTTACAATAAGCGTTGCGGGCAAGGAGCAGCTTGACAATGTAATTACACGGCTTTTGAAAATAGATAGTGTTATTTCGGTTGACAGAACAGGAAAATAGAAACAGCGATGTTGCATTCTCTAATGCCTATTATAATTTTATTAATGAGAAACATAGCATAACGTCAGGCTTTATCAAAGCTAAGAGTTTCAAAGATTTACCGAGAGTTTTTGAGAATCGGTTATAGTGTTACTGCTGCGTTTTGAAAAATTGATATTATAATTAATAAGAAAAAAGGAGAAAGTTTGGCTAATGAAAATAATAAAACTTAAACCGCTTAGCGAAATAGGTACTAACTCTTATATTGTTGAAACAGATAAAAAGAATGCGGTCTTAATTGACGCACCTGCTGATGCGGATTATATTATTTCTCAGCTTAAATTAAACGGACTAACCTTAAAAAAGGTGTTGCTGACGCATGGTCATATTGACCACACAGGGGCTGTATATGATTTGGCTGAAAAAACAGGCTGCGAGGTTTATATTCATCTTGCTGACAATGCTAAGCTGTATGACGACGATCTTAGTTTGTCAAATTATTTAGGAATACCTTTAAAGCCTTACAGAGATGCAAAAGTTTCGTCAGACGGAGATACAATATCACAAGACGAAATAAAATTAAAAGTCATATCAACTCCTGGTCATACTAGCGGGTCTGTTTGTTATGTATGCGGAGATGTAATGTTTTCGGGAGATACTATTTTTTACAGGTCGGTCGGAAGAACAGATATGGTTGACGGAGATCCTGAAACGCTTATCAAGTCGCTTAAAAGGCTTAAAGAAATTGATTTTGATTACACTGTATACTCCGGGCATGGCACACCCACCAGCTTAGAAGACGAAAAAGCGTTTAATCCTTATATGAGGGAACTGTAAAATGACATTGATTTTCAGCGGAAATGATTTTAAATATGAACTTGAAAGCGTAGTTAAGCTGTTTATTCCTGCTACGCTTTTTGACATTTTCTATGAAGTAAAGACTGAATATTTCAGCAATGATTTTTGCTTTATAAGACGTAAAAAAGGAAAACAAAAAACATATCTTTACACTGTTTGCAGAATTGGTGAAAACATAAAATATAAAATTAATTGTATTTTAAATTCAGCAGACAACTATGAGGGAAATTGTGAAATAATACTTGCAAGGCTTTTGTTTCAATGTCTTACCGAACTTACAGGGAAGTCGGCAAAATGGGGGATATTAACAGGTATACGTCCAGTTAAGCGTGTCAATAAAATGCTGGACAGGGGAATGTCAAAAGAGGCAATCGAGAAAGAGCTTTCTGAGAAATTTCTTTGTGAAAAATCTAAGATAGATTTAGCATACAAAACTGCGCTTACACAAAAAAGAGCTCTTGAAAATATGAGCAGTAAATCCTTCAGTTTATATATTTCCATACCTTTTTGCCCATCGAGATGCTCGTATTGTTCGTTTGTTTCGCAGTCGGCAGAGAGCAGTATAAGGCTTATTCCCGAGTATGTTGAACGTCTTTGCGACGAGATTTCTTACACTGCAGATGTAATTTCAAGTAAAGGTCTAAGACTTGACACGATTTATTTCGGCGGCGGAACTCCGACGTCTCTCTACGCACATCAGCTTGAAAAGATAATGAAGACTATTTCCCGACATTTTGATCTATCAGCTTTGCGGGAATACACCGTAGAAGCAGGAAGAGCAGACACAATAACAAGAGAAAAGCTGGAGGTCATTAAGAACTTCGGTGCAGACAGAATTTCTATAAATCCGCAGACTATGAACGACAGCGTACTTGAGACTATAGGCAGACGTCATACTGTAAAGCAGTTTATAGAAAGTTTTAAACTTGCTAAAGAGATCGGATTTAAAATAATTAATACCGATTTAATAGCAGGCTTGCCGACGGACACAGTAGAGAGTTTTAAGAAAACAGTAGAAGATATAATAGCTCTTGAGCCTGAAAATGTTACGGTTCACACACTGTCGATAAAGCGTGCAGCTGATTTGAACCGCAGAAGCGATACAGTTATTGACAATCCGGCTGAGCAGATGGTTGACTATGCATCAAAAAGGCTGTCGGAGAGCGGATATGATCCTTATTATTTATACAGGCAGAAAAATATGCTTGAGAATTTAGAAAACATAGGCTGGTCAAAGCCCGGCAAGGAAAGCTTGTACAACATTTATATTATGGAGGAAAATCAGTCTATAATTGCGCTAGGAGCAGGAGCGTCTACAAAGCTGGTTGCAAGTAACGGACACTTAAAGAGGATATTTAACTATAAATTCCCGCTTGAATATATAAAGCATTTTGATTTAATGCTTGATAAGAAAAATGAAGCTAAGGAATTTATTGAGAAAAATATATTAGGTTCAGAGTGAAATTATGAGAAAAAATGATATTATAAAACTTATAATAGACAGCATTACAAACGAAGGCAACGGAGTGGGCAGATATGAGGGAATGGCAGTTTTTGTTCCCTATACTGCAATTGGTGATGAAATAGATTGTCGAATCGTCAAGCTGAAAAAGACCTACGCTTACGGTATCGTTGATAGAATACTAACTTCGTCTAAAGATAGAATATCGGCTGAATGCTCTACATATAAAAAGTGCGGAGGGTGTTCGTTTAGGCATTTAAAATACGAAGCGGAGCTTGAATCTAAGCAGAACTTTGTAAAGGATTCATTTGAGCGTATAGGAAAGCTGTCAATTGACTTTGATAATATACTCGGCTGTGATGAAACTCTGCATTACCGCAATAAAGCGCAGTATCCTGTATGTGAGAAAGACGGCAGTTTAGAGTGCGGATTTTATTCAAAGCGTTCGCACAGGGTAGTTGATAACAAAGACTGTCTTTTACAGCCAGAGATTTTCAATAAAATTGCAGATTACACGGTAAAGCTGTTAGGAAAGAACGGATTTATGGCTTACAATGAGGAAACGGGAAAGGGTCAGATCCGTCATATTTATTTAAGGCAGGGTTTTCACACTAAAGAAATAATGCTTTGCATTGTGGTTACTAAGCGTGATGACAGATTTAAAAATATTTCCGAGGAAATAATAAAAGAATTTTCGGAAATAAAGAGCATAGTTCTGAATATCAATCCTGATAAAACCAATGTCATTCTTGGGAAACACAGCGAGGTTCTTTTCGGTAAAGAATACATTTCAGACATTATGTGCGGAGACAAAGTGAGGATTTCTCCGCATTCATTTTATCAAATTAACACTGCACAGGCTGAGAAGCTTTACGGGATAATAAAAGAATATGCAGATTTAAAAGGAAATGAGACTATTCTTGATTTATACTGCGGAATAGGAACGATAGGTTTTTCGCTTGCAGGTAATGTGAAAAAGCTGATAGGAGTAGAAATTATTCCCGACGCTGTAGAAAATGCAAAGCTCAATGCCCAATTAAACGGCATTCAAAATGCTGAATTTATCTGCGGAGATGCAGGAGAAGTCGCAAACAGACTGATTGAGCGTGGTGAAACGCCTGACATTATTATTGCCGACCCTGCAAGAAAGGGCTGTGATAGTGTATCGCTTAACGCAATGCTAAAAATGTCTCCTCAAAAAATAATAATGGTTTCCTGCAATCCGTCAACAGCGGCTAGAGACGTAAAATATTTGTATGAGAACGGTTACAAGGCAGTTAAAGGACAAGCTGTTGATATGTTTCCGAGAACGACGCATGTAGAGTGCGTAATATTGATGTCAAGGGATAAATAATTTTTTTCAGAGAAAAACAAAATGTCTGGTATGGTGAATATTATTCTGCTTGGAAAGTTCATAAAGTAAACAGGTATAATCTCATTTGACACTTTGCATAAAGCATTTGAAAAGGCAATTTTCCCCAAAAAGGCAAATCTTATTGACGTTAATATGAAGGCGATACAGTAGCAGGTTAAGCGGAAAATCGCTGCTGGCTTTCCGCCTTTGGGATGCAGTTTGTTAAACGGCAGGTCGAAATTGATAATGGACATTTTATAATTTACAATTTACAATGCACAATACTATCGGAATAACCGAGATTAGAAGTAAGAGATTGTTTTCTCTTGCTTCTTTTTATTATAGATATAAAAAAATAAAATAAATTTTATAGTATGTTGACAAATTATAATATATCATGTATAATTTTAGTGTTTATTGACATAACTTGTAATAATAATTTCGCAGAGTAGGCAACTCAACGAAAAAGGAACCTAAAATATATGGCTTATTTTAGTATATGCTGCTTAATTCATATTTATTTAGGTAATTGTTAAATGATTTTTACCTTTGAAGTGGATAACTTTCCGCTATATAAGGAGAGAAAAACTGGTCATTATTCAGAATTGTTTCTGAAATGACATAGAACATCAGATTTTAGTAGCACTGTAATAAGCTCATAAGATAACTATGATAATTGAATACTTTTTCAGGCAATCAAAGGTTTCAGACTCCGGATATATTGCGGACAAATCATGCTGTGCGCAACAAATGTTTCTCAAGGAGCTGGAAAAAGGAGGGGTATCGTCCATGAACATATCCCTGCATTCTAAAAAGGTATCTTTTAAGGAAATTTGAGCGGGGAGAAAAGATGATCACAGAGGGAGGCGGCATGTCCTGGATGTCTCCGAATATGAACATGGAAACGACGTCGAACGGCGGGATTGGAAAAGCGCTCGGCAGAGCTTTCTCGGGTGAGAAGATGTTCCAGAATATCTACACCGCACAGGGCGGTCCCGGCATGATTGCTTTCGCGTCATCTTTCCCAGGCTCCATCGTACCTTTTGAGATCGCTTCGGGCAATGAGATGATCTTCCAGAAGAGCTCGTACCTGGCGGGAGAGAGCGGCGTGACGCTGTCCGTACACTTCCGCAAGAAGGTTGCCACGGGCCTGTTCGGCGGCGAAGGCTTCTTCAACACCGTGATCACCGGACCGGGCCATGTATGGCTGCAGACGCTTCCGCTGTCCAACGTGGCGGGCGTTCTGAGAGCATATCTGCCCACCTCGAATTCATAATTCTCGGCGAGACAGAGACATATCTTATTGTTAAGGGATACATCAATAAAAAGAAAAGTGATTGCACTGCTTCCGAACTTCAATGAGTTCTACGAGACTTACGGCGTCACCAAAGGCGATGGAATGTGTCGCCCCTGAGGATCGAGTATCCATCTGGTAAGAAGCTGCCCATCCATTGACCCTGACAGAGATTTATGCGCGTAAAAATCTGCCGGGGTCATTGGCGGGATAAGAATCCATAAATTCTAAGAAATATTTGGGAGGGAAACAAATGTACAACAGAAGAGAGTTGAAACATAAGGCGAGACAGTCGCTGAAGAAGCACTATTTTATCTTCGTGATAGTCTGCCTGGTTGCCTGGTTCTTAGGATCTGGGGGAGGCGGCTCGACCAGTCAGAAGGGCAGAACCTATCAGCCCGTCCAGACCTCGGCCGAGCTGACGGGAAGCGATACATCGACGCTGAACACCGGTTTTCAGGGACTGCTGGAAGGAAAATCAATGGAGAAGCTCTTAGGCGGTCTGATGGAGTCCGGACTTGAGAAGATTGGTTCCAGCACGAAGGAATTCGCGGGGACTACGAAGGGAGTCTTCGCCTCTGTGGTGAAGGAGATCTCCTCGGGAACCTTCATTGAGACCATCGTATCGGCGGTCGTGTCCATGACGGGGGCGAACAGCATTCTACTTCTGCTTTTCATCCTGCTCAGCACGGCGGGCCTGCTGCTGGTGTGGTTCTATGTGGCGAACGTCTATACGGCGGTCTCCGCGCGTATGTTCCTGGAAGGGCGCACCTACGAGGAAGTGCCGGTGCACAGGTTTCTGCATTTTTACCGCATCCGCAAGTGGACGAAGGTGGCGTTTGCGATGCTGCGCTGCACGATCTATGAGACGCTGTGGTGGCTCACGATTGTGGGCGGAATAATCAAATCCTACTCCTACCGCATGGTGCCGTACATCGTAGCGGAGAATCCGGGGATTTCCTCGAAGGAGGCAATCGCACTTTCGAGGAAGATGATGGACGGACACAAGTGGGAATGCTTCGTGCTGAACCTTACGTTCATCGGCTGGAGGATACTGGACGCCGTGACGATGGGCATTGTGGGCAAGCTCTACTCCGAGCCCTACCGTCAGGCGACCTTCGCGGAATACTACGCCTACGTGCGCGCTCTGGTGAAGGAAAAATCCATCGAGGGCAGCGAGCTGCTGAACGATACCTACCTGTTTGAGAAAGCGGATCGCATGGATCTGCTGTTTGCTTATGAGAAGGAGATCGACGCGATCGGCGAGCCGAAGCCGCCGAAGAAAGTGCGCACGGGAATCCTCGGATTCATCGCGGACGTCTTTGGCGTGACCCTTGTGAACGACAAGACGGAGCAGGATTACGACGAGTTCATGGCGAAGCACGACGTATACCTGTCGATGCGCGGCGAGATGTCCGGAAAGGCTTATCCGGTTCGGCTCGGGCAGTACCAGAGGAAGGGCAAGGAGAAGAAGTTCCGCGGTATCTACTGCGAGCGTCATTACTCCATCTGGTCCCTGATTATGCTGTTTTTCATCTTCGCGCTCATCGGCTGGCTGTGGGAAGTAAGCCTGCATCTGGTCTCCGACGGCGAGTTCGTCAACCGCGGCGTCCTGTACGGCCCGTGGCTTCCGATCTACGGAACGGGCGGCGTGCTGATTCTCGTCGTGCTGAACAAGCTTCGCAGCAAGCCGCTTGCGGAGTTCTGCGCGACCATCTTGCTCTGCGGCTGCGTGGAGTACTTCACCGCCTGGTACTTAGAGGCGACCCACGGCGGACAGAAGTGGTGGGATTACAGCGGATATTTCCTGAATCTGCACGGAAGGATCTGTGCAGAGGGCCTGTTGGTGTTCGGACTTGGCGGCATGGCGATTGTCTACGTGGCCGCACCGTTTTTGGATAACTTTCTGCGAAAGATCAAGCTACAAATCATAGTTCCGCTCTGCGTGGTGCTGCTGGTGGCATTCACTGCCGACCAAATCTACTCGGGCAAACACCCGAACACCGGCAAGGGAATCACGGACTATGCGGTGCAGCTGCCGGAGCAGTTCTATTCAGGCCAAAGCATAAATACCCGATGCTGAGGCCGCAAGAAAGGAGAATGCTATGTTTAGTTTTTTTGGAAAACAGATCAAGCCGTATCGCAAAATCATCTGCTGCGTGTTGCTTTTGCAGATAGGACAGACGCTGCTGTCTCTGTATCTGCCGAGGATCAACGCGGGGATCATCGACTACGGCGTAGCAAACGGCGATACGGGCTACATAATCAACAAGGGCATCATCATGGTGGTGCTGTCCATACTTCAGTTCGGCTGCGCCGTGGGCGCAAGCATACTGGGCGCGAAGGCCGCGCTGTCGGTCGGCCGCGACCTGAGGGAGAAGATATACACGAAGATCCTGTCCTACTCGCAGAGAGAGATTGCGAGCTTCGGAGCGCCGACGCTCATCACGCGCGCGACCAACGACGTCGAGCAGGTGGTTCGTTTCCTGACAATCCTGCTGACGGTGCTGATTACCGCACCAGTCATGTTCGTGGTCGGCATTATCATGGCGATTGCGCAGAGCGTATCGCTCTCGGTCGTCATATTGGTTACCGTGCCGATGCTTGTGATTATATCAGTCATATTCCTGATGAAAATGCTTCCGTACTACAAGGCGCAGCAGGAGCATATTGATGGATTGAACGTCATCCTCCGGGACCAGATCTCGGGCGTGCGTGTGGCGAAGGCGTTCACGCGCGAGCCGTTTGAGATTAAGCGCTTTGGAGTAGTCAACAAGGATCTCTCCGAGATCAACCTGGCTATCACCAGACTGAACTCCCTGATGAGCCCACTGTTCATGTTTATCGTGAATGCCGCTACAATCGCCATATTGTGGTTCGGCGGGTATTTGTCGGAGCAGGGTTCGGTGCAGGTCGGTGAGATCATCGCTTTCATTACCTATCTGTCATTTATCATGACGGCCACGCTCTCCGCGGCGATGGTGTTCATCCTGATGCCGAGAGCGGCGGTGGCGACGGACCGTATCATAGAGGTGCTGGACGCGGAAAGCTCGGTGGAGGACACCGAGAGTCCGGCCGCAACGAAATCCCTGCGCGGCGAGGTACGCTTCGAGGACGTGAGCTATTCCTACGCGCCGGATCATCCAGAGGTGGAGCCGGTTCTTCAGCATCTGTCCTTTACCGCGAAGCCGGGGACGACGACGGCGATTATCGGTTCCACGGGCAGTGGCAAGACGACGCTGCTGAACCTGATTCCGAGGCTTACCGACGCGACCGGCGGCGCCGTCTATTTCGATGGGATCAACGTGAAGGATCTCAAGCAGGCGGAGCTGCGCTCCGCAATCGGCATGGTACCGCAGAAGGCCTTCCTCTTCGCAGGTTCGCTCGCGGATAATATGCGTTACGCAAGGAGCGACGCGACCGACGAGGAAATCTGGGAGGCACTCCGTGTGGCGCAGGCGGATGGATTTATAAAAGAGAACAAAGATGGGATCCATATGCGCGTGTCCGAGGGCGGCTCGAACTTCTCGGGCGGTCAGAGACAGCGTCTGGCGATTGCGCGGGCGATCGTCCGCAGACCGAAGGTCTACCTTTTTGACGACTCGTTCTCTGCACTCGATTACGCGACGGACAAGAAACTGCGCGGCGAGCTCAAAGGCGTGACAGCCGACGCGGCGGTCATCGTGGTTGCACAGCGCATCAGCTCGGTGATCGATGCGGATAATATCATTGTTTTGAACAACGGAATGATCGAGGACATGGGGACGCACGACGAGCTGATCGAGCGCTGCGCGACCTATCAGGAAATCGCCTCGACCCAGCCGACGGAAGAATCGGAGGTGAGCGCATGAGTACCGGAGAAGCGAAAAAGCCGAAAAAGAAAGTAAAGAAGGGCATGTTCCGAAAGCTGCTCGGACTCTTCGGGGAATACAAGGCAGCGTGCGTGCTGATGCTTGTGATGCTGATAGTGGCCGGCATCTTCACGGCGATAGGACCGCGCATCATGGGCAGCGCCACGGACGCGATCGTGGACGGGCTCGCTGCGGGAGGCATACACTGGAAGACGTTCATCTTTTGGGCGTGCGCGTCGATGGCAGTCTATATTCTTCAATTTGTCGCAAAATGGGTGGCGGGCCGAACCTCCGCAGGGATTACCTCGCGCATCGCGATGGACCTGCGCAGCAAGGTCGAAGAAAAGCTGTGGACCCTGCCCCTCAATTTCTACGATACGAACCAGCGCGGCGACATCATGAGCCGGACGTCCAACGATGTGGACAACGTGGTCCAGACGCTGAACCAGACCGGCGGTGATTTCGTCTACTACCTGCTGATGCTGATCGGCATGGTCGCTATGATGTTCATGCTGTCCTGGCAGCTGGCGCTTGTTACTGCTCTGCTAATCCCGCTCTCGGGCGTGCTCGTGAAGAAAATCACGACGGTCTCGAAGCCGGCGTTCCAGAGACAGTGGCAGTACATGGGCAGGATTAACGCAAACGTGGAGGAGAGCTTCAACGGCCACAACATCATCAAGGCGTACGACCAGGAGGATCCGTTCAGCGAGACGTTCCGCGCTCAGAACACGGAGCTCTACAACACGACGATGAAGGCGACGATTATCTCGAACCTGATCCAGCCGCTGTCGCGTCTGCTCACGAATCTGAACTACGTCATCGTGGCGCTGGTCGGTGCGTTCAAGATCATAGGCGGACAGATGAGCGTGGGCGACGTGCAGGCGTTCATCCAGTACGCGAGACAGTTCCAGCAGCCGTTCAGCAACCTGGCGCAGATGATCAGTACTCTGCAGTCGGGCCTTGCCTCTTTGGAGCGCATCTACGACATGCTCGAGAGCGAGGACGAACTGGCGGACGCGGACGACGCATACGATGAGTACGAGCTCAAGGGTCAGATCGAATTCCGCGACGTGTCATTCAGCTATACGCCTGAGAAGAAGCTTATCGAGCACATGAACCTCACCGTGAAGCCCGGACAGACCGTGGCGATTGTGGGCGGTACGGGCGCAGGCAAGACCACGCTCGTCAACCTCATCGAGCGCTTCTATGAAATCAACAGCGGACAGATCATACTGGACGGAAACATTGAGCTGCACAAGCTGAGCCGCAAGGCGCTGCGCCGCAACATCGGCATGGTGCTTCAGGATACCTGGCTGTACAACGCTACGCTTGCAGAGAATATTATATACGGAGTACCGAAGCTGAAAGAGATCACGCGTGAAGACTTCTTCGGCGCCTGCGAGGCGACCTTTGTGGACAAATTCGTGAAATCACTGCCTCTGGGCTACGGGACGATTCTGAACAACGAGCAGACGGCGGTATCCGCAGGCGAGAAACAGCTCGTGACGATTGCCAGGGCATTCCTCACGAAGCCGAACATCCTGATTCTCGACGAGGCGACGAGCTCGGTCGACACCAAGACCGAGGCGCAGATTCAGGAGGCCGTGAACCGGCTGCGCGAGGGCAGGACCAGCTTCATCATCGCCCACCGTCTATCCACGATCCGCGGCGCGGATATAATCCTCGTCATGCAAAACGGACACATCGTGGAGCAGGGCAACCACGAGGAACTCTTAAAGCTCGGCGGCGAGTACGCAAGACTTTATCGCGCACAGTTCGCGAACTAAAAGATACCGAATATCCTATAAGAAAAATAGCAGGAGGAAAATATTATGAAAATCGTATTCTACAACACATCGTCATCTGTTATGGAAAACCGCAAGCTGTCGCTGCTCTATCCGAAGCGCGCCGAGTTGTGGGACGGCCTTGCGGCGCAGTATCCGGAGCATGAGATCTGCTTCGTGGCGACCAAGGGCGGCGACATCCTTATGGACGCCGACAACGGCGGAGAGCTTCCGCGCCCGCAGAACGTGCAGTACGTGCTCACCGAGGTAACGGACAGCGCGGATCAGATCGTCGATATCATCGCTGCCCAGAAGCCTGACGTGGTCATGGGGATTTCGACCGGCAACTATCCGATTGACTGGAACTTCATCAATGACGCGGTGATTGCCGAGAAGCTTCGCGAGAAGGGAATTCGCACGATCGCACACCCCGTATCCACGGCTATGGCGTTCTACGACAAGTGGCGTTCGTCCATGGCACTGCGCTACTACGGCTTTAAGGTCGCAAAGAGCATCTTTGTTCACAACGACCAGTTCTGGGCAGAGCAGGTCATCGGGAACATTAAGTGCAACATTTACAAGGAGTACATTTTATACAGAGTGAGCCAGTTCAACTACCCGGTCATCATCAAGGAAACGGTCAGCGCCGGCTCGATTGGGATTCAGACCGCGGACACTTTCGAGGAGGCCGCTGCTATTCTGACCTCCGAGAACAACAAGTCTGACGTGATCGTGGAAGAGCTCATCAAGGGCGAGGATTTCAGCGCGGAGGTTTACGGGGCGGACGGCGTGTACCATGTCTCCTACCCGATTCGCCTGTACATGGGCGACTCCACCCCGTTCGCGGGCGCGACAGACTCCTTCCAGAGCGTGAAGTTCGGCCCGATCACATCGGAAAAGTACCATGTGAAGGAGCTGCGTGAGACGCTGCTCAAGATGGCGAAGGATTATCAGTTCGGCGGTGGAGCCAACCTCGACCTGATGTTCAAGGACGGCGAGTGGTACGTCATTGAGGTGAACCCGAGGTTCTCCGGTCTGACGAACACGGTGGCCGGGATTATGGACAGGAACCCGCTGATTACCTACGCAGAGGGTATTTTCGGCGGCCCGAAGGAAGATTTTTCGGATCCGGCGAACCTCAAGTACGTGCTCAACTTCAAGATTCGCAAGATCGACGAGGAGATGTTCAAAAAGATCAGCGAGCGCAAGAGCGTGAAGCATATGTACTTAAGCGTGTCACAGTACGGCGAGAAGCTCTCGGAGTACTTTGAGGTAGTCATCGGAGGCTTCGCTACGGGCGAGGAGCTCCTTGCAGAGCTCAAGAGCATAGCCGAGGAGTTCCCGGACGCCGTGTCTGAGAACACGATAAAGAATACGGCTTATCTGGTGGAGCAGTGCAAATAAGGTTTGAAGGAGGTTTTTGCTATGCGTGATTTTAAACAGCCATGGATGCTGTGTGCGAACGTGGACGATCTGGTCGAAAAGTACGGGATCGAGATGCTCAAGATGGACACCCCGGTCTTCAAGGTGCGCGGAAAGGACGGCAAGGAATATGTTCACAAGATGGACGCACCAATCTTTAAGAGGGTCATCCTCGAATATCTGGATCTCAGCATCGATCCGGGCAATCAGCTCAGGGCGCACTATCTGGGTGAGGAAGTGAAGCTGCCGGAGTACTTCCTTCCGGCAATCTCGAATACGGACGCGCTCGTGGCCGAGCATCTTCTGATCCAGGCGGGGTGCAAGTGCATCCTGAATCTGGAGGAGTTCGCCGCCGCGCGCAGCAAGATCATCACCTACGGCCGCCTTGCTGCGAACGGGGTTCGCGTGCCGCGCACGATTGTGATCTTCAAGCACAGCGACAGGGATTCGATTGAGAAGGAAATGGGCTTCCCGTTTGTCATCAAGCCGGACAATGGGTACGGCGGCGTTGGTGTGGAGTTGATCCATTCGCGGGAGGAGCTTGACGCATATCTGGATCATCAGGATCCTGGCGTATCCTATATGGCGCAGGAGTACATCAGTACCTCCTTCGGACGCGACCTGCGCGTCGTCATGCTGAAGGGCAAGTACTTCTATTCCGCTACGAGGAATTCCAACAATACCGAGGAGTTCCGCTCGAACGTCCATCAGGGCGGCTCGATTACGGAGTGTCCCATCGACGACAAGGTGCTCGCGCTTTGCGAGAAGGTCGCGGGACTGTTCGACCTGCCGCTTCTGGGACTCGACCTGCTCTTTGGGGACGGCGAGTACGTCGTCGTCGAGGTAAACGCGATGCCGGGTCTCGACAATGAGCGCACGGCGCAGGTTCACCAGATACTTCTGGACGATTTTATGAAAAAGAATCAATAAAGGCAGAGGGGGAGACAAATGCTCCAGAAACGAAACATTCCCAAAGACATTGATCCGAAGGATCCTTTGTATACGGCGTACCAGGTGTTCAACGAGACAGTGGACATGTGTATGGACGCGCGTCGTTACAGCCACGAGCTGCTGATGCAGCTCGTGCGCGACAATGAGGAGACCGAGTTTGGGAAGAAATACGGCTTCAAAGAGATCCGTTCGGTGGAAGATTACAAGAAGCGTGTACCGTTTTCCTCGTACGACGACTACGCCGTGGCGATTGAGCGGATGGTGAAGGGGGAGAAGAACCTCATCACCGCTTATCCCGTCGTGCACTACGCACTGACGTCCGGAAGCGTGGACAATCCCAAGAACATTCCGGTGAGCAGCCGTACGATGGAGGCGTATATGAAATACGCATCCAACCTTTCCAGCTGCATCTACGATTTTGCCATACGCGAGAGGAAGGGACGTTCCCCGAAGCAGGGCAAGCAGTTCCTCACTGCGGTCGTCAAGACTGACTACACGCCGGACGGGACGCTGCGCGGTCCGATCTCATCGGCGATCTACCTGCAGAACAAAGCGTTTATGCACTATATTCTGCCTTGGCCGGTGGAAGTGATGTACCCGGAGGGGCACTCGCTGAACCAGAAATACCTGCGCGCGTTTTACGCCTTGAAGGAGAGGGGCATCACGCGCATGGTCGCGCCGTTTATGACGGCTCTGGTGGACAGCATGTACTACATAGAGATCAACTGGCGCTCGCTTGTCGGCGACATCGAGGCCGGGAAACTGGACGACGACGTCGATATGGACGAGGAACTCCGGGAAAGATTCAACGCACAGCTTGCACCGGATCCCGAGCGGGCCGCCGAGCTGAGGGCGATCTTTGAGCAGGGCTTTGAGGAGCCTGTGATTCCGAAGATCTGGCCGGACTGCGACTTTATCGCATCGATTGGCGGCGGCGGATTTGCCGCATACACCAAGAAAATGAAACGCTATTCCGGGGATATCCCTATGTACTTTAACTGTTATGGGGCGTCCGAGGGTCCAATCGCGACGATCATGGACTTCGAGTCCTTCGAGAACACGCTGATTCCGGCAAACGGCTTCTTCGAGTTCATTCCGGTGGAGGAGGACGGCAGCGATCCCACGAGGACACTCGGCCTCGACGAGCTGGAGGTCGGACACGAGTACGAGATTATCGTCACTAACCTCACGGGCTTCTACCGCTACCGCATCGGCGACGTGATAGAGGTGGCCGGCTATGACGGTCAGTCCCCGCGGCTTCTGTTCAAGTACCGCAAGAACCAGATGATCAGCATCGCCGGAGAGAAGACGAACGAGGCGGGCGTCGCCTGGGTTGTGCACGAGTTTGAGAAGGAGACCGGGGAGTCGATTACGGACTTCAGCATCTACGCGGACACGGACGACCTTCCGGGGCGCTACGTGCTGTTTTTGGAACCTGAGCGACATCTGCCGCTCGAGGAGTATGAGCGGTACCGGACCATCTGCGACGAAAAGATGGGAATTGCGAACCCGTCCTACGGCTCAAAGGTGAAGGAAAAGCTGCTGCTGTCTCTGAAGCTGAACTTCCTACAGCAGGAGACCTACTATCTCTATCGCGATATGATGGTGATGAGGGGTATTTCCGAGAACCAGATCAAGCCGGTGCGGGTGATTGACACGCCGCGGAAGGAAAAATTCTTCTTCGGTCTGATCGACAAGGAATAGCTGCCGAATGTTAATATTTGGCGGCAAAAAGCGGATATTCTGTGATAAAATTAAATAGGAAAAAAGTAATTGAATTTTGAGTCCTTATCGTGTGAATGGGGAGCGGACACCTGTACCCTGGAGGACGGGAGTTGTCTGCTGCTCTCCGTGCGGCACAGCGCTGGGATCCGCGCACCTACGGCAACTATGTGTTCGACCGGTTGTCCCGGCGGAAAGGATTACAATAAAAAGTAAGAAGACCCGTCATGGTGACCTATCTGCAGCTGGAGTTTTTTATCCTGATCTTTTCGATGCTGCTCTTTGTTACCGTGACGTTCTACTGTGACAAGATCACCGGAAGCCATTATATTTAGAGACGCTCGTGCAGCTGCGGAGCTTTCTGATGCTGGTCATTCTGGTGGATCAGGTCGTTTGACTGAACATACTGGAGTAAATGAGCCGTGCCGAACGGCGGCGGACGCGTGTCAAAGCGCACGGTTTATCAAATAAAAGCAAAAACAAAAAATGGAGGATACTGCTATGACAATCAACAAAAAACAAGAGGGAACTACACTTGAGATTGCGGTCGAGGGACGTCTCGACACGACGACCGCGCCCCAGCTCGAGGCGGAGCTGAAGCACAGCATCGACGGTATCACGGCCCTGACGATGGATTTCGCGAATCTGGAGTACATCTCATCCGCAGGACTGCGCGTGCTGCTGTCCGTACAGAAGGTGATGAACAAGCAGGGCAGCATGGTGGTTCGCCATGTCAACGAGATGATCAGCGAGATCTTTGAGGTAACCGGCTTCGTCGATATCCTGACGATTGAGTAAAAGCATTTATTTAAAGAAATGGCACAGAGAAAGGAATGAACCGCATGAATGATGCTAACAAACCGATGGTACCGCTGGAAAAAAAGGTGTTCCGGGCGATACTTCGACTTTTGCTGGTTACATTGCTGGTGGTGGGAGCCGTGATCGTTTTCCAGCTTCTTCAGCTGCGAAGAGGCATGATCACCGCGAACGTGGAGACCGGGCAGGAGGTGGAATCGATTTCCTCACAGGCGATGGAAGAGATGATGGAGGAAAATCTCCTGCGCCTGACTGCGGAAAAAGCATCGGCGGCGGATAAGGTATTCTCGGATCTGGGTCAGACGGTCTCTATTCTAGCGAAGAACGCGGAGTATCTGTATGAGAACGACGCGAAGATCGATGGGGTCGAGGTTCATCTGCCCGACCGGAAGAACGGAGACGCATTGGATGTGTACGTTACTTACTCGGATAAGGCGGATCAGTCTTCCAAAAAGTTTCAGACCGAGCAGGAGCTGCTCGGCAATCTGCAGTGGGATCTTCTGGCGGTTACCTCGGAGCATGAGGAAGTCAATTCAGACTATTTCGCTGCCGAATCCGGCTTCATGCTCCAGGCGGACAATGTTTATCAGGAACAGTTTGACGATGAGGGAAACCTGCTCACGTTTGAGGCGAAGGAGCGTCCATGGTATCAGGGAGCGGTCGAAGCGAACGGGCTCTATTTTACGGAACCTACACATGACGCGTCCACCGGGGATTTCGCCGTCATGTGCAGCATTCCGGTCTATGACCGTAAGGAGCTGAAGGGCGTCGCAGGGGCAGGCATGTATCTGACCAGCCTGAAGGAAACTGTGTCGGAGGCCGTGATCGGAGAATCCGGCTCCGCCTGCCTGCTGGACGGGAACGGAAACGTCATCTTTTCCACCAGAAACTCCGGGGAACTCTCGGCCGGCGCTGAGGACCTGGCGAACGCCCTCGATACGACTAAGGGGGATCTGAAGCAGTTCCTCATCGAAGCGGTCGGCGGCACGCAGGCGGTCTCGCTGACTGCGGTCGACGGAGAGAATGCGTACGTATCCTGCTCGCCGCTCGGCACGGTGGGATGGACGCTGATCTCGGTGCTGCCGGAGGATATCGTAACCGCGCCGACCCAGAGTTTGACAGGTGCGCTGGCGACGAAGAACGATGAGATGCTGCAGCAGTCCGACCGGAGGTTTCTGACTGCGTTTATCACACTGCTGGTGGCGGTGGTAGTTCTGATGCTGGTTGCGAACCTGGTATCCAAGAGGCTGTCCTCGCGGCTTACACAGCCGATCGTGGCGCTCACCGACAAAGTGAGGGAGATCGAGGGAGACAATCTGTCTTTTACCTGGGATCAGCATACGAATGATGAGATCGATGTGCTGGCGAATTCCTTCGGCACCATGACGAAGCGCATCGAGCAGTACATTGCAGATATCACGGCAATCACGGCGGAGAAGGAGCGCATCGGTGCGGAGCTTTCCGTGGCGACGCAGATCCAAGCGGATATGCTGCCCTGTATCTTCCCGGCATTTCCGGAGCGCGAGGATTTCGATATCTACGCTTCCATGTGTCCGGCCAAGGAGGTGGGAGGAGACTTCTATGACTTCTTCCTTATGGATGACGATCATCTTGTGATGGTGATGGCGGACGTGTCGGGCAAGGGAGTTCCGGCCGCGCTGTTCATGGTTATCTCTAAGACGATCATCAATAACCAGGCGCAGTTCTCGGATTCACCGAAGCAGATCCTGGAGACGGCAAACAATCTGCTGCAGGAGAACAATGCGGAGGATATGTTCGTGACGGTCTGGCTGGGTATCCTGGAGATATCAACCGGCAAGCTCAAGGCGGTGAACGCTGGACATGAGTATCCGGTGATCCGCGGGACAGACGGGAAGTTTGAGATTCTGAAAGATAAGCACGGCATGGTACTCGGGACGATTCCGGGTTTGAAATACAGAGAATACGATGCCGAGATTGAGGAGGGCGGCTGCCTGTTCCTGTACACGGACGGTGTGGCGGAGGCGACCGACGCGAAGAACGAGTTGTACGGCACCGAGCGGATGCTGGAGGCTTTGAACCGCGATCCGTTGGCGAATCCGCAGCAGCTGCTCGTCAACGTGAGGGCGGACATTGACGCGTTTGTGGGCGACGCGCCGCAGTTTGACGATATCACGATGATGGCGATGGAGAGAAAAAAACAGTGAGAGTATTATTACATACCAGGGGTCTTGTCGCGCTCGCGGCGGCCGCCCTTCTAGCCGTGGGCACGCTCACGAACTGCAAAGCGGCGAATGAACCGGAGCGCGTGGCGCGGAATGATGTGAAGATCGGCTGCATCATCGCGGAGGAGTACGGAAGCTTTTCCGAGCAGCTCTCGGCGGCGACGGAGAGCTTAAGCCGGCAGGGACTCATAGGGGAATACGATCCTCCTGCGGGCGTACGCCCGGCACAGGATGTATGGGACGACATCTGCGAGGTGCAGCAGATCGAGAACGCCGAGTTTGTGAGAGAGAGCTTCTACAACACGGATCAGATGGAAGAAAGTGAGATGGAGGACGTCTTTTTCCACGAGAGCGACGTCGACCTTATGCTGGTCTTCGGGACGGCGGCGGGCGTATGGCTCACCGAGAACGCCTCGAAGCTTTCGTTTGAATATATGGTCTTTGCGAGCGCCGACCCGATTTCGGGTGGAATCGTGAAGAGCGAGACGGAGCGCTTCAACGACATCTCGTTTGCCCATGTGGATCCGGGGCGGCTCGGCAGACAGACCGAGCTGGCCTACGAGATCATGCCGTTTGACTCGATCGGAGTGGTCTATGAGGATTCCGATGCTGCCTACAGCTATTCGGGAATTGCCCAGCTCGAAGCCCTGAGTGAAAAGAACGGGTTTGAGATTCACAGGCTGCATGTTGATGAGCCAAGCAAGGACAACAATTACACCCGCTATTACAATGAGCTGAAGGCTGCGTACCACGAGTTGCTCCCAGACATTGACGTTCTGTATATCACAACGGGAATGATCGAGGACAATATGTTGCCGTGGCTGCTTGAAGAGGTGCACGAAGCAGGGATCATCACGGTGGCGGAGACCGCGGAGAGCCAGGTGGAATACGGGGCACTGATGCACATTACGATGTCGGACGCGTCGGAGGAGGGAGGCTTCCTCGCGCAAACGCTGATAGACTACCTGGACGGTACCCCAATCGACGAGCTGGATCAGGTATTTCTGATCACGCCGCATATTTCCCTGAATCTGGAAACAATAGAAAAAGTAGGGGCGAAGATCCCGATGAGCATATACCTGATCGCAGACAAGATCTACGGACAGGAGACAGACGCGGCGACCGGGACGGAAACGGGAAATGAATCGTAAGATTGGAAGAGGAAACATGCACAACAAACAACGACTCATGATAGAACTTCTGGCGCTGCTGCTGACGGTGATCACGCTGGTTCTGGGCGGGCTGATGTATTTCAGCAACCTCAAGAATACCAGGCAGAATCTTATCGGAGTGGAGCTGGCGGATTTTATCTACAATACCGATTACAGTATGAAATTTGGCAAGAGGATTGAGACGTTCTACGGGATGCAGGAAGACCTGCTTGAGCTGCGTGACTCGTTCGACGACGTGGATGAGCTGCACATTCTCTCTGTGAGGAACCGGCTGCTGTTTTCCACGGAACCGGCGATGCTGACGGAACGCGCGTATTCCATGCCAGCGGGGAACAATATGAGCGACGGGAATCATCTCTACTGTATGTACGCGGTGGGCGACGACGCGCGCATCCTGACGGTCAGCAAGATTTCAGACATACATCGGGAGATGGGTAGCTATCTTCTGAAGCTCGTGGGAATCGCGGCGGTCGGTCTTGTCCTTGTGCTGCTGTTGATACATCTGGTCTGGAGGCTGCTCCTGGAGGGGAAGAGTGCGTACCGTATCGCGGCGGTCGTGCCCCTGATCTGGATCGCGGCATTCAGCGTGATGACAGGTGTGGACGCATACCGCGATTACGCCGGGAGTTCCCGGGAACTCTGCGAGTCCATCGGGGAATCGGTGCAGGCGGACATCGCGAATGTGGAGGCACTCGGCGTCGCGCGGGAGGACTTTTACGAGGTGGAGGCTTATCTGCAGCGCTACACGGATCTAATACCGGAGGTGGAGGAGCTGTCCATCGGGGAGGACGACGAGATATCCTACAAGATGTCGGCGGATTACCTCCGCAAGATGGCGCTGGACTATGTCCTGCAGGCGGTGCTGCTTCTGACCTTTTCGATTTTGATCTTGGCGGAGTATCAGTTATTTGTTACAAATACGGGAACACTAACGGAGGGGCAAAATGGAACAGACTGAATTTATGAAACAGAATGCGTTTGTCCGCCTGATCTTCGTGTTTGCCTTCTTCGCCGCGTCGATCGGCGACTCGTTCAACGTCGTCTATATCCGGCAGATGACGATGGCAGTACCGGGAGGAAACGTGGATCTGCTGGTGAGTCTTCCGATCACCTTTCTCTCGGCGATGACGGTGTTGGGCGTGATCGTCTCCGGCGGGATATGCAGGCGGACGAAACGCTTCGGCTCTTTTCTGAGTGTCGGAGTGCTCGCCCTGATGCTCGGTCTGATCGTAAGGGGAGCTGCGACGGATTATCGCATGCTATTCCTCGGCTTCGGCATATCCGGTTTCGGGAGCGGCTGTCTCTTTATCGGCATACGCTACTATTCGTTCCTCTTTGCGGACGACAGGCAGAGGATGCGTGCACTCGTGTATGTGAACGGCGGTGCGTTTGCCGGACAGTGCATGGGCACGATCCTGGGCGGTATACTGGCAAATCAGCTGGCTTACTCCCACATTTATCTGGGCTCCGCTGTGATTTTGCTGGTGCCATTAGTTATGTCGCTGAGGGTACGGGTCGAGGGGAGAGTGGAGGCGGGAAGCTACGCGGACATTTTCCGGGTGCTGAAGAATGTGCGCGCCCTGAAATTTCTGCTGTTCCTGCTACTGCCGGTCTACACTAGCTCGGTATTCATATCGTACATTGTGCCGCTCTTTGTCAACGAATACGGGTATTCCGCGACGGTAACCTCGGTGCTGATGCTGTCGAATTACCTGCTCTGCGCGTATGTGGGGCCGTTCATGACCGACTTTGTATCCGACCGTATGTCGTCTCTTAAGGCCACATACCTCTACATGGTGGCGAGCGCGGTGCTAATCATACTGTACGGCTGGATTGCGGTGATGCCTCTGTTGGTGCTGGCCGTGTTGCTCTGCGGAGTGCTGGACTCGTTCGGTCTTTCTGTGATTATGGACGCGTTTACGAAGACGAAGACCACACAGAGCTATTCCGACAACGACGCGCTGATCATCTTCATCCTGGTGTCAAGGGTGGGGCAGATGATCGGACCGACGCTGATCCTGGTGTCCGGCGGCGTGATGTTCCTGGGACTGTTTCTGCTTGTCGGGTTCGGGGTGTATCTCGCGCTGGCGAGAATTCCAAAAAAGTCCTGACGGGAATGTTTCGTACGGAAAATAATAAGGACGATCTACAGGGGGGGTAGCGAGACATGGATTATGTGAAGGAATCGAATATCCCGTTTCTGATGAAAATGTTTGACGAGAATTTCGGTGAGCGTTATATGTCGGAGGATGAGATTCGCTGGCATATCAACGATGAAAACGAATTCTTTTACGCAGCGAGGAGGGAGGACGGCCGCCTTGCGGGGATTGCGCTGTTCGGGGTGGAATCGGAGCAGAAGCTGCACGAGGAGACGAAGATTCCGCGCGAGGAGCTGAAGCGGCTGGCGCACGGGAAGCAGCTGGTCAAGTTCCGGAGCATGTGTATATCCTCGGACTGCCAGGGGCAAGGGATAGGCTCGAAACTTCTGGCCGACGCAATCGCGGATCTGAATAGTCGTGGAAAATTCGGGGCTGTCACCTCGCTGATCTGGACGTACGACGACAAGGTCCCGGCGCGGGGAGCGCACCTGAAAAATGGCTTCCGCTATCTGCACAGGGTTTCCCGGCCCTGGTACCATATGAAGGATTATTACTGCGTCTTCTGCAAGGGCCGCTGCAAATGCGACGGCGTGCAGTATGTTCTGGAACTGGAGGATGAACATGTGGGCGATGCCCCAGACGGCGAGGCAGGATGAAGGAGGGATTCAGATGAAAGAAATGACAATCGAGGCGAAAGTGGAAAACATCCCTGTAGTCACGGAGTTTGTGGACGGACAGCTCGAGGCACACGGCTGTTCCATGAAAGCACAGATGCAGATCAACATCGCAATCGACGAGCTGTTCGGCAACATCGCGAATTACGCTTACGAGACAGGCGATGGTGCGGTTACGGTGCGCGTGGAGCTGAAGGAGGATCCGCTTTCGGTGGTGATCACCTTCATCGACAACGGCATGCCCTACGATCCGCTTAAGAAAGAGGATCCTGACGTTACGCTCTTTGCGGAGGATAGAGAGATCGGCGGACTCGGCATCTACATGGTCAAGAAGATCATGGACGGCATGAACTACGAGTACAGGAACGGACAGAACATTCTGAAGATAACAAAGAATATATAATCTAAAACAGGAAACGGGAGGAAAAATCTATTTCTTATTAGGTGATTATCCAATTTTTCAACTAATTCCTGTATTGAAAACATACTTAATAATCGCTTAAGGTTATAAGCGATACAGTCTAAACTGCCGTTTTTACTTTTTACGTATAAACGGCAGTTTTCACGTTTATACAACACTTGATTTTCTACCTGACCCACGGTAGACTTTAATATAAGCAGCATATATAAAATAGTATATCGCTGGTTTGTAAACTGCTTGCCAGGATAACGGCGTTATATTATAATAAAACATTTTTATTTTTAATCATTGAGAACCGCGGTCGCTTAACAGAGTAAGTAGCCGTAGTTAAATTTTTTTGACAAACACACGCATTGCGTGTAAAATATAAATAAAGAAATTTAGGGATAGATATACAGGAATTATAGAAAATCAGTAAGAAATGGAGGAGTATTTATGGAAAAAAGTGAGGCAGATTATATTGGAACGCTTCGAGAAGAGGCGGTAATATGGCGTGAATATCTTAATAAAACCAAAGGGGGATAAATATATTTATGCGATACCATTTGAACAATTCATAGAGCCATTTGTGTGTGATATGGATTTGTTTAAGCAACGCTGCAGTGAGTTTTTGTCATTCATAGAAAACTTACGGAGCGACAGTGTGCAGGGATTGAATATATTAACCATATGGTTTATTATGTAATAAATTAAAATGGTTTTCAATAAAAGATTTGATTGAAGTTGTACCTGAAATGCCGTATTCTGCACAATATGTCATTTCGCATTATGTGAAAATTGGAAAAGATAACGAAAAACTTTATGCCGGTATTGCTACGGAGAGTGGAGTTACATTTTCGGAAATGCGAGAGTTTTGATGACAAAAAGATAGAAAGGATAAAAACATGAAGATAGACCGACTTATTGGGATAATTACAACTTTGCAGCAGAAAAAGAATGTTACCGCTCCTTACCTTGCTGAGAAATTCGAGGTATCTCGTCGTACTATCAATCGTGATATTGAGGACATTTGTAAGGCCGGCATCCCTATTGTTACCACTCAGGGTGTGGGCGGCGGTATTTCAATCATGGAAGGCTTCTCTCTTGATACTACCGTGTTTACTGAGCAGGAGCTCGCGGCCATCTTTACGGGTCTCAAATCGCTTGACAGCGTTTCCAATTCTGCCTTGGCAGAAAAGCTCGTTCAGAAAATCGGCGGCAGTTCCGCAATCAGATTGGCAGATAACATGGTTATTGACCTGTCTTCGTTTTATAAGGATGACCTTGCCGCTAAAATTGATGAAATTAAAAAGGCAATGAAAGGATTAAAATGTGTTACATTTCGTTATTGCTACAACAAGGGCGAAGCAGATAAGCTGATCGAACCGTACCTGATTGTTTTCAAGTGGTCAGACTGGTATGTATTCGGTTTTTGCAGGGAACGACAGGATTTTAGGATGTACAAGCTCCGCCGTATGTGGAACTTACAAATATCACAAGAATCCTTTACTGTCAGGAACATTCCGGAGGAGAAAAAACAGTTCGGTTCGCATATTACGGATGATTATGTGATCACCGCTGTTTATGAACCTTGTGTAAAATACAGATTGATTGAAGAATATGGACATGCCTGTTTTACGGAACATAAAGATGGAAGATTGTACACGGAGTGGGGATTTACTACACAAAAAGGCGCTGTGGAGTGGTTTCTGAGTTTTGGAGATAAGGTGAGAGTTCTTGGTCCTCCGGAAATGGTTGAAGTAATGAAATCCACCCTGGACTCTATAAAAAATTTATATGAAACATGACATACTGTTGTCATGTTTGAAGTGATATAGTGAAAGAAAAAATTGGAGGTTATACATATGGTTGATTCAAGATGTGGTCTGCACTGTACCGAATGTGAATATAAGGAGACTTGCGGTTGCGGGGGATGTATCGAAACAAACGGGCATCCTTTCCATGGGGAGTGTCCTGTTGCGATATGCTGCCAGAATAAAGTTATCATACATTGCGGCGAATGTGCTGATTTTCCCTGTGAGCTTCTGATGAAGTATTCTTGTGATTCTGAGCATGGTGATACACCTCATGGTGCACGAATCGAACAGTGTAAAAGGTGGGCAAATGTATGATAAATAATTTTACGGATTTTTGCGATGAACTGATAAAATGCGGATTCTCTATGGGAGGAGGTAACCCAAAAGGTGTCTATGCTGTAATTCCTTACGGATGGCAGGAACAGGACAGCATCTTATCTCCTATAAAGTGGCACACAGGAGACTTTGAAACAGATCCGTGGGAATGGCGGATGCGAGTTTTGGAAGAACGGGATGATATTGCTTATTCAAAGCTCTTTTTTCGTGCAAGCGGATATATCACAAAGGATTGGTATCCGTACTTTTATTCTGTTCGAAGAAACGGCGAAACCTTTGATGAAGCCTATGTAAGCGGTACGATAAGCGAAATGGCAAAACGGATATACACCATTGTTTCTGCCGGAGAAATCCCTCTTCATGAAATAAAGAAAAAAGGTGGATTTAGTCGAGAGGACAATGCAAAGTTTGAACGTGCGCTCGTTGAGCTTCAAATGCGTATGTTTATCACTATGTGTGGTACGGCTCAGAAAAAGAATAAATACGGCGAGGGTTATGGATGGAATAGTACTGTATTTACAACAGTAGAGAATTTTTGGTATACACGTTCATTTACCTTACCCCACCTCGATCCCAACGAAAGCTATGCTTTGATTAAGAAGCAGATTCTAAAGCTGAACCCGCTAGCAAAGCAGAAAGTAATTGATAAGTTTATTCGTGGATAGTAATGGGCGTGAAACTTCATGTGCGGACGGCATATGTCGAGTGTGTAGTATTGATGTCAAGGGATAAATAATTTTTTTCAGAGGAGATAGACCTATGAATAGATTTATACGAGAAAATGTTTCGTTTGTTATTATCGTTGTAGATGGAAAAAAGAATAACGAGGGTTATATTGACTGCCGTAACGGACACGAGATTAATGATACATATGTTTGTGAATACGGCTGTCCCGCTGATTTTTGCCAGAAGTGTATGATTAAAGCCTTTCCCATTATGGAAGCCGTTCGAGCGGGTGATGATTTAAGAAATCTCGGCGGAGAAACCGAGAACAAGATTCGTTTTTGCTGCCCCGATGGGGTGGTAATCTTTAGGTTGGAGGCAAAACGAAAACAGTTAATTCCCGGCAGTCCAATGCCCGCTTTACTCTTGTCCTCATACATTACAATGGCAAAAACAAGGGAAGAAAGTCTTCAAAATATGATAAGATTATATATTTTTGCTGGTGGCAAAATACAAATTATCGAGGAGCAGGGACACAAATGAATCGAGATGAAATATTGAAAACAAACAAGCATTACTGGGATACATACGCGGACTTGTGGTTTGGGACTACGGCACTCCCCGATTACGGAGTACACTTTGTAACGGAGAATGAATTGCATCTGTTTGAAGATGTTTCAGGCAAGAGTATCCTTGAAATATGTTGCGGCAACGGGCATTCCTTAAAGTATCTTGCGGACAGAAATGCCGGTGAATTATGGGGCGTAGATTTATCTCATAAACAGCTTGAAAATGCTGAGCGGTATTTGAGCTAAAACGGGTATCATGCGAAGCTCATCTGCTCTCCGATGGAAGCCGAGATGGACATCCCGAAAGACTATTTCGACTTTGTGTATTCGATTTACGGGATTGGTTGGACGACTGATCTTGATGGTACTTTCCAGAAAATAGCCTCATACCTGAAAAAAGACGGTATTTTCATTTTCAGCTGGCACCATACGCTTAATTACTGTATTGCCTGGTCTTGTGATGAACGGAAAGATGTCATTGAAAATGATACCCTTGTGATGAACAAGAGCTATTTTGACGAGTCATATTTCAGAATGCCGGTAGACGGTAGTGAGATCCTACTGTGCAATCGGAAAATATCCACCTATGTAAACGCTTTGGCGAAGGCGGGATTTGTTATCGAGCAAATGGTCGAGCAAACCGATGATGCGACATTGCAGACCGAAGGTGATATTAGTGCCAAAGCCAAAAAAGCGAAAATGCTTCCGATTTCGGTTTTGTTCAAGGCAAGAAAATTATAGAAAATCGGATGATCGTTGTGGTATATAAAGAAAATGGATTTTAGTAAACAGGTATTAGCATCAATTTTGGTGTATGAATACAAATATAAAAAAGAAAATTGAATTGCAGACATAATAAGAAAGGTGCACACCAAATTTTGATGTACACCCTTTATATTAACTAACATAAATCAAATCTCACTTCGGTTTTCAAGTGCCTTAAATAATGTAACTTCATCAGCGTATTCCAAAATTCCTCCGATGGGAAGCCCAAACGCAAGTCTTGTAACTTTTATTCCGAGAGGCTTTAGCAGTTTAGATATATACATAGCAGTAGCTTCACCCTCAACGGTTGGGTTGGTTGCCATTATTACCTCGGAAATTTCTTCGTTGTTTATCCTGTCTAACAGCTCTCTGATTTTAATATCGTCAGGGCTGACATTGTTGATAGGGGAGATAAGACCGTGCAAAACGTGATAAACACCCTTATATTCTCTAGTTCGCTCAAAGGCTGTAATATCTTTGGGACTTTCAACAACGCATATAGTTGTTTTATCACGCTCTAAATCGTCGCATATCGGACAAATCTCCTTGTCAGTAAGGTTCTGACATATTCTGCACATATGAACTGTGCTGTGAGCACGGATTATCGCTTCAGAAAATTCTTTAGCTTCTTCCTTGCTCATAGACATAACAAAGTATGCAAGCCTTTGTGCTGTTTTCATACCTATTCCCGGAAGCTTTGCAAACTGTTCTGCAAGCTCAATCAACGGAAGTGCATTAGCCTCTGCCATCAGAATAACCCAGGAAGGGAAACACCGCCCGTTATTTTGGACATTTCCTCTTCGCTTTCCTTTTCTATATTGTTGACCGCTTCGTTAAAGGCGCTCATAATGAGATCTTCAAGCATCTCTACATCATCAGGGTCAACGACCTCAGGCTTTATTTTAAGCGACTGTACAGTTCTGTTTCCCAGAACTTCTATTTCAACAGCTCCGCCGCCAACTGAAGCCTTGAATGTTTTTTCGTCAATCTCAGATTGTACTCTTTGAATGTCCTCCTGCATTTTTTGTGCTTGTTTTAGCATTTGGTTCATGTTTTGCGGTCCGCCGCCCATGCCGGCAGGTAATCTAGCTTTCATAATATTCCTCCGATTATTTAATTTCTAAATCTATATTTGCACTTTTTGCTTTGTCAATAATTTTATCTATGGGGCTTGAAGCCTTAGTTTCAAAATGACTTTCTGTGTCGGGATTTGCGTCTGAAGTTTCAGTTGTATCCATCGCTTTTACCGAAACTGTAAACTTTCTTCCAAAGAAATCAGTTATGATTCTGTTTACATCTGTCAGCTGAA
This sequence comes from uncultured Clostridia bacterium, assembly GCA_947627045.1. Taxonomy (GTDB): domain Bacteria; phylum Bacillota; class Clostridia; order Oscillospirales; family Ruminococcaceae; genus UMGS1601. The sequence continues at coordinate 34,642 of CANQUM010000007.1, forward strand.
GTTTAAACATCTTTAAATCAAAAGCGTCCTTGACAATAATCAAAATCATATTTTCATATATAAATGCCTTTGAATTCGACAAAAAACCAACAGCCGAAGGACATTCGCTTTTGAATTTTTCAACAACCTCGTCCCAGCATTCAAGAGGTGCAAAATCCTTTGTTGTAACTCTTTTCTTAGGAATATTCGCAGACTGCCCTTTTACAGAAGGCTGAATGTTGTCCTGTTCTGTTTTTTCTTGACTATCAGTTGCAGTATTATTATTTACTGATGTATTTTGTTCTAAGTTATTTGTTGTTTTTTCAATCTTTTGCTCGGGGGTTATATAACCCGTATGAGCAGTTACAGATGTGTTTGTATAACTGCTAACAATACTTTTGTTTGAGCATAGCTTGACCATACACATTTCAAGCTCTATACGCTTTGAAGTTGCTTTAGTCAGATTTTCATTGCAGTCGCTTAAAACCTCGATTTTTTCAAGAATATCGCCTATATCGGTTTTATTGGCGATAGTTTCCAGCTGTTTATATTCATCAGGCAGACACATTACCATATCGTTATTTGGAACTGCCTTTATTAGCATTAGATTTCTCATCTGTTCTAAAAGCTCGCTGCACAGCCTTGTCATATCCTTTGCCATATCGTAAAGATATGCTATGGTTTCCATAACTTTTGTTATATCACCGGCAAAAATGCTGTCAATAATATTAAAAAGATAATCTCTGCCTGCAATTCCCGCAGCGTCTGAAACAGTTTTTAAATCAACATTATCAGAAAATGCAATGCACTGGTCGAGCAAAGATAAAGCGTCTCTCATTCCGCCGTCGGATATTTTTGCTATAAGAGCAGCTGCGTCATTATCAAGTATGATATTTTCCTGAGTTGCTATAAACTCAAGGCGTGAAACAATATCTTCAATTCGTATTCTTCTAAAATCAAAGCGCTGACATCTAGAGATAATAGTCGCTGGAACCTTGTGTACTTCGGTCGTTGCCAGAATGAATATGACGTGCGAAGGAGGCTCCTCCATAATTTTGAGCAGTGCGTTGAACGCATTTATAGAGAGCATATGGACTTCGTCTATAATATACACCTTGTATCTGCACTGTTCAGGAAGATACTCTGCAGATTCCTTTAATGCTCTTATATCGTCGACACCCGTGTTTGAAGCGGCGTCGATTTCAATAATATCAATAAGTGATTCATTGTCGGCACATCTGCATATTTCACATTCAAGGCAGGGATTTCCGCCATTTGAATGCTGACAGTTCACAGACTTTGCAAAAATTCTTGCACAGGTTGTTTTTCCTGTGCCCCGTGAACCTGTGAAAAGATATGCGTGTGCGATTTTATTGCTTTGGATCTGGTTTTTGAGGGTGGTGGTGATATGCGGCTGAGAAACAACGTCGTCAAAGGTCATGGGACGCCATTTCCTGTAAAGAGCATGATACATAAAGTAAACCTCCCTCATATTTTAAAACAATCAATCCGACATATAGGCGAGCAGGCGAAACTGTGTCACATAAAACAAACTGCTTAATGCTGCTCGGTTCCCCGCCTGACATGGTTCACAGCGTTTCATTGCACAGGACCTGCACACCTATATCTCGGATCAATTGAACCTAAATCTTTTATAGTATATCACAGTTTATTTGATTTTTCAAGGGTATGTATAAATTTTACTACCAAATTTTATTCACCGTTTCAATATTGTTATCATCACTAATTACATCTTACGACAAAGAAATGCAGTATACGTCAGAATTCTTGATTATTCTAGGCAGATAATATATCCTGTACTTATGTGAACACAGAAAAAATTCACCGGAGTTTAGGAGGATAAGAAAATGAAACTTAAAAAACTTTTATCATTTGCCGCATCGGCGGCAGTGGCGTTAACTGCACTGACAGGTGCAATGACAGTATCGGCTGATACTGTTGATTCAGGTACATGCGGAGACTTAAGCTGGACGCTTGATTCAGACGGCGTTCTGACATTTTCGGGACAAGGTGATATGGATTCGCCTAAAGTTGATGATGGTAATGCTGAATCACAAGTTGGTGATTTCCCGAATATATACACATATAAGGAACACAAAGATGCTATAAAAGAAGTTAAAATTGAAGAGGGAGTAACATCAATAGGATTTTGTGCATTTTATCAAATGCCAAAGCTTGAAACGGTTACTTTGCCTTCAACCATTGCTGAATTTAAAGGCAGTACTGTTATGCTTCAAGCTGTAGAGAGCGGTCATCCAGGTGAAGAAGCGTATCACGTTATGTGTTATGCTTTTGCTGAATGTCCATTACTTAAAAACCTGACCCTAACTGAGGGTATCAAACATATTGGCGGCTATGCTTTCAGTGGATGTACATCTCTTGATAATGTAACAATTCCAAAATCACTTACAAAATGGGATGCTTATTCCTTCAGTGATTGTTCATCATTAAAGAATGTAACGCTTACTGATGGATTAACTATTGTTGGAAGTTATGTGTTCTGTAACAGTGCATTACAAAGTATTTTTATTCCATCAAGTATTACAGATTGGATAATTTCCAGATCAAAATATCAAGTGTATAAAGGTAATACAAACTGTGCATTTGAAAACTGTAAAAAGTTATCATCTGTTACTTTTGAGGAAGGTATTAAAAGATTAGGACTTGTATCATTTCCTAACTGTTCGTCATTAAAGAAGATAGTTATACCTGCATCGGTAACTAATATTGATTATGCTTTTGAAAATTGCACCGGATTGCAGGAGGCATATATAGAGGAAGGTGCTCAGATATCGTCTGGTAATGTAAATTTTACGAATACCTTTGCATATTGCAGTAATCTTAAAAGAATAGAGATACCTGCAGGTATTGATATTGCATATGGTAATCCGCAGTGGATTGCAGAGTGCAGTTTGTTAACAGATATTTATATTCACGGAAAAGATTATACTTTGCCTCTTCCTGACGGGGGAGGAACGCCAAAATTCCATTGTTATTTTGATACAAAAACATATGAAACTCTAACTAATCCTTACAAGAGCAATATTCCGGTGGAAAGAATGGTTAATCTTGCAGATGATATATCAACATATAAAGAATTACTGCAAACAAGAGTTGACGACGCTAAATCATATGACGAGGCACAATATACACCTGAAAGCTACGGCGTATTAAAAGCATTAATTGAAAAAGCAGAAAAATACGGCGATGATTCAAATATAATGGCAATGGAAGATACAGCTTCAGATATAAAAGCAGCAATTAAAGGCTTAGAGAAAAAGTCTGACGAACCTATAACAGACCCAACATCAGATGATAAGTCAGACCCGACAGATAATTCAAACAATACATCTAACGATACACCAACACCGCCTAAAACAACTGAACCAACAACGGCAAAGACACCTGTAAACAGCAATAAAGAAATAAATAAGCCTGCAAATAAAGTGCCGAGTGCAACTAAAGTAACTGCTAAAAAACCAGCTAAAGTAAAAGCAGTGAAAGCAAAAGCCAAGAAAAAGAAGCTAAATGTTTCTTGGAAAAAGGTAAACGGAGCAACTGGCTATGAGGTAATGTATGCAACAAACAACAAGTTTACAAAGAACAAAAAGACAGTTAAAGTCAAGAAAAACAAAGTAACAATAAAGAGACTTAAATCAAAGAAGAAATACTTTGTAAAGGTAAGAGCATATAAAAAGGCAAACGGCACTACATATTATGGCAAGTGGAGTAAAGCTGTTAAGAAAAAAGTTAAATGATAAAAGAAGCGTTCAGGTCAATTAATGACTTGAACGCTTTTGTAGTATTTTGTCTGTTTTTAGGGAAAACTCAGCAGTTAATTAGCTTTAATAATGCTCACAATTATTGAATAAACCATTATGCCTATATATATAACGATTATGGGATTTAAAAATATTTCAATACGTTTCTTTGATTCAGAAAGTGATGATTTTTCTGATTCCGTTTCTGCTTTCAGATTTAAAAGCTGTCTGCCTTTCAGCATTGTAATAGTTATACCAACGATGACAATTGCATAGATAAGAGCGTAGTATAATATAGTAATTAAAGTTGAATTAACACTCGAGTTGATATTTAAAAGGCATGGCAGTAAGTTATTGAGCGAGTGCATAATAATTGAAGGTACGATAGAATTCGCTTTTGTATCAACAGTCGCAAATAAAATTCCTATAGCAAAGGCTCCGATTGCCTGAGGAATGTTTTTGTGCATAAGTGCAAATAAAAGAGCAGATAAGATTATTGCATTCTTTTTACCGAAGGGAGACAAAGTCTTTAGAATGAGTCCTCTGAAAACTATTTCCTCAGAAATTGGAGCAACAACTACAAGGTATAATATAGTTGTTATTATAGCTAATGCACTTGCCTTATCAACAGAAAAGTCGGCAGTAGGGATATTAGTTCCGCCGGAGCTAAATAGTTTTGTTATGATCGACGTAATAGTCGTCATAATGGTATTGACTAAAAGCCCGATAGGGTACATTAACAGTCCCATATGAATATTCTTTTTGCTTACCTTAACAGTCGTTAAAGTTTTTATACCCATTATGCGTGCAGTTATAAGTACTAGAGTTAAAGAAAGTACAATTACAAAGCAGGAAAATGACATTTTAAAGGCGCTTGAATTAATAATATCTGTCTTGCTTTGAAGAAATTTGTTTATAACAGCGGGGTCAAAGTTATGGCTTTTAGCAAAAATTGCATAGTAAAGATAGAGAAAAATCTGTCTTCCCAGCTGCAAAAAAACAAAATCATAAAGTATAAAAAGTACTCCCAGCTTTGTTACGTTTCTTCTTAAAGCATATTTTTCACTCTGCTGTGCAGACATCAGTTCAGTAGATGTATATTCGTTCATATGTTCAACCATCTCTGCAAGGAACATTCCTCCAATAAAAGTATTTTAGAAAATCTTTATCTTAAATTATCAATAGCCTCAAATATCCTTTTTGCAACATACGGATTATTCATAGTGTAGATGTGAATACCGTCAACGCCGTTAGTAATTAGATCTACTATCTGATCGATTGCATATGCTATACCTGCATCGCGTATTGCTTCAGGATTATCACCAAATCGACTCATCATCTTAGCAAATTTAGGAGGTATGCTTGCTCCGCAAAGCGAAACCATACGCTCTATCTGACCTTTGTTTACAATAGGCATAATTCCTGCTTCTATTGGCACATTTATGCCTGCAAGCCTTGCTTTTTCAACGAAGTCGTAAAAGCACTTGTTGTCAAAGAAAAGCTGAGAGATAAGATGTTCAGCGCCTATATCTACTTTTGCTTTTAGGTGCATAATATCTTCAAAAAGTGAGTTGCATTCAGGATGACACTCAGGATAACATACTGATGAAATGGAAAAGTCCCAGTCTTTTTTGATGTATTCGATCAGTTCATACGCATAGCTGAATTCTTTTTTAGGTTCAACATCAGGAGTTTTGTCTCCCCTAAGGGCAAGAATATTTTCTATGCCCTTGTTTTTCAGACTTGCAAGTATATAGTCGATGTCAGTTTTTAAAGAGTTCACGCAGGTGAGGTGTGCAAGGGGAGTTATGTTGTATTTTTCCTGAATTATTGAGCATATGTCAACAGTCGAGGAATCAGCAATGTTTCCTCCAGCTCCATATGTACATGAAATAAAATCGGGTTTCACCTCAGAGAGACCGTCAAGCGTTTTATATATAGTGTCAATTCCGCCCTGAGATTTCTTAGGCGGAAAAATCTCAAGTGAAAATACTGTTTTACCTTTTCCAAAAAGTGAGCTTATTTGCATTATTATATTTCCTTTCAATCTGTAATACAAATTATAGTATAACACATTTATATGCAGTATTTCAAGTAGAAAAAAGGAAAATTCGTTAGTTGTATTGCGTGCAGAGGTCAATTCTGTCGGTTTGGCTATTTATTATAACACAATAATAGCATTCAGCTCAACAAAACGAATACATTTTACAAACTTAACAAATGCAGAGAACCATCGACGTCTCGACAAATTTGTAAATAAAGTATTAACAAATATATTCCGTACTTGATTTTTGTTTTAGCGGTGATATAATACTGTTAGCACTCAAACGATTAGAGTGCTAACAATACTAAAATTTTTCAAGACGCAGAAAGGAATGACCGATTTTGGGAACAAAACAATTTAAAGCAGAATCTAAACGACTTTTAGAAATGATGATCAACTCTATCTATACGCATAAGGAGATATTTTTACGAGAGCTTATTTCAAATGCGTCAGACGCTATAGATAAGCTGTATTTTAAATCGCTTACCGACACGAGTATAGGACTAAATAAGGACGATTTTGAAATAAATATAGAGATTGATAAGGAAAAAAGAATTCTAACCATATCTGATAACGGTATAGGTATGACAAAAGATGAACTGGAAAATAATCTTGGCACTATTGCAAAGAGCGGTTCGCTTGCATTTAAGAATGATAATAATCTTGACGGAGATGTTGATATAATCGGACAGTTCGGTGTTGGATTTTATTCGGCATTTATGGTGGCAAAGAAGGTTACTGTAGTTTCTAAGGCTTACGGCGAGGATAAGGCACATATCTGGAAATCTTCGGGTGTATCGGGTTATACAATTGATGAATGCGATTCAGATATGAAAGCAGGAACGGTAATTACCTTAGAAATAAAGGAGAATACTGATGAGGAGAACTATGACGAATTCTTAGAGCAGTATAGAATCCAGTCGCTTGTAAAGAAATATTCAGACTACATTCGTTTTCCAATCAAAATGGAAATGGAGAGAACGGAGTATCCTGAGAAAAAGGAAGGCGAGGATAAAGAGCCTGAGTCTATTACTGTAAAAGAAATCGTTACACTTAACAGTATGGTTCCAATCTGGAAGAAGAACAAGAGCGAGCTTAAAGATGAGGATTACAACAGCTTCTATACCGATAAGTTTGCTGATTATGAAGCTCCTATCACGCATATTCATTCTAAGAATGAGGGCATCGCAACCTATGACGCTTTGCTGTTTATTCCTTCAAAAGCACCTTTTGACTACTATACAAAGAACTATAAAAAGGGTTTGCAGCTATATTCAAGCGGAGTTATGATTATGGACTGCTGTGAGGATCTGCTGCCTGATTATTTTAACTTTGTAAAAGGTCTTGTAGATTCGCAGGATCTGTCTTTGAATATTTCAAGAGAAATGCTCCAACACGACAGACAGGTTAAAATTATTGCCAAGAACATTGAAAAATCAATAAAAAACGAGCTTTCCAAAATGCTTAAAAATAAAAGGGAAGACTATGAAAAGTTTTTCAAGGCATTCGGTCTTAATCTGAAATTCGGCATATATCAAAGCTACGGAATGGCTAAGGATACCTTGCAGGATCTGCTTTTGTTTAAGTCGTCTTTTGAGGGTAAAATGGTTACGCTTGATGAGTATGTAAGCCGTATGAAGGACGACCAGAAATACATTTACTATGCCTGCGGCGAGAGCGAAGCACGCATTGATATGCTTCCTCAGACGGAGGCTGTTAAAGATAAGGGCTATGAAATTCTTTACTTTACCGACGACGTGGACGAGTTTACGATCAAGATGATTATGAACTATAAGGAAAAGGAATTCAAATCAATTTCGGCAAGCGATCTTGACCTTACCACCGATGAGGAAAAAGAAGAGGTCAAAAAGAAAACTGAGGACAGCAAGGGTATGTTCGACTATATGAAAGAGGCTCTTGGTGATAAGGTTTCAGAGGTAAGACTTTCTTCAAAGCTGAAAACACATCCTGTTTGTCTTTCAAGCGACGGTCAGGTTTCAATAGAGATGGAAAAGGTGTTAAATTCAATGCCTCAGAACGGAGATAATAAGGTGAAGTCTGAAAAGGCTCTGGAGATAAATGCTTCGCACCCTATATATGATAAGCTGACAAGTCTTTATGATAGCGATAAAGATAAGCTGAAAATCTATGCAGAGCTTTTATATAATCAGGCTCTGCTGATTGAGGGAATGAGTATCGAAAATCCGCTTGAGTTTTCTAATCAGATTTGTGATTTGATGGTTTAGCAGGGGTAGACCCCTGCACGCTTTGCTGCCTTTGGTTAGTTTGCAAAGTGTGTTTACTTTGCAAAACGGCAGGCTTGCCACTTATAATAAATGGGCTAGTATTAAATATTAACAAAAAAGTAAGAGATCAGTTTTTCTCTTACTTTTTTTGTTGAACATCTGTCAAGGAAAAATTAAACCTTGACAGTTTTATTTCTGTCTAGTATCTTCTTCTGTTTTGGAAAACAAATAGTTTGCATCAACTTTATATAGATTCATAAATAAATTTATTAATTTTAAATTAGGTTCTAATTCACCATTTTCATATTTTGATATATTACTTTGTGAAATACTCAAAATTTCTGCCACATACTCCTGTGATAGTCCAGCTTTTTTTCTTGCCATTCTTAATCTTTCTGCAAAATGGTTCACTTAATCACATCCTTTGTTTAATTGTAACATATTTTACATTAAAATATTATTCTATTTTAGAATATTTAACTATTTACATTAATTAAATACTGTGATATAATGCAATTATTCCAAAACAGAATAATAGGAGCGAAAATAATGGATAAGAATTTTAAGCGTATTCAATTTAGAGCAGACCCTGAAACGCTCGAAAAAATTAATTACATAGCCGAACATTACGGACGCACTGTAAAAGAGCAGATAATACATTTAATAGAAAACTGCGTTTGTGAGTATGAAGCAAAGATAGGTCCGATTGATGATGACCCAAAAAAAGAAAAGTAAGAGAAATTCAATCTCTTACTTTTAATATTTAATATCTTGCTTCTTGCTTCTAAATTTCTTGCTTTTAGACGCCCAAAGGCAGAACTGCGTGCAGTGGTTTACCCTAAACTAACTTTAATTTTTTTCAAAGTAAAGCCTGCCCGATTAGAGTCAAGAGACTAGAGACAAGATGCAAGACCTAATTTTCCACAAAGGTTCTGAAAGTAATATCTTGCTTCTTGCTTCTAAATTTCTTGCTTCTAGACGCCCAAAGGCAGAACTGCGTGCAGTGGTTTACCCTAAACTAATTTTCAATTTTTTCAAAGTAAAGCCTGCCCGATTAGAGTCAAGAGACTAGAGACAAGATGCAAGACCTAATTTTCCACAAAGGTTCTGAAAGTAATATCTTGCTTCTTGCTTCTAAATTTCTTGCTTCTAGACGCCCAAAGGCAGCAGAGCGTGCAGGGGTTTACCCCTGCCAAAACGCACCCAAGCTAATTAAAGCCTGAGTGCGTTTTGCAAATAATTTATAAGTGGGATGGGGGCAAAGTAAAATATTTGGGAGGTTGCTCTCATCACTCATAATCTAAATTTCATTTTTCCTAGTAAAGTCCGCCTATTAGTGGCAAGTAACCAGAGACAAGATGCAAGACCTAATTTTCCACAAAAGTTCTGATAACAATATCTTGTTTCTTGCTACTAAATTTCTTGCTTCTAGTCGCTAAAGGCAGCAGAGCCACCGGCGGTTCGCCGGTTAGTCGTCTTGAAGAGCGTCATAGCCCTGCTCACCGGTACGAACCTTTACTACGTTTTCAATATCATAAATAAAGATCTTACCATCACCGATATGACCTGTATAAAGAGCCGATTTAGCGGCGTCAACAACGGTGTTTACAGGAACTTTGCATACAACCACTTCTGCTTTTACCTTAGGAAGCAGGTTAGCTTCGACCTCAACTCCACGATAGAATTCTGCCTGACCCTTCTGCATACCGCAGCCGAGTACGTTTGTAACAGTAATACCAGTTACGTTGATGTTTTCCATAGCGGCGATAAAGTCTTGCAGTTTTTGTTGCTTGAATACAACAACGATTTTTGTTATCTTAGAATCGCCGACTGTGTAATTTTCAACCTCTACAGCCTTGTTTACAGGAACAGCAGGTGTAGGAGGCGGTGTGATTTTTTCTACGCTTTGTGCGTCGTCTGATGTGTATGCAGATATAGCCGAAACTGCAGGAGCAAAGTCAGCGTAAGATGATACAAGACCGTGCTCTGTAGTGTCAAGACCGATGATTTCCTCCTGTCTTGTTGCTCTTAGACCTACAATTTTCTTAATAAGGAAGAATACGATGGTCATAGTAACTGCTGTCCAAGCGGCTACAGAAACAAAACCTGTTAGCTGCTTGCCGAGAAGTGAAAATCCTCCGCCGTAGAAAAGACCGACTAAATCATTTCCCGGAACAGAATCTGTAGCGAACAGACCGACAGCGAGCGTTCCCCAAATACCGTTGAACATATGAACTGCAACAGCACCTACAGGGTCGTCAATGTGAAGAACGTAGTCTAAGAACCAAACTCCGAATACAACTAAAAGTCCTGCGACAAGACCGATTATAATAGCACCTGTGCAGTCGACAACATCGCAGCCTGCCGTAATACCGACAAGTCCTGCAAGTGAAGCATTCAAGCACATTGATACGTCAGGCTTGCCGTATTTAATCCAAGTGAAAATCATACAAGCTACAGTTGCAACAGCAGGAGCAACTGTTGTTGTCAGGAAGATAGAGCCTAACTGTTCAACGCTTGTTGCGGCAGCACCGTTGAACCCATACCAGCCAAGCCAGAGAATGAATACACCCAAAGCACCGATAGTGAGGTTGTGTCCTGGGATAGCGTGAACTTTGATCTTACCGTCTTTTGTTTTTGTGAATTTTCCGATACGGGCACCGAGTATTTTAGCACCAATAAGAGCCGAGATACCACCGACCATATGAATAGCACAAGAACCTGCGAAATCGTGGAAGCCGAGTTGTGAAAGCCAGCCACCGCCCCAGATCCAGTGAGCCTCGATAGGGTAGATAAGAGCGGAAATGACTCCTGAGTAGATACAGTAAGAAAGGAATTTAGTTCTTTCAGCCATAGCGCCCGAAACGATAGTTGCGGTCGTAGCGCAGAACACTAGATTGAATACGAAGTTTGACCAGTCAAAGCTCTCATAGGCAGTGAGAATATCCAATCCCGGCTTGCCTATAAAGCCGACTAGATCCTCGCCTAATAAGAGGCTGAAACCGATGAAGATGAACATTACCGTACCGATACAGAAGTCCATCAGGTTTTTCATAATGATGTTACCGGCATTCTTTGCTCTTGTAAAGCCTGTTTCGACCATTGCAAAGCCTGCCTGCATCCAGAATACTAAAGCCGCACCAATCAGAAACCATACTCCGAAAATCAGACCGTTAGTTTCAGACATTACCGTTTCCAGAATGCTGCTGCTTTCAGCTAAAGTTAACATAATAATCTCTCCTTTATTTGTTGGTGTTTATTAATATAAAAAGGTACAAATTCTGTAGGGCAGTAAGCCTTTGGAATTTGTACCTCTTTGTACGATATTATTTATTTTTCTTGTTTTTATACGTAGAAAAGCATTTTTCCGTAAGTTGGATATGGCCAGTATTTTTCTCCTACAAGCGTTTCAAGCTGATCGGCAGGAGCTCTTAGCATACCCATTGCAGTAAGGACTTCATCGTGATAGAAGGTTGCTGCTTCTTTCATATCTTCAATGCCTGAAGCCTTAACAGTAATATCCTCAAGATTTTGAAGGTTCTTGTAGGTTTCTTTTTCTAAGTCAGTCAGCTTCTTGACTAAATCCATTTCATAAGCAGGATCAGCGCCGCATTCTTTTGCAAGCTTTGCAGTTTGACTTAGCTTTCTTACATATGATGAAACAGCAGGCAGAATATCTTTCTTTGCCATATCTATCATAGTCAGCGCTTCAATGTTTATGATCTTTACGTATTCCTCTAAGAGAATTTCAACTCTTGAGCGAATTTCGGTTTCGGTGTAAACACCGTGCTTTTCAAAAACTTCTATGTTCTTTGGATCAGCCATATGAGGGATAGCTTCAGGAGTTGATCTTAGGTTCAACAGACCTCTCTTTTCAGCCTCCTTAGGCCACTCAGCACTGTAGCCGTCGCCGTTAAAGATTATGTTCTGATTTTCCTTGATTGTTTCCTTAATAAGCTCGTGAAGCGTGCCTTGAAAATCGTCAGCGCCTGTGAGCTTCTCAGCAAACTCGTCTAATACATCTGCAACAATTGTGTTAAGTACTGTGTTAGGTCCGGCAACTGAAAGTCTTGAGCCCGGCATTCTGAATTCAAATCTGTTACCTGTAAAAGCAAAAGGCGAGGTTCTGTTTCTGTCAGTGTTATCCTTAGGGAATGACGGCAGAACGTCAACACCTATCTGTAAATCAGCTACGCCGTCGTTGTCGTAATCTACATCGTTGCAGATAGCGTCTAAGATAGCTGTCAGCTCGTCGCCTAAAAAGATTGAAATTATAGCAGGCGGTGCCTCGTTAGCTCCAAGTCTGTGGTCATTTCCGGCTGTTGCAACTGAAAGTCTGAGCAGATCCTGATACTTGTTCACTGCCTTTATAACTGCTGTCAAAAAGAGCAGGAACTGCGCATTTTCAGAAGGAGTTTTACCCGGATCTAAAAGGTTGATACCTGTATCTGTTGAAAGCGACCAGTTGTTGTGCTTTCCGCTTCCGTTAACGCCTGCGAAAGGCTTTTCGTGAAGAAGACATTTAAAGCCATGCTTTTTAGCTGTCTTTCTCATAGCCTCCATAGTAAGCTGGTTATGGTCTGACGCTATATTTGTTGTTGAGAAAATAGGAGCAAGCTCGTGCTGTGCAGGAGCAACCTCGTTATGCTTTGTTTTAGCTGTGATTCCGAGTTTCCATAATTCCTCGTCTAAATCTTTCATATATGCTGAAACTCTCATCTTCACAGAACCGAAGTAGTGATCTTCAAGTTCCTGACCCTTAGGAGCAGGAGCACCGAACAATGTTCTGCCTGTATAGATAAGGTCTTTTCTCTTTGCATAATCCTCTCTCTCAATCAGGAAGTATTCCTGCTCAGGTCCGACAGTAGATGAAACTCTGTTAGCTTTTACGCCGAACAAATCGAGAATTTTAAGTGCTGATTTTGAAACAGCGTCCATTGAACGAAGCAAAGGAGTTTTCTTGTCAAGTGCTTCACCTGTGTAAGAACAGAATGCTGTAGGAATACAAAGAGAACCGTCCTTAATAAATGCAAATGAAGTAGGATCCCATGCAGTATAGCCTCTTGCCTCGAATGTAGCTCTCAATCCGCCGGAAGGGAATGATGAAGCGTCAGGTTCACCCTTGATAAGCTCTTTTCCGCTTAACTCCATTATTACTCCGCCGTCAGCGGTAGGTGAAATAAAGCTATCGTGCTTTTCAGCGGTCAAACCAGTCATCGGCTGGAACCAGTGAGTAAAGTGTGTCGCACCCTTTTCAACAGCCCAGTCTTTCATTGCGTTTGCCACAACATTTGCAACAGACAAGTCTAAGGGTTCAGCGTTGTCGATTGTTTTCTTCAAAGCCTTGAATGTTTCTTTCGGCAGTCTCTGTTTCATAACTCTTAGGTTAAAAACATCTTCTCCGAACAGTTCAGGAATATTGCTCATGTGAATTTCCTCCATTTCAATTATAAATTAAAAAGGCACTGCGAACGTTAAAACGTCCACAGCGCCTTTGCTGTTTACACTGTTAGTATATTCTTTTATTTTTAATTTGTCAAGTGCTTTTTATATTTTTCTTGATATTTGTATGTTTTTTCAATTAAGAAAGGTCTTTTATAAAAAGTTTTAGTCATTTTGATAACAAATCATACAGTATAAATTCAAATAGTATATATTTAATATAGTATAGCAATGATTGCAAGATTTAATTATAAAACTTGCAAATTTTATTAAAAATCAAGTTAATTATAAGTTTAAAATTTATAAAAATGAATTTTTATTAAAAAATTTCTGCAAAAATGCTTGACAAGGAATTAGTGATATGATAAAATAATTTAGGTTAATATTCGGGACAATGGTGTTCACTAAAGCTGCAGGGTGCGCTGCGGCTGTTTTGTGAATACTTTTTTTGTATGTTTGATTATTAACCGTTTAAACGATGAATATTATTATACATTAATAATTTATAAGTTAGGAGGAAGCTTGTATGCTGAAAGAGGGAGAGATCAGAATTCCATCAGGCTGTGCGATTTCCGGAATGATTTCAAAGAGCGGAAAGAATATTAACGGCTCAAAGATCGTTCAGTCAATATCAACGATGCACGACCGTTCCAACGGATTGGGCGGAGGCTTTGCAGGATACGGAATATATCCGCAGTATAAAGACCTTTATGCCTTTCATGTTTTCTATGACTCAAACAAGTCGAGAGAGGAATGTGAAAGATTTTTAGACAGGCACTTTGATATTATCAATCTGTCTAAGATTCCTGTTAAGCCCAACCAGACTATTACGGCAGAACCGCTTATTTGGAGGTACTTTGTAAATCCGCTGCCGACAAAACTTACTGACAGTCAGCTTGATGAAAAGGAATTTGTTACAAGAAGCGTTATAAATATAAACTCCAATATAGAAGGGGCATATGTTTTCTCCTGCGGAAAGAATATGGGAGTATTCAAAGCAGTTGGTTTTCCTGAAGACGTAGGAGATTATTTCAGGCTTGACGAGTATGAGGGATATGCGTGGACTGCGCACGGAAGATACCCTACAAACACTCCGGGCTGGTGGGGAGGAGCTCACCCGTTTGCAATGCTTGACTATTCTATAGTACACAACGGCGAGATTTCGAGCTACGATGCTAACAGACGCGATATTGAGATGTACGGCTACAAGTGTACTCTTCAGACAGATACAGAAGTTATTACATATATAATAGATTATCTTTTAAGAAAACAAAAGCTATCCTTAGAGGACGCTGCAAATGTTATAGCGGCACCTTTCTGGTCTACGATAGAGAGTATGCCTAAGAAAGAAAGAGATAAACTCAACTATTTAAGAAATGCATTTCCCGGACTTCTTATAACAGGACCGTTCTCGATCATTCTCGGTTTTGAGGGCGGGCTTATGGCTCTTAACGACAGATTGAAACTCAGGTCGATGGTAGTCGGTGAAAAGGACGATATGGTTTATATGGCAAGTGAAGAATGCGCTATAAGAATCATTGAACCTGAGCTTGACAAAATATGGTCGCCTAAGGGCGGAGAGCCTGTTATAGCTGCTTTGCAGCCAAAGGCAATGGCAGAGCTTTAGAAACAGCTATACCGGCTGACCGCCGGAGGTTGTATGCTTTTGCAAGAAGTCAAGCGGCAAGAGTTCATTAGATTTAAAACTATATGTTAGAAGTCTGAAAAAAATAAACTCCAGTCTCTTGCAGCTAGCTTCTAATATCTAATATCTAATATCTAATATCTAAACGGAGGTTTATTATGGCGATAGATTTTTTATATCCCGAATATGAAGTCGTAAGGGATAAAGATAAATGTATAGGCTGCCGTGTATGCGAACGCCAATGTGCAAATGAAGTTCATAAATATGATGAAGATTTAGATTGTATGACAGCAGACAATTCAAGATGTGTATGCTGTCACAGATGTGTTTCTCTTTGTCCTACCAGGGCTTTGAAGATCGTAAAGACTAATCATACATTCAGAGAAAATGCAAACTGGAAAAGTGAGAATATCACTGAAATATACAGGCAGGCAGGAACAGGCGGAGTTTTGCTTTCATCAATGGGAAATCCTAAGGAGTACCCCATTTACTGGGATAAGATGCTTATAAATGCGTCTCAGGTTACAAACCCGTCAATAGACCCTCTTCGTGAGCCAATGGAGACAAGAGTTTTCTTAGGTGCAAAGCCTGAAAAAGTTGAGTTTAACTCAAAGGGTGAGATAAAGAACAATCTCACGCCGCAGTTAAAGCTTGATATTCCTATAATGTTCTCGGCTATGTCATATGGTTCAATAAGCTACAACGCACACGAGAGCCTTGCAAGAGCCGCTGAAGAGCTTGGTACATATTACAATACCGGCGAGGGAGGACTTCACAAGGATTTCTACAAGTACGGTCCTCATACTATTGTACAGGTTGCGTCTGGACGTTTTGGAGTTCACAAGGATTATCTGAATGCAGGCGCTGCTATTGAGATCAAAATGGGACAGGGTGCAAAACCGGGTATCGGCGGACATCTTCCGGGAATTAAGGTCGGCGATGACATTTCAAAGACGAGAATGATTCCCGAAGGTTCAGACGCTATTTCTCCTGCACCTCACCATGATATTTACTCTATTGAGGATTTGAGACAGCTTGTTTATTCGCTTAAAGAGGCTTCAGACTATAAAAAGCCGGTTATTGTAAAAATTGCGGCGGTACACAATGTTGCGGCGATAGCTTCCGGTATTGCAAGAGGCGGAGCTGATATAATTGCAATAGACGGTTACAGAGGAGGAACGGGAGCTGCTCCTACTCGAATCAGAGACAATGTGGGTATTCCTATCGAGCTTGCATTAGCGAGCGTTGACCAAAGGCTTCGTGAAGAGGGAATAAGAAACAAGGTATCCATTGTTGTAGGCGGTTCTATTCGTTCATCGGCAGATATTGTAAAAGCAATTGCACTTGGCGCTGATGCAGTTTATATTGGAACCTCTGCACTTTTGGCACTTGGCTGTCATTTATGCAGGAGCTGTCAGCAGGGTAAATGCAACTGGGGAATTGCAACACAGAGAGAGGACTTAGTCAGACGTCTGAACCCTGATATAGGTTACAAGAGACTTGTAAATCTTCTTACGGCTTGGAATCATGAAATCAAAGAGATAATGGGCGGTATGGGTATCAACTCTATTGAGTCGCTGCGTGGTAACAGGTTAATGCTCAGGGGCATCGGTTTAACCGAGAAGGAGTTACAAATTCTCGGTATAAAACACGCCGGTGAATAGCAGGGCTGAGCCCTGCACGCAGTCTGCCTTTGGTAAGCTAGAACAAGGTTATAGTTTGATAAACGGCAGGTTCTACAAAGTGGAAATGTAAAAAACTATGCTGATGTTAGTTCTGCTGCCTTTGGTAAGCTTGAACAAGGTTATAGTTTGAGAAACGGCAGGTTCTACAAAGTGGAAATGTAAAAAACTATGCTGATGTTAGTTCTGCTGATTTTGGTAAATTTGAACAAGGTTATAGTTTGCGAAACGGCAGGTTCTACAAAGTGAAAATGTAAAAAACTATGCTGATGTTAGTTCTGCTGTCTTTGGTAAGCTTGAACAAGGTTATAGTTTGCGAAACGGCAGGTTCTACAAAGTGGAAATGTAAAAAATATGCTGATGTTAGTTCTGCTGATTTTGGTAAATTTGAACAAGGTTATAGTTAGAGAAACGGCAGACTGTACAAATGGAAATGGTATAGGTGCAATGGATAATAGATTATCCATTGTCAATTATCAATTATCAATTGATTTATTGCGGAGGGTAGATTTATGAAGCGGATATATGTAGATGAAAAATGGTGCTTAGGCTGTCATTTATGCGAATATAATTGTGCTTTTGCAAATTCAGGGAAGGACGATATGTCAAAGGCACTGAAGAATGTAAAGATCAATCCCAGAATTCAAATAGAGGAAAAAGACGGAATATCCTTTGCGGTTTCATGCCGCCACTGCGAGGAACCGCTGTGCGTTAAAGGCTGTATAACGGGGGCATTGTCAGTAGTTGACGGGGTAATTGAGATCGACAAGGATAAATGTGTGGGTTGTTATACCTGTATTATGTCCTGTCCATACGGTGCAATAATGCCGTCTGATGACGGAGTTGTGCAGAAATGCGAGCTTTGTCTTAAAAATTCTAACGGAAAGCCAGCGTGTGTTGAGGGCTGTCCGAACCGAGCTATAATTTTTGAAGAGAAAGAATAGGAGGCGGTAAAAATGAGCAAGTATGTAATTATCGGAAACTCGGCAGGAGCTATCGGCTGTGTTGAGGGAATAAGAAGCGTTGATAAAGACGGTGAGATAACACTTATTGCGTCCGAACCACATCACACATATTCTAGACCGCTTATCTCATATCTTCTCTATGGAAAGACCGATGAGCAGAAAATGAAATATCGGCCCGACAGCTTTTACAAGGATAATAAGGTCAAAAAAATGCTGGGCAGGACGGTTATTTCAATAGATAAAAAATCTAAGAAGGTTTTGCTTTCTGACGGCAGGGAAGTGCCTTATGAAAAGCTTATGGTAGCAACGGGTTCTGTACCATTTGTTCCTCCTATGGACGGTCTTGACAAGGTAAAGAAAAAATTCAGCTTTATGACTCTTGACGACGCTCATAAGCTGGAAAAGGCAATTACACCGCAGAGTAAGGTACTCATTGTCGGAGCTGGATTGATTGGATTAAAGTGTGCAGAGGGAATTAACGACAAGGTAGAAAGTATTACAGTTGTTGATTTGGCAGACCGAATTCTTCCGTCTATACTTGATTCTGACGGTTCGGCTGTTGTCCGTGAGCATATTGAATCAAAGGGTGTTAAATTCTATTTAAGCGACAGTGTAAATTCATTTGAGAAAAACAAAGCAACGCTTGTCAGCGGAGCTGAGATAGATTTTGATATATTGGTGCTTGCGGTCGGAGTTCGTCCGTGCGTTTCGCTTATTGCCGATATTGGCGGCAATGTGAACAGGGGAATAGTTACAGATGATAAGTGCAGAACATCAATAAAGGATATTTACGCAGCAGGCGACTGTACAGAATCGCATGATGTTTCAAGCAATACGAATAAGGTTATGGCATTGCTGCCTAACGCATATATGCAGGGTGAGACTGCAGGTATAAATATGGCAGGCGGAGACGCCGCTTATGATAATGCTATACCAATGAATGCAATTGGCTTCTTTGGTCTTCACATAATCACAGCAGGAACTTATGAAGGCGATTGTTATGTCAGCCGTGAGGGAGAAAGCTATAAAAAACTATTTTACAAATCAAACAGGCTTAAAGGTTACATAATGATAGGTGATGTCAAGAGAGCAGGAATTTATACTAGTCTTATCAAGAAGCGTATTCCGCTCAGCTCTATTGACTTTGACTTGATAAAAGAAAAGCCGCAGCTTATGGCATTTTCAAGAAAAAGCAGAAATGAATTTTTAGCAAAGTAATTGAAAGGGGGAGGCTCCCGATTGGGGCGAAATAACTTATGAATATTACGGCAGGGGATATGCATTTTCAGCTTCTTAATAAAAAGCTGAAGGCTTGCAAGGATAAAACAATTACGATAGATAAATGCTTAGGTCAGAGATATATCGGAGCGGGACGCTCGAGCGGAAATATTGTGATAAATGGAACACCGGGAAATGCACTTGGGGCTTATCTTGACGGAAGCAATATCACTGTAAACGGAAGTGCTCAGGACGCAACCGGCGATACAATGAATGACGGCACAATAACTATCAACGGTTCATCCGGAGACGCAACAGGATACGCTATGAGAGGCGGAAAGATCTATGTTCGAGACGATGCAGGCTACAGAGCAGGCATACATATGAAGTCATATATGAACAAGATACCGGTGCTTGTAATTGGCGGAAAGGCAGGCAGCTTTTTAGGCGAGTATCAGGCAGGAGGATATATTGTAGTACTCGGTTTAGGGTATGAAGACGAGCAGATAGTAGGTTATTTCTGCGGAACAGGAATGCACGGCGGAAAGATATTTTTAAGAACGGATAACTGTCCTGCTGATTTGCCTAAGCAGGTAAAGGCAGATGAAGCTACTAAGTCTGACCTTAAAGAAATTGACGGTTATATAAGCGAGTACTGTAAAAAATTTGGAGTTGATAAGAAGAAGGTTATGGATCACAAATTCTATGTTTTAACTCCTGATACAAAAAATCCATATAAACGTCTTTACACAGCGAATTAAATAATGTATAATTTTAAGGAATAGTTCAGCAATTTGCTGTTTTATTCCTTAATTTATGTAAAGGTATTGTATAACACCATAAAATAAATTTAATTATCAGGTCATTATATTCCGATAGGAGGATTAAAAATGAAATATACCGAGAGAGATGTTTTGCAGTTTATTGAAGAAAATGACGTCAGATTTGTAAAGCTGGTATTTTCGGATATGTTCGGAAATCAGAAAAATATATCTATAAACAGCTGTGAACTCAGACGTGCTTTTGCGGACGGAATAAGATTTGATGCTTCTCATATTGAGGGCTTTATGAACTTTAACCGTTCTGACCTTCTTTTGTTCCCAGATCCTGATACGCTTGCAATGCTGCCATGGAGACCTCAGCACGGAGGAGTTGCAAGGCTTTACTGTGATATAAAGAATATTGACGGAAGCGAGTTCGGCGGCGATGCAAGGGCTATTCTTAGAAATGCTGTTGACAAGGCTAAAAGTCTTGGTTACACTTTCAAATTCGGAACATCTTGCGAGTTTTATCTGTTCAAGTGCGATGACGACGGAAACCCAACAATGATACCGAATGACAATGCAGGATATCTTGACGCTTCTCCTATCGACAAAGGGGAAAATGTACGCCGAGAAATTTGCCTTACTCTTGAGCAGATGGATATAATACCTGAATCTTCAAGGCACGAAAGCGGACCGGGACAGAATGAGGTTTACTTTAAATACAGCGATCCTTTGAATGCGGCAGATAATTTACAGACCTTTCAGTCGGTCGTAAAAAATATGGCAGATAAAAACGGCTTATATGCATCATTTATGCCGAAGCCTATCAATGATAAAAGCGGAAACGGACTTCACTTTGGCATTTCTATGTCTAAAAACGGAAAGGAGCTTTTCGAGAATTTTTCTGATAAAGGCGGCGGCTTGGGAAGCAGTGCTGTGGCAGGTATTCTTAACAGAGTTGCAGATATGACGGTATTTTTAAATCCAACTGTAAACAGCTTTAAGAGGTTCGGCGAGTATCTTGCACCGAAATATATAACTTGGTCGCATCAAAACCATGCCCAGCTTATTCTGGTTCCAATGGACAAGGATAATACTGCCCGTGTAATTCTGCGTTCTCCCGATTGCGCCTGCAATCCGTATCTTGCAATTGCTTTGCTTATTTATGCGTGTCTTGACGGCGTTGAGCATAATGAGAAGCTGTGCAGTTCGGTCAATATAAATTTAAGCTGTGCAGATGAAAGTGAGTTAAAGGGAATAAGTACCCTTCCTTCAAATCTGAACGAAGCGGTCGATCTGGCACAAAACAGCAAGTTTTTATACACCTATATGCCAAAGGAAATTGTCGATTTCTTTCTGAAATCAAAAAAACAGCAGTATGAAAATTACAATAAAACAGATGACAAAGACGCCTTCGAGAGAGTTTATTTTCTAACCATTTAGATGTAATGGTGATGTTGTTTTTGATTTGCTTTTTGATGTTGTATAATTGACGCTTTGTAAAACGGCAAGCAAAAATCGTCAAAAGGTAAGAGATTAAGAAAACAAATAATTGTTAATTATAAAACGAATGGGAGGTGAAACAGATTGGATAGTATTCTTATAGTATCTTCTAATGATAAGGCGACGTCGCTTATTGCGTCAATGTTCAAAGGGAATTCAACGCCGAGAATTACTATTTCAAAAAGCTCTTCTGAGGCAAAAAGACTTCTGTCAAATTCAGAATTTGATTTAACAGTGATAAACGCTCCTCTGAAAGATGAATACGGTCATAACTTAGCTGAGATATGCGTTGACTCGACAAATTCAAGCTGTCTTATGATAGTTAAAAGCGAACATTTTGAAAGTGTAAGTCAATCTGTTGAGCCTATTGGAGTTATGACTGTACAAAAGCCCATAAACAAGGCTTTATTTATACAAGCGATAAGATTTATTAATGCGTCAAGGAATCGGCTTTCGGGACTTAGGCTGGAGAATCAGAAACTTCACAACAGAATCGAAGAGATGAAACTGGTAAACAGAGCGAAATTTGTGCTTATGCAGTATCTTGGATTTGATGAGAACCGTGCTCATAAGTATTTGGAGAAGCAGGCAATGGATAAAAGAATAACAAAGCGTGAGGTTGCTATTGAAATTATAAAAATTTATGAAAATTAATATTTTTGACATAGACAAAATATTTATTATAGTGTATACTTAATTAGATAACTAAAAAAAGTTTAGTTTTTATGCAGTGAATGGGAGGATTAAGATGCAGAAAGCGTATCTGATGTTAGAAAACGGAACAATTTTCGAGGGTAAAAGCTTTGGGCAGACCGGTGAAACTGTTGGGGAAATTGTTTTCACAACGGCGATGACAGGCTATTTGGAAACTTTGACCGACCCAAGCTATTATGGACAGATTGTTGTTCAGACTTTTCCTTTGATTGGTAATTATGGCGTTATTCCTTCTGATTTTGAAAGCTCGCACCCACATGTTAAGGGTTATATTGTTAGAGATTGGTGTCAAGAGCCCAGCAACTTTCGTTGTGAGGGTGATCTTGACACTTTTTTAAAGCAGGAAGGAATTATAGGGCTTTACGGGATAGATACAAGAGCCCTGACGAAAATAGTACGAGAATCGGGAGTTATGAATGGTAAGATTTTTATGGAAGGTACAACAGATTTCGGGCTGACAGAGTTAAAGAACTATAAGATAGTAGACGCTGTAAAGAACACAACTTGCAATAGCGAAGTTACATATAAGCCGGAGGGAGAAGTCAAGAAAAGAATATGTCTTCTTGACTTGGGAGCTAAAGCGAATATCTGCCGTGAACTTGTAAAGCGTGGCTGCGAGGTAACGGTTATGCCTGCATTTACAAAGGCAGAGAGGATATTTGAGCTTGACCCTGACGGAGTTATGCTTTCAAACGGACCGGGAGATCCTGCTGAAAATGTAGACATAATTGAAGAGATAAAGAAAATCTGCGATAGAAAAATACCGATTTTTGGAATTTGTTTAGGACATCAGCTTTTGGCATTATCACAGGGAGCAAGGACAGAAAAGCTCAAATACGGTCATAGAGGAGCAAACCAGCCTGCTAAAGACGAGAAAACAGGCAGAGTCTATATAACAAGTCAGAACCACGGATATGCAGTTGTTAATGATAGTCTGGGAGAAAATGCAACGCTCAGCTTTACAAATGCTAACGATGGAACCTGCGAGGGTGTGGACTATAAAAATATGCCTGCGTTCTCGGTACAATTCCACCCGGAGGCTTGCGGAGGACCGCTTGACACAGGATTTTTGTTCGACAGGTTTATGAGGCTTATTGAGACAGGAAATCTGGATTAGAAATAGTTTATAAGAACACAGTAAATAAAATCTTATAATTGAGAAAGGAAAATTTCTATGCCTTTAAATAAAGATATAAAGAGAGTTCTGGTAATCGGTTCGGGTCCTATAGTTATCGGTCAGGCGGCTGAATTTGACTATGCAGGAACTCAGGCGTGCCGTGCATTAAAAGAGGAGGGTCTTGAAGTTATACTTATAAATTCAAACCCTGCAACGATAATGACAGATAAAGCAATGGCTGATAAGATTTACATAGAACCGCTGACGCTTGAAACTGTAAAGAGGGTAATAAAGAAGGAAAGACCTGACAGTGTTCTTTCAACTCTGGGAGGACAGACGGGGCTTACATTATCAATGGAGCTTGCTAAAGAGGGATTTTTGGATAAATATAATGTAAAACTCTTAGGTGCAGACCCGGAGACTATTGACAAGGCTGAGGACAGACAGATGTTCAAGGACACAATGGAGTCTATTGGTCAGCCGTGTATACCGTCTAAGGTGGTAAATACAGTCGAGGACGCTGTTGCCTTTGCAAATGAGGAGGGGATAGGCTATCCTCTTATAATCCGTCCTGCATTCACGCTTGGCGGAACAGGCGGAGGAATTGTAAATAATGAAGAAGAGCTTATTGATATAGCAAGAAACGGACTTTATCTCTCGCCGATAACGCAGGTTTTGGTTGAAAAGTGTATAGCCGGCTGGAAAGAGATAGAGTTTGAGGTTATGCGTGATAAAGAGGGAAATGTTATAACCGTCTGCTCAATGGAAAACTTTGACCCTGTAGGAGTACATACCGGAGATTCGATAGTTATTGCACCAACTGTTACTCTTGCTGATAAGGAGTATCAGATGCTGCGTTCGGCAGCTTTGAAAATAATAGACGCTCTAAAGGTAGAGGGCGGATGTAACTGTCAGTTTGCATTAAATCCTGATACTTTTGAATATGCAGTTATCGAGGTTAATCCGAGAGTATCACGTTCTTCGGCTCTTGCTTCAAAAGCGACAGGTTATCCGATAGCTAAGGTTGCTGCTAAAATAGCTATAGGTTACACTCTTGCTGAAATTAAAAACGCAGTTACAGGAAAGACATATGCTTGTTTTGAGCCTGCGCTTGACTATGTTGTAGTTAAGCTGCCTAAATGGCCTTTTGATAAGTTTGTGTATGCTAAGAGAACTCTCGGCACTCAGATGAAGGCAACAGGAGAGGTAATGGCTATCGGCACTACTTTTGAGCAGGCTATTATGAAGGCTGTAAGAGGTGCTGAAATAGGACTGAGCTCGCTTTTGTCAGAAAAGCATATTCAAATGAGCGATGAAAAGATTAGAGAGAAGATACACAGCTGTGATGATGAGAGGCTGTTCGTTGTATATGAGGCAATGAGAAGGGGAGTTTCGGTTGATGAAATTCATGAAATAACAAAGATAGATAAGTGGTTTTTAAATAAGCTGTATAAACTTATAGATGTCGAAAAGGAACTCAGAAAAGGTGTTTTGACAAACGAGCTTTATTTAAGAGCAAAGAAGCTGGGGTATCTTGACAAGGTAATAGAAGAAATATCAGGCTGTAAGATTCAAGAGAAAAAGTATGCTTCATTTAAAATGGTTGATACTTGTGCTGCTGAATTTGCCGCACAGACTCCGTATTTCTATTCGACCTTCGACGAGGACGACGAAGCAGAGCAGTTTATAAACTCAGCTAAAGAGGGAGACAGAAAAACCGTTATAGTTTTCGGCTCCGGACCTATAAGGATAGGTCAGGGAATTGAGTTTGACTATGCGTCTGTTCAGTGTGTATGGGCGCTAAAGAGGCAGGGCTTTGATGTTGTTATCGTAAACAACAATCCTGAAACAGTTTCAACTGACTTTGATACGGCTGACAGGCTTTACTTTGAGCCTTTGACAAATGAAGATGTAATGAACATCATCAATGTAGAAAAGCCATACGGTGTAGTTGTAGCATTCGGCGGTCAGACGGCTATCAAGCTGACAAAGCATATGGCTAAAAACGGTGTTAATATTTTGGGAACTCCGCCTGACAGCATTGATGCTGCTGAGGACAGAGAGCGTTTTGACGAGCTTTTAGAGGAACATAAGATAAAGCGTCCTCAGGGATTTACCGTTATGACTACAAAGGAAGCTTTAGAGGTTGCTAACAGAATACATTATCCTGTTCTTATGAGACCGTCTTATGTTTTGGGCGGGCAGAATATGATAATAGCCTTCAATGACGACGATATAAAAGAATATATGGCGATAATTCTTGCACAGGAGATAGAAAATCCGATACTTATTGATAAATACCTAATGGGACCTGAGATAGAGGTCGACGCTATATGCGACGGCGAGGAAATTCTTATTCCGGGAATTATGGAGCATATAGAGAGAGCAGGTGTTCACTCGGGAGACTCTATTGCAGTTTACCCTGCGTGGAATGTTTCCGACAAGCTGATGGACAGAATTGTTGACTGCTCTAAAAAGCTGGCGGTATCACTTAAAACAAAGGGTCTTGTAAATATTCAGTATCTCATTTATCATGACGAGCTTTATGTAATCGAGGTAAACCCACGTTCGTCGAGAACTATACCGTATATCTCAAAGGTTACGGGTGTGCCTATGGTTGAGCTTGCTACAAGGGCTATGCTGGGTGAAAAGCTGAGCAATATGGGTTATGGAACGGGACTTTATCCGAACTCTCCGTATATTGCGGTCAAGGTTCCTGTGTTCAGCTTTGAAAAGCTTATTGACGTTGACAACCATTTAGGTCCTGAGATGAAGTCTACAGGTGAGGTTCTGGCAGTTGCTAACACTCTTGAGGAATCGCTCTATAAGGGACTTATAGCGGCAGGTTATACACTTGAGAAAGAGGGCGGAGTATTTATAACTGTAAGGGATTCAGATAAGCCGGAAATTGCTGAGACTGCAAAGGCTTTTCAGGATCTGGGCTTTGAGATTTACGCTACAAGGGGAACGGCTAAAACCTTAGAACAAAACGGCATAAAGGCTATAGTTGTAGACAAGATTCACGAGGGTGAGAACAACACCTTGAAACTTATTGAGAGCGGTAAAATACACTATGTTATTTCTACCTCCTCAAAGGGAAGAAACCCGGAGCGAGACAGCGTTAAGATAAGAAGAAAAACAGTTGACAGGAACATTCCGTGTCTGACATCTATTGATACGGCAAACGCTATTGCGTCCAGCTTAAAGAGTAAGTATTCAGAATTATCCACCGAGCTTGTTGACATAAACAATATGAGAAAAGAAAAACAAAAGCTGGAATTTTCCAAGATGCACGGCTGCGGAAACGACTATATATATTTCAACTGCTTTGACCAGCGGCTTGACAATCCTGAGGGATTGAGCATACGCTTATCAGACAGACATTTCGGAATCGGCGGAGACGGAGTTATACTTATAAGGCGGTCAAAGGTTGCAGACGCAAAGATGCGAATGTTCAATTTAGACGGTTCTGAGGGCAAGATGTGCGGAAACGGAATTCGCTGTGTTGCGAAGTTTATGAGGGATAACGGTCTTGTTGACAAGGACGAGATGGATATTGAAACTTTAAGCGGAATAATCCATGTTGAGCTTCAAAGGCATTACGGCGAAGTTGTTGGCGCAAAGGTAACAATGGGCAAGGCAGAACTTGATCCAAAGAAAATACCTGTTGCTTTAAGCGGCGACAGCATTATTGACAGAACGGTGAATATAGGCGGTAATGACTATAACATTACCTGTATTTCTATGGGAAATCCTCACTGCGTAACATTTGTAAATAATGTAGATACATTCCCGCTTGAGGAAGTAGGAGCTAAGTTTGAAAGAAATGAAATTTTCCCTGAAAGAGTAAACGCAGAGTTTATTCAAGTTATTGACAAGAAAACTCTAAAGATGAGAGTGTGGGAAAGAGGTTCCGGCGAGACATGGGCTTGCGGAACTGGTGCTTGTGCGGCTGCTGTTGCGGCTGTTTTAAACGGATACTGCGAGAGAAATACTGATATTACAGTTAAGCTGCGCGGCGGAGATCTGATAATCAGATATACAGATGACGGAACAGTTTATATGACAGGCGAAGCTGTAACAGTATGCACGGGAACGGTTATAATATAAAAATTAATAGAAAGGGAAATATATAAAATGGCTTTAATGAACGACAACTTTAACAATCTTGTTGCAAATTATCTGTTTGCGGAAATAGCAAAGAGGGTAAATGATTACACAAAGGCACACCCTGATGCTGATGTTATAAGGCTGGGAATAGGTGATGTTACTTTGCCTTTAGCTCCAGCGGTAATCGATGCTATGCACAAGGGCGTTGATGAACTAGCAAACAAGGAGACTTTTAAAGGTTATCCCGATTATGACGGGTATGAGTTTTTAAGAAAGGCGATTGCCGATTATTATAAAACAAAGAACAATGTAGATATTTCGCCGAATGAGGTTTTTGTATCTGACGGTGCAAAATCTGACTGCGGAAATATAGTTGATATTTTTGATAAAGATAATACCGTATTGGTAACAGACCCTGTTTATCCTGTATATGTAGATACAAATATTATCAGCGGCAGAAAAATACTGTATGCAGATTCAACTGAAGAAAACGGCTTTGCCGCAATGCCTGACAAGAATGTAAAGGCTGATTTGATATACTTATGTTCACCTAATAATCCTACCGGTTCTGCATATACTAAAGAGCAGTTAAGAGAGTGGATCGAATACGCAAAAAGCCAGAATGCCATAATTTTATATGACGCTGCATACGAGGCATTCATAACAGAGGATAATATTCCTTGCAGCATCTATGAGGTTGAGGGTGCTAAGGAGTGTGCAATTGAATTTTGCTCGCTTTCCAAAACTGCTGGATTTACAGGAACCAGATGCGGATACACTATTATTCCTAAGGAACTCAAAATGAAAAATAAATCGGGAGAAGATGTTTCGGTTTATGATACATGGTACAGACGTCAGGCAACCAAGTTTAACGGAGTTTCCTATCCTGTTCAGTGCGGAGCAGCCGCTGTATTTTCACAAGAGGGACAAAAGCAAATAAAAGAAAATTTAAGCTATTATCATGAAAACGCAAAAATAATTGCAAACGCACTTGACGAGTTGGGAATTTATTATACTGGAGGTAAAAACTCGCCTTATATCTGGCTGAAGTGCCCAAATAATATGGGAAGCTGGGAGTTCTTTGATAAGCTTTTGAATGAGGCAAATGTTGTCGGAACGCCCGGTGCAGGTTTTGGAAAGAACGGCGAAGGCTATTTCAGGCTTACAGCCTTCGGCGACAGAGAAAAGACAAAAGAAGCTGTTGAAAGAATTAAAAAACTGAAATTTTAATAATATAGTTAAAAACCTCTCGCAGAATCACTGTGAGAGGTTTGTTTATATCAATTACTGTTTTCTTTTTTCATTTTTTGATTTAAAGTTTGCAAAAAGCACTCCTGCACCGACAATTATCATTATACCGCCGACTATTAGTAAAACCATTTCTGATATGCCGTTATCATCTTGAATTGAGTTTGAAACTGCGTCTTCTGCTTCATTGTCAGTACTTTCAGTTTCAGACTGTATTTTATCGGTTTTAGCTTCCCCTTTGTCAGTATCAGAATTTATGTCTGTATTTTCTTCAATTCCGTCAGGAATATTTATTTCACAGGACTCTACAAGCCGGCTTAGTTCGTTGCCGTCGTTGTCTTTTAATGATGTAAATTCTATTGTAACTCCTGCGAGATCTTCATTAGAGTTTTTTATATCAAATTTCAGCGAACATATTTTCCCGCCGGCACTTAAATCATTGTCTGTTTTTCTGAATTTTACGTTTACTCGTCCTTCGTCAGTAAACTCCTCTGTTGTGAAGCCGTCAATTGCAAATTCATAGCCGTTAAGACCTATGATTGAAGAATTGTAAAGAATATTAAATTCTCCTTCTGATATTCCCGGATTTCGGTCGCAGACCAAAATTACTTCAGCGGTGTTGTTTTCAACATCCTCAGCAGACAGGGTAAATCTTATTTCTTTCTCTGCAAAAGCTGTGAATGATGATAAGATACAGATAAAAATACAGTTTAATATTAAAAAAATCTTTTTCATATCAGTCTCCTGTTCCGGCATTTTTATATTACATATTACGCCGAGTTTTCTTTTTGTTTGTCTGATTAAGTATATTAAATTGAGACAGGTTTGTCAACATTATTAATTGACATAAGCAGTCGAATAAAGTATAATTGTACTTAAATCAAAATAATATATAAGTAGTTTATTATAAAGAAATTTTTAAAATCCAGTCTTGTGAAAGGAATGGTTTAA
Organism: uncultured Clostridia bacterium; assembly: GCA_947627045.1. Lineage (GTDB taxonomy): Bacteria > Bacillota > Clostridia > Oscillospirales > Ruminococcaceae > UMGS1601. Next base: position 64,052 of record CANQUM010000007.1, read on the forward strand.
TGTCAACGCTGAATAAAAAAATGATCTCGTTCAGTAAGTTACCTTTTATGATTTTCCTGTGTATTCTAAGTCTGCTGATTTTGCTTGTATATCTTTTTTTTGGCAGAGCGGTAATGTCGGCTGACAATAAACTTAACGATATGATCAAGTATTCAAATCAGTACCACTCCAGCTTTCTAAGCAGAACTAATTTGCTTTATTTATATGTTGATTCATCAAATGTAGATTATTATTCAGAATATATGAAAGAAAGTGTTGCAACAGGAGATATGACGCTTTCAAGAAAGATGATGCTTGCAATAGGTCTTGAGAAAAGTGAGAAAGAGATCTTATCAAAGATCGACAGTGCTTGGGATAAATATATTGCTGCTGCCGAACAGAACGCGTTAAATAAAATGATACAAGAGGCAAAGCCGAATAAGGCAAGAGAATTTATATCAAGTAATGAATATGTTTCATGTATTAAATATATAAGCGATTCACAGAAAACATTAAGAGACAGTATTGTTTCAAGGCTCAGTGAGGAAAAGAAAACCTATGAGCTGTGTGAATCAGTATTTCAGGTAATATTAATTTTTGCGGTGCTTGGGATAATTGCTTTGTCATTAACTTTTCGAAATAGAATAAAGCAGCTTGGAATTATGGTAGAAAACGAGCGTGAAAGTCAAAAGGAGATAAGAATAAAAAATGATGTTTTAAAACGCCGTGAGATGAGAAATTCCAGACGGAGAAAATTATAAGAAAAACACCTTATGAAGAACAAATTTTTCATAAGGTGTTTTTATAATTTGACTAAAACTAATCAGTAAAATATTTAACTCCGCTTTCAAATATTTTCTGGTCTTTATTTCCGGGAACATTCTTTGAAACATCTTCACCTATTCTTTCAGAGTGTCCCATTTTACCGAGAACTCTGCCGTCGGGCGAGGTGATGCCCTCAATTGCAGACATTGAAGTATTCGGATTGCAGTGAATATTCATAGTCGGACGGTTTGCAAAATCAACATATTGAGTTGCTATCTGTCCGTTAGCGGCGAGGCTTGCGATTTCCTCCTCACTAGCAACAAACCTGCCCTCGCCGTGAGAAATAGCAATAGTGTGAATATCTCCCACATTGCACTCAGAAAGCCACGGAGACTTGTTTGAAGCAATTCTGGTATTGACCATCTTTGATTGGTGGCGTGCTATTGTATTAAATGTGAGTGTAGGAGAGTCGTCTCGCATATCTACTATTTTTCCGTAAGGAACAAGACCTAGCTTAATAAGCGCCTGAAAGCCGTTGCAGATACCTAGCATTAAACCGTCTCTGTATTTCAAAAGCTCGTGAACTGCTTGAGTAAGACGCGGATTTCTGAAGAATGAGGTGATAAATTTTCCGCTTCCGTCAGGCTCATCACCGCCGCTGAAACCTCCGGGAAGCATAATGATCTGAGACTGTCTAATAAGTTTTTCTATTTCTTCAACCGATTCTGAAATAGCTTCGGCAGAGAAATTTTTAATAACAAATACCTCAGGCAGAGCTCCTGCTTTTTCAAATGCTCTTGCTGTATCGTATTCACAGTTTGTGCCAGGAAATACAGGAATAAGAACTCTTGGCTTTGCAATAGGAGCAATAGGTTTAATTTTGTTTTCCGATTTATAAGAATATTTGTCTACAACACCGTGGTCATTGTCAATTTTAGCAGGGAATACAGGCTCCAGCTTGTTTTCCCAAAGTGTTTGAATGTACTCCAAATCAAGCTCGTAGTCATTTGTATAGATCTTATATTCGCCGATCGTCTCACCGATGATTCTTTCTTCGGTTTCAATATTGTTTTTAAGCTCTATTACGAAGGCGCCATAACAGGGTGTGAACAGTTCTTTAGATGTAACTTCACCTGTGAATTTGAATCCAATTTTATTTCCAAAGCTCATTTTTGTTACAGCCTCTGAAATTCCTCCGAAAGATACTGCCCAGCAGGACAATGCCTGCTCTTCAACGATAAGCTTTTCGACCTTTTCAAAAATATTTATAACGCTTTGGAAGTCTATAATTCCGTTTTCGTCATATTCAGGAGCTAGATATATAACCTTAGATCCGACTTCTTTAAATTCCGGAGAAGTTACATCATAAGAATCAGCAACCGATACTGCGAAAGATACAAGTGTAGGAGGAACATCTATCTTTTCAAATGTTCCGCTCATTGAATCCTTACCTCCGATCGATGCACAGCCAAGCTCACATTGAGCTTTATATGCACCAAGAAGTGCGGCAAGTGGCTTTCCCCAACGCTTAGGATCATTTTGAGTTCTCTCAAAATACTCCTGAAAAGTCAGCCAGCATTTTTTATGTTTTCCGCCTGCGGCAACGACCTTTGCTATTGATTCAACAACAGCAGAAATAGCGCCATGGTAAGGGCTTTTTTCTGACAGAAACGGGTCATATCCCCAGCCCATTATTGAAGCTGTGGTAGTTTCCCCGTGCAGAACAGGTATCTTAGCAGCCATTGCCTGAGTTGGAGTGTTTTGATATTTTCCGCCGAAAGGCATAAGGATTGTTCCTGCACCTATAGTTGAATCAAATCTCTCAACAAGACCCTTTTGAGAGCATATATTCAGATTTGAGATCATAGCCTCCCACTTTTCAGGGCTGTTATCTATATTTCCGCCTGATAGTATATAAGGCTCTGAAATTGTAATTTTTGTGTGTTTTTCTGCACCGTTTGAATTCAAGAAATCCCTTGACAGATTAACTATTTCATTGCCCTTCCAGTTCATTTTCAAACTCCTGTCGTCTGTTACATGAGCGACAACGGTAGCTTCAAGATTTTCCTTTTCTGCCTCTGACAAGAATTTATCAACATCGCTTTTTGCAATTACAACAGCCATTCTTTCCTGAGATTCTGAAATTGCAAGCTCTGTACCGTCAAGACCGTCGTATTTTTTAGTTACAGCGTCGAGATTTATTTCTAGTCCGTCAGTGAGCTCGCCTATAGCGACAGAAACTCCTCCGGCACCGAAATCATTACATCTCTTTATCATTTTAGTAACTTCAGGTTTTCTGAAAAGTCTCTGCAGTTTTCTTTCCTCGGGAGCGTTACCTTTCTGAACTTCTGCTCCACAGGTTTCAAGCGAATCCATCGTGTGTGATTTAGAAGAGCCGGTTGCGCCTCCGCAGCCATCACGACCGGTTTTGCCGCCTAAAAGAATAACAAGATCATTAGGCTCCGGACGCTCACGGCGTACGTTTTCGGCAGGAGCAGCACCGATAACTGCACCAATTTCCATTCTCTTTGCAACGTATCCCGGATGATATATTTCACTGACGTGTCCTGTGGCAAGACCTATTTGATTTCCGTAAGAGGAATATCCGTTAGCTGCACCTACAGTTATCTTTCTTTGAGGCAGTTTGCCAGCAACAGTATCATCAAAGGGAACAAGAGGGTTTGATGCTCCAGTAACTCTCATTGCCTGATAAACATACGAGCGTCCTGACAGAGGGTCTCTTATTGCTCCTCCGAGACAGGTAGCAGCACCTCCGAAAGGCTCTATTTCGGTAGGGTGGTTGTGAGTCTCATTTTTGAACATCAAAAGCCAGTCTTCACTTTTACCGTCGACATCAACTTTAATTTTAACAGAGCAGGCATTTATTTCCTCACTCTCGTCAAGATCATTCAGCAGTCCTTCGCTTCTCAGTTTCTTTGCACCGATAACCGCAAGATCCATAAGAGTGATCGGCTTTTTTGTTTTGTTTTCATAGAGTTTATTTCTTGTTTTTAAATAGTCCTTGTAGGTTTCGTCAATATAGGGAGTTTTAATGTCTACCTCGTCAATGATAGTTGAAAATGTGGTATGACGGCAATGATCCGACCAATATGTATCTATCATACGGATTTCAGTGATCGTAGGATTTCTCTTTTCTGTATTTTTAAAATATTCCTGACAGAATTTTATATCATCGAAATCCATAGCAAGACCTAAAGAAGTCATAAGAGCCTTTAATTCCGTATCGCTTGAATAGATAAAGCCCTCGATAGTAATAACTCTTTCCGGAATATCATATTTTATGTCAAGTGTATCGACGGGTTTTAAGGACGCTTCACGGCTTTCGACAGGGTTTATCAGATAGTCTCTTACATCGTTTATGTCTTTTTCTGAAATATCTCCCTGTAATATGTAAATTGTAGCTGATCTTACAGCAGGACGGTTTCCTCCGGTCAGCAGGGAAATACATTGAGCGCAAGAATCGGCTCTTTGGTCAAACTGTCCGGGAAGATATTCAGCAGCAATGATGTTTTCATTGGATTGAAGTTTTGGTATATCATTATAAGTTACGTCGACAGCAGGCTCGGAAAATACAACGGGAATACATTTTTTGAAATCATCTTCCGACAGACCTTCTACGTCATATCGGTTGACAACTCTTATTCCCGTAAGTTCGGGAATTTTCAAAACTGATTTGATTCCGCTGAGAAGAGTTTCAGCCTGTGAGGCATAGCTTGGCTTCTTTTCAACATAAATTCGATAAACTGGCATAGTTACAACTCCTTATTAATTTTATATAGATTCTGTTAGAGTTAAATCGTCAGCAAAACTGCCGATGCAAAAGTTTTCTTCAGCTTTTTCTATTTTAACATATAAAATCCTTTTTCGCAAACTGTTTTGTGGTGTTTTAAGATTATTTCTCGGAATTTTTACAATTGTGAAATTCGGCGTATGTCCCTCAAAGTATTCAGTAGACTTTTCCTTTTCAAATAACACAGGACAGATTTTTCCTACTTGAGCTTTAAGAAATTCATATGATGATTTTTTACATACAGCTTCCATTGACTTTGCACGGCATTCTTTTGTGTGCTTGTCAATCTGGTCAGAGCGTTTTGCCGCAGATGTACCTTCTCTGATAGAATAAGGAAATATATGTGCTTTGGCAAATTTTGTTTTTCTTACAAAGCTGATCGACTTTTCAAAATCCTCATCGCTCTCTCCCGGAAAGCCTACCATAATATCTGTAGTAATTGCACAGTCTGGAAAGGCTTTTCTCAGTTTATTACACAGCGTTTCGTATTCAATTGAAGTGTATTTGCGATTCATTTCTTTTAGGGTTTTATCACAGCCGCTTTGAAGCGACAGATGAAACTGCGGACATAACTTGTCAAGCTTTGACATTCTTTCTATATCCTCGTCAGAAATCATTTCAGGTTCTATTGAACCGAGCCGAACACGTTCAATTCCGTCAACCGAACAGGCAGTTTCTATTGCGTCTATAAGTCTTATGCTCCTGCCGTCGTCAAAATCCTTTCCGTAACAGCATAGATTTATGCCAACCAGTATAATTTCCTTGTGTCCGTTTTTTGAAAGCTCAGCTATTTCTTTTTTTAATTCATTTAAGCTCTTTGAACGAATATGTCCTCTTGCATATGGTATAATGCAGTATGAACAATATTGATCGCAGCCGTCCTGAATTTTAACATTTGCCCTTGTTTTGTCATCATAACCGCTGATGTTCATATTTTCTATATTTTCATTTTTTTCGTGTTTCTCAATTCTGATTATCTGTTTTCTTTTTCCGCAATTGTCTGTATTATCATATGACAAATATTCATCAAGCATTTTAGGAATATCCATTTTGTTTGCAGAACCGCATATAATATCACATATGTCAAGATTTTTAACTTCGTCTTCAAAAGCCTGAGGAAAACAGCCTGTGAGAATAAGTATGCAGTTTCGATTCTGTTTTCTTATTTTGTGAAGCACCTGTCTGCATTTCAAATTAGCCTGTCCTGTTACAGTGCAGGAGTTTACAATCGCAGCGTCGGCGTCAGCAATAGAATTAGTACAGCTGTAACCTGAATTTATAAGACTTTCCTTAACTGACTCGGTTTCGTAATGATTTACCTTACAGCCGAGAGTGTAAAAATATATTTTCATTTGTTTTTCTCCATTAAAACTAATTAAATAAATATGCACATTGTACAATATAATAGTATATTTATTGTGCATAATCTACAAATTTAATTTTTGCATTTTATTTTACTTGAACATTATAATATATTTACTTATTTTTTTCAATTACCCCTTGACAATTAAAAATAATATGTTATATTTTAGTTAGAGAATTAATGAGAAATAATTCTCTGAATTCCTAAGGGTTTTCAACAATAAAACATTTTTTAGGGAGGAATTTATTATGACAAAAGCAAAGGTTTTATTGCAGTCAATTTCTGATGTAAAGGAATTTGTAAGTGCAGTATCGTTGTGTGACTATGATGTGGATTTGATCTCGGGAAGATATGCAGTTGACGCAAAGTCGATCATGGGTATTTTCAGTCTTGATTTAACAAATGCTATTGAGCTTGTTGCTCACACTGAGAATGCAGAGGCTTTATTCTCACAGATCGATAAATTTATAGTTAAATAGTCAAAAACTGAATTTAATACTTAATAACAATGCGGTACGGCTTTTGCTGTACCGTTTTCTTTTGAAGCGAACCGGCAGACTAATGCAGCTTTTTTGACATATTTATTATAATATGATATAATAAAACCACATAAAAATATTCGAGAAATATTAAAATAAATTAAGGAGGAGATCTTATGAAAAAAGTAATTAACAGTCTTTTAGCGTTAGCTTTTATAACATTGTCTATCGTTCCTTCTGCATTGGTTACTAGTGCCGTTGAAAACGTTTCCTATAACAGCAGTATGACTCAGACCTTTAATACCAATAAAATAACACCTAAAGGTTTAGATGGAATTTATTATTTTTATTTTGTTATTGATAGTTATGATGATTATTTGATTTTAGACCAGCTTGGCTTGGCAAATGGAAAGACAAAGTCATATTTTGATAATAATATTCTTTTGGTGGTTTTTGCCAATAATGTAACGGGAACAGCAGAAGATTATGTAAATGAGAGTATTACAAAGGATCAAGATACATTATGTATTGATTACAGTGTTACTAAGGAGGGCATAGTTTCTACAGATGCAGTTAATTATGAAATTGACTACATTATTATGAAAAAATCTGATATAAGTAATGTAAATCTCAAAGCAATAAAAGCTAATCTGAAAATAAAGTATTTGCCAGTCCAGACGCCGGGATTTGAAAGAGAATATAGTGAAGAAGATAGAGTGCTTGATTTAAAATATATTGATATAAAGCGGTATGAAAAGAAAATGGATTTGGTTCAAACACCTCCCAAAAAAAATGTTAAGAAACCATCAAAAGTTAAAAAAGTAAAGGTTAAATCAGTAAAGAAAAAACAACTAAAAGTATCTTGGAAAAAAATAAACGGAGTAAAATATGAAGTAAAATATTCTTTGAAGAAAGGTATGAAAAATGCAAAGACTAAAAAGAATATTAAGAAAAATAAGATAATTCTTAAAAGGCTGAAATCAGGAAAGAAGTATTATATCAAGGTCAGAGCATATCAAAAGATAGGAAATAAAACCTACACAGGAAAATGGTCAAAGGTTGTTAAGAAAAAAACAAAATAAACAGCAAAAGCGTTCAGGTCAATAAAATGACTTGGACGCTTTTCTTGTCTCTTGCAATTATCCATTATCCATTATCAATTATTAATTGATTACAATTTAATCACATTTTACAGACTTATAAAGGCAGAAAGCCACCGACGGCTCGCCGGTCTTGCTTCTTGCCTATGGCTTCTCTAGGTACTAGCCTGCCGTTATACAATTTAAACACATTCTACAAACTCATCAAAGACAGAGAGCCACCGGCGGCTCGCCGGGCATAAACCCTTGTCTTTAGCATAAAATTAATTAAAGAATAAGTTAAATAAAGTTATAGATCAAAGGGGAGTATTCATATGAAAATAGTAAAAAATATATTCGCTCTAGTGCTTTGCATAATAACGATGTCGTTATTTTTCACAAAGGCATTTGCTGACGGTGCAAGGTCAGAAGAAGCCGTCGCTGCGGCGTTGAATTCTGCAAAGGAACATAAAAAATCGGAAGTATCAGTTACGGCAGAAAATGCAGTGCTGTATGAAGCGTTAACAAAGACTGTAATATTCGGTAAAAAAGCAAATGAAAGAGTTCCTGTTTCATATCTAACGAAGCTTATGACAATACTTCTGACGGCTGAAAAGCTAAAAACTGATAAGGAATTCACACTTGACAGAAAGTTCATAACATCTGCTGAGGCAAATTCCAGAAAAGGCTCGCAGATATGGCTTGATGTAGGTGAGAAGGTGAGCATAAGGGAGCTTTTGAAATCAATTACTATTGGAAATGCAAACGACGCGAGCGTTGTTTTAGCAGAGGGTATATCAGGAAGCGAGGCGGCATTTGTGAAAGCAATGAACAACCGTGCCAAATCGCTGGGAATGAAAAATACAGAGTTTGTTGACTGTACGGGTATAAGCACTTCTAATATTTCCACTGCTAAGGATATTGCAATTTTATCATCTGAGCTTGTTAAGTTTAAAAGTCTGAAAAGCTATTTTACAACTTGGATGGACAGTGTAAGAGGGGGAAAAGCAGAGCTGGTCAATCTGAATACACTTGTGAAAGGTTATAAAGGTATAAGCGGACTTAAAGCATGTGCTTCAGATAAGGCAGGAAACTGTATTGCCGCGTCGGCATCAAGGAATAAGCTGAGTCTGATAGCTGTTGCAATTAAAACTAAAGATAGCGACAGCAGGGCAATTGATGCGAGAAAATTACTTGATTACGGATTTGAGGGTTATGATTTGTATGCACCTGAAATTCCAAAAGACGCAGTTGAGCCTATTAATGTAACACACGGTTTTGAGTTAAAGACCGATACCTATGTTGACGGAACTGCAAGCGTCGTTATTAAAAGGGGAACAGCAGGTAAAATAAGCGTTACATACGACAGGGTGAACAAGCTGGAGGCACCGGTTGCTGAAAAGACAAAAATAGGAGAGCTGGTATACCGTATGGGTACTAAGGAATTATTAAAACGCAATATATATACAAAGAGTGGAGTAGAACGTATAGATTTAGTAAGTGCGTTTGGCAAACTTTTGTTAAGTTTACTAAGAAATTAGATAAAAATTGTAATAGTTGCACAAAAACATAATTGTTACATAAAGTTGCAAAAAGAGCACTTGAAAAAAAACTTGTTTTATAGTAAAATAATATTAGTTAAAAATAGAAAGGAAATTGGAAAGTGGCAATAAGATTAAACACAAAGTATCTTAGTTCTTTTATTGAAGAACACGAAATGGAAGCAATGAAAGTGCAGATAAGTGAAGCACACAACACTATTGAAAATAGAAGCGGTTTGGGAAATGATTTTTTAGGCTGGGTTGACCTTCCTGAAAATTATGATAAGGATGAGTTTGAAAGGATAAAGGCAGCAGCGGAGAGAATAAAGGAAAAAGCGGATATTCTTATAGTTATAGGAATTGGCGGTTCATATTTGGGAGCAAGAGCAGCTATTGAGCTTTTGAAGTCGCCGTTTTATAACAACTTAAATAAAGATACTCCTGACATTTACTTTGTCGGAAACAATATAAATCCGACATATCTTCAGGAAATTCTATCGATATGCGAGGAAAAAGATATTTGTGTCAATGTTATATCAAAATCAGGAACTACTACAGAGCCGGCACTTGCTTTCAGGATTTTTAAAAAGCTTGTTGAGGATAAGTACGGCAAGGAAGAGGCAAAGAATAGGATTTTTGCAACAACTGACGCTGAAAAGGGAACTTTAAAGGAGCTTTCCGACAAAGAGGGATATGAGACATTTGTAATAGCGGACGACGTCGGGGGAAGATTTTCTGTTTTAACGGCTGTTGGCTTGTTACCTATTGCGGTTGCCGGCTGTGATATTGATAAAATAATGTCAGGTGCCAAGAATGGAATGGTCAAGTACTCAAAGGATGACGATAACGATTGCTATAAGTATGCGGCAGTAAGGAATATACTGAACAGAAAGGGCAAGTCGGTTGAAATGCTTGTTTCATATGAGCCTGCATTTACAATGATGGCTGAATGGTGGAAGCAGCTTTTCGGTGAGAGCGAGGGTAAGGACAATAAGGGTATATTTCCATCTTCAGCTACTTTCTCTACCGACCTGCACTCGTTAGGTCAGTTTATTCAGGACGGCTCAAGGATTATGTTTGAGACGGTCGTTGATATAAAGAAGCCCAAGCAGGATCTGTTCTTAGAGGAGGACGCTGAAAATTTAGACGGCTTAAACTTTCTCACAAATCAGAATATGTCTGATGTAAACAGAAAGGCTTTTGAAGGAACGATTTTGGCTCATACCGACGGCGGAGTACCTAATATAGTTATTGAGGTTGACGCACTTGATGAGGAAAACTTCGGCGAAATGGTTTATTTCTTTGAAAAGGCTTGTGCTGTATCGGGTTATGTTCTGGGAGTAAATCCTTTTAATCAGCCAGGCGTTGAGAGCTATAAGAAGAATATGTTTGCTCTTTTAGGAAAGCCGGGCTATGAGGATCAAAAGGCAGCCCTTGAGGAAAAGCTGAAGTAATATGATTTTTATATTATAATAATTATTTTTTAATCAATTTTCGGACAGGTTTGTCCGTTAAAATAAATATGCCCCAAAAGGGCGGAACGGAGTGTTATTATGATCAGCATTATAACAGGAAAAAAAGGAACAGGAAAAACGAAAATCTTAGTTGACAAAATTACTGAGGCTTCAAATAAGGCAACAGGTAATGTTGTTTGTATTGAAAAGGGAATGAAGCTCACATATGATCTTCCTCATAGTGTGAGACTTGTTGATGCAGATGAGTATGCAATTGACAGTTACGATACATTTTACGGCTTTGTAACAGGTATGCTTGCAGGAAACTATGATATTCAGGAGGTTTTCATAGACGGTATTCTTAAAATCGGCGGAAGGGATTATGACGAGCTTGGTGCTATGTTTGAAAAACTCAATGCTCATGCAAATGACATTAATATAGTTTTCACTGTTTCAGCTGATGTTCAAGAATTGCCTGATAGAGTAAAAGCATTTATGTAAGCCGTAAAAAACGAGTTTGTTTTAAAATTACATAAAAACTATTGACAATGTAAATTATAATAGTTATAATGTAATTTGTGATGTTTGAGGTGTTAGAATGAAAATTCAACTAAAACAACTGTTTGATATTGTTGGTGAACGTAAAGAAATCAACTATAAAATACCGCTGGACGAGCTTGATGGTTTCAAGGCGGTCTCATTCAAAACACCTGTATCTATAAACGGTGAGATTGAAAACAGAGCGGGAATTGTAACATTAAAAATTAATGTAAGTTTTGTTTTGAATCACGTTTGTGACAGATGTCTTAAAAATTTCGAGCGGGAATATGATTATGATTTTGAGCATACGATCGTTCGTAGTTCTCAGAAAGAGGACGACGAACATATAGTTTGCGAAAATATGGTTCTTGACTTGAATGAGTTGGCTATTTCTGATTTATTGTTGCAGCTGCCTTCAAAGATATTGTGTAAGGAAGACTGCAAGGGCTTGTGCTTCGTTTGCGGACAAAATCTAAATGAAGCTTCTTGCGAATGCTCAAAGAGTTAATAGCCGCAACAATACTTAATTAAAAATATCCAAAGAGGAGGTGCCACAATGGCAGTACCAAAGAGAAAGGTATCCAAAGCAAGACGTGATAAAAGACGTTCTGCTGTTTGGAAATTAGACGCACCAGCATTAAGCAAGTGTTCTAATTGCGGCGAGCTTACAGCTCCACATAAAGTTTGTAAAAATTGCGGATTTTATAAAGGTGTAGAGGTTATCAAGAAAGATAACGCTTAATAACATCTTTGTAAAGCAGAGGTGGAGTTATTCCTTCTCTGCTTTTTTCGTGTGAAAATTATTACGAGTTAAATATAACTTTGTTAAGTATAGCTTTGAGGATTAAAGTATGAAAAAATTGGTTTCAGTTGAGTTGAAATCTCATGAACAGTATTTAGATATTTTAAATAGGGTTAAAAAGAGAACAGTATATGTAGAAATCGTTCAAATTAGTGGTTTAAGTAAGAAATATATAAAGAATGACAAGGTCGTTCAGTTTGCAAATGAGCATCTTAGACTTATTGAAAAGTGTAAGGTTAATGAATGGTTTGGAACGTGGTCAGATCCAAAAGGACAAAAGTATCTTTATTCAATTTATTATAATGATGAAACTTTTTGGGATTTTTTGAGTGGTTTTTCATCTTTCTTTTTTGCTGGAGTGAATGAAAGCGAAAAATACGTGGTTGAAGAAACGGAATTTGGTCTTGATGATATTGCATTTTTAGATAAGGATAAAAATCCTTTATTTTATACAACAACTCACGAGGGATACGCACATATTGCTGAATCTTTATTAAAGTTATAGAAAAATTAGATTATAAAGGAGACAGAAGTGATGGCATTACCTGTAGCTGCGATTGTCGGCAGACCTAATGTTGGAAAATCTACACTGTTTAACAAGTTGATAGGACAAAAGCTGTCAATTGTAGAGGATACACCGGGAGTTACAAGAGATAGAATCTACTCTAAATGCGAATGGCTGGGCAATCAGTTTATGCTTGTTGACACAGGCGGTATTGAGCCTAAAACCGACGATTTTATTCTTACGCAGATGAAGCGTCAGGCAGAGGTGGCAATAACAAGTGCAGATGTAATAATTTTCATAACTGATATAAAAACAGGTGTAACTGCTAATGATTATGATGTAGCAAAAATGCTTATGAAGTCGGGGAAGCCTGTTGTTCTATGCGTTAATAAATGTGATAATATCGGCGATCCTCCGCCGGAGTTTTACGAGTTTTATAATCTCGGTATCGGCGATCCAATTGCTGTTTCATCAGTTCACGGGCACGGAACGGGTGATTTGCTTGACGAGGTAATAAAATATTTTCCTGATACGACTGAGGAAAACGACGATGATGACACTATCAAGGTTGCGGTCATCGGAAAGCCAAATGCAGGCAAGTCTTCAATAATAAATAAGATCTGCGGCGAGGAAAGGCTTATTGTATCAGAAATCGCCGGTACTACCAGAGATGCCACCGATATAGAAGTTGAAAATGAAAAAGGAAAGTTTATATTCATTGATACAGCAGGTATCAGGAGAAAGTCTAAGGTTCTTGAAAGCATAGAGAAATACAGTGTTCTCAGGGCGTATATGGCGGTTGACAGAGCAGATGTTGCAGTAATTGTAATAGATGCGACTGTAGGCTTTACCGAGCAGGATTCAAAGGTTGCGGGCTATGCACATGAACAGGGCAAGGCTTGCGTTGTTGCTGTAAACAAGTGGGATGCTGTTGAGAAGGACACAAATACTATGTCTGAATACACAAATAAGCTGAAGAACGATTTCAGTTTTATGTCTTATGTCCCATTTGTGTTTATTTCTGCAAAGACAGGTCAAAGACTGGATAAGTTATTCGATATTATTAAGCAGGCAGCCGAGAAAAATTCCATAAGAATCTCAACAGGAAAGCTTAACGACGTTTTAGCTTATGCGACAAACAGGGTTCAGCCGCCGTCTGATAAGGGCAAACGGCTTAAAATATACTATATGACTCAGCCGACAACAAAACCGCCGACATTTGTTACTTTTGTAAATAAAGCGGAGCTGTTTCATTTTTCATATCAGAGGTATCTGGAAAATCAGATACGCGAAACCTTTGGTCTGGAGGGAACGCCTGTGAGATTTATAATCAGGGAAAGAGGAGCAAACGACACAAAATAACAGGGAGAATTTTATGATTAAATTTTTATGTATTGCTGTTACTGCAATAGCTTCGTATCTTTTCGGCAGTTTTAATTCTGCACTGATAGTGTGCAGACTGCTAAAGCATGATGATATAAGAAAGTACGGCAGTAAAAGTGCGGGTCTGACCAATGTATTGAGAGTTTACGGAAAAGTACCTGCTTTGATAACTCTTTTATGCGACCTTTTCAAGGGCGTAATTGCGGTAGTCTTAGCACGTTTTATTGTAACTGACATTTTAAGTGTTCAGTTTTTTGGCGACAGTTTGTTTATAGGATATGTTGCGGGAGTATGTGTAGTGCTTGGTCATATTTTTCCGTTATACTATGGGTTTAAGGGAGGAAAAGGCGTTCTGACTGCCTGCACTACAATGCTTGCAGTTGACCCAGTTACAACTCTCATATGTTTAGCTGTATTTATTATTATTGTATCAATTACTAAATATGTTTCTTTGGGGTCAATAGTATCTATGACTTTCTATCCGTTTCTGACGGGTATTACTCAACTGCTTAGGGGTTATGACGGTGTATGGATAAATGTTCTTTTTGCTGTTTTACTGGCTGTGCTGATTATATATAAACATAAGGCGAATATAATAAGACTTAAAAACCACGAAGAAAATAAGCTGAGTTTCAAGAGCAAGGGCTAAATATATTTTGGAGGATTATTATGGCGGATATTGTTATACTTGGTTCAGGAGGATTTGGGCTTTCGCTTGCTGTTATGTGCGAAAAACTTGGACATAAAGTAACTGTGTGGTCGAAGTTCAAAGATGAAATTGATGCTATTGAGAGAACGGGGGAGCTTAAAGCAAAGCTGCCCGGAGCTATTATTCCCAAAAGCATAAAACTGACAACTGATATTTCCTGCGTCAGGGATAAGGATATAGCTGTTGTGGGTATACCTTCTTCATTTGTCAGAGAGATCTGTGAAACAGCAAAGCCATTTATGAGCGAAAACACCTATATAGTAAATACTTCAAAGGGATTAGAAAACGGAACGCTAAAGCGTATGAGCGTTGTAGTTTCTGAGGTGTTTGATAAAAACCGAGTAGTTGTGCTTACAGGTCCTTCTCACGCTGAGGAGCTTGCAAAAGGGATTCCTACAACTGTTGTTGCATCTTCAAAAGATCACGAGGCGGCAAAATATATTCAGGAAAATATGTCAAGTCAGGTATTGAGAATTTATATAAATGATGATATTATAGGCTGCGAAATAGGCGGTTCGCTTAAAAATATTATTGCTCTTGCGGCAGGCATATGCGATGGTATGGGCTTTGGTGATAACACAAAAGCGGCTCTTATGACAAGAGGTATCAGTGAAATTGCCCGTCTGGGTGTGTCATTAGGGGCAAGCACCAGCACGTTTGCAGGTCTCACGGGAATAGGAGATTTGATAGTTACCTGCACAAGTATGCATTCACGAAACCGACGTGCGGGGATTTTAATTGGAAAAGGCCGTACTCCTGAAGAAGCTGTGAGAATGGTCGGAACGGTTGAGGGTTATTACTGTACAAAAACAGCATATGCGCTTGCAAAGTCTCAGGGAGTCGAGATGCCTATAACCGAACAGCTGTATTCGGTTTTGTTTGAGGGAAAACAGGTTGATATTGCATTAAAAGAGCTTATGACAAGACCGAGTTCAAATGAGAATGAGAGAATAGTATTATAAAAAAGGCTGCCTGATTATCAGGCAGCCTTTTTTTAGGTAGTTATATTTAGTGTTTCTTATGCTTTTCAAAAGACTCAAACATTTCTTTCAAATTTTCGGTTATTGTCTGATTAGAATGAAACGGACGGAAAAAGTAATGCTTTTGATTTGCTTTTTCCTGTTTTTTACGAATATATTCTTTAAGGTGTTCATATTTAACGATAACATCTTTTTCATCAGCAAATCTTTTGAGTTTTGTAATAAGCTGGGCAGATTTTACGGCGTCAATTATAAAAATGCCGAAAAACAGTCCGATAACAAATGAAAATGCAAGATTCTGTGATAGCCATTTCAAAGAGTTGAGGATATAAGGGTGAATAAGAAAGTAATATACAGAACCAAGCAATGCCCAAATCAGTGAAAATTTAGGACAGATAATTCCTTGAATATTCCCCCATTCATTACTGTAATCCCACAAACGAATTTTAAATACTTTTACACTTATAATTCCGGCTATGTATTCAACAGCAGTCATGCATACAGCCATAAGAATGAAAATTAAAGCTTTGTTAAAAACAGGATCAGTCATACTAAAGATATTAAGAGAAGCTAATAAATATAATACGCATAAACCGATGCCGTACAATGGCAGATACGGACCAATGCAAAACCCCGGGTTTATCCACTTTCGCTCCGGATTGGAGCTGGAAAAATAACGCCTAAAAAGCAGTTCAAGAAGCCAGCCTGAAACAGAGCCAATAAAAAATAAAAATGCCAGAATCAAGAATAAATTCATTATATAACACCCTTTATTGATTTTTTGTATTATAATAAAACAGCTTTTTTAAGTTCTTCGACTTTGTCGGTTTTCTCCCAAGCAACATTTAGATCCTCACGTCCCATATGACCGTATGCTGCAAGTTTTTTGTAAATCGGCTTGCGGAGTCCTAAAGTTTCAATGATAGCAGACGGACGTAAATCGAAAACTTTTTTTACGGCATCGCTTATTCTTTCAGAACTTAAATTACTTGTTCCGAATGTGTTAATATCTACCATAACCGAAACAGGCGACGCAACGCCTATTGCATATGCAAGCTGAACTTCACATTTATCTGCAAGTTCAGCGGCAACAATATTTTTAGCAACATATCTTGCCATATAGGCTGCCGAACGGTCAACTTTTGTGGGGTCCTTTCCTGAGAATGCACCGCCGCCATGACGTCCCATTCCGCCATAGGTGTCTACTATAATTTTCCTGCCGGTAAGTCCGCTGTCTCCGTGAGGTCCGCCGATAACAAATCTGCCGGTGGGATTTACAAAATACTGAGTTTTATCGTCAAGAAGTTTGTTCGGTATAACAGCTTTTACAACGTATTCAATAATGTCGTTTCTTATTTGCTCAAGGGTAACATTTTCATCGTGCTGAGATGAGACAACTACAGCGTCGATTCTAAAGGGCTTGTTATTGCTGTCATATTCAACGGTTACCTGCGTTTTCCCATCAGGACGGAGATAGGGAAGAGTTCCATTCTTTCTGACTTCTGTTAGCTTTAATGCCAGCTTATGTGCCAGAGAGATCGGCATTGGCATAAGCTCTGGAGTTTCATTGCAGGCATATCCAAACATCATACCTTGATCACCTGCACCGATGTCGTTTAGGTTTTCATCACGACCCTCTAAGGCGTTATCAACACCTTGTGCAATGTCAGGAGACTGCTTGTCTATTGCAGTAAAAACAGCACAGGTGTTTCCGTTGAAGCCGTAAGCGTCGTTATTGTAACCTATTTTGTTTACAGTCTGTCTGACTATTTCGGGAATATCTATCTGTGCTTTGGTAGTTATTTCACCCATACACATTACCATTCCTGTTGTAGTTACTGTTTCGCAGGCAACCCTTGAATAAGGATCCTGTTCAAGCATTGCGTCTAAAATAGAATCTGAAATTTGATCGCAAATTTTATCAGGATGTCCCTCTGTTACAGATTCAGAGGTAAAAAGGTTTCTTGACATTTATATTCCTCCTAAATAAAAAAGCGTTTCAAAAACCGAAACGCTTGAATTTATCATCTAAATTCCTCATCTTTCGGATCTTATTACCGCAGGATTTAGCACCTTAATAAAAGAATTAGGTTGCCGGGCTTCACAGGACCTGTTTCCTCCGCCGCTCTTGATAAGGTTGATATAATTATACAACCCTTTTGACCATATGTCAACAAAAAACAAGATATTTTTAATTATTATAAATTTCAAGTATTTTATATATAGTTAAGTAGTTTGTTGACGAAGAGATTTATTCCTTTTATTTGAAAAATAATGAATTAAAAAACTTTTAATTTTTTTAACAAAACCACTTGACAAAGGAAAAAGGGTGTGATATAATAATCAGGCACTCGAAAAACGGGTGGCACAAAAAAGGATAAAAAAGTC
>CANQUM010000008.1 GCA_947627045.1 uncultured Clostridia bacterium
TTCTGCCATAGTTAATTCCCTCCCTTTGTCACCAATAACAGAGGCATTAATGCCGATGCAAAGAATTTAACAGATAGTGATAATGAAGGATTTCTACCCTTTTAGAGCTTTCAGACAAGCCCGTACCTCTGTTTTACCCATCAAATTCACCAATTCATCAGCCTAACAAAATAGATTATACTATAACTTTTTTCAAAAGTCAAGTGTTTATCTTATTTAACAACAATATTTACAAGTTTTCCGGGAACATATATTTCCTTTACAATATTTTTACCGCTTATAGCCGCACTAATTTTAGGCTCTGATTTTACCTTTGATATTACATCGTCCTTGTTCTCATCAACGCTTATAACAAGCTTAGCTTTGACCTTACCGTTGATCTGAGCGACAATCTCGATAGTATCGTCAACACAGAGCGACTCGTCATACTCGGGCCACTCCTGCTCATTGAGCATACCGCCAAAGCCGACATTCTGATAAATTTCCTCAGTAATATGAGGTGCAAACGGGTTCAGCAGAATGATAAAGGTTTTAAGCTCAGCTCTATTTATCTGCTTTGTCGTATAAATATCATTTATAAGAGTCATAAGAGCCGCAATTGCAGTATTGAATTTAAGGTTTTCAATATCCTCAGAAACCTTCTTAACAGTCTTGTGAAAAGACGCCTTCAATTCCTCACGGTAATCATCTCCGTCAATAAGCATATCCTGAAGAGCCCAAACTCTGTCGAGAAACCTCTTGCAGCCTTTTATTGATTTAGTACTCCACGGAGCGGTCTTTTCAAAGTCGCCGACAAACATCTCATAAAGACGCAGAGAATCAGCACCGTATTCATTCACAACATCATCAGGGTTTATAACATTCCCCCTAGACTTAGACATCTTTTGTCCGTCCTCACCTAAAATCATACCGTGAGAAGTTCTTCTCATATACGGTTCTTTGGTGGTAACAGCACCCAGATCATACAAAAACTTATGCCAGAACCTCGAATATAAGAGGTGAAGCGTTGTATGCTCCATTCCTCCGTTATACCAGTCTACAGGCATCCAATAATTAAGAGCTTCTTTAGACGCAATCTCCTTGTCATTGTGAGGGTCACAGTATCTTAAAAAATACCAGGACGAGCCTGCCCACTGAGGCATAGTATCTGTTTCTCTTTTAGCAGGTCCTCCGCAGTGAGGACAAGTGGTATTAATAAAGCTGTCAAGCGTTGAAAGCGGCGATTCGCCGTTATCGGTCGGCATATAGCTTTCAACTTCCGGCAAAGTTAAAGGCAGTTCGCCTTCAGGAATAGGTACATAACCGCACTTGTCGCAATAAACTATAGGTATAGGCTCTCCCCAATATCTCTGACGTGAGAATACCCAGTCACGCAGCTTGTAATTTACCTTTTTTTTGCCCTTTCCTGTTTCCTCAAGCCAGTCTTTTATTTTCACCTTTGCTTCTTCAACAGACAGCCCGTCCAAAAATCCGGAGTTTGTCATTATTCCAGTTGCACAATCGGTGAAGGCTTCTTTAGTTACATCTCCTCCCTTAACTACTTCAATTATAGGAAGATCAAATACCTTTGCAAAGTCATAGTCACGGGTATCATGTGCAGGAACCGCCATAATTGCACCTGTTCCGTAACCCATCAATACATAATCGGAAATAAATATAGGGATCTCTCTGCCGTTGACAGGGTTAATTGCATAAACACCGTCTAACTTAACTCCCGTTTTTTCCTTAGCCATTTCTGTTCTCTCAAAGTCAGATTTTCTTGCCGACTTCTCCTGATAATCGTGTATAGCGTCGTTATTTTTAAGTTTAGGCGACCACTTCTTTAAAATTGGATGTTCAGGCGAAATAACCATATATGTTGCACCGAAAAGCGTGTCGGGACGGGTAGTATAAACAGTTAGTGTATCGCCCTCAGATGTCGTAAAGTCGACCTCTGCACCCTCAGAGCGTCCTATCCAGTTTTTCTGGGTAGTCTTTATTTTTTCAAGGTAATTGACTTCTGATAAATCGTCAATTAGTCTTTGAGCATATTCGGTAATTTTCAGCATCCACTGGCTCTTGACCTTGTGAACTACCTCTCCTCCGCAGCGCTCACAAACGCCTCCTACAACCTCTTCGTTTGCCAAAACAACCTTGCATGAAGTACACCAGTTTACTGCCATTTCACTCTTATACGCAAGACCCTTCTTAAAAAGCTGAATAAAGATCCACTGAGTCCATTTAAAATAATCAGGGTCGGTAGTATTCACCTCTCTGTCCCAGTCAAATGACAGACCCAGCATTTTAAGCTGACCCTTAAATCTTTCAATGTTTTTCTCAGTTACAACTGCCGGATGAATCTTATTTTTAATTGCAAAGTTCTCTGTAGGCAGTCCGAAAGCATCCCAACCCATAGGGAAAAGAACATTATACCCTTGTAGTCTTTTCTTTCTTGAAACAATATCCATTGCCGTATACGGACGGGGATGTCCTATATGTAACCCCTGTCCCGACGGATACGGAAACTCAACAAGCGCATAATACTTGGGCTTTGAATAATCATCTGAAGCCGCAAACGTCTTGTTTTCGTCCCATATATCCTGCCATTTCTTTTCAATCTCTTTAAAATTGTAATCCATTTCCACTTCAATCCTTTATATAGTTTTATCTGTCTGAAAGCGTTTAGCTTTTCTGTCAAGCTTTAATTAATATCACTAAACATTATTGCGTTAAATATCCCGAAACGTCAATATGTTCCCCGTCTGCCCAAAGACGCTCAAGATTATAATGCTCTCTTGTTTCCTTATAAAAAACATGAACAACAACATCACCGTAATCTATAATTATCCAGTTAGCGTTTCTCTCGCCCTCAATTCTCAAAGGCTCTGCTCCCTGCTGCTTCATTTTGAATTCGACCTCGTCAGCCAATGCTCTTGTCTGTGTTGTTGAAGTACCGTTTGCTATTATAAAATAATCGGCAATTATAGTCAGATCACTGATTTTTATTGCCTGTATATCCTCTGCTTTTTTTGCGTCCAAAGTTTTAATGATAAGATTCAGCTTTTCATCAACAGTCATTTACACTTCTCCTTTTTACTTCTTACTTTTTAATTTCCCTATATACTCATTATACGCCGAAATCGTTGATTTTACTATTTTGCACTCTTTATTCACTCTGCTTTTAATTGAGTATTTTAACGCCTCCAGCATTCCTATATCCAGATCCTTTTGTGCGAGCTTTCTGTACTTTTTTACATCACCGTAGGTTCGGTCTACAGATACCAAATCTGCAAGATATACTATCTTTTCAAGCGTTGACATACCCTCTCTGCCTACTGTGTGATACCTGACGGCATTCTGTATATCTACATCAATAATTTTAAACTCCTCTTCAATGAATACAGAACCCGCAACAGCATGATACAAAGCCTCTGTTGTCATTTCAGTATCGTCAATAAAAGTTTTGCATCTCGACATAAGCTCAAGCTGCTTTTTAGTACTGTCCTCTTTGCAGACGTCGTGTACAAGACCTGCAATATATGCTCTTTTTTCATCATAATTATTCTTTTTTGCCAAAGCCTTAGCTTCATTTGCCACGCATATAGAATGATGATAACGATTTTTACTTAGCCTTTCTTTTAAACAGCTTTTATAATACTTTATTTTATCCTCGTAATCTAAATCAACAAAATCCGTCAATATACAAATTCCTTTCCAGAATGTATTTTACTACCTTTTCGTCCAAATAGCAAGTCAGTTTTTCAAAATCCTTATCATCAATTGCCTTTCTGATTTCAGTTGAGGATATTTCAAGAGGCTCTGCCGGCACTATTATGACCTCTCCTCCAAGCTTAATAAGTTCATCTGCGTATAATTTCAACTCACTTGTATCCTTATCACATCTGCTTAAACAAACCAATGTGCAAATACCGAGTATCTCTCTAAACTTATACCAATCTTTAAAACAAAGAAGCATATCGCTTCCCATTATAAAATTAAGTCTGTATTCTTTATCAGGGTACTGCTTTTTAAGTTCTTTAAGAGTGTCAATTGTATAGCTTTTTCCCTCTCTTTTTAGCTCAATATCGCTTATACATATATCTTCACAGCTTATGCTGTTATCCGCAATCGACATCTCTATCATTTTAATTCTGTCTTGCTCACTAGCTAAAAATTCAGCCTCTTTATGCGGAGGTATCTTTGATGGAATTATTATAATTTTATCAAAATGTATAGCCCTTGAAGCCTCGCAAATAAGCCTTTTATGTCCATTATGAAACGGATTGAATGTTCCGCCGAAAACAGCAATATTTTTCATATCAATTACCATTCCTTATTGGAATTTATACTTTTAAATCTACCCGCCGCAAAGTATTACGGCAGTTTAATAACAGGTTCTTTGTCGTTTCTCTTATACAAAATGACTATAGAGCCTATTACCTGTACAACATCTGCGTCTATTTCCTTCGCTATTTCAAAAGCCGCTTCCTTTGCAGTATACAGAGAATTGTCAAGCACACGGATCTTCATAATCTCGTGTACTCTGAGATAATCGTCTACCTGGCTTATCTGTGCTGCTGAAAGCCCGCCTTTTCCAATCTGAAACACCGGATTAAGTTTGTTAGAAATGCTTTTTAAATATGCCCTTTGCTTTGAACTAAGCATTTATATAAACATCTGCCTTTCCAATTAAAAAACTCTATATAATCTTTAATAATTCTTTTATTGCATTTCCCCTGTGAGAAATACTGTTTTTTTCACTATCGTTCATCTGAGCCAGAGTTCTGTCTTTATAAACAAATATAGGGTCATACCCAAAACCGTTTGTTCCCTTTTCATCATAACCTATTTTGCCCTCGCAAGTGCCTCTGACGGTTTCTATCTTGCCGTTATCTCTGATAAGACAAATCGTGCAGACAAACCTTGCAGTACGCTTTTCATCATCAACTCCATCAAGCTGCTCTAATATTCTCATATTTCTCTCATGGGGAGTTTTTAACCCCTCATACCGAGCCGAATATATTCCCGGCTTTTTATCAAGTGCGTCAACTTCAAGTCCGCTGTCGTCTGCTATTACATAAGTTTTAGAAATATCATAAACTGCCTTTGCTTTCAAAACAGCATTTTCGGCAAAGTCAGTTCCTGTTTCCTCAACCTCAATATCTATCCCTGCCTCCGACTGGGAAACGACATCAAAACCCAAAGGCGATAAAATCTCTTTGAACTCCTTTACCTTACCCTTATTATTTGTCGCAAGAATAAGTTTCATTACTTAACTTTTTCCTCCCACTGATTTTCCTTAAAGCCTACAAATACAAAATCATCGCCTATAAGTAACGGTCTTTTAACAAGCATACCATCACTCGATAATAGCTTTAACTTTTCGTCGTCTGACATATCATCAAGCTTATCCTTTAAACCCATTTCACGATAAAGAATCCCGCTTGTGTTGAAAAACCTTTTTAAATCAAGACCAGATTTATCATACCACTCCTTAAGCTCATCAAAGGTTGGGTTTTCCTCTTTGATATGTCGGTCTGTATATTCTGCACCCTTAGCATCTAAAAATGCCTTTGCTCTTTTACAAGTAGTGCATTTAGGGTATTCTACAAATAATAAACTCATAATAATTCTCCTTTATTCAAATAAGGCGTCAACAAACTCCCGTGAATTAAACGGTTCAATATCATCTATTCCCTCGCCTACAGTTACCAGCTTTACCGGTATTTTTAAATCCTCAGTTATGGAAATAATTATTCCGCCCTTAGCAGTTCCGTCCAGCTTTGTAAGAATAATTCCCGTAATGTCAGCGACTTCGTTAAACTGCTTTGCCTGATTAACAGCATTCTGTCCGGTAGTTGCGTCTAATGTGAGAAGAACCTCCAGAGAACACCCGTCTGCCTGTTCGTGAACTATTCTTGAAATCTTTTTTAGCTCATCCATAAGATTTTTCTTGTTGTGAAGTCTTCCTGCCGTATCGCATATGACCACATCAACCGAACGTGCTTTTGCGGCAGTCAAAGCGTCGAAAACCACTGCGGCAGGATCCGAGCCTTCCTTTTGTTTTATGATCGGCACGCCCGCTCTTTGCGTCCATACCTCAAGCTGTTCAATAGCGGCAGCACGGAATGTATCTGCTGCGGCAACAAGAACCTTTTTGCCGTCGTTTCTAAGTTGATTTGCAAGCTTTCCTATCGTTGTGGTCTTTCCTACTCCGTTTACTCCGATAACCAGTATAACAGACGGCTTTGTAGAAAGGTCAAGCTCTTTTTCCTCACCCAGCATATCAGAAATAACTTCTTTCAGCAAATCCTTTATCATTGCAGGATCGGTTATGCCCTGCGTTTTAACACGTTCTCTGAGCTCGTCGCATATTCTCATTGAAGTGTTTACACCAATGTCGCACATAATCAGCGTTTCCTCAAGCTCTTCAAAAAGCTCTTCATCTATTTTTGTAAACACTCCGAGCATTGCATTTATTTTTCCCAAAAACGCATTGTTAGTTTTAGATAATCCCGATTTCAGTTTTTTAAATAAACCCATAGTAAATTCACCTGTACATTTGATATTATTCGATTTCTAATTGCTGACCTACTTCCATTTTTAGCAGCTTAGAAACTCCCTTTTCCTGCATAGTAACACCGTAAAGAATATCGCATTCTTCCATTGTTCCACGCCTGTGAGTGATAAGTATAAATTGAGTTTTATCCGTGAAGTTTCTCAGATACTGTGCGTATTTCGTAACATTTACATCATCAAGTGCCGCTTCGATCTCATCAAGAATGCAAAACGGCGACGGCTTTATTTTAAGTATCGAAAAGTAAATTGCAATTGCGACAAACGCCTGTTCTCCGCCCGATAAACTCATAAGGTTTTTGATAACCTTTCCCGGAGGTGCTACCTTAATTTCAATTCCCGATTCAAGTATGTTTTCAGGATCAGATAAAACCAGCTCTGCCGCTCCGCCTCCAAAAAGTTCTACGAATATCCTCTTGAAATTATCATTAATTTTATTAAAGCTTTCTGAGAAAATAACCTTCATATTTTCAGTTAACTCGTCAATCAGCTTTTCAAGCTCGTTTTTAGACTTAACAACATCTCCAAGCTGAGCCTTCATAAACTCATACCGCTTTGAAACCTCAGTATATTCGTCTATAGCATCAAGATTAACTGAACCCAAAGCCTTCATTCTGTTCTTTATAGAATTAAGCTCCTTATTTGCCTCTGTTTTGTCATCAACAGGCTTAGCCTCAGCAACTGCCTCGCTTCGTGTAAGTTCATATTCCTCATAAAGTTGTGAAATGATTTTATCAAACTCTGTTTGGTAAGTAACCTTTTTCTCAGAACCTCTTTCAAGCTCACGTGATATGTTTTCACGCTCATCTATCTTTATTTTCTGATAAGCTCTCTGCTTAGCGCTTTTTGCGTCATATTCCTGATAAGCTGACTGCTCTTTTCTTATTTCAGTATTATACCTGTCTATTATATCCTTAGAATCTGTAATACCGTTTCTTATATTGTCGATTGACTTTTTCTTTTCCTCGATCTGCACTTTGCTTTCAAGTATCTGTAAATCAAGCCTTGTCTTTACATCGCCGGCATTTCTTGCGGCTTCCTTCAACTGCTCAATAGAAAGCATAACTGCCTGCTCATCACGTTCAAGCTCAATAATATTGATTTTCTGCTCCGACAGCCTTTCAGATAGTGCCTGTCTGCCCTCTTTAAAGCTCTGGATTTTCGACTGCGTTTCATCTAAATTCTTTTCTTTTTCAGCTATCTGAATATTAACAGTCTCAAGCTCGCTTTTAGCGTTTTCATAGCTTTCCTGAGAAGACGTTATTTTCATCTTTAGCGCTTCAATCTGATTTTCAGCATCGCTTAATTTATCATCATAGCTGATACCCAGATCCTTTAAGCGGTTCAGCTCTCCCTCAAAGCGAACCTTATCGGTTATATGCTCTGATAAAAGCTCTTTTTCACCTTCAATATCAAGTCTCAGCTTGTTTACCTCTTGCTTCAGACTTTCAAATTTTTGCGAAAGTTCTGCCGTTTCATTCTCCAGAGCCGATATTTCTATCTTGATCTCTTCAATCTCATTTTTTCTTGTCAGTATTCCCGTTGAACGTGAAACGCTTCCTCCGGTGAACGAACCTCCGGCATTGATGACCTGTCCGTCAAGAGTGCATATTTTAAATCTGTAACCATACTTTTTAGCTATCAAAGCAGCAAGATCAATATCCTCAGCAATAACAATTCTTCCGAGAAGCGATTGTATTATGCCCGAAAACCTGTCATCAGCAGAAACAAGATCGCTTGCAATTGCAACAAATCCCTCGCAGCTTTCAAATCCGCTTTCTTTGAACTCTCTTGGCTTGACTGACGTTATGGGCAAAAAAGTAGCTCTGCCCGAACGCGTCTCCTTTAAGTGCCTTATAGAACGCTTTGCAGTATCATCATTATCAACTATTATATACTGCATAGCTCCGCCGAGTGCCGTTTCAATAGCAGTAGAATACCGCCCCTCAACTGTTATAAGCTGTGCGACCGAACCAAATATGCCCTTGATCTGTCCGTGCTTTTTAGCCTTAATTATCTGCTTTACAGAGTTTGCAAAGCCCTCCATAGAATTTTCAAGGTCATTTAAAAGATTTACTTTTCCTCTTAGCTCTCTGAGCCTTATTTCTTTTTTTGTATAGCTTTCTCTTGCTTCATTCAAAGCTTTTGTTTTTGACTCGTTTAACTTTGTAATGCCTGCTATTCTATTGTTAAACTCTGAAATTTTTTCTTCAGCTTCTCCAATTGCCTTTTGTATCTCTTTCTTTTCTTCATTGTTTTCTGCAATCAGCTTTTCTGCGTTTTCAATATAGGCTTTTCCCTCTTCAATCAGTTTTTTATTATCATCAATAGCTGACAAACTGCTTTCTACAGTAAATGCAAGCTCCGACTTCTTTATATAAAGAGCATTTATCTCACTGCCCTTGTCGCTTATACTTTTGTCAATTTCATCAGACTTTACTGTAAGCCCCGAGAGCTCTGCTTCAGTTGCTTCTATTTCCCTGCTGACAGATGACTTCTTCTCTGCAATTTTTGTTAGCTCTGCTTCTTTTTGATTGATTTGCTCTTTGAATTCACTATCGTTGCTCTGAGTTTTTAATATCTGCTCTTCTATGCTCTTTATTGACTTATTGATATGTTCAATGTCGTTTTCCAAAACGGCAATTTTAGAGTTAGCTTCACTGCTCTCAAGCTCAGTGTTATGAATAAGCTCCCTTAACTCATCAATGCGCTCATTACATTTAGCACGTTTTAAATTGTTCTCATCAATAGTTTCATCTATTTCGTCGAGCTCACGGGTAAGAGCTTCATATTCAGCAGTGCATGAAAGAATTTTTTCCTCTAAACCTGACAGAGTAGTTGTTATCTCATCGAGCTTAGATACCCACAAAGAGACCTCCAGCACCTTTCTCTCATCTCTCAGCACAAGATACTTCTTTGCCTTTTCAGACTGGCTTTTTAACGGCCCGACACGTCCTTCAAGTTCTCCTAAAATATCTGTGAGCCTCAGTATGTTATCCTCAGACGCTGCCAATTTCCTTTCAGCCTCTGCCTTTTTATACCTGAACTTAGATATTCCTGCCGCTTCTTCAAATATCTCACGGCGTTCACTAGATTTTCCTGATACTATATCAGCTATTCTTCCCTGACCTATAATTGAATATCCGTCTCTGCCGAGACCTGTGTCCATAAAAAGCTCAAGAATATCTTTGAGTCTTACCTGATCGCCGTTTAATATGTATTCGCTGTCGCCGTTTCGGTACAGCTTTCTCGTAACAGAAACAAGATCGTTTTCTATATCAAGCGATCTGTCTGTATTGTCTATATTCAAGGTAACTGACGCAAATCCAACCGATTTTCTCATCTGAGTTCCTGCAAAGATGACGTCCTCCATCTTTCCGCCTCTCAGGCTTTTTGAAGACTGCTCTCCAAGAACCCAGCGTACAGCGTCGCCGATATTGGATTTTCCGCTACCATTAGGACCAACAACTCCTGTTAAGCCCTTATTGAAATCAAGCACGATTTTATCCGGAAAAGACTTAAATCCGTGCATCTCAAGTGATTTTAAATACATATATAATGCGCCTTTCTGAATCTTATATATCCCTACTCAGTTTTTATTAACCTGATTTTTTCCTTTTGCTTATTATCCTGTATAACTTTAATTTCTATTCCAATGCTTTTAAAAAACTCTATGTTAGACTTTTTTTGCCCTATTATTTTACTTACAAGCTCGGGTCTTACGCTTATAATTGCTTTTTCTGCTTTTCTGCATTCACATTCAAGCAGTTTTAAAATCTCATTTTTATAAAGCTCGCTTTCGCATAATTCTCTGAACGCAGGGTGATAAAAACCGCCTATGCAATCCTTTTCAACAACCTCGCTTGCGTGAAGTCCTAGCTTTATGACTGTTATCCCGTTTTTCTCAAACAACGATAAAATCCGTGCCGATAACTCAACTGCACATTCAAAGCTAAAGGGAACATATTCACCGCTTTTGAACATATCTCCAAGACGGGTGTGTTCCATAATTACAACCGGATAAATCCTTGCTTCATCAGGAGACAGCTTCACTATCTCTTGAGCCGTATACAAATCAATTTCAGGGGTGGATTTATAAAGTCCTACCATCATCTGTAATCCCAGCCTGAAGCCGTACTCTTTTATCAATCTTGCTGAATTTATAACGTCCTGTCTTGAATGACCACGCTCGTTAGCCGTCAAAACCGTATCGCTCATAGACTGACAGCCCAACTCAATTGTAGTAACGTGGTTATCCTTTAAAAGAGTTAGAATATCCCTGTCGATATAATCGGGTCTTGTAGAAATTCTTATCCCGCTGAATTTGCCCTTGCCTATAAACGGCTGTGCAGACGACAGAAGTTCATACATATATTCACGGTTTATCGCAGTAAAACTTCCCCCGAAAAATGCAATTTCAGTTTCAGCTCTGTCTGATACAGAAATATCCGTCATTGCCTTGCTTAGTGTTTTTTGAATATCCTCAGTGTGTGGAATATCCGACTGACCTGTAATTGAAGTCTGATTGCAGAAACTGCATTTATGAGGACACCCCATATGGGGAATGAAAAAAGATATATTACATTTTGCCATATCCCATAAGCTCCAAAGCCTCTTTTGCCGCTGTCTGTTCAGCGCTTTTCTTGCTTCTTCCGGTACCCTCGCCTATCACATTTGAATTAAGCATTACCCTGACAGTAAACTTCTTATCGTGATCCGGACCGCTTTCGGCAACTAAACGATACTCGACGCTTTCCTCAGGATTTCGCTGTATAATTTCCTGAAGCATTGATTTATAGTCATCATTGCTTTCTTTTTTCTCTGTAATAATATCATCAGGCATAAACCTCATAATATGCTTTTTTGCAGCTTCCAATCCGCCGTCTAAATAAATTGCCGCAATCAAAGCCTCAAAAGCGTCTGAAACAATTGACGGCCGTTCATTTCCATGACTTCTCTTTTCGCCTTTGCCCAGCAGTATAAAATCACTTAATCTTATCTGATCTGCAAACTCAAAAAGTGCTTTTTCACAAACTAAAGACGCCCTTACTCTGGTAAGTTCACCCTCCGGCAAATGCTTAAAATGTCTGTATAAATAATCGGATACGACAATAGATAAAACAGAATCACCTAAAAACTCCAAACGCTCGTTGTTTTTACCGTGCCTTTTCATCTCATTTGCATATGAAGAATGTGAAAGTGCTTCATATAAAAGCCTTTGGTTGTTAAACTTATATCCGATAACCTTTTCAAACTCATTAAGCCTGTTTTCTAAATTCTTTTCTATATTATTATACTGACCTTTCATAACGTTTCCTCACACTTATCCTATTCCTAATTTTTTCTGACGCTAACCCAGCTTTATTCTCCTTTATTTTTTCATTTTCGCAAGACTTTCGCTGACCTCTCCTATAACATCTTCTTCAGTGAATTTGTATGCTTGTCTTATAGCATTGTAAAACGCTTTCGCATTTGAACTGCCATGTGCTTTTATAACAGGCTTTGCCGTTCCCAAAAGAGGCGCTCCACCATACTCTGAATAATCCATCTTCTTTCGGAATTGTTTAACCTTTTTTAAAAGCAAAAGCGCTGCGATTTTTGACTTCAAATCATCTAAAAGCATTTCTTTAAGCGCCCCTGAGAAAAATTTTCCTAATCCCTCATACAGCTTGAGCAGCATATTCCCTGTATATCCGTCGGTTACAACAACATCACTAACTCCGTTCGGAATATCCCTTGCCTCAACATTTCCGCAAAAGTTCAAAGGAGCAGTTTCAAGCAGCTTGTAGGTTTCCATTTCAAGTTCTCTGCCCTTTGAAGATTCCTCGCCGATATTTGCAAGCATAACCTTAGGATTTTCAACAGACATTATTTTGTTCATATAAATACTTCCCATCAAAGCAAACTGAACAAGCATTTCAGGTCTGCAGTCTGAATTTGCACCGGCGTCCAAAAGCATAACAGGGTCTGCTTTGGTAGGCAATATTGTAGCAAGCGCCGCTCTTTTTATTCCCTTTATTCTCTTGACAATAAAGGTTGCTCCTACAACAAGAGCTCCTGTTGAACCGGCAGAAACAAAAACATCTCCCTCACCATCTGCAAGCATTTTCAATCCAACTGCCATAGAACAGTCAGCCTTTGATTTAATGATTTCAGTAGGTTCTTCGCATATGTCAATTATACCATCTGCGTGCCTGATTTCAAGAGAAGTTATATCAAGTGAATTTTCAACAGCGCATTTTTTTATTTTATCTTTATCGCCAACTAAGCATATTTCAGCGTCGAAATCAGATTTTGCTTTAATACTTCCTTTTATAACCTCAAGCGGAGCATTGTCTCCTCCAAAAGCGTCAATAATTATTCTCATAATCAAACTTGCTCCACAAAGAGCATTTTTCCCCCCGACCTTTTTAATAATTTTGTTACAATATACTTTTCAATTTATTAAGTCCTCTTAATGCAATCTGCTTATATCTTTCTTTTTTGTCTCTGATTTTCTCTTCAAGCGGCGGAAGTATACCCATATTAGCACCCATAGGTTGAAAATTCACAACATTTTCATCACTTATGTATTTTGATAAAGCGCCAAGCATAGATTCCCTTGGCAGAGACATCATATCCTTACCCTCAAGCCGTCTTAGCATATTTATTCCAGCTAAAATTCCGCTTGCGGCAGACTCAATATACCCCTCAACGCCTGTTATCTGACCAGCAAAGAATATATTACTGTGTTCACGCATATTAAAATGCTCATTAAGCAGCTTAGGTGAATTAATAAAAGTATTTCTGTGCATTACACCGTATCTCATAAACTCTGCATTTCCCAGACCCGGTATAAGCGAGAAGACCCTTTTCTGTTCGCCGAATTTTAAATTAGTCTGAAAACCAACCATATTATAAAGAGTTCCTTCACGGTTTTCAGCTCTGAGCTGAACAACTGCATACGGCCGTTTTCCCGTATGGGGATCAGTAAGTCCCACAGGCTTCAGAGGACCAAAACGCATAGCGTCCTCCCCTCTGCCTGCCAGAACCTCAATAGGCATACACCCCTCGTAAACTTTGAACTTATCCTTTCCTTTAGGCTTGTTATCTCCTATGCTTTCCTTTTCAAAATCTTTAAGTTCTACAGATTCGGCTTGAATAAGCTCATTGTAAAAAGCTGTATACTCCTCACGATCCATAGGGCAGTTTATATAATCTGCCTCGCCCTTTCCGTATCTAGAAGCGAAAAACACCTTTCCCTTATCAAGACTTTCATAAGTTACGATAGGCGCCGCCGCATCGTGAAAGTATAAACAGCCTCCGCAGAGCCTTTTAATTGACTCAGCCAAACCGTCTGACGTCAGCGGACCTGTGGCAATTATTACATTCTTATCAAGAGGAATATCACAAACCTCTTCATTTATGACGTTGATATTAGGATGCGAATTTATCCGCTCTGTTATAAAATCTGAAAATTTCTCTCGGTCAACGGCTAATGCTCCTCCTGCCGAAACTCTGTTCTCACTTGCAGATTCCATAGTCAAAGAACCCAGTATACGCATTTCCTCTTTAAGCATACCGGCTGCAGACTCAACTCTGTCCGCCTTTAAAGAATTTGAGCATACAAGCTCAGCATAACCGTTATATTTGTGTGCAGGAGAAAACTTTTTCGGTTTCATTTCATAAAGCCTGACATTTACTCCGCCCTCAGCAAGAGTATAAGCTGCTTCAACACCTGCAAGACCTGCACCGATAACTGTTACCTCTTTATTCATTTGACAAGTCCTTTTCATAGCCGCAGTCTGGCTTGTGGCAGATAAGTTTGCCTTTCTTTCCGCCCTTTTGAAATAAAGTAGAACCGCAGTCAGGACATTTTTCAGCAGTAGGAATATCCCAAGTCATAAACTCACATTCGGGGTTTCTCTCACAGCCGAAATACTTTTTGCCCCGTTTTGACTTTTTCTCAAGAACCTTTTTACCGCAGTATGGGCATACTCCATCTGTTTCTATAACTATCTTCTTTGTATTTGTGCACTCGGGGAATCCCGAGCAGGCTAAAAATTTTCCGAACCTGCCGATCTTTATTACCATCGGCTTCCCGCATACATCGCATACTTGGTCCGTTTGCTCGTCTGGAATTTTGACCCTTTTTCCTTCCATTACCTCTTCCGCAGCAGTAAGAGATTTGTCAAAATCCTTATAGAACCTATCTAACGTCTTTGTCCATTCTCTTTTACCCTCTTCAACGTCGTCAAGGTCGTTTTCCATTCTGGCTGTGAATTTCAAATCTACTATTCTGTTGAAATGTTCAAGCATAAGGTTTGTTGTTACCTCACCCAGAACAGTAGGCTTGATCTGCTTTCCCTCACGCTCAACATAATTTCTGTCAAGAATGGTCTTAATAGTCGAAGCGTAGGTCGAAGGACGTCCTATGCCGTTTTCTTCAAAAGCCTTTACCAAAGTTCCCTCAGTATACCTTGCAGGAGGCTGTGTAAAATGCTGATTACCCTCAAGCGATTTCACATTCAGCTTATCGCCCTTTGAAAGCTCAGGCAGAATTTTCTTTGCGTCATCCTTAGACGTATCATCATAAATTACCGTAAATCCGTCAAATTTAACGGTATGCCCGGAAGCCTTAAAAATACATCCGTCAGCGTCAATATCAACGGCAACTGTATTCAAAAGGCAGTTTTCCATCTGACTTGCAATAAAACGCTCCCAGATCAGTTTATACAGTCTGTACTGATCATTGGTTACACCGCTTTGCTTTACCTGTTCAGGCGTAAGCGACGGAATTGTAGGTCTTATTGCCTCGTGTGCATCTTGTGCATTGCCTTTGGTTTTGAATTCCTTAGGCTGTGCAGGAATATAATCTTTTCCGAATTTTTCCTCTATAAACTTATGTGCGTTTGCCCTTGCCTCATCTGAAATTCTCATGCTGTCTGTTCTCATATAGGTTATAAGTCCTACAAGTCCCTGTCCCTTAATATCAACGCCCTCATAAAGCTCCTGAGCGGTTCTCATTGTTCTTGTAGTCTGAAAGCCCAGTCTTTTTGAAGCGTCCTGCTGAAGTGTTGATGTTGTAAACGGCGCCTGAGGCGTTTTCTTTCTCACGCTTTTTTTAATATTAGCTACAACAAATTCAGCATTTTTCAGCCTTTCAACAAGCTCGTCAACAGGAACATGATTATCTGCTTCAAATTTTTTACCGTCCACTGTTGAAAGCGAAGCATCAAACGATTTTCTTGAACCCGCAGGACAGAGTTTAGCGTCAATCGACCAGTATTCCTGAGAAACAAAGTTTTTTATTTCATTTTCACGGTCAACTATCATTCTTACAGCCGCCGACTGAACACGTCCTGCCGAAAGACCGCGTCTTACCTTTTTCCACAAAAACGGAGATAGCTTATATCCTACTATTCTGTCGAGAATTCTTCTCGCCTGCTGTGCATTGACCTTGTTCAAATCAATAGTTCTCGGTGATTTTATTCCGGCTTCTATGCCCGACCTTGTTATTTCATTGAAGGTTATTCTGTTGTTATCATTAAGGTCAAGATTTAATATATTTGCCAAATGCCATGAAATAGCCTCTCCCTCTCTGTCCGGGTCGGCGGCAAGGTATACGTTATCAGCTTTTTTTGCCTTTTTCTTTATTTCAGAAATGGTTTTTTCTTTTCCCTTTATATCGCAGTACTCCGGCTTGAAATTATGTTCAATGTCAACCCCAATCTTAGATTTGGGTAAATCACGCAGATGCCCCATAGAAGCGATTACTTCATAGTCGCCTTTTAAATATCTCTTTATTGTTTCTACCTTTTTAGGCGACTCAACTATAATAAGATTAGACATACTAATCACCATACCTTTCTTCTGTTTGCAAATCAGCAGTCATTTACGAAAGCATATATCTCTTCCCCGAAAGTGATTTAACAATTCCTAAAAGCTCTAGCTCGGTCAGCTCTACAAAAAGAAGCGATATATCAATTGACAGCTTTTCACATAGCTGATCAACGTGCATAGCGCCAAAAGATAGCTCATCATAAATTCTCTTTTGGATTTCGCTCAGATCAGAAGTATCAACATACGTTGCAGTTATACTTAGTGTTTTGCCTTCATCAGTTTCATTTGCAAGCTGATTAAGTTCGCTGTTCATTTCCCTGACTGACCTTGAGTCTCTGCTTTTTTGCCTTGACGAACTTGTTGAGTTTTCCCTGCTGTCTGAAGTGTTAAACTTACGTTCTATAGAAATTAACTCCGCATTGTTTGGAATAAAGTTTAATTTGTGCGAAAAATTACTGATATATTCATTTGAAATATCCTCGCTTGTAAAGACAGGTACAGCACCGTCTTTAAGCAAATTCACTTGTCCGAAATAACGCTTGTCGAAAATATTATGCGGAACAATCGTAAATATATCCTTTCCCTGATTAAGAGCTATCGATGCTGTGCTTAACGCTCCGCTTCTCTCACTGGCTTCAATTACAAACACACCCATACTAATTCCTGCAAGCAGTCTGTTTCTCGCAACAAAGTCCTTAGACCTTGGCTTGTGGTTCGGAAAATATTCTGATATGACAGCACCGCATTTACCTATTGACATTTTAAGCGACTTAGTTCCGGCAGGATAATCATATTCTAATCCGCAGGCTAATACAGCCGCTGACTTCTCATTTTCCTCAATAGATACTTCATTAGCAAGCGAATCAACTCCCACCGCAAAACCGCTTGCAAAGCGTATGCCCTTTCTGAGAATTGACTTGAGTAATACCTTTTCAGCATTAAGGCTGTATGCTGAAGCGTCTCTCGCTCCGACTACCGATATTATAACTCTTTCATTCAGAAAACTCAAATCGCCCAGCGAAAACAATATAGACGGCGGATTTGATATTTCTTTCAGCATCTGAGGGTAATCTTCATCTTCGTAGCAATATATATTTATGCCTTTCTGTTCACAATATGCTATAGTCTGTTCAGCAGTAAACATAGACGCTGATTTTACAGAATCTTTCTCTCTGCTCAAGAGACCTTGCGGAAGTCTGCCGTTTGATACATCCTCGTAGAAATCAACGATACTGTTATATCCCTTTAATACCTCCCACTTTCTGGGATTTGCAGGACCGAAGGCAATAGTAAGCCATATCCAGTACTTTAAATTTTCACTTCTGTTTTCTGTCAAAGTCATCGCCTCTTCTAAATTTCTGTCAAACCTTATATCTTTGTCATTTCCCACATTAAAATTGCCGCCGCAATTCCTGCATTCAAAGAATTAATATTCCCGTTCATTTCTATGGTAACACATTTATCGCAAAGGGTTATATGCTCGTCCTTTAAACCATTACCCTCATTTCCTATAACCATCGCCGCATTCCCATCAAACTCAACCGAGCGTATCTCACCAGCCTGCTTTGAAACAACTGCCGCATAGGTTTTTATGCCCTGTTCCTTTAAAATTCTGCAAACATTGCAAAATTCACTTTCGATATAAATATTCAGTCTGAATAAGCTCCCCATCGTCGAACGTACAACTTTAGGATTATACAAATCGCAGCAATTTTCGCAAAGTATAACACCAGACATACCCACAGCGTCGGCAGTTCTGAGGATAGTGCCGAGATTGCCAGGATCCTGAATGTTATTCAAAACTACATATTTCCCCTTCAAATTCTGACTGAATAAAGACTTGTTTTCGCTCTTGTTGACTATGGCAAACACGCCCTGATCTGACTTGGTATTGCTTAGCCTTTTAGCAACCCCATCGCTGATAAGCAGAATCCTATCTGCATATTCCCATAAGAAGTCTTTATCCCTTTCAAATGCCGATTCTGTCGCAAAGATGTGTTGAATATCAGATCTTTCTAAAACAGCGTCCTTAATAAGCCTGCTTCCCTCAAGGGTGAATTGATTATGCTCATCACGAGCTTTTTTACTTTCCGACAGCTTTATATATAGCTTTACATTTGAGTTTTCATTACTTGTAATAAGCATAAAATCCCCTTATTTAATACAACTTTTAACATTTCATATAAACAACAAAACACGCCGGAGCATTTCCACTCAGCGTGTTGATTTGTTTAGTTAAGAGCAGCCTTTGCCTGCTCAACTATTGATTTGAAACCCTCCGGGTCGCTGATTGCGATTTCTGAAAGCATCTTTCTGTTCAATGTAATTCCGGCTTTTTTAACACCGTTCATAAACTGTGAATAGTTGATACCGTTTATTTTGCATGCAGCAGAAATTCTTGTGATCCACAGTTTTCTAAACTCTCTCTTCTTCTGCCTTCTTCCGATATACGCATATTGTCCCGACTTCATTACGGCTTCCTTAGCCATTTTGAAGTGTTTACTCTTTGCTCCCCAGTAACCTTTTGCAAGTTTCAGAGTCTTATTTCTTCTCTTTCGAGTCATCATTGCTCCCTTTACACGAGCCATAGTAAATTCCTCCTAGTTTTTATAAATTTCATCAATTCCCTATACTCGTTTATTTGTAAGGGATAAGCTCTCTCAGATTCTTCTGATCTGCTGCTGAAGCATATGCAGAATTACGAGTTTGTCTTGCCTTCTTATGACCTTTTTGGATCAGTCTGTGGCTCTTGTTAGTACGCATATACTTAACCTTTCCAGAGCCTGTTACCTTAAAACGCTTTTTAGCGCCTGAGTGTGTTTTCATCTTAGGCATAATTTTTCCTCCTTAATAAGAATTACTTTAGTAAATCGTTATTTATTTGTCTTTGGATTGACGAACATAACTAAACTCCGTCCCTCCATTTTAGGTTTTTTATCAACTGTTCCATACTCTGATACAGCTTCTTTAAATCTCTCTAGCAACTCCTCGCCAAGATGCGGATGTGCAACCGCACGCTTTCTGAAACGCACTGAAACCTTCAGTTTATCGCCTGATTTCAAAAACTTTATAGCCTGATTAGCCTTTGTTTCAAAATCATGAGTGTCAATAGTGGAAGACATTCTAACTTCCTTGACCTCTACAACCTTCTGATTCTTTCTTGCTTCCTTTTCTTTCTTAGCCTGTTCAAAGCAATATTTTCCGTAGTCCATTATCTTACATACAGGCGGCTTTGCCGTAGGTGCAATTTTTACAAGGTCCAAGTCCTTTTCATACGCAACCCTCTGAGCTTCCTTGCCTGACACTATACCAAGCTGACTTCCGTCTTCTCCGATAAGTCTGACTTCCTTATCGGTAATTGCTTCATTGATTTGGGTATCAACTTTGTTGCTAATGATAAAACACCTCCGTAAATTTACTAAAAGTATATTCCCAATAAAAATATGAGTGCAGAAACAATATTCCGCACTCATACAATAAACAGCATAGCTGTAATTAACTGTATTGACCTTTTCACTGATTCGCTTAAGGTGAGAACGGAGTTCTGCTTTACTTACCACGTTATTATACACATAAATTTTTGCTTTGTCAAGCACTTTTTAAAAAAATTTCTAAATCATCTCTCAATATTTCTTTTATATCTGGAAGGCGTAGTATTATACACGCTTTTAAAGACTTCAATAAACGACTTTACATTGGCAAAACCGTTATTATATGCGATCTCTGTAATAGTTCTGTCGCTGTTTAAAAGCTCTCTGTGAGCATAATAAAGCCTTATCTTGTTTAGATATGAATAAAATGTCTCGCCCGTGTTTTTTTTAAAGAACCTTGAAAAATAATTGGGCGACATACCTATTTCCGATGCAATATCCTCAAGAGAAAAGCTTCTTGAAAAATTATTCTCCATAAAGCCGATCGCCTTCTTAATATTTTTCATATTTTTCTGCCCGTATCTGTCATACCCTTTTTCCTGCTTTTCCTTTTTACATTCGTTCAAAAGTATACTGCATATTTTCCTCAGCACAATTGATATTTCCAGCTCGTAAAAATCCTCTTTTTGTTCATATAAATAAGCGCACTCAATAATTAATCTTTTTACCTTTTGCTTTGCCTTTTCCTTACCTGTAAAATCAAAGTAATATGAATCTATATCTTCACAGTATTCCCTTAGCAGATCGTTTGATAATAAAATAGTTACCGTATTGAGCCTGCTTATATCATCAGAACTTGTTTCATGAAGCTCTCCGCTGTTTACAAAAAAGAACTCTCCGGGATAAACATCAACATGCACTCCGTTTATAATCCCCTTTATCATTCCGCTGATGACCAGATCAAACTCCAGATTGCTGTGCCAATGCAAAGGATAGTGCGATGTTTCATCACTTCCGTAACCGAAGTATATCTTTGCAGGGATCAAAGAATTGGTTTCTATTTTTTCCTGATAGTAATTCATTATATCACCAACCTTTTTAGGTTCACCTTACAAACATTAGAATTTTATCTCTATGCCTTTTTTCAGACTGAAAGAATATATATAGCTTGATTTGACCGGCTTATCTAAAAGCAAGTCAAATGCCGCTTTATAAAGCATAAGCTGAATAGTATAGTTTTCTCTCAATTGCTCGGCAGTCGTATTTCTGTCAGTTTTATAATCCAAAAGAACATACCCGTCATCCTCTTCAAAAATGCAGTCGGCAATACCCTGAAGCATTCCGTCTGAGCCTTTATACTCCTCAAGCTCACCGCAATCCAAATCTGAAAATTTAACTAGAAACTGCTTTTCCCTCATAACCGACCTGCTTCTTTGAATTCTATCATACACATCGCTTTCAAAGAACGCTTTAACAGTATCCCTGTCAATTCCCTCAGACTGGCGTGATGTTAGCTTACCTAGTGATACAAGACGGCATATTTCTTCATCTAAATTTTTCTCTGCATTTTCAAATATGCAAAGCTCCATAAATCTGTGAGTAACAGTGCCCTTTTCAGATGCCGTCAGCTTTCCAATCTCCTCAGAAAACTTCGGTATCTGCGGATAATAATACGCTTTTTTTTCGTCCTTTGCAATATCAGAGACCGACAGCTTTGACGGAGTTTGAGAATCCCTAATATCATAATTGTAAGCAAATCTGTTCAAAATCTCACGAACAAGCTCAGGATCAGCAGCTGAATTTTTCCGCTTAAAAACTCGCTCCTCACTTTTTTCAGTTTCAGCACATTTTGTGATAACAAGTGTTGAATTGGTTTCTACTGTATTTAATTCTTTATCATTCTCTAACTCAAGAAATTCAAATATATGACTTCTTAATTTATCCGCATCGGGGTGCATAAGAAAGCACTCTGTCAGCCATTCTCCGAAGGATTCTGACTCTGACACCATATCTTCAGAAACGCAGCCCAAAGCTTCTAGCTTTGAATATAGATTTTTCATAATTTGTGCGGTCTTATCATTAAACACAAACGGAATAAACAGCTTGTCTTTTGCTCGTGTCAGTGCAACGTACAGAAGCCTTAGCTCCTCGCTTTTCATTTCACTGTCAAAAATGCTTCTAAGCACATTATAAGAAAACGGTTTTACCGACATATTAGCCTGTGCGTCAATAAATTTTATTGATACCCCAAGCTCTTGATTAATTATCATTTTTTTATTTCTATCCTGCTTATTAAATCCCTTAAAAATATTGCAGATAAACACATACGGAAATTCAAGACCCTTTGAACCGTGCATAGTAGTAATGTTCACAGCCTCTCCCTCTTCAGTGCTGATGACCGCTTGAGAGAAGTCGTTTTTATTTTCAATAATATTATCAATATATCTTATAAAACCAGTGAGCCCTCCGCCTATCGACTTATCATATTCATCTGCATATTCAAGCATCAAATTCAGATTTGCTCTTTTTTGATGACCGTCCTCATATGCAGACGCTATGCCGTAATAATCAGTGTAGTCATAGATCTTTCTTATTAAATTCACAAGATTAAGACTTGCCGCATAGAACCTAAGCTCTTTGATTTTTTCAACCGATGATTTACATTTATCCGCAAGTGCAGACTGTTCTTTTTTTGCATTTTCCTCAAAATGCAAAAGCTGCTGATAAAGCTTAGGTCTTTTGCTTTTTGCATCGGTAAGCCTTACCTGTGCAACGTCATCCGGTGAAAACATAAATACAGGCGACATTAGCACTGACAGCAGAGGAATATCCTGCATCGGATTATCTAAAACTCTCAACAGATTTATTATGACCGATATTTCTCTTGAGCGCAGATAACCGCTTGTCATTTCAGTATTTGTCTTTATCCCTAAGCTCTCAAGAGCCTTTGAAACACAGCGTCCGTCGTCATTGTTTCGTGATATTACACATATGTCAGACGGTCTGCAATGCCGAAAACCGCCGTCCTTGCCGATACTGCTGTCGAATACTTCTTCACCACTATTTAAAAGCTCGCTTATTCTCTTTGCGATTTGATAATGCTCTAACGAATACGGAAGATATTTTGAAAAATCCCCTTTGTCGTCTATGAGCATAATTTCGGTTGAATAATCGCCTTTATCAGGCACGTCAAGTCCCAATACCAGCTGTTCGTCTTCTGTATACTCTATCTCACCAGTGTTTTTGTTCATAAGCTGTGAGAATAAAAAGTTTACAGTGTCTACAACTTCTCTTCTGCTTCTGAAATTCTTTTTTAAAGTAATTTCTCTTGTGCCTTCATATTTCTCATCGACCGCTTTTTCCCTTGCGTCAATAAACAGCTTTGGATTTGTCTGACGGAATCTGTATATCGACTGCTTTACATCTCCCACTACAAAAACATTCCTGCCTATTACGTTTATGTCATCTGTGTCCGACAAGCACTTGAATATCAAATCCTGAAGATTATTTACGTCCTGAAACTCATCAAGCAGAATAATTTTATACTCTTTGTTTTTGACGATCTCCTCACACAGCGGTGTTCTTGAAATAACCCCGTTTTCACATACAGCCAAAAGCTCTGTAGTCATATGCTCAACGCTTGAAAAATCAACTGCGTTTTTAGATACCATCAAATCGTGAAAAACGTCCTCAGTGTGAACGGTCATTTCGCATATTATTTCAAACAAACCTCTGATAATTCTCAAGTCGCTCTTTATCTCTTCTAAAGGTGATGAAACCAATTCTATTATCTTTATCAGCTCAGCTTTAAGACTGTCTCTTTCTTTCTTTATATATTTTATCAGCTCGCTTTCTTTTTCTACCTCAACTTCGCTGAAACCTTCACGGGCTTTCTTTGTTATCCTAGTATCAAATCTGTCAAAAGAAAATTCTTGACATTGCTGATAAAGCCTGTCCCAACCGCTGGGTTCAGCTTCTTTAAGTATCAAAGCCATATCGCATTCATTTTCTAAAAGCTGAGTTATCGAAGTTAGCATTTTAAGTTCTTTGCTTTTTTCGATTGCCTTTTTATACATAAGCTCTGATGATGCGGCTTTATTTCTAATATTGTTGCAGCAGAACGTCAAAAGTTTATTTATGTAATCATCACTGTCTATTAATTCAGAAGTGCTTTTGACCCAGTAATCCCGAAAAGGAATACTTTCAAAAAACTTATTCATATCCAAAATCACACTAATAAGTCCGCTGTCGTTCTCTCCGCCGAGAGCGTCAAGAATCTTTGATATTTTTTCCTTGTCATTTTGGTAATAATACTCCAAAGTATCGTCAACTGCCTGATTAAGCAATACATCCTTTTCATTATCCTCCAAAATACGCACATTGCTTTCAAAATCAAAGCATTGTATATTTTCTCTGACAAAATCATAACAGAATGCGTTAATAGTAGTTATCTTTGCCATCTGAAGTCTTTTCTGCTGATTTATAAGCCATGAGCTGTTCGGATTTTTGTCAAGCTCTTTAATTATTGCCTGAGACAGCTTTTCTCTTATCTGTTCAGCAGCCGCCTTTGTAAATGTTACAGCCAAAAGTCTGTCGGCTTCAATTTTGTTTTCCTCGTTAGAAAGAAGTCTTATCGTGCGCTCAATTAAAACGGCAGTCTTACCGCTTCCTGCCGCAGCAGACACAACAACACCCTTTTCAGTCTCGTTTATCGCACTTAACTGATCCTCTGTCCATACAGGCATAATAACTACCTCCTTTCCTGCTCCTCTTTAATCTCATCAAGCAGAGTTTCTTTGTCTTCATCATATATCTGATTAGCGTCAATACGGTTGTATTTTCCGCAAACCGACCAATAATTGCAATATCTGCAGCTTATAGTTTCAATCTTTCCAGCTTTCATTACAGGCATTGCGGCTATCTCACCGTTTGAGAGCGATTTTCCCATACTTATTATCTTATCTTTTGTAAATCTTTCAATAGCCTCAAAAACATCTGCGTCGACTACAAATTTTTCGTCTGTTTTATCTCCGCTTGATGTTTTCTTTACAGGTGCAAACAACCCTGATACACGCTTATCCATTGCCTTTAAGGTCAGATCGTTATATACCAAAAGTCCATTGCGTTTGAAAGCTTTGTTTCGTTCATACTTTAGCTTTTCTTCACGTTCTTCATCAGATATACCTTTGAGCTTTTCTCTTGACATAAAATTATTGACATATTTTGCGGGCATATACATAACTCCCGCAGGAGAAAGCTCTCCGTCACGATTGAACTCGTTATCAGTATCAACCAGCGCAAGAAGATAAATAAGCATCTGCATATTAAGCCCGTGATAAAGAGACGCCAGATCAAAATCCTTTCCGCCTGTTTTGTAATCTACAATTCTGACAAATCGCTTTCCGTTTTCATCTTTATATATATCTACTCTGTCTATGCTTCCGCGCATACATATATTAATATCATTATCTACCTTTATTTTTAATATGCTCTCTCCGTTTTGGTCTGACAAGTCATACTCAAACGCTACCGGCTTGAAAAAGCAGTTCTGCAGCTCCTCTATAAGATTTTTAACTACATAAAATGCAGTCTTTTCAAGATTCTTCAGATTATGCGTAAACCTGCTTGTCTTTCCGAATTCTCCGCCTAACTCTTTATTTACATATTCTAAACAGTATTTATTTATAAGTGTTTTGATTTTCTTATCATCAAAGTTTTCAAATTCATCATTAAAGCAAATGTTTCCGTTATCGTCGACCGTACTCAAAATATTCTGCAAGATAAAATGTATCAGGCTTCCCTTTGTCATTGGCGAAATATCAATCTTTTCAATCGGATAAACCTTTAATCCGTTTTTGCAGAAATAGTTAAACGGACATTTATAAAAGTCATCAGCCCTTGTTGCAGACATATTTATATCGTGCGGAAAGAACACCGCTTTTGCAATTTCTTTTGAAAGCACATATTCAGAGTGCTTTTCAACATTTGATAAATCGTCAAGAAAATCTATTTTAGATTTATATTCATCATCAAAGCATAAAGCCTCTCTTATGCTTGCCTGATTGTCAGAATCAGTTTGATAGTTCGCAGCATAAATGTAATAAGTGCTGTTTTTGTTCTCACAGAAATAATCAAGAGGTAAATCCGATACATTTACCTTTACTCTTTTTCCGAATATTTTTTCAATATCCCTTGCCAATACAGACGGTCTTAGCGTCTCATTTTTTACCGACGATTCAGGATATGACGCTGTAAGGCATTCACTTGCAGAGGTCAAAGCAATATAAGAAATCAGTCTTTCATTATCCAGAGAAGTCTGGATATTTCTGCTGATATTAATACCGAGTCCGCTCAGCTTTGCCTTTTCACGCTCTGTAAGCAGTCCGGAATTCTGAACATTTCTCGGAAACAAGCCGTCGTTCAACCCTATAACAAAAACGGCTTTCATATTGCCCAGCCTTGAATGTTCTGCCTTTGCCGCAGTTACAGCGTCCAGCTTCTGCGGAGGAGATGAAATAGTCATCTCTGAAAGCATCAGCTTCAGCAAATTATAAAACTGACGAAGTGAAATATCTTCATCACCCATATTTTTGTATATTGAATTAATTGTACCAAGAAAAAGCGACCAAAGCTGCTTGAAATCCCGTGCTATCTCTGTAACAGACGCATCATCTGATTCTATAGACCTGCTTATAAGAGAAAAGGTTTTCTCAGAAAGCTCCACTTTTGCCATAAGCTCGTTTAAAGCAAGACAGATCTCCCCTGCCGTTGTATTCCTTGTCTTTTTCTTGAACTCCTCAAGAGGGTCAATAATGCTCTTTCTAATATCATTTATCAGCAGCAGAAACTCTTTTTGACCTTCTCCTTTTCTACTGTCAAACGGAGTAAAGTCTGACAGCCACATATCCCCCTCTACGCTCCATTTATAGCAATATTCCTCAATGGCAGCCGCTTTGAAATCCTCAATACTTGAAAGCGGTGATTTTATGTATCTTAAAATATTTTCGGTTTTATAGCTTTTTGTTAAAACACAGTCAAGAAGCGACAAAACATATATTAC
This sequence comes from uncultured Clostridia bacterium, assembly GCA_947627045.1. Lineage (GTDB taxonomy): Bacteria > Bacillota > Clostridia > Oscillospirales > Ruminococcaceae > UMGS1601. Next base: position 26,809 of record CANQUM010000008.1, read on the forward strand.
AAGAGAAGAATGCAGAACACTCTTTCTCCTATCCATAAAAAACGGAATTTCATATCTTCTGAACGCACCGTCAATAAGACTTGCATAATCGTCAAGAGAGCGCGAAATTACTGCAATATCCTTATATGAATATCCCTTTTCTCGAATCAGCTTTTTTATCTCTGCTGCCACAAAATCAATCTCATCATAGGGGTTCTTAGCACAAACCAGCTTTACGCCTTGTGAATCCTCGCACGGATTATTTACAAGGCAGAAAATGTTTGATTCCAAATGCCGCAAAGCCTTTGACTTGTAAATTGTATGCTCATCGGCGCTTATATTATATGTCTTACCTGAACCGCCAGCCATTTCAATAAGTGCTGACCGTGTCTTTATACAGGTTGAAAAGGGCGACATATTTGATGTCAAATTGTTTCCGCCCCCGATAATAAGAGAAACCGTAAGGCACTTTGCATCGCTGAGTATTACCTTTATAACTTCATATTCGTCTGCCGTAAAGCTGGAAAACTCGTGTATAAAAACAACTGCATTATTAAAAAATCCGTTATCGTGTGCAGCCTTTGCCGCTTCAGACAAAGCGGTTATTTCGTCGGTCAGACCTGATGCCGAAAGCTCTTCCTGATAAAGCCTGAACAGCTTAGAAATAGAATCCAGCTTTTCAAATAAACTTCCCTCTGTCTGAAGTGTTACGCTTTCAAGAGAATTAATATCAATATCTGATTTCTTTAAGTCGTCAATAAGAGAAACAGCGTTTGAGACAAATTGAGGCTTGTCAAGCGAACGTGAATAGCAGCTTGTTTTTCCAAAGCCTAATTCTTTAAACGATTTTATTGCCTTGAACATAGAAATAATTTTTGCGTTTTTATCAGCAATAACTCCCGTTTTTGTTCCGTACTCTTTTAAAATAATCTCTGCAAAACGATTAAATCCCATAGTACGAAGCCTGTTAAAGTCTTTAGCACCAAGCTCATTATATAGATGTTTATCATATTCAAAGGAATACTGATCCGGAACAATGACAATAACATTTTCACCTGATAAAACGGCTTTTTTAATTTCAGCAGTCATTATATCAGTTTTACCGCTTCCCATTCCTCCGGTAATAATTTTTAACATTTATCTCACCTTATTTGTAATCTTGAAAATTCAATAATTTATATAAATATTGTACCACAACTAAGCAGGAAGGTCAATTTACCGAAAACAAGAAAAAAGCGTTCGGAACTGAAATGAACCCAATTCATATCCCCAACGCTTATACCTATTATTTATTCTTCTCAGTTTAAAGTTTGCAAACTTAAACTTTTAAAGCCTTGTAGCTTTGAAAACCGCTTACTTCTAATTCGCTAATTTCTAATCTCCAGCAGAGATTTAAAGAAATCAACTATAAAAAATCTTACCTCTGTCTTTTCATTATTATCGACTTCAACTACTAAGTCATCTGAGTTTTTTTTCTTGTTTTTGTTTTTTTCATCTAATTTAACCGATGGTGAAATGCTGAATTCAGGAAATAAAAACGAAAGCTCCTTTAACTCGTCTCCGACTGTAAATGATATAAACACAGCCAGTAAAAATCCTGTTATTAGAGCAGTTTTAAGTCTTTCTCTACTTATAACAAGTCTATTTCTTTCGTGAATTTTTATTTTCATATGTATGCCTCTCTTTCTAAATTCTGATTAGATTATTGGCACACTTTTGAAATTTATTCAATAAACACAATTCGGCGGACATATTAATAAGATAACCCATCCGCCGAATTATGCAAAATATTATTTTATATACGCTCCCGAAACCTCTGAATAAGTTTTACAAAACCTAAAATAATTTATCTTGCCGTTTGTCATATCGTCCTCAACCTGCGGGTCAAAAACATATGTATTTCCATTTAGTTTAACCTCAGTCCACATATGATAGCCGTAACCGCCTGCAGCCATTGCAGTACTTCCGTCAACTGTTTTAGCATTAAATCCTAGATATTTCATCATTGCCATATAAACATAAGAATATTCTGTACAAGTCCCGTAACCATTCTCAAGAACAGACTCTATAGCATTCCCCCAGCCGCCATATGCGTAATGAGTATTATTTATAAGGTAATCATAACACACTTTAGCCTTTTTATAATTTGACATATCATCATCTATAATTTTATTCAGATGCTTTTTCAGAATTTTCTCATCTTTTCCATTGAGAAATTCTTTAGGCTTCAGCTCAGCAGAATTTAATCGGTTTTGTTCTTTGCTGATTGACTTTTTATATGTATTAGAATTCAATTTTTTATTAAACTTCTTTCTGTTTTTACTTTTATTCTTAACAGCTAATCTCTTTTTGCTTTTCGATTTCTTTTTGATTTTTGACTTCTTTTTTCTTTTCAACTTAGTTTTCTTATTTCCTGATTTATTTACTTTACTGATTTTCTTACTGCTTTTCGTTGTATTAAGTTCTCTGCTAACAACCGCCGCTGACCTACCGTCTGAGCCTGATTTTCCGTTAAAGCTCATAGTTTCAATTCCTTGCAGCATAAAGGCTGCAATAAGCATTGCCGCTACGCAAGCAATTATCTTTTCAAAATTCTTAAAGAAATGCAATTTAACATAAGATAGTATTCTCATTTCAATCCTCCAATCATAAGTGGTTTACACTCATTTTCCAAAATAATTACACGTATATATTTGTTCTAACATCTACATAAAAACAGTAACCGGCTGTTTTTTATAAAGTGCTTTTGATATTCTAAAGTAAAAGGTTACAAAAGTCAAATCTTTTGTAACCTTTACGGTATGTCGAATTTTGTGTATTTTGTATATTATTCTTAAATAATCAGTAATTTAATTGTGCATTATATTGTCGATAAATAAATTATTATTACAAATAAATTACATAATTGAAACAAATTATAGTCAATTATTACAAACTTTGTTACCTTTTATGTTTCTAAAAAATCCACAAAAAAAGAGGAGCAAAAGCCCCTCTTTTTAAAACTATTCAATAAAAAATTACCACGGATTAACTGTTCCCACGATTTCGCTTATGTTTTTTACTCCGTTTTTATCGCACCATTCATTGAGTCCGTCAATTATCTTAACAGGCGCATACGGATCGTTAAACATAACAGCACCGATCTGGAAACACTCAGCACCTGCCATCATCATTTCAATTGCGTCCTCAGCACAGGTTATTCCTCCCATTCCGCAAACGGGAATATCAACAGCATTAGCAACCTGCCATACCATTCTCACCGCTATAGGAAATACAGCAGGACCTGAAAGTCCGCCTACATTGTTTTTTAGAATAGGACGTTTTGACTTTATATCTATTCTCATACCTAGCAGGGTATTGATCAAAGATATTGCGTCTGCTCCCTCTGCCTCGACAGCTTTGGCAATATCAATTATACTGGTTACATTCGGAGAAAGCTTGACCATCAGCGGTTTTGACGTCGCACTTTTAACTGCCTTAGTAATTTCAGCCGCACAATCCCTGTTTGTTCCGAATGCCGCTCCGCCCTGCTTTACATTAGGGCAGGATATATTAAGCTCAATAATATCTACGCTTGTTCCCTCCAGCATTGAAACAAGTTCAACGCACTCCTCTATTGTTCCTCCTGCAACATTTGCAATCACGGCTAAATCGTTTTTTTCAAGATTGGGAAGCTCATAAGCTAAAAACTTTCTTATACCGCCGTTTTGCAAGCCTACAGAGTTTAACATACCGCTTGGCGTTTCAGCAATTCTCGGAGGAGGATTGCCGTCCTTTTCATTAAGAGTTGTACCCTTAGTAGAAATACCGCCGATTATTGAAAGCGGATATAGATCGGTGTATTCACGTCCGTAACCATAAGCTCCGCTGGCAGTTATCAAAGGATTTTTCATTTCAACCCCGCAAAAATTCACAGATAGATCAGCCATTATAGCACAACCTCCTTTGAATCAAATACAGGTCCGTTCTTGCAAACATGACCGTAAAACTCACGTCCGCCCCGTATCATTTTCACAGCGCAGCCTAAACACGCTCCGACGCCGCACGCCATTCTCTCCTCAAGAGAAATCTGACAGCATATTTCGTTTTCTTTTGCTATTTCAGAAACTGCTTTGAGCATTACAACAGGGCCGCATGCGTAAATCATATCCGGCTTTTCTTCATTTATACACCTTGTCAATGCGTCGGTAACAAAACCCTTTTCACCTGCTGTTCCATCGTCAGTGCATAGTATTGTTTTATTTCCCTGTTCTTTGAAGTCATCTTGAAGTATAACAAGTTCTTTTGTTCTGAAGCCTGATATAGCAGTTGCGTTTTCACTGTAATGCTTAGCCACTGCCAGCATAGGCGGTGTTCCTATTCCTCCGCCTACTGTAATTACCTTTTTGTCAGTCTCAAGCAGTTTAAAGCCGATACCCAGAGGTCCTAACATATCAAGTCGCTCCCCGACCTCAAATTTGGAAAGTGCATCTGTTCCCTTTCCTTTGATTTGAAAAACTATACGTATTGTTCCGTTATTCTTATCAATATCGCAAATGGATATAGGACGTCGCAGAAAAAAACCGGGAACGCTTATATGAACAAACTGTCCGGGGTCAGCCAAATCGCATAATTTTCCGCAGGACATCGTAAGGTCGAACGTATCCTCAGCAGTCTGAACTTTTTTTATTATTTCATATAAACCCTGTGTGTACATAAAAACTTCCTTTCAAATCAACGCATCAAAGCGTTTCATAATCCCTGAACACCTGAGTATTTATAAGCCAGCTTAGACAACCCTCCAGCATAATTCCATCGCTTGGTTCAGTCGAATAGCTGAATGTGGTTTTTATTGCAAGCTCGGTAAATGACGTTGCTCTGTTTATAGCGATCGGCAAACTGTCGCCCTTTAGAAGCCCCCCTACAAGAACACTTGAAAACATATCTCCGCAGCCCGAATAATGTGCAGGAACATAATCGCACGAAACCTTCCAGAAGGTAGAATGTTCTTTGTCATACCCGACATTGCAAAGCCCGGAACCTGCCAAAGCAACGCTTGTAATGACTACCACTTTTGGTCCAATTTCAGAAAGTCTTACAAGCCAAGATTTAATTTCAGACGCTCTCATAGTGCCGGGCTGATATTCCTCACCTAATAGGATAGCCGCCTCAGTCAGATTAGGAGTTATAACGTCAGCCTTTCTGACAAGCTCTATCATTCTTTCGCACATTTTTTTAGTGTAAGTCGGATAAGGCTTTCCTCCGTCGCCCATTACAGGGTCGCATACTTTCAAAGAATCCTTAAAGCTGTCAAAAAATTCAAGACAATGATCCACTTGCTCCTGAGAACTTAGAAATCCTGTATATACGCAGTCGAATTTATAATTCATTTTATTATAGTGCCCGAGAGCGGGCTTTATATAATCTGTAAGGTCGCGAAAAACAAAGTCGTCAAATCCTGTGTGTGCCGACAATACTGCCGTCGGTACAGGACAAACCTGTATTCCCATTGCCGACAGCGACGGTATTATCACCGTCAGTGAGCAGCGTCCGACACCGGAAATGTCATTGATAGCCGCAACCTTTTTACACTCAAGCATTAAAATTTCCCCTAAAAAAATTCATATAATTTCTAAAATAGTATATCATATTTTTCATTGATTAACAACCTTATATTACAAAAAAATCTCTGAATATACAATTGTTTTTTCGGGAAAATTACTATTACTAATATTAAAGGAGGATATATTATGAAAATCAACATAAGCTCGCTTGCTAAGGGAATTACGATAGGTATGGCAGTCGGCGCTGCAACTTACGCTTTAACAAATGCCACTAAAAAAGACAAAAGAATGTTAAAATCAAACACAGGTAAAGCTATAAAAGCTATCGGTGAGGTTTTTGAAGACTTCGGAACTATGTTTTAATTCAATTAGTTTCTTTGCAGAATAAAAAGAGCGGTCTAACCGCTCTTTACATATCGCCTTACTCTAACTCTGCCCACTCTTCAAGCTTATTATCAAGAATCTGCTTTTTCTCTTCAAGCTCTCTGCATTTTTCAGCACACAACTCATAATCAGCAGCAATCTCAGGAGTAGAAATCTCTTCTTCAAGCCGTGAAATTGACTGCTCAAGGTATTCGATCTCAGTTTCAAGCTCTTTGATACGCTGTTTTTTCTTTACATCAGCCGCACGCTGCTCTTTGGTTCTGTATTGCTTCTGTTTAGAATTCTGTTTGACTTTTTCGGTTGGAGAATTGTTATTTTCGCGGCTTTTTGATGTCTCATTTGCCTTTTGCTCACGGTAGAAGTCATAGTTTCCATTGTATGACTTAACTCCGCTTTCTGTGAGCTCAATAATTCTAGTAGACAGCTTATTGAGCAGATACCTGTCGTGGGAAACAAGAATAATCGTACCCTCATATTCCATTAAAGCTCGCTCTAATACCTCTTTAGTCGTTAAATCCAAATGATTTGTCGGCTCGTCAAGAATTAAAACATTCGCCCTTTTAAGCGTTAAAATTGCAAAACACAGCTTTGCCCGTTCACCGCCCGAAAGCACCCCCACCTGCTTGAATACATTATCTCCTGTCAAAAGAACGCTTCCTAAAACCTTTCTTATCTGCTCGTCAGTCATTCTCGGAAAGAGCCTGTGTACCTCGTCAATAACAGTATTGCTCTTGTCAAGAGACGTATTCTCCTGTTCAAAATAAGCTGATTTAACATTGTTTGCCCATTCAATACTGCCATTACTGTGCTTATTTATTCCCTGAATAAGCCTAAGTATTGAAGTCTTGCCTATACCGTTTCTGCCTATAATAGATAACTTTTCCCCTCGCTTAACCTCAAAGCTAAAGCTGTCAAGCATGGTTTTTTTGCTCTCTCCCTCACCGACCGTCAAATCACAGTTTTTAACGGTAAGAATATCCTTTGTCGGTTCGTAATCATATTCAAGCCTGATTTTCGGAGGCTTTATATAATTTATCGGCTTTTCAATACGCTCTATTTTATCAAGCATATGCTGTCTGCTTTTCGCCATATTGGCAGTAGACGCCCGAACCTTATTTTTAGCTATATAATCCTCTAGCTTTGCAATTTCCTTCTTTTGAATTTCATACGCCTTGTTTTGACGTTCAATATTCATTTCTCTTTGAGCCACATAAGATGAATAGTTGCCCTTGTAAATAGTCAGTCGTTTGTTTTCTATTTCAAATATTTTAGTACAGAGCTTGTTAAGAAAATATCTGTCGTGAGAAACTATTATTATTGTTCCCTTATAGCTTTTCAAATAATCTTCAAGCCATGCAAGAGTGTCAAGATCAAGATGGTTTGTCGGCTCGTCCAAAATAAGCAAGTCAGGTTCCTCTAATAACAGCTTTGCCATTGCAAGACGTGTCTTCTCTCCGCCTGAAAGATTGTCTATTATTCTATCAGTATCGAAATCTCTAAAGCCCATTCCGTTTAACACTGTTGAGATCTTAACATCTATCCGATAACCGTCATTTGCTTCAAAATAGGTCGAAAGCTCTGAATATTCATCTGACAGCTCTTTTTTTGTATTTTCATCGCTTAAACTGCCCATACTCTTTTCAAGCTCTTTCATTCTATTATAGGCATTAAGAAGTTTTTCAAACGGTCTCTTCATCTCATCTTTTATAGTGTTGCTGCTCTCTAAACCGCTGTTCTGCGCCAAAAATCCTATGGTAACTTGGTTTGCTATACTCAGTTTACCCTTACCGTCCGGAGTTTTGTCAATGCTTTCATAACCCATAATGATTCTCAAAAGTGTTGATTTTCCGCAGCCGTTTTGACCTACTAAACCTATAACATCTTTGTCCTCAACCGTAAAATTTATATCTGACAGCAAAAGCTCTCCGCCAAAATATTTATATATGTTTTCACAATTAATAAGCATAAATGTTCTCCGTATACCATTTTTCAAAGTATTTCTCTGCAATCTTAACTAATATAATAATATACTTCGGGAAAAATATCAATATGAAGTTGCCTTATAAATGCTTTTTATGTATAATGTACTTAAAGTATACGTGATATTTTATTATATAAACTCAGGACAGAAAATTTAAGGAATGGTGATTAAAATTAAAAATAAAATCTTTTCATTTATCTGTGCTGTCTTAACCTTGACAGTAATTTTTTCAGGCAATGTTATCAACGCCTTTGCAAAGCAGACGACAAAACTTGTCAAGGTCTCTACTCCGCAGTGTATGCTTGTGCTGGGCGATTCGATTTCCACAGGCTTTGGTCTTACTAATTACAAATCGGGCAATAACTATAACACACAGTCTTATGCAAATCTTCTTGCGCAAAAGTACAAGCTCTCACAGAACAAAGATTATTACAATTATGCAATAGACGGTCAAACCTCCATAGAGCTGTATTCAAGAGTTAATTCGGGAAATTATGATGACGATATAAAAAAATCCGACCTTATATTGATCTCCATTGGAGGAAATGACCTTCTCAGCGCACTTTTTGAATTTATAAGCGGCACTATGGGAGCAAATCTTACCAATGAAGAATCATCAGTTGATTTTGATTTTACCGATCCTGATATTTTGACCAAGCTAAATAAAATGGTTCAGACAATTAACAATAATATAACTAAACTAAAAGGCAACTTAATAGGTATTACCGACAAAATACACGAATTAAATTCCAAAGCAGAAGTAGTTTTTCAAACGGTTTACAATCCCTTAGACGGTCTGAAAATTGAAATACCAAGTCTTATCACAGACGTTTTTGTTTCAAGAATAGAAGAGGTAAATCGCATAATAAATATGAATTCTAACACCGACGATAATAAGCAAAGATATAATGTCGCAGATATATATACCAGCTTTTCGGGAAAATCTACAGAGCTTACTAATATAGGCAAAACAGACATTCACCCAAATGCAAAGGGCCACAAAAAAATAAGCGAGTGCATTGACGCAATAGTTGTCGAAAAAACTTTTTATGCAAGCATAACAGTTAATGAAAACATACCTAAAGAAAAGAATACTTCTAAAGCAGCAAAGTCTCCGATGTTTGCTCCTGTGATAATTATGGTAACAATAGTGCTGTTTGTCGCCGCAGGGGCATTTATAAAAATACTCAGAAAAAGAAAAAAGAAAGAATATCATTTAAGACGTTATTGATATAAAAAACTAAAAAAGACATCTGGCAACGGCATACAAGCAAAAGTTTGTATGCTTTATTTTTTTGACGAATTAATGATTCTATAGTTTCACAGAAATAAGGCGTAAAGAATACTATAACATAACGGCTATGTTCGTGATAATAATATAATATTTCAAAGTCAGCGAGGTGAACGGCTTGAGAATTATTCGTATATCGAATAACACAATAAAAATAGTTCTGACGCAAAACGATTTAGTAATGCTTGAAATAGATTTTTCAAAGTGCGACCGAAATTCTCCCGAAGCAAAAAAGCTGGTAGACATTCTTCTCAACATACTTAAAAGAAGCGGATTTTACGACATTGGTAACAAAATATACGTTGAAATTTTTGAAGAATTCACAGGCGGCTGCGTTGTATATATAACAAAAAAAGAAAACCTCAAAAGATCAAACAAGGATAATTCTCACCTTATGTACCACGTAATGTTTCAAACCGAGAGCATAAAAGAGCTTATTTGTCTGAGCTCAAGCCTGAAAAACGAAATAGGTATAATTATAAAGTCAAGCGTGCTTTATTTTTCAGATAACATATACAGATTGTTGATTTCCTTTCCGAAGTCTTATATCAGACAGGCTGCAAAAGCATTAAAAAAAATAAAATGCTACAGTTCAAACGACCGTCTTGTTATTGAACAAACAAAAGAGCATTACGATTTATTGATAAACAGTAATGCTCTGAATAAAATTTCCGAATTATATCAGTAGACTATTTAAGCGATTTGACCGCTTTTGACATATCGTCAGCTTTAAACAAATATGTTCCCGCAACAAGTATATTTGCACCGTTTTTCTTGACCTCACCGCAGGTCTTATCAGTAATTCCTCCGTCCACCTGAATATCAATATCCAGTCCCAACTCATCTGCTTTCTGACGGATCTCCCTTATCTTCTCCAAAGTAAACGACAAAAATCCCTGACCTCCGAATCCCGGCTCAACAGTCATAACAAGAACCATATCAAGTAATTCAAGATACTCAAAAACCTCCGAAGCAGGAGTGTTCGGCTTTATTGAAAGCCCTGCTTTACAGCCATGCTTTTTGCATAGTTCAATACATTTTTTTATATCATTTGTAGCCTCTGAATGGAAAGTTATAATATCGGCTCCGCACTTTGCAAATTCGGATATATATTTTTCAGGATCAGTTATCATAAGATGAACGTCAAAAGGCATATCGGTTTTTGTCTTTGCCGATTTAAGAACAGGAAGCCCGAAACTTATATTGTCTACAAAAACCCCGTCCATAACATCAAAGTGAATATAATCAACCTTCGCCTTTTCCAGTCTCTTTATCTCACTTTCGATATTTGCCAGGTCGCAGCCTAAAATAGATGCCGAGACCAATATTTTTTTGTCTGTCATAAATTTAACACTTCCTTTCAAAGCTTAAATCTAGTATTTAAGCTCGCTTCCCCCGTAAAACTCCCTTACGACCGAATCCTTAGCTACCTGACAGTCGCCCAGTGAATCTATCTGCTTAAACATTTTTTCAATAGACTCGAATTTATGATAATCAGGATAGGTGTTTTTAATATTCAAAAGCATAGGCATAAGATAGTCCTTATAAACGGAAAGCTCATATCCTATGAATGTATCGATCTCAAAATGAGAACGTTCCTTAAATGGCATTATATAAAGATTCTCTCCGCGCTCGACGCTTTTAAAATGGTCAAGAACAGTCTCAATACTTCTAGCACGAAACTGCGTATCACGTATAATACGTCTAATAAGCCTTATTTTCGACGGGTGGAACGAAACGCCGTCCTTGTCAATTATTCTGGTTCTGACGCTTACATATATATTGTTTGAATAATCATCGTTATTTCCTGTTACATCAGGATTAAGTGCGTGAATTCCCTCAACAACAACTATCTCGTTTTTTTTCCTTTTATACTTTTCTTTTAAAACCCTGCTCTGCGTTTTGAAATTGAAGTCAGGCAGGATTACTTCTTTACATTCAGAAATAGCCTCAAGCTGTTCCTTTAAAAATGGAATATCTATTCTTTCGGGAGCTTCAAAATCAACATTTTCACAATCGTCATCAAGATGGAAAAAATAATCGTCAAGCGATAATGTTTTTGTAGGATGTCCTAAGTTTTCAAGCAGTCTTTCAAGTCTTAATGCGGTAGTAGTCTTACCGGAGCCAGATGGACCTGAAAGAAGTATAATCGGTCTGTCAAATGAGCGATCGCTTATAGCGGACGCTGCTTCTAAAAGCTGTGAATCATATTCTCTCTCACATTCACTTATAAAATTAGTTCTGTCAGTACGCAAATTCAAGTTTATCTTATCAACTGAAATCTTATTCATACTAATCTCCGTTCTTATTGGAATTCATTTTAAAACTAATCTATTCAAAACCCGGAAAAGTTGATAATTTCTTTACTCAGTATAACATCATTTTAATGTTTTTTCAATATTAACACTATAGAAAATATCACATATAATGAACTATCCCTTATTTTTATCATTATAACAAATCTTATGCTTGGAGGGCTAACCCTTATGATTAATAATAAAACAATATTGGTGCTTGGCGGTGATTCCCGTCAGACATTTTTAGCAAAAAGATTAAAAGATAAAGGACATGATGTTTACTGCTTCGGCTTTAATATTTATGATAATTCTGAACTCAAAAAAATATCAAGCCTTGCCGACATCAAAGGAAAAATCGACGTTTTAGTGCTTCCCATAATATCGAGCAACGACGACAGGACGGTAAATGCTCCGTTTTATGACGGAGAAATCACTCTTGATGACGCTATTTCCACTATGAAACCGCACAGCATAGTAGTTGGCGGAAACCTTAGCAAGAGTCTTAGGACTTTATTTTTTGAGCACGGACATTTCTCTGTTGACTACTATATCCGAGATGAGCTGAAAATTAAAAACTGCATTCCGACAGCAGAAGGTGCATTATCTATTGCCATTGAAGAAATGCCAAGTACTGTTGCAGGTTCAAAGGTGCTTATAATAGGCTTCGGCAGAGTTGCAAAAGCCTGTGCAAAGCTGTTTAAAGCATTAGAAAGCGACGTATCAGTAAGTGCAAGAAATTTAAACGCTTTCGCCTGGGCAGAATTATACGGCTATGAATCAATAGATATTGATAAAATCGACGTATATCTATCAGAATTCGATTTAATTATAAATACAGTTCCCGCCAAAATTCTTGACAGAAAAAAGCTTTCAAAGATAAACAAAAACGCTCTAGTTATAGACCTTGCCTCAAAGCCTGGAGGCGTAGACTTTGACAACGCAAGACAGCTTGGTCTTAAGACAATATGGGCACTCAGTCTGCCGGGAAAGGTTGCACCTGTTACATCAGGACATATAATCGCAGATACTATACTTAATATACTCGATGAAAGGGGCGATGATCCTTGGCAATAAACAAAGATAACATATTCGACGGGCTTAGAGTGGGATTCTGCGTTTGCGGATCCTTTTGTACTTTTGAAAAAGCATTTTCCTGTGCTTCACAGCTTGTTCAGATAGGCTGTGAAGTAACTCCAATAATGTCGTTTAATTCCTCAACTATTAACACACGTTTCGGAAAGGCTTCTGATAATGTTGAATGGCTTGAAAGAATTTGCAAGCGAAAAGCTATAAACACCATTGAGGGCGCAGAACCAATAGGACCTAAAAAGATGTTTGATATTATCGTAGTAGCGCCCTGTACTGCCAATACTCTTGCAAAACTGGCGCTAGGGATCACCGATACTCCCGTTACAATGGCGTGCAAATCGCATCTAAGAAACTCAAGACCGGTACTTATTGCAATCTCAACTAACGACGCTCTGTCAGCTAGTGCAAAGAACATAGGAACGCTGCAGAACTACAAAAACTACTATTTCGTTCCCTATTCACAAGACGATTACATCAACAAGCCGAATTCAATAGTGGCTCACTTTGAGCTTGTACCCGAAGCTATTTCATATGCTCTTGAAGGACGTCAAATTCAGCCAGTGTTAAAAAAGTAATAAAGTAATGCAACATAAAAAGCAGCTAAAGGAGCATTTCCCGAAGCTGCTTTTTCATTCTATCTTCTATCCAAGTTCAATCATTCTATCAATACATTTTCTTGCTTTTTTCATAGTTTTCTCTTCAAGCTCAATAACCTCTCCGCCTGTTCCTTTACAGCAATTAAGCACATCGACCAGTGTTGTAGCTTTCATATTTCTGCATATCATATTAACGCTGAGAGGATAAAATGATTTGTCAGGACACTCAAACTGAAGCGTCTCAACAATTGCCTGCTCTGTTCCGATAATAAATTCATCAGCATCTGAAGTCTTGGCAAAATCCATTATACCCGACGTTGAACCCACATAATCAGCATGCTTTACAACCTCCGGCACACATTCCGGATGAACTAACAGCTTAGCATTCGGATGCTCCGCTTTGGCTTTAAGCACTTCGCTCTCCGTAATACTTGCATGGACCGGACAACCTCCGTGAAGAAGCTGAATATTTTTGCCCTTTACATTATTCTTTACATATGTTCCTAAATTAATATCAGGTATAAACAGAATGTTTTCCTCATCAAGTTTATTTACTATCTTCACAGCGGATGATGACGTAACACAAACATCACAGACAGTTTTAAGCTCAGTTGTTGTGTTAATATAACAAACTACACAAAGATTTCCGTTTTTCTTTTTTATGTAATCTATTTCGTCCTTTTCAAACTGTTCTGCCATTGGGCAGCCTGCATTCTTGTTAGACAAAATAACCGTCTTATCAGGAGATAACAGCTTAACGGTTTCTGCCATAAAACGCACTCCGCACATTATGACCGTCTTGTTAGGAACACTTTTAGCTTTAACGGAAAGCGCATAAGAATCCCCTACAAAATCAGCTATTTCAATTATTTCTCTTCCCTGATAACTATGAGCAAGAATACATATATCCTTTTCCTTTTTTAGTCTAAGTATCTCATTCTGAACTTCTAATATCGTTTTTGCCATATTATCACCATTTCTGTGTGAATAAATTATTCCTACTGTTATTGTAGGACAGGTATTTATAGTACCATAAATACAGTGAGTTGTCAAGAATTCAGACATATTTAACTCAAGAATAAAAAATTTTTTACTTATAAATTTTTGTTGTCATATAAATCAAAATTTTTGTAAAAAACTATTGACAAGCCTTTTTACATTTGTTATAATTATAAAGCTGCAATTCAAAAAAAGAAATTTTTGTGAGTTATTAGCTCAGTTGGCAGAGCATTTGACTTTTAATCAAAGGGTCCGGGGTTCGAATCCCCGATAGCTCACCATCATCGGCGAGCCGCCGATGGTATTGCCGCCTTTGGGTAGTTTCCCGAAGGCGGTTATTTTGTGCAACGGCAGACTTATAACTTTTTTGCGATTTGACACAGCACATCAAAATATTATACAATATATATAATTTATAAATTGCTGTGAAAGAGAGATTATATGGACGCTTTAAAAAAACAAATAGAAGAAAGTATAGTAAAGAAATTCAGAAAAACTATATGGAACAGATTTCTTAAAGGAGTAAAAGAATACGAATTAATAAAAGACGGAGACAAGGTTGCCGTATGTATTTCGGGAGGTAAAGACTCAATGCTTATGGCAAAGTGTATGCAGAGACTGCAAAAGTACAGCAAGGTTCCGTTCGAGGTAGTATATCTTGTTATGAATCCAGGCTATAATGAAATCAACCGTCAGAAGATAATAGACAATGCCGAACTGTTAGGTTTGCCTATTCAAGTGTTTGAAACTAAAATTTTCAACGCTGTAGCAAAAATAGACAATAACCCCTGCTATCTATGCGCTCGTATGCGAAGAGGTTATCTCTACAAGCAGGCACAGGATATGGGCTGCAACAAAATTGCTCTCGGTCATCATTTCGATGACGTAATTGAAACAATTCTTATGGGTATGCTTTACGGTTCTCAGTTACAGACTATGATGCCAAAGCTCCATAGTGAAAATTTTGGCGGTATGCAGTTAATACGCCCTATGTATATGGTCAAAGAAGCAGATATTATTGCATGGACTAAATACAATAACCTGCAGTTTATTCAATGTGCCTGCCGTTTCACTGAAAATATTGCTGCTAACAATGACGGAAGTTCAAAACGTCATGAGATCAAGTGTCTGATAAATGAGTTAAGAAAGATAAATCCTACTGTTGATATAAATATCTTCCGCAGTGTTGAAAATGTAAACCTTAAAACCTTGATCTCGTATCATATTGGAGACGACTATCATCATTTTCTAGATGATTACGATGAGGGTATTAATATTAAGGGAAAGAAAACTGATTGTTGATTTTAGTGTAAAACTTAAATCTCAACTAAATAACTAAAGCAAGGATATGTGATAATATGCTCAATCAATTTTCAAGAACTGAACTTTTACTCGGTAAGGAAGCTATTTCAAAGCTCAGCAAAAGCCGTGTTGCAGTTTTCGGAATAGGCGGAGTCGGAGGATATGCAGTTGAGGCTCTTGCACGAAGCGGTGTGGGAACCTTAGACTTGATTGACAATGATAAAATCTGTATGACAAATCTGAACAGACAGATAATCGCTTTGCACAGTACTTTAGGAAAATATAAGGTCGACGTTGCCAAAGATCGTGTTCTGGACATATGCCCGGACATTAAAGTAAATACTCACAAATGCTTTTTTATGCCCGATACAACCGACGATTTTGACTTCTCAGAATATGATTATGTTATTGACGCTATCGACACAGTATCAGGAAAACTGGAAATCATAAAACGTGCAAAATTAGCAGGTACGCCTGTTATTTCTGCTATGGGAGCCGGAAACAAGCTCGACCCTACCGCTTTTCAGGTTGCCGATATTTTCGACACAAGAGTATGTCCTCTTGCCAAAGTTATGCGGTATGAACTTAAAAAAGCAGGTATAAAAGACGTCAAGGTCGTATACTCAGAGGAAAAACCCACTCGCCCAATAAATAATACGCGAGCTTCAAATAATAACTTAAACAAAAGTGATACTTCACATAAAGAAATTCCCGGCTCTAATGCCTTTGTGCCGTCTGCGGCAGGATTGATAATTGCAGGTGAAGTTATTAAAGATTTAGTTGGTTATCAATCTAATGTAAAATAATACCTATTATATATTCAGAAATAATTTTCAATTTTTAGCTCTACCAACCGCTGTTCACTCCGATAATATGAATTACTCTCATATTGTTAAAATGATAATTTATCAGCGGTTTGTTTAAAACATCATATGTATGCGCGCAAACATAGGGATACCCAAGCTTATAACCTGTAATTATACAGCTGTGATAAAACGATTCGCCGTCAGATAACTGTATTATATCACCAATCTGCGAATTGTTTAAATCAGTTGTTTCGCCAAACGGCCCTGCACCTTTATTTTCAGTCAGAAACCTATATAACTGTTCAACACTGGTCCATGCGGCGGCTCTGTCAGAAAGACTGTTGAAATACCAGCCCGTATCCCTCGTGTAATTCATTATACCGCAGCCCGCAAAAATACATTGTGAAATAAAATTTGTGCAGTCTCCGCCAATGTTCTCAAAATCATAGTAATCAGGGTTTCTCCCCAATGCCCACCGTTTTGCATATTCTGCGGCGGCAGACCTGTTATATTTAATTATAGACATAAAAATCACCGCTGTATTATATGCTTACAGCGGTATTTTGTTACAATTATTTACACGCCTAACTACCTATCAATTAACTTAAAACCGCCTGAGCATAATGCTCAGGCGGTTTGCCGTTTTGGGATATATAAATTTAGAAGGATGATGTCTTATTTGACCTTGACTTTTCTCATCTTTGTGATTCAGCGGCTAAATACCTTTTGTGGTTTGCTGCTATTTTACTTTTTTCTTAACGACCTTACTCCACTTGCCGTAACTTGTATTGCCGTTTATGGTTTTATATGCCCTAACCTTTACAAAGTATTTCTTCTTAGATTTCAACCTCTTTAATGTTACCTTGTTTTTCTTGACTTTAACCGTTTTCTTGCCCTTTGTGAATTTATTATTTTTAGCATACATAACCTCATAGCCTGTCGCTCCGCTGACCTTTTTCCACTTTACATTAAGTTTCTTTTTCTTTGTGGTCAACTTAACAGACTTTACTTTGGCGGGTTTTGGGACATTAACTTTGTTTGTGCTTGGGTTTGTTTTTTTGTTATTTGTTGGACTGATTGTTTGATTTGGCTTGTTTGAGTTGTTATTAGATGTATTTGGTTTCTTTTCAACAAGACCTTTAATAGCGTCCTCAATTGCCTTTGCGAAGGCGTCAACTTTATCCTGATCAGTTATGTCAAGATCTCTTGAAACAGCAGCTATAGCGTCCTTTAGAGCTTTAACGGATTCATCAGTATATTTGCTTAAATCCAATTTATCAGCTTTTGCAATAGCTTCTTCTACGGAGGTGTAATTAGAAGGAATATATTCTGGATTTTCTAAAACATTCAAAGCATTATTAACCTTGTCAAGAGTAATGCCTGAATATTTATCATTATCATATTTATCAATAATTTCTTTTCCTGAACTTACAGCATCAGTAAATTTCTTAGTATAATCCTCAGTACATTTATTTGTATCAAAAGTCTCAGATTTTTCAATAGCCTCTTTAAGTTCGTTTATATCATCCTCACCGGCGATATATACAACATTATCATCTGTCAAATAACCGGCATTTCGGAGGGTTGTTTCAGTTTTACTGTCTTTTATAACGTAGTAGGTTGGCTTGCTATTTGAGTCTATAGATTCACTTTGACCTTTAGCCTCAATTGTACTTAAATCAGGTGTGTAAAAATACATATCAGAAAGTGAAGAACAATTACCAAAAGTTTGAGACGGAATATAATCAACATTTCCGCCTATAATTACTGTTTTTAGAGAAGTACAATCGGCACATAAGTTTGCTCCAAGTCCGTTTTCAGATAGTACATGACCCCAAGTATCAGTTATTTCACATCCATCTTCAATGGTTACTTTTTTAAGTCCTGTACAATTGCTAAAAGTTGCATGTGGGCCAGCCATTCCTTGTGCTTCTTTAATTGTTTTACCAAATCTAACATTTTTAGGTATTGTTACTTCGTTGATTGATTTACAGCCAGAAAATGCACTCCCTTGAATATACATTCCACTATGTAAATTAATTGATTTAATATCAGTGTTTGAAAATGCACTTTCACCTATTTCATTTAAACTATTGGAGAAAGAAATTTCCTCTAATTTGCTATTTTTAAATGCGCCTTCACCTAATATTTCAACACCTTCAGGTAAAGTAATTTGAGTTATAGGTGTTTGGTAAAAAGAATAATCTTTTATTTCTTTTAATGTGTCAGGTAGTTCTATATCTTTAAGTACTGTAAATCCGACAAATGCACCAGATAGATTTGAAGCATCATCATTTTCAATTAATGTGATGCCTGAATTCATTACAATATGTTCTGTTTTTTCAGCATATTTTTTGTAATCATCTAAAATTGTTATTGCACCTTTCCCGCTAAAAGTTAAAGTGCTACTTGTTTCATCCCATTCCCATTTTGAAAAAAGTCCACTTGGACCCGATTTATCAGTCAAAGGTTCAATTATTACAGGTTCTTTATTAGTTACTAAAGGCATTTCTTCGTCATCAGGTATATATTCTATATCACTGTCAGTCAAATGTAAACCTTCTCTTAATGATTTTTCAGTTTGACTTCCTTTATACACGTGCCAAATTATCCCGCTATTTGCATAAAAGTATTTAGGAAAGCCAGGATTATAAAGTGTGTAAGCATCTAAAATGTTTTTAGAATAAACATAAACATCCTTAAGATTCGGATAATTACCAATATTATCATACAAACAGCCGTATAAATGTGTCATACTAGGAGGAAAAATAATTTTTGTATATTTATCACAGTAAGGGTATCCAAAAGCACGTTTTGTATTTGTAAAAGAATTATTAACCACAGACGTAATACCGTTTTCTATCACAACTTCGTTTATATCAGTATTGAATCTCATCCAGCCCCAGTCACCTGAACAATTCAATTTACCATTACCACTAATAACTAGAACACCATCAGAATTGATCAACCAACTCGCATCATCTCCGCAATTGCCTTGAAGGACCTCTCCATCTGCTTCTAAAGCATTTATATAATTAGAATTTATATTTAACCCGATTGCATTAGAAGCAATCATTGATACACTAATGACTGCGGATAATATACGTTTCATAATTGACCAACTCCTAAAATATTACTTTAAAATTATTTATAATCCACTTAAACTAGATTATAAATATATTATATTCTATATTTTTGAGCTTGTCAAGTGCTTTTTTAAATTTTTTTACAAAAAAATTCACGTTCCACAAAATGTAAAACGCGAACATGTTCCGGCGTATCGCCGGCACTATATCTTAATTTACAGAAAATTCTGTAAACACTTTCTGTCTATGCCCGTGCACCATAGGTGCACTACTTGAGCCGAACACTATTCGAACATAGGTGCAACGGATACTGAGTCTTTCCACAATTCGTTGGAATAGTCGCTGTACACGGTAAAACCAATCTCGAACGCAGTTCTTCCTGCTATCTCAGTTGACCCCAATATCGTCGTTCCGCTTTCAACTCTTTCAAATTTCAAATCCTTTAAATGCAGACCGCTGTATGTGTCCTCAGACAGTACCTGTTTCGTAGCAATTACATTCCCTTCACTATCTTTCGTCTCGGCTATCAAACACTTATCCACTAATTTGAGCTCGGTGTTTTCACCAAAAAAAGCACTGTCAAGAGTAAGACTCTCGCCCGTAGTCGCAGTAGGGTCAGGTCCTACAGAAATATCATTTCCAAGCCGTATTTCGTTTGAAATCGTTTCTATAACTGTGGAAGCCAAAATTTCAGCGTTTGCCGCTTCTCCCATATGGTTGTAATCCGACATTACCGCAGTCGTAGCAGTTACGCCGCCGGCTGACAACAGCGATAGCAGCAGCACGGCTATCAGCATCTCAAGAATTGATACGCCCCGACTGCTCTTGATTTTCTTCTTCACAACCTAACCTCCTATTTCTCCTTGTAGAGTGCAAGGTTTTCATTTGTGGCTCCATCCGGAGAATCCGACCAGTAAACATCTACTTTAACCGTAGTTGTCTCTGTAGGCTCTGTAGGATCTTTCGGAATGTGTTCGATAACCACACTCTTTTCAGTGCCGCCTACCTTCGCACCCGAGTTCATGGCCTCTACCTTGCTTAGCGCTTTATAGAATTTTTCATCCTTTTGGCGGGCAGTGAGATTGACGCTGAACGAAACCGACACAATGGACGCCAATAACAGCGTGGCAAGGGTTACAATGAGCAGCGCTACCAAAACTTCAACCAGCGTCTCGCCCCTTTGGGCACGCGGCGTGCAAAATCTATGTTTCGTCATGCTGACCGTCTCCTTTCATGTTTACTCAAATGTGATTACACGGTCTTCCTCAGACCAGCGCAGCGTACAGGTAAGTGTGGTCGTCGTCGTGCGTGTGCCTTCGGAATCATGCGCTGCTAACGGATCGGATGGATCCCCTCCAGTGGTAACAGTCTCGGTCTTAGTGTCTGTGTCGGCTTCGCCTGTCCAGACTACCTTGAGTGGGTACCCATCTCCGTTTTCAGTGGTCAGGTGCATTTCCAGTGTGTAGTTCCCGTCATCTGCTCCGTTTTTCACCGTAACATCAACCGGATACAGTGATTCCGGCAACGACGGCGAATCTGTGCAAGTTGATTCGTCTAAATGGACTTTGTATTTTTCTTCAAACGATAAGGGTGATGGTACTATTCCGGCGGTGGTTTTTAAATCGTCCCAATCCGCCTGCCACTCAGCCGGTATACAGTTTTCCAAAAGCTGATATTGATAGTAGTCGAGCGTTTCTCCGGCGGAAAGAGCCGGCACCAGTTCAAGAGTTTGCTTTGTTGGCTCGCTATGTAGTGTATACGTCGTCGGCGTCGTAGGGTCGTCTGGTTCATACCACCATTTTTCCTCCTCAACATATTTCACCGTAACTTTGATAGGGTTTGTTTCAACCCTATCCTTCAACTGCGACTGAAAAAGCTCCAGCGCCGAGGCTACAGAAAAATACTGCCTCTGTTCTTGTACCAGGTGGGTATAGCGTCCGACATTGGCAGAGGCGGCAGACAGTGCCACCGTACCTGCCAGCACACACATCACAAATATCAGCAGTGCAAAAATCATGGAAGCGCCGCAGCTGCTTTTCAGCTTCTCATAAATATGCTTCATTCACACGTTGCCTCCTTCTCAGGTGCCGGATTCTCCGATTTCATCTGTACCGATTTAATCATCAGCGGATTTTCCTGTTTCCGGCTCATTATTTTTTGCTAATTATTCGGCCATTCGCCATAGTGGACAAATTTATCCTTCTCATCTTTCACCACTGCCATATATGGATAGCCAACGCCAGGCGTCGCTTTTTCCATCGGGCTGTGACCGTCAGTGCTTGTTGTATCTCCGCCTTTTTGACCATTTGGTACATAGCTTCTCACAGCGGCTGCGTCAGTGTTGCCAGGCAGAGTTGTGCCGTTAGTTGCGTCAATTCCCTGATTGTCTGTTACTACTTTCAGACCTTCCGCCGCGGTCGGCAGACTTCCTGCCCGGTAAGCGTTGCCGCTGGAATTAGTCGTTGAAAGTTTATAACCGATAGGATAAACGGTGTTTGCAGTAGCGTTGCTGCTCCCCGCCGCCACGCCGCTGGCATCCAGATAGGTGTAGCAGTTTGTCACCGAACTACCTGTACTATCACCATAATCTTTACCGACGATACCGCTGACAACGCTGCTGTTCGCGTATTTTAATGTGGCCGTGCCGCCTGCATAACTGTTCTCAATTTTCGGCTCGCAGCTGCTGTCGGAATGATAGCCACCCACCAGACCGCCGATGGAAACATTAGTTTTGTCAGTTTCGCTGCTCAGATCGTTAACCGCGGCACAGTTTTCGATCTTGACCTTGTAATACGCATAACCAATTAGGCCGCCGACCGTATAATTGCCGCTGATGTCATATCCAGCAACGACGCAGTTGGTAATCGTCACAGTGCTGCCTATACTTCCAGTTGTTACTCCGCCCACCAGACCGCCGGCGCCCCATATGCTTGAACCAGTCAAACTGTCGTTTTTTGCGTTCGAAGTGATCTTGGCTTTGCCAGTCGGCGAGTAGAGGATGATATTCTTCAGGGTAGTGGGATTACTGGTAGTATTGAACAGACCGACGTTTTTGTTTTGCTCACCGGTCTCACCGGTCATACTTAGATCCAAAATATAGCGGTGGTCGCCGTCATAACTGCCTTTAAATTTTTCTGCGCCGGTATAATTCGTCGGATAGTATTTTCCGTACAAGTCATGCGTCTGCTGGAAATAAAGTGTTTTACTGCCGATGTTATCCAGCTGCCGCACAGTGCGGATAGCGATGGGATTGACCTCACTATACGCTTCGTCTGAAACCCCTGCAAATCCATCGGTGTAATACAGCGTTTTCTCTGTAGAATCATAGCCTCTGCGGCTAAACATACTGTCGTCGACACTATTGCCCTCAAAATCCTCGGATGCAGGCGGCGTCACAAAGACCTCCAGCACGTCAAGCTGATCTGCTGTGGTCGCCTGCAGTATTTTTAATACCTCTGTGCGTACTGTTGCTTTCTGATCCGCAGTTCCCGCATCTGTGAGGCCCGCCGTGTCTGGCGCGGTCAGACGGAATTTATCACCGTTAAACAGCACATATCCACTGGTTTTGATATGATCATGCTCTTCGATGGTACCGTCTTCTTTCACATGCCGCTCTTTGCATAGCGTATCAAGTTTGTCAACAGTATTTACAAACCCGAAGCCTTTCGCATTAACGTCGCTCAACTTTTCGCCACCGCTGGTCACACCTTTGATCTGGTAAGTAAGATTATTAGATTCGTCCAGCTCAAAGTAGAGGATACCGGAGGACTGCACAGGCGTTTTGTCAGGAAGTCCCCAGTCGCCGTGGTGCTCATCGAAGTTGGTCTTATAGAGATACTTCACGGACGCCCCGTTGTCAAACAGTTCGCTGTCATAAGGTTTTGAGTCCTTGTTATCTTTTTCTACAAGTACATTGAACAGTTGTTCGCGTTTTGTCAGAAGATTATCGTCGTACTCCGTCTCATTGCGGGCAGTTGCGTCTGCAAAGCCACTACTAGCACTATCCTTCGCCCACGCCTTGCCGGTGGCATAGAGGGTGCTGTCTGTTGCGCAGTTGACCGTGCTTCCACTGCTTTCTCCGCCACTGAACAATCCCAAAGCATTCGTGGTAGTGGTGGTGGTGTTGGGCGCGAATACCGAACAGGTCGTGTAGCACACGCCGTTAAACTTAACTTCATCTGCCGTCTGTCCAGTAAAGCCGCCCACTTGCGCACCAATAGACAGGCCGGTTACATTGACGGCCGGGGTGCTGTCAGCATTGGGTTTTTCGTATTCGCCGCCTTTTGTATGTCCTCCGGCGTAGCAGTCTTTGACGGTACAGCCGTTCAGCTGTCCTGCCAATCCGCCGGTATACTTATAGCCGGTTACCTTGACGGCGGCATAGCATTTCTCCAAAGACGCCTGATTCACGTCGCCTGCCAGCCCACCGGTATAATCGTTTCCGGTAGCACCGGCGTCTACGCTGTAGTAATTATAGGCGCCGTCTGTGCCATCAATATCTTTATGGGTAGTCGCAACCGCAGTGTCAATATACACGCCGCAGTTTTTAACCTCGACCTGTGCGCTGCTTTCGCCTTGCAGTTGCCCGAACAGACCGCCCACGCGGGCGTTGCCACCAGTGCCTGTCGCCTTGACCCGTACATTGATGCCGGTAATACTTTCCAGCTTGGCACCGTTCTTTGCCATGCCGACCAGTCCGCCGACATTTGTTTTACTAGATGCGCCGCTATTCTCAACATCGACCTCGCTGTTTAACAACTGCACGTATTGCACTGTGGCACCATCGATCTGACCAAACACGCCCGCATACAAATCGCTGCCGGTCGTATCAGGGATCTTCAACTGCAAATCGGTAAGGCTATGCAAATGACCGTTGTATCTGCCGTTTGCACCTAGGAAGGGCACCGGCGTTTCTGTAAATGGTGTGCCGTCAAAATGAAGATCCATCGTCTGATGGTAGCTCCACTTGGAAGGATTTTTTCCGGATACGGCGTAATCAGCAAGATTGCCAAACTGCCGTGCCGTACGCACGATAACCGCGCTTTCCGCCGTGCTTTCCTTTATGCCACTGTCTAGAATATTGCCACTGTTCAGCATATTGCTTGCCTTTACAGTTGGTTCACTAATATCCGCCGGCTTGGTATTGTAAGCTTCCAGCGCAAAATGCGGGTTGAACCAGCGTTCGCCCGTCCGCGAAACGCTCACATCGCCCTCGCTGATCTTTACATTATACGTAAGAGTCTGGTAATAGTCTCTGCCTTCATATTTAAACAGGCTGTTCAAATCAGTACCAGCCGACAGTTCCGGCAGATAGAGATAATAGTACGAATCCTCCAGCTTAATGGCATTATTATAAAAACCGCTTTCGGTTCCTGCTTTGCGCTTGAATGTTACATTTTCGCTGCCTATGGTGCATTTCAGTTCTTCGGGGAAATTGCCTGTATATGAGTAAGACTCATCCACCGGCCAGAGAAGGGCATAGCCGTCCTCGTTGATCAATTCGGCGGCGTTAGTGCTCAGGCTGTCAATCCCTTCATCTGCACTGCTGTCAGCATGCTTCCAGCTGCCGCCCAGACCGTATAATTTACTATCCTTCGTCGCAATGTGCTTTGTGGAAGTGGTTCCGGTGTTATCATACTCTTCGTAATACACAAGACTTGGTTCCGCCAGATCCATCCAGTCACCGTAATGAATCGTTTGCTCATTTGCAACCTGATAAGGATACTCATTGCCCCAGTGCGTGTCATAAGGAGTGGCATCAGCCTCACCGCTACTCTTCCATGCAGCCAGCTGTCCTGTCAGATACGTTTCATTTGTCGGGACAACTGCACTTCCGCTTTGAAATGCTGGTGCAAGGCCGTACAGTATAGTAGCGTTACTTCCTTTTTCAACATTGGTGTTTGTTCCATTACCAACAAACCGTCCGCGTTTCGCAGAATCTTTATTGCAGCTGACGGAGCAGGTGCTGTAGTTGACACCGGTGAATTTGACCTTGTTTACAGAGCCCGCAAACCCGCCCACGGTGGAGCTGCTGTTTTCGTATTTGGCGATAACATTCGGTGCATTGGGGTCATATACGCCGTTTACGGTATGACCGCCGGCGTAGCAGTCGGTAAACGTGGGCTCCCCTTTTTTGATCTGCCCTACAAAGCCGCCGGCACAGTTGTAGCCTGTTACCTTGACAGCGGCGTAACAGTTCTGTACCACCGTTGCATCGCTAACATTCCCAGCAAAACCGCCGGTGCAGGAGGTATTTACGCTACCATTATAGACAACACCGTAGTTATTATATTTGTTAGATGTAATGACCCGTATGCCGCACTTTTTGATATTGGTGAGGCTGCCTTCAATACTGCCGAACAGACCGCCAACATTTTCAGCTTTTTTAGCCTCTTTACCGACATTTATCTTTACATCTCCCAATGTAACGTCGCTCACTTTGCTGTCGCTGCAGCGGCCCGCCAGACCGCCGATGTCCAGGACAGTTCCTTTTATTTCTTTGTCATAGCCATCAGTTGTGGTGCCTACGTTCACGGTTATATTTTTCAGCTTAATGTTTTTAATAGTGGACTGGTACACCCAGCCAAACACGCCTGCGTACAGATCATCAGTGCTGTCTGAATTTACATATGACTCCTGGCTTATGCCTGCATACAGGTTTTCAATGGTATGGTCATGTCCGTTATAGCTACCACTAACATTCGTCTTATCCAATTCATCACTGGATGTACTGTTGGCTTTTTGTCCCAGAGTTACGGCAATCTGCGGGTAAACTTCATTCTTACCAGCTATGTTATTTTCATTTTTTCTCAGACCGCTGTTGCCGTCATAAATACCGCCGGTATATTCGCTATAATCCAAATCAAGCAACTGATGGTATTCCCAGCCACGCGAACTTACACGGCTGCTGAGATTATTTTTCTGACGGGTGTATCGAGCCGCACTCGCCAAATGCTGGGGTGTGCGGATAAGCACACAGTCTTCATAGTCTCCATTAGCTGCCCCGTCCATCAGGTCTGTTTTCGACTGGATTTTGTTCATATTAAATTCACGGTAGGTATAGCTGCGACCATCGTCAAGTTTCACCTCCACTGGAGCGCTATTACTGATGTTGAGCGCTTCGCAGGCAAAATGGGGGTTACAAGCCGTCGTTGCCCCATTGATCGAAATGGTACGGTAATAGGTATCCAGCGGCGCTTGGTTGACCGCATCAAACGGCAGGGTGTATACATAGTTCTCCGGTAGATTTGAACTGCTTGGTTCCAGCTTTGATTGTTCCAGCTTAACACAGCCGTCTTTTCCGTCTTCCGCCGTAGCGTAGACCATGGTGCGTCCGTTTGAACTGCTGAAAGTTTCAGAACCCCAGAGGAAACTATTGCCAAGATCTTGATCCGAGATTAAGGCATAACCAGAATCCACAGCATAGCCGCTATTAGCCAGCGAATTTACTTTCTGTGTCCCAGCTGTACTATTCCACTGACCGTAAAAACCATAGTAGTAGTAGCTGCCGTCCACTTTCACTTTCACGGCGCCAGTGCCCGGATCCGATTTATACTTCTCATAATAGACCAGGTTGTGTTTGGTCGGCCAATCACCGTAATGGGCCGTCAGATTGGTGATGTAGGGGTAAGCAGCAGTGGCGGTCATCTTGCTGTCATAAGGTGTGGTGATAAACGTGTAACTCCGCCCATCTATTTCGGGAATAAGCTGGGTCAGGTAGTTTGTCTCGTTACGTGGATTCACAGCATCATTGCTTTTAAACGCTACGCCAGTAGCGTACACTGTAGCATCGTTTTCTTTTATGATTTTCGTTGCTCCTTCGGGCCTCAGTCCCACAAAACAGCCAGTATCTTTATATTCTTTTTGACCCTCTGATTCTTGAGATGTTTTATCGTTTCTGACTGAACAGGTCGTGTAACACACGCCCGAAAGAGTCAACTCTCTTCCATCTGTTACCTGGCCGGCAAAGCCGCCTGCGTTTGAAGTCGTGCCGGAGACCCAGACATTGACGCTGGCATCTTTCGAAGTATATTTTCCGTTTTCGGTGTGGCCGCCCGCGTAACAGTCAGTCACTGTTGCGCCCTTGAAGGTACCGACAAAGCCGCCGGCATTGGAACTCTTGCCCGTTGCTTTTACCTTAACTGCAGCAAAGCAGCCGTTAGCCATGCCCTCAAACTCACCGGCAAAACCGCCGACAAAAACTTTTTCTCTAGTGGAGCTCACAGCGTAGGTGTTGTAATCGCTCCCTTCCTCCACATACACGCCACAGTCTGTAAATAATGTCTTTCCCCCGGCAACCTTTCCTGCCACTGCGCCGACATATACGGTATTGGTTGCCGCTTTGTTTGTCGTTACCGTGGCGTTGACAAGCCGTACGCCATCCACATTGCTGTCGTTTGTAACAAGTCCAAACAGACCGGCAACATAACGTTTACTAGTACCGCCCGATGAATTAGTCTCCCGCGCAGAGTCATTGCTGCCGATATAGGCTCCGCGGATCTCATGGGTGTTGCCGTAGTAAGCGCCGGACACACCTTCATATTTTCCAGATGTACCGTCCTTATCGCCCAGCAGCAACGGCGTTTGCGGCGTACTATTCTTTGTTCCGTTAGTAAAGGGCACCCCCGAATCATTGTTGACATTTTTATAAATGCTATAGTTAATATCCAGCAGCTGATGATACTCTTTGATGCGCCATGGGTTAGGATTGCCACTAGACACAAATTCATTGTTCGCAGACAGCGTCGCCGCATTGTCCAAATGGCGCGGGGTACGCAGCACAACACCATCATCGACGGCCGCTTTGCTGGTCAGTCCCGGTTTTTTCTGTGCGGTTTTTAGTAGTGAAGCTGCTGGTGGCGTTACCTTTGTGTACGGGCCGTTCACCGCCTCGCAGGCAAACAGAGGGTTAAACAGCAGTATCTGCCCGCCATTCAGTGTAATTTTCTGATAATAGTTCTGATTTTTCTTTGCATCTTCTGTGGCCGCCTTAACTGCGGCATTCCAGGCATCCGTGGGCAGATTATATTGATAATATGCCTTGCCTCCAATGGTTTTTGGCGTTCCTGCAGTTAGACTGTATTTTGTTGTTGAATCATCATTCAGAGTAAAATTCAGATCATCCGCTTCAGTTGGTTTCGTCTCACTTAGCACTGCGTAGCCGTCGGTAATGGCTGCGCCGGTGCTGCCAAGAGTATTGATAAGCACCTTGTTGTTCAAAATGGCGTAGTAGCCGGTAACATTAGTGCCAGCAGCAGATTTTATGGTATCATAGTAGGCCATGGTGGGCTCGAACGCGGGCTCCTCTGTCTCGCTCTCCAGCCAGTCACCGTAATGGAACATGGGTATAGGATTGCCCTCGGCATCTTTACCCGTGGCATCTTTCAGCATGGGGTAGGGGTACGGCGTGGCAAGGCTCTTCGTCTCGTCCGTCTGGCCGTATGGGAAAGTGGCATAAGTAGGGTTAGTGCCGCCCGACTTATTGTACCAGTCGCCTTCCAAATAGTTACCGCTACTGCCCGCAGTTATCGGCATTTCGGAGAGCTGCTCGGTATTCAGTTTATTACCGCTGTTTGCGACGCAATTCACGCCCGTCTGTGAAACGTAATAGACATTGCCGCTGACGTTTGGCGCTGTGCCATAAACCGTGGCCGTCGCCGTACCATTTGCAAAGTCTTCGCCATACCGTACTGCGGCGTAAGAGTTTAAAATATTGAGCGTACCGCCTGACGGCGCATTAGTTACAAGCCCCGCAGCAGTACCATCATTTTTTACATTTGTAATAATGCCGTCAGCATAGCTATTGGAAACAGTTACAGATGAATCGTCAACAGCGTTTCCAACCAAGCCGCCCGCCTTATTACCG
The DNA here is from genome assembly GCA_947627045.1 of uncultured Clostridia bacterium. Classification (GTDB taxonomy): domain Bacteria; phylum Bacillota; class Clostridia; order Oscillospirales; family Ruminococcaceae; genus UMGS1601. The sequence continues at coordinate 56,027 of CANQUM010000008.1, forward strand.
CCATTCAAATAGCATGCGGCGTAGCTTTTTCCAATAGTGAGATCAGCGCCGCTACTCGTTTCCCCGACAAGCCCGCCGATGTCGCAATCGCTGCAAGCGGCATTGCCCTCCACAACTACGGCGGCAAAGCTGTCTGTGATATTGACATTGCCATCGGCAACGCCTACAAGCCCGCCTGCACGGTTTGTGGTGGCGTCAGTCATTATAATCTTTGGGGTACTTGTAGGATTATAATTTCCTTCAAGATAGACTTGGCAGTTTTCAATTTTTGCGTTGTTTACCATACCTGCCAGCGCACCGGCATTATTCTTGGCTTTGGCGGCAGGATTAATCAATGTAATATTTTTCAGCTTAGCAAGATCGCCAGCCGAACCTGCGATATGAGAAAACAGACCCGCATATGTATCAGTGTTCTCTTTCGCATTCAGATTGCGAATGGGCAGACTATTCCCGTTGTAAGATGTCAGAGACTTGTTATAAATAGCGACATAATCTACAGATTCATCAGTATAGGTATTCTTCCATGAGTAGATAGTATCGGTCGCCGTCGCCCCAAAATCTATTGATTTAACCTGCTCGGCGGCGATGATTTTTTCCCCATCTGTGCCATTTGTACCAATATCTCCATCGGCATCCCCGGTAGCTTTTAAAGCGTCCAAATTCTGCAAATGCCGTCCGTAGGCAATTATCGCAGTCGGAATCTGTTCTACTGTACCCGATGTATCGGGATCATCTTTTTTTTCTACCCGCGCAAACAAACTATTGCAGTTCACAGTAGCACTCTGCGACAGATAGAGTTTATCTGTACCGACATAGTAGGTCGTCACGGTAACAGAGATATCCTCACCTGGTATCAGTTGGTCTGTGTAGGAATCGTCCCATTCTTTGAAAGCCTTGCCGGTCTTCCAGTCGCCAAGGGGTTGATTCTTATAAGGATGTATAGTTTCGTCGCTAAGTTCTTCATTTAGCGTATCCAGCATAATGTCAGCACTTTTGCCTTCGTTAAGTAAAACTAGATCGTCCCTTTGGATAATGGGTATAGATACGTTACTGGTCTTGCCTGTCACAGAGACCTTAAGCCCAATCTTGCCCGAATCAAAGCTAGTGCCGCCCAAAGGCACTTCCGGCATTTTTATGCGCAGGCGCAGCTCCTCTGCATTTGTGATAGTAAGCTCAGGTATCGGCATCTGACCAACGAGAGCATAATTCACACCGCTGCCACCGTAATAACCGATGAGAGGTTTGTTTTTCAGCCGCTCATCGTACTTGCGCGGCTTGCCAGTGTAGGTATATTCCTTGTCGGAGTACCACACCGCATAGACAGCGCCGGTCTTACAGTTATATTCCAGCACATAGTGATGCTCCTCCAACTCTTTCTCAATCGAGCCGCCGGGCAGCAGCTCTGCCAGTGCCTTCTCATGTTCAACAATCTTCGAGTCCAAATAGCGCAGATCATTCGAGTCTCCGTGAGATGTATCAACAAAATCCGAAGGCTTTTCGCCAATCAAATTTACAGTAACATCCTCTGCAAAGTGTTCAAACTCTCCATTGCCGACCATTGCGGTCATACTGTTTTGTGCGGCCAGAAATATGGAGCGGGCCGAATCGTCCAATTCGTTCAATTTCATGCGTCGGATTGTTCCAATGATCACAGGCACGGCAACAGCAAGGACAATGGCTACAATCGCCACTGTTACCAGCATTTCCGACATTGTAAATCCCTTTCGTCTTCTCTCTTTTCCTAACTGCTCCACAACACCTAACCTCCAATCAAAAGGGACATTTTATCATCAGTTTCCAGCTTCCTCACTCTGCTGGACATATTCGTAAAAAGTAATTACACCGCTAACTTTCAGTTCGCCCCCGTACAAATTTCCATCTACAGGCGCCAGGGTAAAGCTATCCAACAGACAGCGGTAGCCTGTACCCGTCAAATCACGGAGCAGGCGTCTTGCTTGCTTATAATTCTTAGCAGTGCAGGTGAAATTGATCGTCCTCGTGGCTATGTCATCGGTAATGCTTACCTGCCCAAAATCAAAATCCGGGTTGGTGCCATCGAAGATCGTATCTAATTTGAGCATCAATGTCTCAATATTGTTATAAGGAGGCATGACAGTGATGTCTTCTTTCGGCTGGGAAAGAATCTCGTCAAGCTCCTGCTTCATAGCTATATACTCATTTGACTTCACTTCGGCGGCCTCGATTTGGACGTCAATATTCTCTGCGTCTCGTTCAATCTGTCCCATACGGTTCACGATAGGATAATGAACAGCCATAAAATACAATCCGCCGATCAATACCACCAACAGTACAATAATCATGACTTTTTCACGCCGAGTAAAGCTACGTTTCAGAAAATCTGACATCACTGAGCACCTCCCTCTGCATTTGTATCATTAGATTCAATTCCTTCAGTTTCGGTACCTTCTGCACTGTCCTCATCCTCATACGCACTTTTAAATACAATGGTAATGGTCGCATAAGGCTGAACACCGGAATCTATATCGCTATCACTGCTTTCAGAATTGTTGTCATATCCCGTAGTGGACACATTTACCCCAGCTACAAGAGGATTGGATTCCAGTCTCGCTATCATGGAGGATACCTGATCCAGTGTCAGACCGGTGAGCGTGGTGGAAAACACGTTGCCGGTTACAGAGACAGCCTGCGTCTCACTGTAAGGTATAATATCATGCTCCAAAAGTTCAAGAATCTCCTGACGGTCAGCGATAGTGCGGTCAAAGCCGCGGTAGGTGTACTGGTTGTACTGCTCCTTCACTTTATCATAATCCGCATAGGAAAGCTCCAGTTCCTCCAGCCGTACCTGACTTGCAGCCAGGTCGTTCTCTGCCTTGTTCAGACGTACATAACGGTCTGCAACGGCAAATTTGCCAAACAACACTGCCAGCACCACAATAATGATGACGGCAGGCACCACACGACTGAGAGCCAGCTCGCTCTTTTCTCTCATGACCAGATTAAGCGTGGTTTTTGTCGGCATGGTCTGTCTACTGCGCTTTTCACGCGGCTTGCTATCAGTTTTCATACTCATGACGCTGTCTCCTTTCACTGTAAAGCCGCACCCACGGCCGATGCTGCAAGAGATGCACCCTCTGCAAGACCGTCGGGCATATTAGGCCAGAATTCATCCATATTCAAAAGCGGTAGGTTCAGCGTACCCCGCAAAGTTTCAATAAGTTCATTATTCAGAATACCGCCGCCGCAGCAATGTATGTGCTGAGGCTCGTCGCCGCCGGAACTGAACCGCTGGAAGTTGACAGCCCTCAATACCTCTACCGCTATTGCATTATAAAGGTCGCGGCATCTCGGCAGCGCAAGACAACCTTCGTGGCCGCTCTCCCGATAGGTAACGGCAATATGTATATCTACGTTAAACTCCTCTGCAATCACCTGATCCAAAGCAGAAAGTCCATAGTCAAGCGTGCGCAGACCTTCAAACCTATCTCCGTCGAAGATATATAGACGCACTGCACTATGACCTAAATCCAGTACACAATGGCAGTGGTCTGTATCGCCTCCGCCGCGAGCCAGATTGATCAGTGCCAACTCATCTGGAATCGCCGTTTTCAGACGGAATCCGCTGCGGTGGAAAGCAGCCGCATAATCAGAGATGACCTGCTTGGGAACAGCAGCCGCCATCAGGTCAAGACTTTCATCGTCAGAAACTGCACTGTCCTTCACCAGTGCATAATCATAAAAGTAATCCTCCCTGGCACCTGGAATATACTCGTGGAACTCATATGGAAGGTTGAATTTAAGCTGCTCCTCCGTCATAACGGCAGTTGTAAAACGTCTGCAGTAACATGCAGAAGGCGGCAGCACAAGTGCCGCGTCTCTCACACGAATGTGTTCACGACGACGTACCTCAGATATAAGGTCGCTTAGTGCCTCAAACGAGAGTATCTTTCCCTCCTGAACAAGACCCTCAGGCAAAGGCTCGGAAATTACGTTCGTAACAGCGCCGTTCTCACATACAGCAATGTGTATATCCCGACTTCCAATCTCAAAACCGACGCGTTTTTCTTTTATCAGGTTCATATTCGACTCCTTTCACACTACAATATTGCACCACAGGTACATATATAATAAAAATCTTATAAAAACAATCCCATATACCATGACACCAACTGCGGTCCCACTAAAAGTGAGGGAACAGCAGCAGCGGCAATCGCAGGCCCGAACGGAAACGGCTGACCTCTGACAGAGCGCAGCCTCGTAAACACCAGTCCAAATAAGCAGGATAACAATACCAACAGCAGCCCAACGGCTGGACCGCAGTAAAGTCCCAGCATTGCAAACAGCTTGATGTCTCCTCCGCCCATAGTTTCTCGTTTTAAAATCTTATCCATCAGCAGCGTAAAAATCAGCAGGGCTCCGCCTAGTGCTAATGCCCCCAGACCGCCTTTGATTAAGCTTTTAAGCGGTGATGCCGAAAACGGCAGAAATACCGCCCATAAAATCACTCCGAAAAGCAGAAGTATATTCGGCAGTTCCATCGTATCAAGGTCAATAAGTGCCAGTGCAAGCAGTACGGCAAATAAAAGACAATGCTGTAATGTCCACAAGCTTATACCGAACCGTACCAAAACTGCAACAAAAGCAAGGGCAGTTACAAGCTCGGTAACAGGATACCGCACCGAGATTCGCGTTCCGCAAAATCGGCAGCGGCCTCGCAAAAAAAGCCAGCTGACAATCGGAAACAAATCCCGTACTCCAAGCGTATGACCGCATTCAGGACAGTGGCTTCGCCCTTTGGCAAACTTCTCTCCTTGAACCTTGCGCATCGCCGCACAGTTGACAAAGCTCCCGACGCAGGCTCCGCATAAAAATATTACAAATATCAGGTAGGCAGCAGCGGCAGTTCCCAGTGAGGTTACTGACATAGCGCAAGCCTCCTTTCAAAGTATCTATTGACATTCACCGCCCCGTGAAAGCACAGAACGGAAAAGTGTTCATCGTACAAGATCAAATTTATCCTCGCTGACAGCGACCTGCACAGTGTAAACCTTGTTGCCGCCGCTTGTCGGTTTGACAGAGGCAAACGGATAGCTTATCAGGTCTAATTTAGGCACCTCATAGAACTTCTCATCAGAACTAATGGGCACCGGCTGTTTTGCCTTGCCCGGTACAATGCCGTCTCTGTAATCGTCAATCTCGTCAACAACAAAAATCTTTATATCCGTAACTTCGTTTTCCTCATCTACCTGTGCCACGGCTACCCAGCCGGCTCCGTCGGCAAGACCCTCGTTTATATTCCTGGCTTCCGGCGTGGTGCTGTCCGTTTCCCCCAATCCTGTCTGAATAGAGGTGATAACGGTAGAACGCACATTGCGTATGTTGATTAGGTTCGTTTTAAACTGCGCCTTTACCGCCATATTGATAAAAACAGGGACGGCAATGACGACCAAAACCGCCAAAATCAGGATAAGCATCAGTTTCTCTAACTTGCTCATTCCTGTCGTGTTTCGCAGTTCATTCTCGGAATCTTTATTTGTTATCGTTTCGTATCCCTCCCTGCTTGTGAGGTTGTATCATTCTTAGTGGGGCAAGGGAAAACGGTCAGACATCGCTGACCCCTTTCCCCAGCCTCACAATCGTCCGCCGCCTCACTCCACGACGGCGGATTTTGTGCTAGGCTCTACCCTTTTAGGTGGGGTAGGATATAATACTTACGGGATTATGTTCCCAAATCAAAAACCTATCTTTAGTCGATATCCGTGATAACCGCCTGAACCCAATAGGTATTATCTGTACCAGATGCGGGCTTCACTGTAGCGAACGGACTCTTCACATCGTCCGACAGTGGATAGAATGTGCCAGCACTTGAAATTGGTCCAGTTTGTACGGTAGAGATACCGTTCTTGTAAGCTGAGATATCAGCCTTCGCGTAGACCTTCAAATCCATAATGTCACCGTTGTTGTCCACCTTTGCGATAGCCAACCAGCCACCCTTTTCGTCTAGACCAACGCTCATATCCGTAGTTGTAGTGGCGTCTTTGTCATGCAAATGGGTCAGAGTATATGCCACACCTGCAGAACGTACAGAACGTACATTAGCCTGGTTTACACGCAGGTTAGAATCTGCCACCATGTTAGAGAATACCGGGATTGCAATAGCAATCAAGATTGCCAGGATTGCGATAACGACCAGCAGCTCCGCCAAGGTGAAACCTTTTTTGCTGTCCATTTTCTTTTTCATTTGTTTGAACATAATTAAAATTTCCTCCTTAAAATCGTGATTATTGATTTGTCTGCGGGCTGCTTGGCCGACGCAGACTATATTTCACTTCCCTGCGGAGTGTGCAGGGAAGGAATCACCATAAATAATATATAATATGCCAAAGATTTTTCAATGCTTCACCGTTTCGGTTCAAGCATTATATTCCAAATCCCTGATACATAGTAAACATAGGCATATAAATCGAAATAACGATAAAGCCAACGAAGAGACCCAGGAATATGGTAATCAGCGGCTCCAGCATAGCAAGAGCCTGATTGGAGGTACGCATAGCTTCTTCCTCATAAAACGTACCTACGGTATTCAGTGTATCTTCCAAAGAACCTGACTGCTCGCCGACGCCAGCCATTTCGACCAGCATATCGGGCAAATCAGAGACATTCTCCAATGAGTTTTTAAGCGTACCGCCGGTCTCCAGTTCAGGAACACAGCGTTCCACATCTGCGGCAACACTGCGGGAATCAAGCACACGGCTGACTATCTCCACTGCATTGCTTACAGGCAGACCTGCTGCCAGCAGGGTAGCCATAGTATTCGCCACCTGAGCGGCATTGTTCATTTTTGCGATTTTACCCAACATAGGCATTCGCAGACGAATGCGTGAATAGAGCAATTTACCTCGCTCTGTGCGTCCAAACAGGTAGATTGCAAAGCCTATTACGCCGCACAGTACAAGGAGCAGCGGCCAGAACCGTCTAAAGAAGTTGGAAATCGCAATCAAAATTCTAGTTGGCAGCGGAAGTTCCGCACCAAGACTGGTAAAAGACTCCAGCATATTAGGCACCAAAACCACCATAACGATTGCCACTGTAACGATAGACAGCAGGACAACGATAACAGGATAGGTCAGAGCTGAACGCACCTTCGCACGCATCTTATGCGAGCGGTCATAATAAGACCTAAGTCGCTCAAAAGAATGTTCCAGCGTACCTGATTCCTCACCGGCACGCACCGTTTCGATAAATACAGCAGGCACTTTAGAGCTGTGCTTTTCCAAACTTCTGGCAAAGCTATATCCTGCCGCCACGTCCTCTGCACACTCTTTCAGAATACGTTTCATCAATCGGTCAGAGGTCTGATCTGCGACCAACTCGACCACACGGTTCATCGGCAAGCCGGCACGCAGCATTATGGCGAACTGGCTTGACACCAAAGAAAGGGTCTTATCTGAGATACTCAGAGGCTCATTAAAATTAATATGTATCTTTCGCTTTTCCGTAACAGGCGAAAGATGTTCAATTACGGGATAACTTTGTCGCAGTTCCTCAATAGCTGCATATTCGTCATACGCCTCCACCACACCGGTATAGGATTTCCCGTCCGATGCTTGGGCACGGTATTTATAGGTATTCAATCAAATTCATCTCCGTTTCAAAAGTGAGTGCTGCGCTTCACATATTCAGGGTCGCGGGCAGCCTTACACGCGGTCTCCGCCGTGATTGTACGACTTCGGCAGAGTTGTATCAGGCAGTTATCCATAGTAAGCGAACCTTCTGCCGCTGATGTTGCAAGTGCCGAGACGATCTGCGGGGTCTTGCCCTCACGAATAAGGTTACGAATGGCAGGCGTTACAATCATTAACTCACAGGCAGCCACACGGCCTTTTTCCCTGCGAGGAAGAAGCTGTTGACTTAAAACCGCCATCAGCGTGGTAGAAAGCTGCAGCCGAATCTGTCTCTGCCGTCCTTCGGGAAAGACGTCAACCATACGGTCGATTGCTTCGGGGGCTGAATTGGTATGCAGTGTTGCAAAGACCAAATGACCTGTCTCTGCAGCAGTCAGAGCAGTTTCTATCGTATCCAGGTCTCTCATCTCACCTATCAGAATGACATCAGGGTCCTCACGAAGGGTAGCCCTCAAGCCATCAGCATAACAGCGTGTGTCCGTGCCGATCTCCCGCTGATTGATTATACAGCGGTCAGGCGTATAGACGTACTCGATCGGGTCTTCCAGCGTAATGATATGCGCATTCTCGGTATGATTTATCCTATCCAGCATTGCCGCCAGCGTAGTAGACTTACCAGAACCTGTCTCACCGGTAACAAGCACAATGCCTCGATTTAAGCTAGGAAGAGTATGTACAGCGGGAGGCAATCCCAGGCTGTCAAGATTAGGTATAGTTTCAGCAAGCAGACGTATAGCAGCCGATACTGTTTCCTGCTGTCGGAACAAGTTGATACGGCAGCGAATGTCTCCCGGAAAAGTTCGTGCCAAATCCAGTTCACCGATGGCAGCCATAGTCTCATATTCCTCGCCTGCTATCTGACGGGCGTATTCCTCACAGTCTTCTGCAGTGAGCGGCTCCGTTCCCGGTATATCGGTGAGACTGCCGTCAACACGCATACGCGGAGGCAGACCGCAGACGAGGTGTATATCGGAACCTTTGGCCATTCTGACCTCAGTAATCAATTTATCTATTGGTAAGTTCATATAAAAGACCTCCTTCAGTCTTGTTACTGCGTTAGTCGACTGTAGTATTCAGCACACGCACAGCCTCAGAGGCGGTCGTAATACCCGAAAGCACGAGCTTTGCAGCACTTTCGGTTAGCGAAGAATACTGTTTTCCTGAAATCAGTTCCATAATGCCTTCACGGTGGCGTCCTTCGCTGATGGCACGCTTGAGTTCACGGTCCAGCATCAGTATCTCAAATACGCCGGTACGTCCGCGGTAGCCGGTATGATAGCAGTTCGGGCATCCGCGTCCGCGGTAGAATTTCATGCCGGACTCTCGCTTGATGTTCAAGCTGGCAAGCTCGGCATCTGTTGGGTCATACGCTTCCCGGCAATCGGGACAGATACAACGCACAAGGCGCTGGCTGATGATTCCGTTCAGCGATTCGGAAATGATATAAGGAGGCACTCCGATGTCTACCAGACGGTCGATAGCAGAAATGGCGTCGCCGGTATGTACAGTACTTAATACCAAATGTCCAGTCATAGCAGAACGCATAGCGATCTCCGCTGTTTCGCCGTCACGAATCTCACCAACGGCAATAATATCAGAATCCTGACGGAGTATAGCACGCAGACCGTTTGCAAAAGTCATGCCGGTCTTTTCGTTGATCTGAACCTGGTTGACGCCGTCAATGTCATACTCAACTGGATCTTCCAGAGTAACCAGATTGACTTCCTCCTCATTCAGTGTACGAATCATCGTGTACATCGTGCTTGATTTTCCGGAACCAGTAGGTCCCACGATGAGCACCATGCCGGAAGAATTGGCAAGCAACGCATTATAACGGTCAAGGTTACTGCCCGAAAGACCAATGGCTTCGGCCGTCAAAAGCTGTGTGCTTTTATCGAACAGACGCACGGCAACCATTTCGCCGTAAATAGTCGGCAGGGTAGAAAGCCTAAGGTCTATGTTATTTCCTTTAGCACGCACGCTGGCACGACCGTCCTGCGGGATACGCCGCTCAGACACATTCATGCCGCCCATAACTTTCAGACGGGCAATGACTGTTGCCTGTAACTCTTTCGGAACCGTGAGAACTGAACGGAGCATACCGTCGATTCGCATACGGACGACGAGTTCATCTGCATGAGGTTCCAGGTGAATGTCGCTGGCGTGCTCAGCAACACCGCGTTCTATTATAGAGTTGACCAACCGCACGGTAGGTGCAGTCTGGACATCTTCATCAATGTTCTCGCCAACAACTGCAATTTCCTGAATGCCTGCCTCACCACGCATCTCCTCAATGGCACGAGTAGCACCCTCGCTGCCATAGAGGGTGGCAATAGCACGGCTTACAGCTGCGGCTGAAGCAATACCTGCCCTAACACGCTTGCGGGTAGCGGAACGTACATCTTCAATCGCCACATAATTCAAAGGATCAACCATAGCCAGCACAAGCTCATCCTTCACCAGCCGTACAGGCACCACGTTGTAACGCTTTGCTATCGTTCGGGGCAGGACATGAGCCATCTCCATGGGAATTTGAATCTTGCTGAGATCAATGAAATCAATACCAAGCTGTATCTCCAACGTTTCAATCAGTTGCTGCTCATTGATAACACCTTCCTCAATGAGAACAGTACCCAAACGCTTATTGGTTCCCTTCTGGGCTTCCAAAGCCTGCTGGAGCTGCTTTTCAGTAATGATTCCTGCAGAAGTGAGTACATCACCAAGCCGCATATAAGCCATAGTTTCTTCCTCCTTTATATTGCCAGGTTAGGCGTATAAGTTTTTTCTGTTTTGCATCTTTCCGAATTGCCTCTAACTATATATTACACAGAGTTCACTATTCTTGTGCTGCCGACCCGGTCAAAAAAGCTCGCAGAGCATGCTGCTCTGCACTTTGTTATGACAAATTATGATACGTTTATTATATAACTTTTATTTTTAAGTGTCAATAAAAAACAAAAAAAATCTTTTTCATATTTTTCAGATTAATGGAAAATATGACTTTTTTCACAATTATAACAAGAAACGGTGAAAACATTTTCTGCCAATAATCCAAATTCGGTTACTTTTCCTGTTCTCAAATTAATTAACTCCCTACTCACTGAAGCAAAATCGGTTTTATTATTGACTTTCCTAAATATAATTAAAAAGCAAAAGACGCAGTACGCCTATACATAATACATACTACGCCTTATATACAATATTAGATTTCAGAGAATTTTTTTGTGCATAACAAATAAAGGTCAGGCTTTTAAGCCCCCCCCCGTTGACATTTTATTACAACAGCCGTTTTGCACATTAAAATCCCTCCAAGCAGGAATATAATAACATCTTTCGGCAAAAAAGTCAAGAATTTTTGAAATTTTTCTTTACGACTTAACAGGAGTATATGCACATGCAAATACAATATTATTAGTTTTGTTTAAAATGTTTGAACATTGAAAAAAGGGCATGAAATAAACGCATAGTTTTAATGTTCTATATTATTCTGATCATAACAGTGTGTTCCAATAATATCTCTGAACAGAAAAAGTCGAGCACTGACTTCTTTTCAATTGATACATATATAAACATTACTGCCTACGATGAAAATGCAAAACAGGCTTCGGTAGCAATTTTGCTTTTTCTAAGTATTTGCCCGCCGTTTCATAAAAATAACCGCCTTCAGCTAATTTGCCAAAGGCGGCAGTGCGTGCAGGGGTTACCCACCTAATGTAAATACTTGGAATATAGATGTAACTACTAACTCGAACATAAATAATAAAATCCACGCACTTACGAATGCGTGAATTGGGTGCAACATAACTGTAAATGCTTGAAAAAGCACTACTAACGTGAGATATAAAAAATTCACGTTCCACAAAATGTGAAACGCGAACAGGCTCCGGCGGCAATGTTGCTTTTTTATAAGTATTAGTCCGCCGTTTCATAAAAATAACCACCTTCAGCTAATTTGCCAAAGGCGGCAGTGCGTGCAGGGGTTACCCCTGCTGGCGCGCCAGGAGGGACTCGAACCCCCGACCTACTGGTTCGTAGCCAGTCACTCTATCCAGCTGAGCTACTGGCGCCTAAAAAGTGCCTTAATACTTTTATAATTTTTAGCTTAATAATTATATCAAATCAAAAAATAAATGTCAAGCATTTTAATTAAAAAAGATAAAGTCTTGTACTTTAGCACATAAAAACCGCCGAGGTTTTTAACCCTCGACGGCATATTTATACAATTATTATATTATTTTACTTTGATCTTTTTAATCGTACTCAGTTTACTGAAAATCTTTACTTCTTTGCCCTTTTTATTTCTGTAAGAAGCATATGTCTGTACTTTTACATAATAAGTTTTGTTTTTCTTTATCTTCTTGCTATTGATGTTTAAACTGTTTGTCTTAAGATTTTTCTTAAAAACGATCTTCTTAAAGTTCTTATTCTTAGATACCTGAACCTTATAGCCCCATGCCTTTTTAGCATTTTTCCAGGTAACATTAATATTCTTTGATTTGCTCTTTACCGAGAGCTTTTTAACCTTATTTTTTTTCATAGCCTTATTTGCAGATTTTTTATCCTTTGAAACAGCTTTTGCACTGCGTATAGAAGAAATAGGCTTCATTGATTTTTTGCTTCCTATCTTTGCATATTTCGCCTTTTCCCAATAACCGCCTTTTCCTTTTCCGGATACCATATTTCCTTTTGAATCATAAGTATATTTCATCCAACCAATTTCAGTTTCGTACTTAGTCTTAAAATATGTTACATTTCCTTTTTTGTCATAAGTATACTTTTCCCAGTTGCCCTCATTATCCTCATAATTAGTTTTATTTCCCTTTGAATCATAGCTATATTTTTTCCATACTCCATCGCTGTCTATAGTATATGTTAAATTTCCCATGATATCATAAGTAGATTTGGACCAATTTCCATTAGTATCTTTAAAGTATTCTGTTTGCACTTTTTTATTGTCATAATAAGTATACGTTCTCGTAGATACTAAACCGCTTTTCTTATGTTTACAAGATGTCTCATTGCCATATGCATCGTATGTATACTCTATAAAACCATCAGTGTCGTTATCACTGCTAATTATATTTCCGTTTTCGTTGTAGATGTATTTATCCCAACCACCATCACTATACTTAATATATTCCGTTTTCGTTTTTCCGTTTGCGAAATAAGTATATGTTTTCTTGTTCCACGAACCGTCGCTGTTTTGATTAAAAGTACAATTTCCATGTGAGTCATATTTTGATTTTTCCCAAGAGCCATCCAACGATTGATAGTAATATGTTATATTTCCCGATTTATCATAATTATATTTTTCCCATGTACCGTCATTGTTCTCAACATACTCCGTCTTCTTTTTTCCATTGTTATAGTAAGTGTATTTATGTATTTGAGAATCACCATTTTTGTATTCTCTGTATATCTCATTTCCTTTTGAATCGTAAGTATACTTCTCCCAGCCGTTATCTTTAACCTCATAATATGTACAGACATATCCTTTTGCCGGCTTTACAACATCATCTGAATCATCGCTTTCTGCTGACGAAGGCAAAACACCAACTAAACTGACTGCCATAACTGACGCTGTTATCAAATTCAGAATTTTTTTCATAATAATATTCCTCCTATATTTAAAATTATATAAAAAGACATAGCACGCTCTAATAGCATACTACGTCCATTATCCTACAACTATAAGTCAAAGAAGCATTTTGTGCACAACTAATAAAGGTTAAGCAATTAAGCTCCCCCCCGTTGACATTTAATGACATTAGATATTGTACACATAATCATACCTCCATGATGATAAAATTATAACTCCTTTCGACAGGATTGTCAAGATGTATCTTACTTTGAAACTTAAAATGACACTGTATTATTATAAAAGATATTGTCATTTACTATGTTGACAAATACATATTATGGTGTTATAATGTAAATAATGGTATTTATTCCATTAAAATATAATAAATATAAGGAGAATTAGAAGATGAAAAAATTTAAAAAATTGCTTTCATGTTTAGCTGCAACAGCATTAGCAGCAACAAGTCTCATAGGGGGCACATCGTTAAGTGCAAACGCTGATACAAACCTTATTACAAATGAGGGCCCATTCACAGGTAATGCAACTTTCATTGGTAATTATCCGAGAACTGTATATTATCAGGAGTCTGCATTCCAGATCACGTTTAAGTATGATGTTGTAGGAACACCGGCAGAACCTCAGGAAGGTGAACCTGATGTTGGATACAATGATACTTTCGAGTTTCTTGTATACGACACAAGCTGGGGTGGCTGGAACAGAACAACAGTAGGTCCTAGCGGATATGATCAGACAAGTAATGTAACTCCTGATACAGAAACGGTGTACTCAGTAACTGTTCCAATTTCAGTAATTGAGAGCAAACTGGCAGAGGGTGCAACACCTTATGGTATTAACCTTCAGACAGGAGCACAGCTTGGTACATCAGAGGTAACTATAGTATCACTTGATTTAATATCAGGCGAATATGTTCAGCAGCCATTTACCGCTAAAGGTAACTGGACTAAGGGTACTGCAAGCAATTTCACAGTAAACCCTACAGGTGCAGCAACAGTTAATGGTAATGAGTGGAACATTGAGGTTACCGCAATTGATTTGAATGCATGGACAAACCCAACAATTGACGTAACAGTAACATATGCAAAAGAGAGCGTTGATGAACAGGGTAACTTTGCGCAGGCAGAAATCATGCTGCCAACTGGCGAACTTGATGAAGAAGGTAATATGATGTATGCAACTGCTGATCCAAACTATGTAGATTTGGCAGCAGGCACATATACCTTTACCACAGAAGTACCTAACTCTGTCACCAGCTTTATAGCTGCATATGATATGTGTACAGTTACAGAGATTAAGGTATATGATAACACTGAAGGCAATGTAACAACATCTGTAACAGGAAAAACTGCTACTGAAATAGCTGAAAACATGGGCGTTGCTTGGGATTTAGGTAACTCACTTGAAGCATCTGATGATAAGGGTGTTAATGAAAAGGCATGGGGCAATCCAAAAACAACTATGAAGCTTATTCAAGCTGTAAAGGAAGCCGGATTTAATACAGTCAGAATACCTATTTCATATTTGAATATGATTGACGGTAATAACCAGATCGATGACGCTTATATGGCAAGAATTCAGCAGGTAGTAAACTATGCGTATAATCTTGGTATGTATGTTGTAATTGATATTCATGATGACGGCGACCCATCTACTCCCGGAAGCTGGATTGATATTACCAAAACAGGTACTGCTTTTGAAACAGTCAAGAACAAATTTGCTGCAGTATGGACAGATATTGCTAATAATTTTGCAGGATATGATCAGAGACTTATATTTCAATCCGCTAATGAACTTGTTAATTATACTTGGTCAAATCCAACAAGTACTGAATACAGCAATATAAATGCACTTAATGCAGCATTTGTTGAGGCTGTACGTAATGCTGAAGGAACCAATAATGATGATCGTGTATTGATTCTAGTAGGTTTTGCTGGAAACATTAATTATGTTATTGATGGGTTTACTAAGCCAGCAGATCCAACACCTGACAGACTAATGCTTTCAGCTGATTATTGGGAACCACAAGATTTTACATCTTTTATATATGGTAGTTACAATGTAACTACATGGTATCAAGAAAATGATTCGGCATATGTATATGGAAGCAAAGCATATATGGAAGCTCAATTTGCCGCAATAAGTGAATTTGCAGGTAATTTAGGTATGCCTGTATTCTTAGGCGAATACGGTGCTGTAAATAAGGATAATACGGCTCAAAGGGCAAATTATTTCTATTGGCTGAATTATATTGCAGCAGATTACGGTATAGTAACTGCATATTGGGATAACGGCGTAACAGGCTTTGGCGGAACAGGATTATTTGACAGAGTCAATAATACAATTACTAATACCGGTTCTACGCTAGTTGAATTTATTAAAGCAGGTTATGATCAATTAGCAAAGCCACCACTTTCATAAATCAATATCATAAAAACCCTCTCATTATTGGGAGGGTTTTTTGTTTACAACAGAAGCCTATAACTAAACATTAAGATAGATTTCAATATCACTTAATTGTTCCAAAGCTTAGAAAAATTATTAGGAAAAGTAAATTTAAAACAGCACGGACTTTTTGTGATTTTCACTATTGACAAAAGTAGCAAAACTATTATAATAAAGTTACTAATTTTATTTAATGAAAGGAAAGTAATTATGATTACAAAAACAGCACCTATGGGCTGGAACAGTTGGGACTGTTACGGCACTTCAGTTACAGAGGAAATTGTAAAACAAAATGCCGAGTTTATGGCAAAGCATTTAAAACAGTACGGCTGGGAATATATCGTAGTAGACGCTCAGTGGTTTGAACCAAAGGCTAAAACGCACGAATATAACAACTTTACTGAGCTTTGTATGGATGAATATTCAAGACTTATTCCTGCTGAAAACCGCTTTCCATCTTCAGCAGACGGAAAGGGCTTTGCTCCTTTAGCAGAATACATTCACTCTTTGGGACTTAAATTCGGTATACATATTATGAGAGGAATCCCGCGTCAGGCTGTTCACAGAAACACTAAAATAAAAGGCTCTGACAAAACTGCCCGTCAGATTGCAAAGACTTCAAGCATTTGTAAATGGAACACTGATATGTACGGCGTTGACCCTTCTAAAGAGGGTGCAAAAGAGTATTACGAGAGCGTTTTTGAGCTGTATTCTTCATGGGGTATAGATTTTATTAAATGCGATGATATTGCACGTGAGCTTCCTCATGAGGAAGAAGAATTAATTATGCTGAGCAATGCTCTTCATAACTGCGGACGGGATATGATATTAAGTTTATCTCCGGGACCTGCACTTTTGGAAAAGTCAGAGCTATACAAACAGATTTCAGATATGTGGAGAATAACTGATGATTTCTGGGACGACTGGGAACTTCTTTACGATATGTTTTCATGTGCAGAAAAATGGTGTACTCACGCAGGAGCCGGCCACTGGCCTGACGCAGATATGCTGCCAATAGGTCCTATTAAGCAAGATTATGATAAATCTCTCAAAACCAACTTCACTCAAAATGAACAAATTACAATGATGACTTTGTGGAGCATTTTGCGTTCTCCGCTTATTATCGGCGGTGAAATGACCGGCTTCGATGATTTTACTATGGGTCTTCTGACTAATAAGGGTATCCTTGATATGCACAAAAATGCTCGTCATTCTCATCAGGTTTGGCGAAAGAAAATTAACGATATTGAGCATATTCTCTGGACAGCTGTTAGCACTCAAGGCGATATGTATATTGCAATCTTCAATGCCGGCGATAAAAACAGCGAAATCGAAATACCTCTTTCAGACCTTGAGATCTATGACAAGGTTCACTTAACAGAACTTTGGAGCGGAAATAACACTTCTGCAAAAGACAGTTTAAAAATTTCTCTTGAAAGTCACGGGGCAAAAGCATACATAGTGAAGTCATAATTTTCACATTTCAATTTTTACTTAAATCATTAAAAAAGTATAAAGACGTAAAAAATTACGCAGGAGCAATAAATGGACTACAAAACAATTACGGACAAATATTATTCTATGTGGGTCGGAATGGATATAAGCGGCAAACGTGAAAAAGTTGAATTTGTCTATTGCACCGAACGCGATACAATTCAACCCGGCTATGGAAACAGTTTCGATTTATGGATTTGGTCAGACGTAAATGGAATAATTGTTTCATACGGAACACGCGTAAAATCAGTTATAGACGCTCTCAAAGAAAATTTATGTGGCGAATTGAAGATAAGCGAAATCAAAGATATAGTACAGAATATTTATAGCGGAAAGTATTCGAGTGGCAGAAAACTTGTGTATTGTGGGAATAACTATATCTCCGAAAGAGCACATATTTTATCAAAAACAGATTATGATTTATACGAAAAATTTTATCAAAAATGCAATCCGAAACTACGCGATATAAGTTGGCTGCGAGAGTATTTTGATGATATGTCGGGTATGTGCTGTGGAATCGTTGAGGACGGTATGCTTGTGTGTTGCTCCGATGCACCGCAGATGCCTTATATGAATGATTTGGTTCAAGAAATAGGAATTAACACACTGCCAGAATATCGTGGCAGACATTTTGCTTCGGACTGCGCAGCATTGTGTGCTGAGCAAATTACGAAAAGCGGAAAATGTCCACAATGGTCGTGCGGCATAAATAATATTGCCTCTCTGAAAACCGCTGAAAGAGTCGGGTTTAAAACTCTTGGAGAATATATCTGCGTTACACGAGATTAACGCGGAAACAAAAAAGTATATAATTGAGTGTCAAAACCTAATTTTGAGGGGTTTGAATATAATTATATGACCATGCGTGATTATGGCTTTAAAATCGACAGTGCCGCACTGTTTACAAGGCTCTATTATTCCACCATAAAATCTCAAAATTAAATAAACCAAAAGAGCGTATCCTTTTCATTGATACGCTCTTTTATAATCCCGTTTTGACAGCCTGTCATAAATTATGATTATACTGTCTCATGTCATACCATTGAATTGGACGGTATTTTCGTTTTGGTGGAGGCGACGGGAATTGAACCCGTGTCCGAAAATCAATTCACAGAAGTTTCTACGAGTGTAGTTTGTTATAAAATCTCCCTGTACACCGGCAAACAAACACGCCTATGTACAGGCAGCCTTTAAATTAGACTTTTACGCTAAAGGCAATACGCAAAAGCCGTTCCTACTAAGTCGACGCCGAAGCTCAAAGCCGTAGGCTGCCTTGAGGCGGCGAGCAGCAATTAAGCAGCTGCTAATTGTGAATTATTTTTGTCGTTTAATTTAAAACGTGTACCGTTTAAAGAGTTTGCACAACTCTACTCGCTTATCCTGCTTCATAATCCCCGTCGAAGCCTTTACGCCCCCATATAATAACTGAAAGAATAAATCAAACTATCTATTTCTGATTTTTACAGCACGGTCAATTTCTCTCTGTGCAGCTTTATTAGCCATATCCTCTCTCTTATCGTATAGCTTTTTACCCTTGCATAATCCTACTGCCACTTTAACTCTTGAACTCTTAAAATATAAAGACAGCGGAATCAGCGTTAGCCCCTCTTGTTTGACCTGTGAAAACAGTTTTAAAATTTCCTTTTTATGAAGAAGAAGTCTCCTTACTCGTATCGGGTCGCAATTGAAAATGTTTCCGTGATCATAAGGCGAAATGTGCATTCCCTTAATAAACATTTCACCGTTTTCAATTGAACACCATGCGTCTTTTAGATTTACATTTCCTGCACGAAGTGATTTTACCTCAGTTCCTACAAGCTCAATACCAGCTTCAATGGTTTCAAGCACAAAGTAATCATGCCTGGCTTTTCTGTTATCAGTAATTTGCTTTGTTCCCGATTTATCAATTGACATTAAGCTCACTCCCTACCATCGTGCAGTACTTCATTATATAATAGTAATTTGAGTTTGTCAAACAGAAAAAACTAGAAATTTCAAAATAATTGTTGTTTCAAATTAACGCATCTGCTCAATGAACATTTTTATTAATTTTCTTAATATTTTTTATACCTTTTTATAGTAAACATATTCCTTTACTTACATCTTTATACATTGATTGATTTCTACTCGTATTCTTTCGGTAATGCGGTTGCCAAACATTTTCTATTATACTTGGAGTTTTTTTCTTTTTCAAAATTTCGGCTTGCTTTTAGCTCGCCGTCTTATTATCGCTAAAGCTTTTTTTCTTCCCCCAGTATAACTGGGGGATTTTTTTTTACGCCTAAAGGCTACATATAACTTCACGTTCCACAAAATATGAAACGCGAACAGGTGTCGGCGGAAATGTTGCTTTTTTCTAGTATTAGCTCGACGTTGCATAAAATTACCGCCTTCAGCTAATTTGCCAAAGGCAGCAGTGCGTGTAGGGGCACTTCTGTAAATACTAACTCTAGCATAAACAAAAAAATCCACGCACTTACTAATGCGTGGACTGGATGCAACGTCAACGTTGCTGGAAAGAGGTAGCAAAAAATATGTAACACTAACGCGAGATACAAAAAATTCACGTTCCACAAAATGTGAAACGCGAACAGGCTCCGGCGGAAATGTTACTCATTTTCTAAGTATTTGCCCGCCGTTGCATAAAATAACCGCCTTCAGCTAATTTGCCAAAGGCGGCAGTGCGTGCAGGGGCACTTCTGTAAATACTAACGTGAGCATAAACAAAAAATCCACGCACTATAATCAGTACGCGGACTGGATGCAACGTCAACGTTGCTGGCTCCCCAAGCTGGACTTGAACCAGCGACATCGTGATTAACAGTCACGCGCTCTACCGACTGAGCTATTGAGGAATATTTAATTTTTAATGTATTCCTCACGCAAGCAACATCGTGATTAACAGCCGAAGAAACATTTATGTTTCTTTTCGCTCCATACCGACTGAGCTATTGAGGAATATTTAATTCTTAATGTATTCCTCACATAAGCAACATCGTGATTAACAGCCGAAGAAACGTTTGCGTTTCTTTTCGCTCCTTACCGACTGAGCTATTGAGGAATATTTTTTAATTTTAACAAACAGTACAAGAGAAAAGTATCGACTTTTCTCTTTCTGTTTGTTAAGTGTCGGCAACTACCTAT
>CANQUM010000009.1 GCA_947627045.1 uncultured Clostridia bacterium
CTAAACAGCAAAATTGTGTTGCAAAAGTACATAGTTATTGGTTGGTACTTCAAAAATGTTAATAGATTATATTTTAAAGTAAAATACTGCGGTCGCTTGTCTGACTTGAGATAGCAGGAGAATTAATAAAGGAGGTATTTTTTATGCAAAAACAATATTCGCATTATTCAAATATTACGAAGGAAATATTAGATACAGTAAAAGTCGGAGATCTAATCAAAATTAATGATTGGAAAAAACCAATGAGAGTAAAAGCTGTTTCTGAGAATTACTTTGTTATGACTAATAAGCAGTTTGGAGACACTTATTATTCAGTTTGTTCAAAAATACCATGGGGAAGCGAAGGCATGAGACACAATAGAATGATTGGCGGTATGTTTCACTGTGGTACAGACAATTGGATATTTGGAACTCCACTTAGTGTTGATTATGAAAATATTTACGAGTTTAACGACGAAGAAAGTAATAAACTTTATTTGCAAGAGTTTGAAAACGGGGAAGCTCAAATATCAGAACGAAGTGGTACTGCAATTTATGATTTGTATATCAAGTCAGTAAATTAGACAAATGAGAATGCAGGAAATTTAATTACGAGAAGGGAGATACTATGACGATAGCTGAGCTTAAGCAGTACCGTGATATTTGTGCTGAAATTCAAGATTTAGAAGATGATTTGAATGTAAATCATTATGTGGGTGATACAGTACAATCAGCAACACGTTTTCCTCATAAGAACCATAATGTTCATATTGAGGGGTACAAGCCTGACGGCGGTACTGTAGCTAAGCTCGCAAGGTTGGCTGAGAGAAAGAAACAGAGAGACAACATAGATCAGTTTGTTGAAAGTATATCGGATTACAAACTCAAAAAGGCAGTGAAGCTATATTACATAAATCCTATTGAGGATGGAGAGGATAAACCTACTTGGGAAATGGTTGCTGATGAGATAGGTCAAGGGGTAACATCAAGCCTATTAAAAATGGCTTTAAAACGATATTTGAAAAAATATTAAAATGTGTTACAAATGTTACACATGTTACAAATCAGTATGCTAAAATTAGAATCAGGAAAGTGTAAATTATAATATATCCTTCTAGTTTGGGTTAGCGGTTTATCCCTGCTATTAGCTAAAAAACCGCTTTACTGCAGAATAGAGCAGCGGAAGCTCGCCTGCCTCATAAGCAGGAGGTCACAGGTTCAAGTCCTGTTTCTGCAACCAGCCGAAAGGCAATATAATTATTTATTAGTTCTTTAATTTGTCCTTATCCACCGTCTGGGTTACGCTCGGGCGGTGGGTTCTTTATGTAATTATTTATGGAGTGATAAAATGAAAATCAATATTTTAGGAGCAGAGTATGAAGTTTTATATCAGACAGAGGAAGAAAACTCTAAGTTGAGGGAAAATGACGGTATCTGCGAATTATATACAAAGCAAATTATACTAGCAAAGAAACCGCACGAATTAATGGACTTTGACAACATAGAAGAATACTGGAAAAAGGTACTCAGACATGAAATAGTTCACGCTTTTATATTTGAGAGCGGTTTATCTGTAAATTGTAATTGGAACGAGGAACTGATTGCCGATTGGATCGCATTGCAATCAGCTAAGTTAAATGAAGCGTTTAAACAAGCTGGGTGTGTTTAATGTGAGTTAATGAGAAAATAGGAAGGTGAATATAAGTGTGGCAAAATGTAAATATCAGAAGTGGCTAGAACCTGAAAACTTAATACTTTTACAAGGCTGGGCGAGAAACGGCTTGACTGATGAGCAAATTGCTAAAAATATGGGTATTTCACGGTCAACCTTAGCTGAATGGAAGAAGAAGTATTCGGACATATCGGACACCCTAAAAAAGGGTAAAGATGTTGTTGATATTGAAGTTGAAAATGCTCTGCTTAAAAAGGCGTTAGGCTATTCATATAAAGAAACTACAAAAGAGTTAAGTGTTGATAAAGAAACAGGTGAAAGCAAGCTTGTAGTAACAAAAGAAGTTACAAAGCATATAGCTCCTGACACGACAGCAGGTATATTCTGGCTCAAAAACAGAAGACCTGATGAATGGAGAGATAGAGTGCAGGAGGATAACAACGCCGCACTTAATAAGTTGGACGATATTTTAAACGAGGTTAAAAACGATGCCTTACACAAATAAGCAAAAAGAGTATATAGCTAAAGCTAATCACCGTTGGAATTTCAAAACAGGCGCTGTGCGTTCAGGTAAGTCTTATGTTGACGTTACAGCTATTATTCCAATGCGTATCAGAGAGCGAATAAATAAAGACGGCTTGATATTTATTATAGGCGTATCTAAAGAAACAATAGAGCGTAATGTACTGCAGCCAATGCGTGAACGCTATGGAAAAGCCATAGTCGGAACAATAAATAACCGCAACATAGCTCATGTCTGTGGCGAAGATGTGTACTGTTTAGGTGCTGAAAAGGTTTCACAGGTTGCAAAAATACAAGGTGCTTCTGCTAAATATGTCTACGGTGATGAGGTTGCAAAGTGGCACGAAGATGTGTTTAATATGATAAAATCAAGACTAGATCGCCCTTATTCCTGCTTTGACGGCTCTCTTAATCCTGAATATCCCGACCATTGGCTTAAAAAGTTTTTAGACAGTGATGATATTGATATTTACTGTCAAAAATACACCATATTTGATAACAGCTTTTTAAGTCGTTCCTTTGTAGACAATCTTTGCAAAGAGTATGAAGGCACGATATTCT
Organism: uncultured Clostridia bacterium; assembly: GCA_947627045.1. GTDB lineage: Bacteria > Bacillota > Clostridia > Oscillospirales > Ruminococcaceae > UMGS1601. The sequence continues at coordinate 2,735 of CANQUM010000009.1, forward strand.
ATGATAGATTGATACTCGGAAAATGGGTAAGAGCCGAAGGTGCAATCTATGAGAATTTTATAGACAACAAAAGCGAGTTTATAATACCTAAGGAAAAAGTAATGCCGTCAAAAGATGAAAATATAAAAGAAAAAGTAAAAATCGAATATATAAACATTGGCGTTGACTTTGGCGGAAACAAATCACAACACGCTTTTGTAGCAACCGGCTTCGATGAGAATAAAGAGAATGTATATGTATTAAAATCTCGGTGCATTAATGCTAAAGGAACTAGCGTTGAAGATATAGTACACGCATTTGTTAGATTTGCTGATGAAATAAAAAGAATTTACGGCTTTGTCGACAAAGTATATTGCGACAATGCGGAACAGGCTATTATTAACGAATTGCGAAACAAAACAGAATATAACATACGCAACTCAATCAAAAATGAAATAATAGACAGAATACGGTGTGAAGATGTACTTATATCCTCTCGCCGTTTATTTATAGTTGAAAATGAGAACAACGCTCTTATTGACGGGTTATCAAATGCCGTCTGGGACGATAAGCAGCAGAAAGACGTTAGGCTTGACGACGGTACAAGCAATATTGATATTCTGGACGCATTTGAATACTCGTTTGAACCGTTTATAAAAGCAATTTTAAGGAGTTAGTTATATGTTTGAAAGTGTAAAAGACTTAATATACAGGCTTTTTGGTAGAATAATCAAGCATTCTAATAAAGACATAGCAGAAGCAAAAGAGCAAACACAAGAATATCAGGATACTACTAGAGAAAATATCACGGCTATATTTGCTAATAGCTTAAGCACGCTAGCCTTTTCCGACAGCAGTATATCAATAACAGACGGTAATAATTCTACAACCAAAAGAACAGATTTATTGAATAACGTTATACAGGACTTTTGGGCAAACATCAAGCAAAACATAGCTATAGGCAATGGCTGTGGTATGATTGTGTCAATTCCCTACTGTGTAAACGGCAAATTATATATAGATAATATCAGCAAGGACAGAATGTTTGTATCTGGTATGCAAGGCAAGGATATAACTAAACTTACCGTAATGGCAGCTGTAAGGCATACCGATAATGGTATAAAATATGTTCGATGGGTAGACTACAGCGTTGAAAACAGTGTTTATACCATAAGACAAAAAGCTACTAAGAACGGAGTACCTTGCAGCTTATCAGAGGTTGAGGACTGGGCTGGAATACCGCCGGAAATGAATATAGCAAACGTTAACACCTTGCCTGTCGGCATATATAAATGCCCTACATCAAGCAGACGCCCTGACAGAATAGACGGAGTACCAATTTCATTTGGCTGTCAAAAGACAATAGAGCGAATACACAATTGCTTAGAGGATATAGACAAGGAATATAACAATAAAAAAGCCAAAGTATTTGCTGACGCCAGTCTTTTTGATAAAAATGATAAGATTGAAAAGGCAATTTTTAAAACATTTAATGTTGATAGCGGTTTAGAAGATAAAGTATTTTTTGAAATATTCGATCCTGCATTCAGAGACACAAGCTATTACAATCGGCTTGAGCATTTATTTGCACAGCTTGAAAAGGAAATCGGTACAAGTCGAGGCATTCTCACAGACTTAAACATCACAAACGGAGCAACGGCAACGGAAATCAGACGTGCTACATTTCAGACATTCAGTCTTTGTGATGATATACATAAAAATGCTGAAAAGTATATCGACGGTCTTGTTTACGGTTTAAATATACTTGCTAATCACTTTAATCTAACTCCTGAAAGCGATTATCAGATAAACTATGAATGGTCTTATTCTATGATTGAGGACACTCAGAATACATTTAATCAGCTTATACAGGCAAAATCAGTAGGAGCAGTGGAAACGGCTGAAATAAGACAGTTTATAACCGGAGAGGATTACGAAACCGCAAAAGCAAAGGTTGAAGCTATAAAAGCAAACGAACCAAATATATCCGATTTAATAGGTGAATAAATATGCTTGATGAAACTCAGCTTGAGCTCTTGCCGGAACGCATATCTCAAAGGCTAAAACAAGTAAACGATCTAGCTCTTGAGAAAATAGGCAAACGAATAAAAGAAATCGGCAAAATGAAACCCTCTGACGTACATAAAGTAACGCAACTTATGACCTACGGCAATGATTTTGATGAAATAGTAAATCAGTTGTCAAAAATAAGCCAAAAAAACGAGCAGGACATATACGACATATTTGAAATAATAGCTAAAGACAACTCAGTTCAAGCTGAAAAACTAGCCAAAGCTAAAAATGCTAGTTTTTTACCATACGAACAGAACAAACAACTTAAACAGTTTGCAAAAGCTATGGCAAAGCAAACAGCAGACACCTACCGTAATATGACTAATACAATTGCCTTTCAAAGGCGTGATGAAAATGGCAAACAAATATTGACTTCCCTATCAAAAACATATCAGGACGTAACTGACAAAGCCGTTACTGCTGTTGCTACAGGCGTTGAGGATTATCAGTCAGCAATGCGAAAGGTTATAAAAGACTTAGCCGACAGCGGGTTAAGAACAAAATATCAGCCTTTAAAAGGTTCGGCGGGAAAAACAGTCGATTACGCAAGTGGATATTCACGCAGACTTGATACTGCCGTAAGGCAAAATATATTGTGGGGTGTTAAAGAATGTAATCAAAATATATCTGATATGCTAGGCAAAGAACTGGGAGCGGACGGCTATGAAATAAGCTATCACTCTAATCCAAGACCTTCACACGCTGAAATGGGCGGAAGACAATATGCAATAGGAAAAGGCAGACAAGTAAATGGTAAATATTATCCCTCATTCAGCAATGTTGAAAACTTGTTAAGAGATTACGGTTGTTTGCACTATAAGTTCCCTATTATATTGGGTGTTTCTGTTCCCGCTTACACTGATAAAGAGCTTAAAGCTATGAAAGAGCAAAGCAAGCAAAAAATCACGTTTGACGGCAAAGAATACACAATGTATGAATGTAAGCAAATGCAGAGAAAGCTCGAAACTGCCGCACGTCATGCTAAAGACAGACAAATCATAGCTAAGGCTTCAGGTGATGATACACTAAGGCGATTAGAACAGGAAAAAATAAACGCAATAACCCACAAATACAAACAGCTTTCCGACGCTTCAGGCTTACCTACCAAAATGGAGCGTATGTCCGTATCTAATTATCACAGGGTTAAGACTAATGCTGAAAAATACACCGATATTCTAAAAAACACAATAACTAAAAATGGTAAAAAAGTTGTTAAGGTTACTAAGCACTTAACTAGTCAGGCATACAAAAGACAAGCACCGATGGAACATATAAAAGATGCCTTGACAACCCCCTTAAAAATTACTAAAATTAAGACGGATAGTCAAGGTCGGCGAAGCCAACAGTTTATAGGCGAGCATGTTACAGTTGTATTTAATCCCGATAATGGTAACTTAACAAGCATTTGGGTAACTAGTAAAAAAAGAGTGATAAGTTTAAAGAAAAGGGGCTTTATTGATGAAACTTAATCTAAAAAAAGATCAAGCATTGCTGATAAATAAAATACTTCCTCAAATTAACTTAGATTCTAACTTGACAGATGATGAACTTATTCTTATGGAAGAAGAATTAGGAGATTACTTAACACTACAATGTTTAGATGCTAATTATGAGCCGAATCACGAAGGTGTATTGTGCGAAGAAATCTTAGAGATACTTGGAAATATACCTGCTGATGCATAAAAAAGCTATATCGAAAAAAAAACTAGCACTTCGTATTATACGGAGTGCTTTAATTATGCCTAAAATTAAGGAGTAGCAATGATAGAACTATACTTTAGCTTAAAAACTATAATTACAATATCAGTGATTGTAATTACAATTATTACCTACACTGTTTTTTATTTCTTACATAAATAATGGATATTAGCACGTTGATTAATTTCAACGTGCTTTTATTATATTCAAAATTTTGACCATTCCTATGTCGTAAAACTACGGATAGACTGAGGTGCGACCTCGTAAAAAAGCGTATCGAAGGGAGATTTTTATGAAAAGAAAATTTTTAGAGGATTTAGGACTTGAAAAAGACGTAATCGACAAGATTATGAAAGAAAACGGTTCTGATATCGAAACAGAAAAAGCTAACACAAGTGCTTTGCAAAAAAAGTATGACGATGAGAAGACACTTCGAGTAAAGCTCGAGGGTGAAATTGGCGAGCTCAAAAAAACCGACCCTGCAAAACTTCAGAAGACTATTGATGATTTGCAAGATAAACTCAAGAAAAGAACTGAAGCTGACGAGCAGGCAAAAAAGGATAAGGCTCTTGCCGACAGGTTCTCAGCCGTATCTGGTGAAAAGAAATTTGTCAATGACTTTACCAAAAGCGGCGTTTTAAGCGAGTTTAAAGAAGCACTTGAAAATAAGGATAATGCGGGCAAGAGCGACAAAGAAATCTTTGAAGGGCTTATAAAAGACCGTGAAGGTATTTTCTCAAGCTCTAATCCTCCGGCTGATATGTCTGGAGCAGAGCCAATTGACAGCGATAAGACAACAGAAACACTTAGAGCGGCAATGGGATTGCCGCCTGAAAAAGACTAAAGAAAAGAGGTAATTTATTATGGCAATAGCATTAGCTAAAAATTTCACATCTTTACTTGACGAGGTGTATAAACTAGCGTCAGTAACATCAGACCTTACAGGAGATCCTGCAATGATGAAAGCAGGCGTAAATGCAAATGAAATCAGCTATCCTCAAATCAGTGTAACAGGATTAGGTGATTATGACCGTAACAGTGGTTATACTCAGGGCAACGTTGACCTTGTGTGGAAAACAACTCAGTTTAATTACGATCGTGGCACAAAAATTTCTGTTGACGTTATGGACGATGAGGAAACTTTCAACCTTTCATTTGGTAAAGCAGGAGCTGAACTAATGAGAACTAAGGTTGCACCTGAAGCAGACGCATTTACCTTTGCTACTCTTGCAGGAACAGACGAAATATCAAAGGCAGAGCCTGCTACATTTGTAGACGCTGCGGAATTTCTTAAGGCTTTGTTAGAAGCTAAGAACAAAATGGACGAAGATGAAGTGCCGGAGGACAATAGGATTTTGTATGCAACTCCAACCCTCTTAAACGGCATTATGGCTCTTGATACAACAAAGTCAAGAGAAGTGTTGAATGCTTTTTCAGTAAAGAAGAAAGTACCGCAAAGCAGATTCTATACTGCTATTGATTTGCTTGACGGTAAGTCCGGCGGCGAGGAAGCAGGACACTATAAGAAAGCTGAAGGCGGCACAGACATCAACTTTATGATTATTCACAAGCCTGCAATAATCAAGTATGACAAGCACATTGCTAACGACCTTATAGCTCCTGCAAACAATCCTGACAGCGATTCTTATATACTCAAGTATCGTAAGTACGGTCTTGTTGACGTATATAAGAATAAGGTTGCCGGTATTTATCTGAGTGCTAAGGCTGCAGAATAGAAAGGAGAGCATTATGAAAACTATAGGATTGATTGTTAAACCTGAGGCTAAGAAGCCTAAGGAAAATAAACCTGAGGCTAAGAAGCCTAAGGAAAGCAAGGACTAAAAGGAGCAGTGCATTATGTATCTAACATATGACGAATACAGGGAGAGAGGCGGAACGCTTGACGAACCCGAGTTTATAACGTTGTGTATTAAAGCTACTACTTTAGTAGACAGCTATACATTTGGGCGTTTAAAAGGTACTGAGCCAAGCAAAGTCGTTAAAGCTCTTATTTTTGAGCTTATTTCAACGTATTTCAAGGAAAACTCAAATAATATACAGTCGCAGAGCAATGACGGATATTCTGTTACATATAAAACCGATACCGACTACTCTGCGAAAAGAAGCAATATTATTCGGGAATACTTGAGTACGGAAAAAACGCCTGATGGCACTCCCCTGCTCTATTGTGGGGTGTCATAATGCAATATCCAAGCTGGTGGAACAAAACAATAACTATTTTTCACAAAAAAATTACAAAAGACGAACACGGACGTACCCACTATAAATGGGTACGTCGAGTAGTCGACGATTGTTTTGTAACAACAAAATCGAAACAAAGCGTATCAAATAACGAAATAACACCTGTAAAGGTTAATATCGTGAGAACGCCGTGCTTTGTGGAAGTTGCCACAGGCGACATTATTGTTTTGTTAGAAACAAATAACAATCCAGAGCTGACAAGTGATGTAGCTATAAAAAGCGCATATCCTAACAGCTTTACAGTAGACGAGGTACATGACAACACAGGAAATTTCTTACCTCATATGTACATAAGCGGGTGATTAATATGAACTTTGAACTTGAAGTATCATCAACTATTGATATTCCAAAGCATTTAGCTAAACTTGAAAGTCCTGAATTTAGAAAATTCACTCATACTGAATGGAATAGACTTATCTTCCCATTTGTGCCTTTCAACACTGGTGCATTAGCAGAAAGCGTTAATATAACTGCTGAATCAATCGAATACAGAATGCCTTATGCAACAGCAGTATATAATTCTAACCGTAATTTCCGCAAGGATTTGCACCCTTTGGCGTCATCAAAATGGGACAAGGCGGCTGAACCTACTGAAAAGCCAAAGCTCATAGAAGCACTGCAAAAATATGTAGACAGCGGGAGGTTAAAGCTATGACGATAACAGATAAGAATACTGCTATTATGAATTGGCTGTATGGTTGTAACGAGCTACAGGATATTTTCTACTTAGTAGGCAAGGCTGAAAACGGCGGTACTACCATTGTACCTAACTCGTCTGAAGAATGGACTAAGCAATTTGCTGATGGCACCGGCGAAAAAGAACTGACCTTTACGCTTGTTATGTACAAACCTGTCAGTTCAGAGCCTAACTCCAATGAAAACGCCAGAACACAGTATGACGTTGAAAAGGTAATGGAGTGGATAAGAGAGCAAAACGAGGTTGAAAACTTCCCTCAATTTGCAGACAATGAAGCTATCTTCGAGATAGAAGTTTTAGAAAACCAGCCTAACATGGCAGGGCAAGACAAAGATACAGCAAAATTTATGTTTGCTGTGAAAATTAATTATTACAAAGGAGAATAAGATTATGGAAAAATTAAAACGTTGGACAAAAGAAAAAAGTATGATTTTCATTGACACCTCAGATAGTGATGTTCCCGACTGGGCAAGAATCGGAAAATCGACCGTATATGACCTTGCACTTAACGCAAACACAGTAACAGAAGACTTTATCGAGGACGAAATGCCAAGAGATGAAGTTGACTACTACAAGCCGGAAATGTCTCAAGAACTTGCAACATACGAGGGTGATAAGGCGTTTGATTATGTTTGGAATATGTTCTATGAGTTGCCGGTAGGAACAGAGCTCAACAAGAAAATTTTGTTTGTATTTCCAAAGAATATCGGTGTGGAAGATACAACTAAATTCCAAGCATGGAACACAGAATGTGCTATCATTCTAAGCAATTTCAATTCTGTTGATAAAAAGGTTACATTTACTCTTAAAATCAACCAAATTGAAAGAGGTACAGCAACAGTTACAGAGGGAAAGCCGTCTTTCACGAAAGCGGAATAGAAGTTAACGCAATAGACAGCGGAGTTGAATTAAGCTCCGCTGATTCTATTCCGCAAATATTTGAAGACGAAGAAGTTGCAGAAAAAAATCATTTTTATGACGAGGAGATATAACTATGGCTAAGTTTACAGTTAAAAATGTAGAGTTTGATTTTGATATGTTTGATGTTGATAATGCAGAACTTTACGAAAGCGAAACCGAAAAAGTTAGGAAAGAATCATTAAAAACCGTAGAAAACGAAAAATTATCACAAAAAATAAGACGTATCGGCAATGTTGTATGTCAAGCTATTGACAACATATTTGGCGAAGGAAAATCACACGAACTATTCGGCGATAAAGTAAATTTAACTGATATCGCACTTACGTTCCAACAAATTAATTCCAAGCTGACAAAAGCAACAAATGCCGAGCAAACTGAAATCTTTAAAAATGACCAATGATTAACTATGTTAATTCCCCACCGCCTGAGAGCCTTTATATCAACAGTACTGAATACCCTATAAATACCGATTACAGAGTATGGCTTGATGTATCTTGCATATTGGAGGATTTAGATTTAACAGATGAAAGCGAAAACATCATAAAAGCCTTTGAGCGTATAGTAGAGCTTGTGTTTGGTACAACACAAATTCCAGAAGATACTAGCGATGTTTTAAACGCCGTTATTAAGTTTCAAAGGGGCTACCCTACCGAGCCGTCAGATACTGAAGATTTAGATGAAAGTAAGGATTCTGATAATGAGCGTGTTGTCAGCTTTAAACACGATATCAACTATATAATTGTAGCTATACGCAACCAATCTGGAATAGACCTATCCTACAAACGAAAAGAGCCTTTTCATTGGTGGGAGTTTTTGCTTGAATTTGATAGCTTAGAGGACAGGCATTTTATTTCAAGGCTTATATCCATACGGTCTTATGACGGTGACGACAAAGACAGATTAAGGCTTAAAGAGAAATATAAACTGCCTGTCAAGCTAACGGCGGAAGAAAAGAAAGTGAATGAGATGTTTTATGCAACGTAGAAAGTATAAAATAAAATGTCCGTTCTGTGGCTATGAAATGTCTAATATACAATACGAAAAAGGAGCAGTAATATCAAAAGTTTTTACGAAATGTAAAAACTCAAAATGCAAAAAAGAATTTGAAATTAAACTAAATTAAGCAGTGCCTATGTGCCCGTCTTAAATATCACGAAAAAGAGGGGTGCATATGTCTGAAGGGTTAAAAATAAGAGTATTCGGCGATACCAAAGATTTAGAAAAATCACTGCAGAATTTAAAAAATGTCGGTGCAAAATCTTTAGAGGGTTTAAAGACAGTCGGCGAAAAATCAATGACAGCTTTAAAAACTACTGCTACAGCCTCACTAGGTGCTATAGTTGCCGGATTAACGGCTAGCGTAAATGCCGGAAAGGATTTTGAACAGACATTTGCTAAGGCGTCAACACTGTTCGGCGATGTAAATGTACAAACTGATAAACTGAAAACTAATTTGCTCGATATATCAAACAATACAGGTGTTGCCGCTACAGAGCTTAACGAGGGTCTATACTCTGCTCTATCTGCAGGAGTTAAAGTTACAGAGGATATGCAGACCTCTACTGAGTTTCTATCAGGCTCAGCTAAACTCGCAAAAGCCGGATTTACTGATGTAGAAACTGCAATCTCTGCAACTGCAAAAACATTAAACGCCTATAACCTGCCCGCAAGTGAAGCAAATAAAATTCAGGATATGCTTATTCAGACACAGAATAAGGGTATTACAACCGTTGACGAATTAGGTGCAACGCTTGCACAAGTTACACCTACAGCAGCGGCATTCGGCGTATCTTTTGACCAAGTATCGGCTTCCCTATCGACTATGACAGCACAAGGTACACCGACCGCACAGGCTACAACTCAGTTGAACAGCCTTATAGCCGAGCTTGGCAAAAACGGAACAGTGGCAGCAGGAAACCTTGAAAAAGCAGCTAAAGGCTCTAAGTATGCAGGAATGTCCTTTAAGGAAATGATGGACAACGGTGCTAACTTAGGCGATATTCTTTCAATGATGAACGATTACGCATCTAAGTCGGGAGTTAGCCTTGTTGATATGTTCAGCTCCATAGAAGCCGGAAAATCAGCATTATCTATTATGACTAACGACGGTGCCAAGTTTAACGAAAACTTAAAGGCAATGGCTGATAGTGCAGGTATGGTTGACTCTGCATATGAGAAAATGTCAAACACTCTTGAAACTCAACTTGACAAGCTCAAGCAGAATGTAACCAATCTAGGCATTTCGATCTATGAGGAAAACAACACCATATTCGCACAAATGGCAGGCTTCGGCGCCGAATGTATGTCTAAGATATCAGAGGGCTTTGAACGCAGCGGAACTGAGGGTATGATAACAGCACTAGGCAATGTGCTGTCTGATGTATTAACTAAGACTACAGAAAAGCTACCCGAAGTCGTAAATATAACAGGCGATTTGATGTCCTCGTTAGTTGACGGCATTGACAAAAACCTTTCTAAAATGTCAAATGCTGCTGAGAAGATTATATCTTCACTCAAGAATGGTATAACAAACTTTATGCCAAAGCTAAAGCCTATTGTTAAGGAAATAGGAAATATCCTAGCACAGGGTGTAATTGCTTATCAACAGGTCTTTTGGAATGTTGCTTTAAATGTTGTAACATCTATTGCTCAAGGTATTGCTAAGAACAGTAAGAAAATATCTAATCAGGCAGTAAGCCTGATTAACAACATTATAAAAACCGCAACGGACAATCTGCCTCTGCTCATACAGTCGGCAAGCGACATTTTAACCAATGTTATGAAATCTCTTGCGAATAATTCAGGGGTTATAACTTCTAACATAAAAAATCTAATTGTTCAAATATGCAATGCTATCTCAAACAATGCGCCACAGTTAATACAAGCGGGCATAGAACTTGCTATATCACTAGTTACAGGCATCGCATCTAATGCGGACGAAATAATAAAAACACTTATAAAAACAATTTTAAATACAGTTAAGGGAATATTTGACGCTTTCACTTTTGCTGATTCTGCAGCTTCTAAAACAAACGCCTTAACAAAAGCCTTTGAAGATGACAGAAAAGCTGTTGATGAATGTTCCCAAGCCCTTCAAGACCTTGGTAACGATCTTGATTCTATAAATGATAAAGTTGTAAATATAACAACCGAATATGATTACTATAGAAAGTTATCAAAGGAACTGGACACTATAGTTGATAAAAACGGCAAAATAAAAGAGGGCTATGAAGACAGAGCAAAGGTTATTACTAACGAGCTTTCAAAAGCGTTGGGCATTGAGATTGATATTAATGGTAATATCATACAGAGTTACAAAGACCTTCAAACAGAAATAAAAAACACAACTATACTAAAACAAGGTCAAACATTAATAGAAGAAAATAATGATAAATATAAAGAAGCTGTAAAAAAAGCCGAAGATGCTGCTCAAAAAATATCAGGTTTTCTTAATAATATTCAAGCTAATGAAGAAACAAAAAAACGTCTTGAAGAATTAAAATCAGAGTTTGATGAGCTAAAAAATTCTGCTAATTTAAGTGATAAAGAATATCTTGAAAAATCACAAGAATTAAAAGAAAAACTAGCAAAAGAATTAGAGATCCCAAAAGGTGCGGGATATGATACATTATTACAAGCACTTAAAGACACTGAAAATGAAATCAACAATCTAAATAATAAATATTCAGATGCGACAAAAAAATTAGGTGAATATCAGGGAACCATAAGCAACTATACGTCTCTTCAAGAAGCAATAGTAAGTAGTAACTATGATAATATTAAGTTCTTCTCAGAGGCAATGGAATATACTAGTGAAAAGAAAAAGCAATTCACTATAGAAAACTTGGAAAATGATAAGGCAACACTTAAAGAACAATTAAAAGTTAATAAACAAATGGTTGAAAACCATGTAGAAGGTGCAGAAGAACTTCTTTCCCAAACAGAAAACAGCCTTGACAAAATTAACGAACAGATAGCTAATAAATTTATGCTAGACAATCTCGGCGAAAATTCTATGTCCAGATTGGCAAACGGAATTAAAAGCGGTGCTGAAAAAGATGTAAGCAGTCAGCTTGAAAAAGTTGCTATAATGTGCGGAACAGAACTCGCAAGAGCAGAAGACGGAAGCTACCAAGTCGGAAAGACTACCACTAAGAAATTAGCTGATGGTATTAAAAGTGGCGAAATAACCGTTACCGACGCTGCACAAGAGCTTGTCAATTGGGTTTGCGATACTGTTTCAAGTGAAGAAAACATGATAATTGCCCAAAGAAGCGGTGGAGATATTATACACGCTATAAATTCAGGGGCTAGAGCGGCTATAGCCGATGAACAAAAGAGACAGGAATTTGAAGCTAAACGAACTGAAGAAGCTAAAAAAGCAAAACAGCAACAAAAGCAAGAGGCTAAAGAAGCAGCTAAAGCAGCTAAAGAGGCAGCAGAACAACAAGCAAAAGCTGAAGAGGAAGCACAAAAAGCAGCCGAAGAAGCAGCAAGAAAAGCCGAAGAGGCGGCAAGGAAAGCAGCTGAGGAGGCTAAAAAACGACGTGAAGAAGCTAAGAAATTAGCACAGGAGCGTAAGGAACTCCGTAAAGAGGCTGTTAAAACAGCAACTGAAACCTATAATGAAATCAAAGACCAACTGACAGACATAAACAAAGAGCATAAGCAAAAGCTGTCCGAGTTAAAGAAAAATTATAAAGAAAATCTAGAAAGTATAAAAGAAGAATACAAAAATACACTTCAATCTATAGCAGATAGTCAGGCAAGCTATGCTGATAAAATAATGTCTTTCAGCGACTTATTTGGTACAACTAAGCAAAATACAGTAACAAGTAAAAACGGTGTACTTGCTAACCTAGCATACACAACTGAACAATATAAGGACTTCTATGACACACTGGAAAAACTCCGTAAACGTGGAATATCTGAAGATTTATTAAATCAATTTACCGATTTAGGCGTAGGCTATACTGCACAACTTAAGCAAATAGCTTTGATGAATGATTCCGAGCTCAACATGTATCAAAATATGCTTGATGAGCAACACAAAATAGCTAATCAAATTGCAGCCCAAAAATATGAAAATGAAAAACAGGCTGCTAAAACTGCTTATGATGAAGCTATTGCTGAAGCTAATTCCGAATATGACGCAGAGGTTAAGGCGCAAAACGCGAAATATAGGAAACAAATCAAGAAATTAAGTACTGATACCGAAAAATACATGGAACAACTCGGCAAACAGCTTAAAAAGGGGCTTAAAAAAGGCTCTAAGATGTCAACCAAAGAAGCTGAGGAAATTGCCGAAAATCTTGTCGACAAGGTCGTAAAAAAGGTTAAGAAAAAGCTGAAAATCAATTCCCCGTCAAAAGTATTCGAGTTTGATATAGCTGGAATGATGGTCAAAGGATTAACCAAAGGTCTTACGGACGGCACAAAAGATGTTGTAAAATCTGCCGAATTGCAAGTAGACCAGTTAAATAAGGCTTATGACAACATTGCTGTAGCAAATAAGTTAAAATCAGCATTAGCCAATGCTAAAAATGCAGCAGGCGCAACATTGGGCAATATTTCAGCGAATATATCAGCCAATACGCCTAACACCGTTATTAATAATTATACTAACTGCAATAACAATACTACAAATGAAAATACGCAAAATATCACATTTGAGGAAACTATGCAGGCACCTGACGAAGTAGCAAGAGCAATGAAATATAACGAGGTGTATGGACTTGGAGGTTAAACAAGATGATTAAATTAATACGTTTAAGCGATAACAGAGAGTTTACAATAGACAGCGAAAATTCATTGTGGAAAGCAACTAAGATAGAGGGTATTGACGCACTCACCTTAAATGTTTATACAGAAACGCCTGCAATCGGTGTTGGTGAAATAGTAACAGGCAAACACACTGGAAGGCGTGATATAAACATAACAGCTCACAGGTCATCACATAAATTTATTTCCGATGCAAGAGATACAATCATAAACTTTTTTAATCCTGATGATACTTACAAAATGGAAATTGAATATAACGGCAAGAACTTATGTATTGACGGTGAGCTGCTCGCATATAAATTGCCAACAGAAAACATACATAGACCTTTGGACTTGACATTTACAATGCTATGTCCTGACCCTTATTTCTACAAAAATAAAAGTATGGCAATTTCGCCTTATGCTCGTTTTATGGTAGGTGGAATTTACCCTGTTGCTCCGATTTTTACATTTAACTTATACCACACTACAAAAATAACAGTATATATTGATAATGAATCTACAATTGAGATTGTTCTCCCAGTTAAATATTTCACAATCTCAAACATAACGTGGTATGAGTTGGAGCTAGATTGCAAAGAAGGTATTCTGACAAATAAAACTACTAAGGAAGATTTAACAGAATACATAAAAAAAGGTTCTACATTTATATTTCATAATGAAGCAGCCTATCATGTTGTTAGATATGAATACAGCAGTCAAACTCAAGATACCTCTGGTACATTGCAGATACCAAAAGCCCCAGCTACATATGTTTATTCACCAACAATGGAGTGGAAAATTCAAAGCCTTACAATTACATATCCTGATAGCCAAACTGAAACATATACAACTATAGGACATTTTTCCCACAAAACTAGTTCGGGTGATCTTTGGGCAATAGATATTTATGATTATTCTTTTAAAATTAATGGTAGTCCTAACTCAACTTTTCAGTATCGTGCAAAACTTGAAGACCCGGTAGCAGGCAGTTGCAGTGCAAATATTCTAATAAAAGAACAATATAGAGGATTTTAATTATGGTTTTTACAGTAGCAGATAAAAATTTTAACGCAATTTGTAAATTAAACAAGGCAATAAATATCCAATGGATACAACGGTGGTATTCTTGCGGTCAGTTTTCAATACAACTGCCTGCAAATAGCGTGGTTGTTACTGATGATTGGTATTATTTAATTTGCGATGAGCGAGAGAATGTAGGTATTATTCAGCAGAAAATATACTCGCAGAATCTAAAGGGCAAGTTCTTACAGATTTCAGGCTATTTTATGGAGTATGAGCTTACTAATGTTATAATAGAACATTATATTTTAAAAAAAGCAGGAGGTTTAGACTATGCCTTTGACTTTTTACATAGAAGAATAGGTTTTATGATAGAAAACTTTATTTCAGAAAAGGATCCTATTTTCTGGTATGAAGATAATTTAACCGAATTTGGAAAATATACAAATAGCCACATGCAAGCATACGATTTTAAAATCAATCATCAAGATGTCATGTCGGCTTCGTATGAATTATCTAAGAATAATGAAACTTCATTTATCTATTCACAAGATGATAAAACAAAAAAACTTAAAATGCTACCAAGTGTAGAAAATAATAAAGTTATTTTCAAAGAAGCACAACTAGAAAATTTTACAGTAACTTATGATGATAGTAATTACAAAAACTGTATAAAAGTTTTAGGACCTACCTTAAATGGTGAGCAAATCAATTATGAATATATAACGCAAGGAGAAGTAGAAAAGTGGATATTATTAGATAATACCAATATGTCACTTACGGACGAAGATAATGAAACATATTTAGATAAATCAGACATAGAAAAAACACTAGAAAGTAATGCTTTTGCAGAATTACAAAAATATGAAAACATCACAAATCTAGATATTAAAATAGCCAATACAGGCAAATATGTTTATACTAAAGATTTTAATATAGGTGACATCATTACTATACAAATTGAAAGTCTTGACATTGAAGAGACACGTCAAATCATAGAGGTTTCAGAAGTATGGAAAGCTAATAAACATGAAGTATATTTGGAACTTGGCGAAAGTCGTCAAACCAATATAGACAAAACCAAAAGAGCAGTTGCACAAGGTAGCATATCAACTATAAAAAAATAAAGGAGCTGAAAACAATGTCAATAAACTATGAAAAATCGCTCGGCAAGCGATTAGCTAATTTTAACAGCAGGTATTATAAACCACCAATAAACAACGCCTCAAGAGGTCAGTGCGTTTGGTATACGCAAGGACGAGCTTATGAAAAGAAAGGCGTTTATATCGGTGCAAGAGGCAATGCAAAAGACGTTTATCAAAGCTGTAAAAATTCAGGCTTTCAGGTTTCAAAATATCCTAAGCCTAATTCAATAGCTTGTTTCAGCGGCGGTACATACGGTCATGTTAAATACGTTGAGTATGTAATTGCCGATACAGTCTATTATACAGAGGCTAATTCAAATGCTGATAATGCAATATCAGCTGATGACGGCGTTTTGAAAAAGATGTCATTGTCTGACTGGATGAAACAGTCTAATTTACAAGGCCATGTTGTAGTAAAGAAAGAGCAGCTTATCACATTTGATATTGTAACAAAGAAAGGAAAGCTCGGACTTTACAAGTCAACTAGTATCAAAAAGAAAAACAAGGTCAAGACCATTAAGGCTAAAACAGTAAAGGTCGTTGCCGGAAGCGGAAAGAAAAAAGGCGGCAGAGAGCTTGTAAAGGTTCTGTATGACAACCGCTATTACTGGGCAATCAGGAAAACAAGAACAAAAAAACAGCAGTTAAGGAGGAAAGGATAATGAAGGAGTATTTTTTAATCGTTTGCGGAATAGTAGGCGGAGCAATATCCGCCTTATTTGGAGGGTGGAACCACTTGCTTACAACACTCTTGGTCGCTATGGGAGTTGATTTTGTTACAGGGCTTGTAGTAGCAGGAGTGTTTAAAAAGAGCCAAAAGACACCGAACGGAGCACTTGAAAGTAATATCGGTTGGAAAGGTATTGCCAAGAAAGGTGTAACGCTTCTGATAGTTTTAATAGCTCACAGGCTGGATTTAGCAATAGGTACAACAATAATTCGAGATGCAGTTGTAATAGCCTTTATAGTAAATGAGGTTATATCTATAACCGAAAATGCAGGACTTATGGGTGTACCTGTTCCTCCGCCTATTAAGAAAGCAATCGAGGTTCTGAAAGATAAAGAGAACAAAGATTAATACATAACAGAGGGTGTGATTATGTGAGTTTAAAAAAGGTCGGCATTTATGATCTGGAAATACATCAAGGCGATACGGTTTGTTTAGATATAACACTTTGCAAAATGCCGTTTGAGTTAAACCCTAAAGATAAGTTGATTTTTTCGGTAGCCAGCTGTATGACTGCTAAAAATGCGTTAATAGTTAAAGAAGTATACGCTGCAGATTTTAATGGTTTAACCGCTACCTTTTTTATTGGTGAGAGCGATACAGCTAAATTAGAACCAGGCGAATACTATTACGGTGTACGGTACTATCAATCAGCAGATGATACATATTACAAGTTTACTGCCGTAGCAGAGCGTAAATTTATTATTAAACGACATACGCCTGATTCATTGGAGGTAGGCGAGAATGGTTTATAAAACAATAGATTTACCTATTGAAATACAAGCAAAGGAACAAATAGCTTTAGAGATAAAGCAAAAAACAGGAGTTGAGATAAAAACAGACCTGCCTCAATTTATTTCTGCTCAAAGTGTAGTTATAAAGACAAGCTACTTATTATTCCCTGTTCAAGGTCAAGACAATGTTTTATATGTAGACAAATCTAACAAGCAAATTTACATATATGATATTGAAACAATGAAGTATCAGGCTATTGTGCAAAACCTAACGCCAATGACCGATGAAGAAGTTAAAAATATGGTTGACAAGATAAAAGGAGTTGATTAAAATGGCAGAACAAAAGTATGTAAGTCCTGAAAATTTAGAAGCAGTTGAAACAGAATTAAAAAGCTGGATTATAAACAAAGTCAAAACGGCAGTAGACCAATTAATTAACGGAGCACCGGCAGCATATGATACACTGAAAGAAATATCTGAGTACATATCTTCGCATAAAAACGAATATGACGCACTTTTTGCGCTTGTGGGAGACAAGGCTAGTAAAACAGACCTAACGGAATTGCAGACCACTGTAGCGAGCTTACAGAAGCAATTAAGCACATCATCTCACAGCCACAGCAATAAGACCATATTAGACGAGACTACAGCAAGTTTCACTTCTGAATTACTTACTAAATTAAACGGTTTATCAAACTATGATGACAGCGAAATAAAGAAAGATATTACAGACTTAAAAAATAATAAGCATAACCATTCCAATAAGCTAGTATTAGACAAAATTACAGCTAGCTATACGCTAGAAGAACAAACCAAGCTATCAAGAATAGATGAAGGTGCAAATAAGACCACAGTAGACACAGAGCTTGATGAAACATCTGAAAATGCTGTACAAAATAAAATTGTTGCTGTAAAATTCAAGGAACAAGAAGAAACTATTAAAACATTGCAGGAAGATGTAGATAATATAGCTTTAAGTCTACAGCCAATGACGCCCGAAGAAGTAGATGAAATGTTTAACCGAGTTTTCAATGGTGAGTAGTTATGTCAAAAGAAAATGCTAATAATACTGAAAAGGTAATATCCAATGCAACTATAGAGGAAATTCTAGCAGGTCTTAAAAATGCTAATGATAAAGTAATATATAATGTAACTATGGAGAAAATCCTAGCAAGTCTTAAAGAGCTTTTTACACAAAAAACAAACAAATTCAACGCTGGGACGTTTGCACTCTATAGTGGTTATCAAGAGTGTTTTTGTGGATTTGCTCCACGCAAGATAAATATATATATTGATTCTCTTCAAGGTGTTTCTAACTACGACGGCTTTCCATTATGTATATGGGAAGATGGTAATTTATCAGTATTGCCTGATTTTGAAGGAAGCGACTTCAATATAGAAATAAATCCTGATGGATTTACTTTTTTTTGTTCAGAAATTGGAACTCAAATGTATCTTCGTTGGGAGGCTTATGCGTAAAAAAAGATTACCGCTCGGCAATAAAATGTCGGGCGGTTTTTTGTTTGATACGATATGTAATTCTTAATCTTAAAAAGGCTATTGCAGTATTATTGCAGTATATAGAATAAAAAAAGCACGATAAATAAGCGTTTAACGTGCTTTTGTATATGGCTGGGGTAGAAGGATTCGAACCTTCGGAATGACGGAGTCAGAGTCCGTTGCCTTACCACTTGGCGATACCCCAATATATCAATTTTAATAAATCATTATTGTATTTGGTTGGGATAGGTGGATTCGAACCACCGGAATGACGGAGTCAAAGTCCGTTGCCTTACCGCTTGGCTATATCCCAAAATATAAAATTATACCTTAACAATTCAGCCTGTTAATTATACCATATGAGAAAACCTTTGTCAATACAGTTTACAA
The DNA here is from genome assembly GCA_947627045.1 of uncultured Clostridia bacterium. Classification (GTDB taxonomy): domain Bacteria; phylum Bacillota; class Clostridia; order Oscillospirales; family Ruminococcaceae; genus UMGS1601. Next base: position 21,645 of record CANQUM010000009.1, read on the forward strand.
ATTATTTAACATTACCCGTGTGATAAATTGTTAATCAACTTTAATTAAACTCTGTTTTATTATACTTAAATACTAAATTATTATACAAGATAAATCCTCTGCTGTTTATTAAACAACAGAGGAGTATCAGTAAATAATTTACACCGTAACATAGTCTTTTATGCGGTTATATTGGCTTTTGCCTATTTTGTATAATAGTTCGAGTGTATCTGTGAATTTTCCGCCTATATCCGTTCTCAAATCTATTATCAATTGCGCCACTTCTTCATCAATTAATAAGCTGTCTATAAGCTCTTCTTTGTCAGCCGTGTTTATATTGACCTCTTTCATCTGCTTTTCCATCGTAGTTTGTGTTGCCTTTTTTACCCTAGTGGTCTTAATTTTTGTTGTTTTCGTTTTCGACTTTGTTGTCTTTGACGTGGTTGTCTTGACGGATTTTGACGTCTCTGTAAGCTCTATGTACTTATCCTTTGATACGTAAAGATAATTCTTCAGCTTATCATATGTGGCATCGCCTATTCCGTCAATATCTTTAAGCTGCAATAAATTAGAATAAAACCTGAGCTTCTTTCTGTAGGACAAGATCTTATTAGCCGTTACCTCTCCTACCCCGTCTATCTGAATCAATTCGCTCTTGGTCGCTTTGTTAATATCAATCGGAAATTTTACTGAAACTGCAGTTGTTGTAGTTTTCTTTGATGATTTAATTGACGTAGATTGTCTTCTCGTTTCATTATCCTTGCTAGTCTTATTAGATGCTTTTGTACTTGTTGTCTTATTTTTACTTCTCCGTGTTGTCTCTATACTGTCGCTTGTTTCTGAATCTTCATAAACGCTGGTTATCAACTTTGTCGATGAAGATTCATCATTACTGTTAATGGTCAAAAGAACGATTGCGCAAGACGATATAACCAAAATCAAAAAAGCTATCAGTGCGTATTTGAAATTAATTTTAATCACCTATTTTCAATTTTTCACAATAACAGTTGTTCTCTTCTATTCTTTATAATTAAGTATACAAGACTATTTTTATTAAGTCAAATAAATTGCTATATATAGTAGTTTTAAGTATTTAATTGTAATATTAATGAATATTCTGTATTCTGCAGCCCTTAGATCGGATACAAGCAAAGCGTTCGGAATTTTTCCGAACGCTTTGTGTTTATTGCAATATACAATTCCGCCGTTGTATAACCCTTAACAATCTTTAATTTTTTAATAGGCGGAGTGCCTGCGGCGGCTCGCCGCTATTTAACCTTTTTCTTAACAACCTTGCTCCATTTACCGTAACTTGTATTGCCGTTTACGGTCTTATATGCCCTTACCTTAACAAAATACTTTTTCTTAGACTTTAATCTCTTTAATGTTACCTTGTTCTTCTTTACTTTAACCGTTTTCTTGCCCTTTGTGAATTTATTATTTTTAGCGTACATTACTTCATAGCCTGTTGCTACGCTTACCTTTTTCCACTTTACATTCAGTTTCTTTTTCTTGGCGGTCAGCTTAACTGCTTTTACTTTGGCAGGTTTTGGGATGATTACTTTTGTTGTGCTTGGGGTCTTTGCTTTGTTTACTGGGCTGACGGTTTGATTTGGTTTGGTTGAGTTGTTGGGTGTGTTTGAATTATCATCTATAAGTTCATAGTCAATATTATTTTCTTTTGCATATTGCTCTGCATAGCTGCCCTTGTAACATTTAATTGTTATTTCCCAGTAATATGACTCAAACACATCTTCTCCCATATTAATCACACTGTTTGGTATTACTATACTTTCTAAATTGTCACAATGATAAAATGCACCATCTCCTATAATTTTTACACTGTTTGGTACCGTATAAGTTGTCTGTTTTTTACCTTTTGGATATTGTATTAATTCGGTTTTATCATAATTAAATAGAACTCCGTCTTGAGATGTATATTGCTTATTGCCTGAATCAATATTTATTTCTGTTAAACTATCACAATATAAAAATGCTGAGATCCCAATACTTATCACACTATTAGGTATCGTTACACTTATTAAACCATTACACCTAGTAAATACATTCCTACCAATATTTAACATACCGTTAGGTATTGTTATACTTGTCAAACTTTCACAAAATGTAAACGCACAATCTCCAATGCTTGTCACATTTTCTGGTATTGTATAAGCCGTTTCTTTTTTACCTTGCGGATATTGTATCAGTTCGGTTTTATCGTAATTAAATAGAATTCCGTTATCAGATGAATATTGTGTATTATCTGAATTAACATTTATATCTGTTAGATTGGAACACTGCAAAAATACACTTTCTCCAATATTTTTCACACCAATTGGTATTGTTATACTTTTTAGACCGTTACAACCATAAAATGCATAATCGCCAATACTTGTTACGCTATCAGGTAATGTTATACTGGTTAATCTATTACAATTCATAAATAAATAACTACCAATACTTGTTACTTTACCAGGTATTGTTATGCTTTCTAAACTGTCACAATCTGAAAATACTGAATTTCCAATATTTATTATACTATCGTGCAATATTACACTTTTTAAACTAATACAATATTGAAATGCACTTTCTCCAATGTCTGTAACGTTATTCGGTATTTCTATACTTGTTAAACTGTGGCAAGCCCAAAACGCATAGCTCCCGATGTTAGTTACACTATCTGGTATGATTATACTTTCTAAGCTTTCACAACAATAAAATACCTTATTTCCGATGCTTGTCACAGCTTTTCCATCAATTTCACTAGGAATTTCAATTTCTGCTTCACTACCAGTATAACCTGTTATCTCAACTGTGCCGTCTTCTAAAACAGTATACTCGTAATCACCAGAGGTCTCTGCTGATGCTACAACCGAAGGTAATATGCCCACCAAGCTGATTGCCATAATCAAGGCTGTAACTAAACTAAAAAACTTTTTCATCTTGCCTTCCTCCTAAATATAAAATATTATCCTAATTACATTTTACTCAATTTGGGTTATAAAGTCAACCATTATAAAAACCAAATCATATTTACATTTTATCACCCCCGTATAATAATTATTTTAAAATACATATGTTATAGCTGTCTGATTACAATACTATTATAACCTGTTTCAGGTTAAATGTCAATACCCTGTTTCAGGTTATAATATAATTATTCCGAGGTGAGGAATATGTACAAAAGGATACGTGATTTGCGTGAGGATCACGACCTCACACAGAAGCAAATTGCGGAAATTCTCAATATGTCTCAGACGGGATATTCAAAGTATGAAACAGGCGAAAATGATTTGCCGACAGTAGTTTTGATAAAACTCGCAGAATATTACAATACAAGTATTGATTATCTTTTAAACAGAACAAACACCATAAAACCCTATCCAAAAATAAAAGCAGAAAACAAAACGGCTGACACAGAATAATGTGCCAGCCATTTTATTATACTTATCTTATAATAATATCGTCTCTCTTAGGCCCGTTTGAGATCATCTTAATCGGATAACCTATATGCTCCTCGCAGAACTCTATATACTTTCTGCAATTCTCAGGCAAATCTGAGTAATTCTTAATGCCTCTTATGTCGCATTTCCAGCCGTCGAGAACCTCATAAACAGGTTTAGCCTTTTCAAGCTTAGTTGTTACAGGGAAGTCGGTCGTAACCTCGCCGTCTATCTCATATCCAACACAGACAGGGATTTTATCAAGATACCCTAAAACGTCAAGAACAGTGAACGCTACCTCAGTTGTTCCCTGAAGCCGGCAGCCGTACTTTGATGCTACGCAGTCAAACCAGCCCATACGTCTCGGGCGACCTGTTGTTGCACCGTACTCTCCGCCGTCGCCGCCTCGACGTCTTAACTCGTCAGCCTCCTCGCCGAAAATCTCAGAAACAAACGCTCCTGCTCCGACTGCTGAAGAATACGCCTTGCAGACGGTTACGATTCCCGTTATTTCATAAGGAGGTATTCCTGCCCCGATAGCACCGTAAGCCGCCAATGTTGAGCTCGAAGTAACCATAGGATAAATGCCGTGATCGGGGTCTTTAAGCGTTCCGAGCTGACCCTCAAGCAGAATATCTTTACCCTCTTTAATAGCATTTGCAAGGTAAAGCGAAACGTCGCAGACATAAGGCTCAACCATTTTTTTGTATTCCATTAAAGTGTTGAAAAGTTCATCTATATCAAGCAAAGGCTTGTGATATAGGTGTTCAAGAATAACATTCTTTTGCGGAGCGATCCTCTCTAAATGAGCTCTTAATGCTTCCTCGTCAAAAAGCTCCTGAACCTGAAAGCCCAGCTTTGCGTATTTATCTGAATAGAAAGGTGCAATTCCCGATTTCGTAGACCCGAAACTTGACTTGCCCAGCCTTTCCTCCTCGTATTCGTCGAATAAAATATGGTAAGGCATAACCATTTGCGCCCTGTCAGACACAAGAATTTTAGGTCTTGGAACACCTTGACTTACCACCTGCTCAATCTCATTAAAAAGCACAGGTATATTGAGTGCAACTCCGTTGCCAATAATGTTTGTGGTATGGTCATAAAAAACGCCCGACGGCAGAGTATGTAATGCAAATTTTCCGTAATCATTTACGATAGTATGTCCTGCATTTGCACCGCCCTGAAACCTGATCACAATATCAGATTCTCTGGCTAACATATCGGTTATTTTCCCCTTACCTTCGTCTCCCCAGTTAGCGCCAACGATTGCATTTACCATAAATATTTCCTCCAGAATGTAAACATTGAATTTGTATATTCCGTTTTTAGAAAACACATTGTATAGTATATCACAAATACAGGCTTTTGAAAAGGGTAAATATACAAGTTCATAATATTTTAATAAAAACACGATTTCTTGAATTATACGCAAAAAGCAGACACACTTCTGTGCCTGCTTAATGCTATCCATTTATATTTTGGTAAACAACTTTTTTGCCTATTAATATTTTTGCGTTTTTAACGCCTGTGCCGTTTAGCTATTCTTTTAGCTGGTCGGCTATGGTTTGATTTTTTACAATAAACTGAATTCAGTTTTTTGTGTTTTTAAAGCACCCATCATAGAATTTGGGAGACTTCTTTGTGTTTTTAATTATTACTTTGGAAAGGTTTTTGCAGTCTCTAAAAGCCCAATATTCAACTGTTTTTAATCCTTTAGGCAAAGTGATTTTTCTTATTGATGTTTTATTTTTAAATACTTGAAAATATTAAATCTATATTTTATAGAAAAATTATAAAATATAAAACATCAAAAATCAAGAGTATTGGCAATATTATTTATTACTTTATTGAAATCAATCTATTTTATTTAAAAAGTTAATTGATCATTTTAGAGCAGACAGTTTTATAGCTGCTGCTGCGTAACAGAAGCAGCTATTCCCTGTCCTATTTGGATAATATGTCCTATCGGACTATGTTTAGGAAAGTAGAAGGCTGATATTAAATTGATAAACGGCAAATTGCTAAATTTTTTAACATGATACTTTTGTACTAAACACCTTGATAGTTTCATAGCTTGAGCCTTTATATACCTTTGCAACAGTTTTAACTCGATATGTACCGCTGGAAACTGAAGCTGTGTTGCTGAAATTACAAATGCTGGCACTAACAGTCTTGCTCCATTTTTTTACCTTAGTCCACTCACTGCCGCTTTTCTTTTGCAAAACCTGAGTTACAACTATTTTAGTAGTTATTCCCGGAATTCCTCTTATATAGCTCATACAATTAGCGGTTTTGCCGGAAAATGCAAGTGCGCTGGTTACCTCTCTTGAATACAAATAACAAGGAGATATACCATTGTCTATAGGTGTCTGAACCTGCGTCTCAGCACCAACATAAAAACATACATTTAAACATAATACAACTGCTGCAATTAATGAAATTAATTTTTTCAAAATAAATCACCTCATAAAAAAAGTATATATAGAAAGGATTTTCCTTTCTATATATACATAACGAATCATATCCCGCTTTTTGGACATATTTTTATAAATTATTTTGGTTTTGTAGACCTGCACAAATCTAAGACAGTATTTTTGTCTAAATTGCTACTAACTTCAAAAACATATTCACCATTATCCCAAGCAAATGAATAATCATGGTACTTTTCAGATTCTTGCACAATATATTTATTACCACCCGGATCATTATAATATGATATGGTAGATTGTTCATTATCTAAAGATGCTCTATATCCAGATTTAACATTCTGTGTAAACGCTATCTCGTAATTTTCATAGGTATAATAAGCAAAAACTCTAGACGGGCTCTTATTATAATCAACTAATTCAAACTCATCAGGAATATTAGTTATCTCATATTCAGTTTCTATAGTTTCGGGATAATGATCATCCTCCTGACTGCTATATGTAAGATTAACATGATTAGAAAAACCCTTAATTTTGAAAGTAGAAACAAGAGCTTTTCTAACTGACTTAACGCTCAAAGATGAAACTGACAAAATGAGTAAAGCAGCAGCAATACAAGCGACACGTCTGCCTGCTGTAGAAACAAATCTGTAATATGGCTTGTTCTGACTTTTGATAAGCTTTTTCATTTTTGTTTTAAATTTATTTGAAGCAATAAATTCAGGAATTTTAATATTCCCCAATAAACTACAATCATTTTCAAAATCCTTTTCCAGCGCAGAAATGAAATTGATATCACTCATTATATTTCCTTCTTTCAAGGTAATAGCTTAAAAGCATTAATTAAGAAATTATTCAGACCCATTCTGATTAAGGCTTTTCTCATAACGCGATTTTGCACGTTGAATACGCTTATAAACAGCATTTTCACTAATGGCAAACAATTTTGCAATATCTTTTATCGACTTGCCATATATGTAATGCAGGTATAAAATATCCTTATCATTCTGATTAAGCTCTGAAAACAAAACTTTATTATCAGCCGCCTCGAAATCATCGCAATAAGCAATATTAATATCATTAGAAAAGGATACTTCTCTTTTTCTTTGCTTTTTGCGATAAATATCTATAGAAATGTTTCTAACTATTATTACGAACTGATTAGCTGTTTTTGTACATATATTTTTTTCAACTTTTGAAAAATTTTTTGCTATGCGAAGAAACGCTTCAGAAACGGCGTCTTCGGCGTCCTGTTGATTATTCAAGATCCTATTGGCAGTATATAGCATAAGATTAACATACTGTTCGTAAAGCTTTTGAAACAATGTTTTATCCTCATGGCTGTCAATCAGCGCCATACAGACCGCAAGCATATATTCCTCCTAAATATTTTTCATACTTATATCCCTACAACATTATAACAAAAAACTACATATATATCAACAATATAATCACTGTCATATTTGCAAAACGGAGTATTTAACTCTTCAGATTTGACATTACACATTAAAAAATATAAAATAAAGCTAGATAAAGGAGTAATAAAATGACCAACATAAAACTTATATTCACAGGCGGAACAATAGCTTCAGTTGCGACTAAGAACGGTATTCTCCCCAGCCTTTCTGAGGAAAAGCCTATGCTTCTCGGAAATTTTGAAAAAAGCCACAGCGATTTAAAAGAAAATGTTCAATTTGAATGTACTTTTTTGATGAACAAGCTGTCAGAAAATATGGAGCTTTCAGACTGGGAACAAATTTTGCAATATCTTAAATCAAACAGCTTTGATAAATTCGACGGAATCATAATAGCTTACGGAACAGACACTCTCGGATTTTTTGCAAATATGCTCTCCGTGTTTGAGGATAGTCTGCCTCCTGTATACATTGTGTCAAGCGACAAGGTATTAAGCGATAATTCGGCAAACGGAGCAGAAAACTTCGCCTGTGCCGTTAGGGAAATCGTAAACGGAAAAACCAAACACGGAGTGTTTGTTCCCTACCGAAACAGCGGCGGCAAAATGATTATTCACAAAGGCTATCAGATAACCCAGTCGGGAATTCTATCAAACGATTTTTATTCCTTAGATTCAAGGCCTCCCGAGCATAAAAGCCTTAAAAAATTCAGCGAATTTAAAAAAGACGTTTTACTTTTAAACAGCTATGTGGGAATGGACTTATCTGTTATTGATTTTTCAAATATAAGCACAGTAATAATCACGGCATATCACGGCGGTACAACAAATGAAAAAGAACTTATAGATCTGGTTGAACGCAGTTCAATAAAAGTATTGCTTGCTTCGGTAAACTATAATGAAAATGAAAATAAATACGCGTCTACAGTGAGATTACAAAATCACGGAGTTAAAATAATTTACAAAAAGACCATTGAAACCGCCTATGCTGAAGAGCTTTGCAGTATAATATAATAAAAAAGAGCAATTCTCTTAAACAGAGAACTGCTCATAACCCGTTGAAAAAGGTTCTACATAATAGAATAAAAGTTTTCGGTCAAGCCTTTTTCAAAAGGCTTGCGGGTCAAGGGCGGAGCCCTGTCGCTGACGAGACGTCAGCGAAATGCTTTACGAAGTGCGCTCCGCATAGGGTGAATTTAAAAATAGTCCAGTGGACTATTTTTAAAGAGGGGCATGCCCTGCAAGAGAGGGCTGCCCCTAAAAACAGACTTTATCTTACACCCAGAGAGCAATTCTCTTAAACAGAGAACTGCTCTTAAATTATTTAAGATGAAATATTATTTGAATTCTTTAATTTTCTTATTCATTTCTTTAAGCTCAGAATCTATAGTACCGGTATATGAATTTTTCAAAGCCGTCCATGTTTTCTGAACACCGCTGTCATCAGGCTTATAAATATCCTCATACAAAGCTCCTATCGGTGCACGTATTCCCTTTGCCGAATCATCTTCTGCAAGGGTAGACGAAATTCCGTAACCGAAATCGAAAATCTGCTTATACTCGCTTGAGCTTGCATCCTGAAGCACCTGATACATTTCTTCGTCCCAACCCGGATTTGCAACAAAGAATTTCTCTTTACCTGTTTCTTTATATGTTTCGTCCAGAGTTGCAACTCTTGCGCACTCATACCAACACTTAACTGCTTCCTTAGCGGTTGAGCCTTTTACCCACATATAAGCAAGCATATCAGAACTCATATACTTTCCGTCGCTTTGAGGATCAGGCGGAATAGGAACGACTTTCCAGTTATCCTCTGCTGTAGGTCCGTTAGTTCCGGTCATTGCCCAAGGTCCCATATTGTAGAATAAAGTACTTCCTGCTTCAAAGCAGCTCTTAGCCGATCCGTACCAGTTAAGATCAACAAGACCCTCTTTACCGATCGTATAAAGAAGCTCTTCTGCTCTTTCAATTGCCGGGCTATTTACATTATTCTTAAACACACCATCTTCATAAGTAACCATAGTCTGACCTGTTTGCTGAACAAGCTGAGGTGCAAACCAACCAGCAACACCGTATCTTTCCTCTTCGCCTTTATTATTCTGCTTGAAATTAGACATTATTTCGTACCAGGTATCATAGTTCCACTCGCCCTTGGTATAGAGCTCGTAAGGATCGTCTAAACCTTCGTTATCAATAATATCCTTATCATACATCATAAGAGTTCCTACGCTGAAGCTGACAGGAGCAACATAATGCTTGCCCTTCAATGAGAACTGATCTGCCGTAGGCTTAACATCTTTCCACAAATCAGAATTAAAATCTACAATCTCATCAACCGGCTGATACATTCCTGTAACCACCTGAGACGGGAATGCGATCCATTCATATTTGAATATATCAGGAACATCCTTTCCCGATGTAATAGCTGTAGCCAGTTTATCATATTTTTCTGCATCAATAACACTAGTCCATTTAACCGAGCCGCCCTTTTTATTGAATAAGGTCATTTCAACAGTTTTTTCATCTTCCTCTCTCTGCGGATTAAGATTATAAGTTCCCATCCAGATAATCTCTTTCTGAGCACCGTCAGGTATAGCTTCAATTGCATCGGCAGACGCTGTAGATGCTACCTTAACCTTATCAACATGCGAGCTGTCTTTATCGCCGCCTTTAGTGCAGCCGGTTACAGCAAGACACATTAATAAAGCCAGAACTGCAGAACCGATTCTTTTTGTGTTTTTCAACATAATTCCTCCTTATTTATAATTGGTTTTAAGCCGTAACAAAACTTAACCTAATACCTAGTAATATTATAAACTAGTTGAATGTCTAAATCAACAGTTTAAATACTCTAATTTTCCAAATACTTTTTGTGCAATTTGCCAAAATATCTGAATTTTTTAATGCGTCAATAATAATAAAATATAATATACATAAATCTTTTAAGTCAGAGCGAGATTAAATTGCACTTGAACATTTTATAAATCTGTTGTATAATACCATTACATTTGTCAATTTGTTTTTGTTTACGAACGGTGATTATATGAAAAAAGTTGAAATGTTCACAGACGGCGCCTGTTCAGGCAATCCCGGTCCCGGCGGTTACGGAACTATACTTAGATATAAGGGCATAGAAAAAGAGCTTTCGGGCGGTCATCCTCAGACAACTAACAACAGAATGGAGCTTTCCGCAGTAATTGCAGGACTTTCTGCATTAAAAGAGCCGTGCGAGGTAACAATAACCAGCGACAGCAAGTATATAACAGACGCTATTGAAAAAGGCTGGGCAAAAAAGTGGAAAGCAAACAACTGGGTCAAACCTGACAAAAAAAAGGCTTTAAACCCCGACTTGTGGGAAACTCTTTTATCTCTTTTGAGCAGACACAAGGTTAAGTTTATTTGGGTAAAGGGTCATGCAGGCCACCCGGAAAATGAACGCTGCGACGAGCTGGCTGTTATGGAATCTAAAAAATTCTGATATGATTTTATTAATGTTTTTAGTTACTCTGTGCTAACTTTAAAAGTTTGTTAATACATCAGCACTTGTAAGTTCATTAATAGTGTTATATAATATAGATAAAATATAGTATTTCTATATGAATTATTTTACTATAATATTTCTTAAAACCGAAAGGACTTGATATAAATTGGAGAAAAAATTTATTTACTGCGACAACGCCGCAACGACTAAGGTTTCAAAGAGCGTTTTAGACGCAATGCTCCCCTACTTCACTGAAGAATACGGAAATGCGTCGAGCATTTATATGCTGGGGCAAGGTGCTGCAAAAGCTCTTTTAAGAGCCAGAGAAACCGTCGCAAAAGCAATAGGTGCAAAACCGCATGAAATATTCTTTACATCGGGCGGCTCTGAAGCCGACAACTGGGCAATAAAGGGTATGGCTTTAAACGGTTCAAAATCAGGAAAGAAGCATATAATAACATCGGTATTTGAACATCACGCTGTACTTCATACCTGCGAGTTTTTGGAAAAGCAGGGGTATGAAGTAACATACATCCCTGTTGATGAAAAAGGTCTTATAAATCCTGACGATGTAAAAAATGCAATTCGTGAGGATACCTGCTTAGTAACCATAATGTTCGCAAACAATGAGATAGGAACCATTCAGCCTATAAAAGAAATCGGAGAGATCTGCAAAGAAAAGAAAGTTCCATTTCACACTGACGCTGTTCAGGCTGTGGGAAATGTTGAGATAGACGTAAAGGCTATGAACATTGATATGCTTTCTTTATCGGGACATAAAATTCACGCTCCTAAAGGAGTCGGAGCTTTATATATAAGAGGCGGAATATCGCTTCCCAACCTTATTCACGGCGGAGCTCAGGAAAAAAGCAAGAGGGCAGGAACAGAAAACCTTCCGTCAATCGTAGGTCTTGCACAAGCTATCACCGATGCTGTTCAGAACATAAAGGAAAAACAGCAAAAAGTTTCAAAGCTGCGTGACAGACTTATCAACGGAATTTTAAAAATTCAGGAAACGAGGCTCAACGGAGACAGAGAAAAACGTCTTTGCGGAAACGTGAACATTTCAATAAGAGGCGTTGAGGGAGAGAGTCTGCTTTTAATGCTTGATATGTATGGTATTTTAGCTTCAAGCGGTTCTGCCTGCACATCGGGAAGTCTAGACCCGTCCCACGTTTTGCTGTCTATTGGGCTTCCTCACGAAACAGCTCACGGCTCGCTTAGACTTTCTATTTCAGAAGAAACTACCAACGAGGACGTAGACTATATTTTAGATACGATACCAAAGGTCGTTGACAGACTGCGTTCAATGTCTCCTTTATGGGAGCGCATATGTAAAAACGAAGGAATAACAGGTACTATTTAGCGAAAGGAGAAGGTATAAATGATATATTCAGAAAAGGTTATGGATCACTTCACCAATCCGAGAAATGTAGGTGAGATCGCCGACGCCGACGGTGTAGGAGAAGTCGGCAACGCAAAGTGCGGAGATATAATGAAAATGTACATCAAGGTTGACGGCGGTGTTATCAGCGACGTTAAATTCAAAACATTCGGCTGCGGAGCAGCAATTGCTACATCTTCAATGGCTACCGAGCTTATTAAAGGCAAAACTATTGACGAGGCTTTAAAGCTGACAAACAGAGCTGTTGTCGAGGCACTCGAGGGACTTCCTCCTGCAAAACTGCACTGCTCTGTCTTGGCAGAACAAGCTATGAAATCTGCCATTGCCGACTATTATAAAAAGCAGGGTATCGACCCTACTCCTATTATTGGCGATTTAGGCGACTGCGATGACTGTCAGGGCTGTCAATAAAGCACTTAACGCACATTATTACTTTCCTGTTTGAACTGTTTTTGGGTTATGGTATTCTGAAAAGTAAATATTAATAAAAATATTGTGCAAACTGACAAAACATATTTATTTAATACTTTTTGAGGGCGGAGATTATTTTACCGTCCTTTTTACTTTTTCACAGTATTTTTAATGTACAATATATTGTGTTATATTAATATAGGAAACATATTTATTCATTATATTTTATATATTAATAACAAATCCTTAACAAATTTGGGCATTATTCATATAGACAAAACAAAATATATATATTATAATAAAAATATTCAAAAGCTGACAAAATATCAGAAAGATATTTTATTAAGTCGCTTATGAAGGAAACAAGAGGTCAAATGATGAGAGTTATTACAGGCATTGCAAGAGGTAAAAAACTGATTACTCTTGATGGTCTTGACGTTAGACCGACCACAGAAATGGTTAAAGAAGCTATATTTTCAAGCATACATTTTGATTTACCCGGAGCTAATGTGCTTGATCTTTTTGCAGGTTCGGGACAGCTTGGTATAGAAGCTTTAAGCAGAGGCGCAAAGCATTGTGTTTTTGTTGACAAAAACAAAAGCTCGGTTGATATAGTAAAAAAGAATATTGAAGCCTGCGGATTCAATTCGCAGACGAGAGTTTTAAATATGGACAGTATAGAATATTTATCAGTTGCAAAAACAGGTATAGACATTGCTTTGCTAGACCCTCCCTACAGACAGGAACTTATCGAACTAGCACTTCCCCTTTTAGACAGGATTTTGTCAGATAATTCTATAGTTGTCTGCGAACATGAAAACGAGCTTGTTCTTGAAAGCAGTTATGGAAGGCTAAAAAAGATTAAAACTAAAAAGTACGGAAAAATTTCTCTTACCTATTACTCCATAACCTCTGATTTAGACTAAGCATAATATATTTTATATCATCAATTCAGGGATGGGACTTGAAATGAACAAAAAAATTGCGGTATGTCCGGGCAGTTTTGACCCTGTTACCTTAGGGCATCTTGATATTATTGAACGTGCGTCTGACTTGTTTGACGAGGTTATCGTAGCCGTTTCAATAAACTCACAAAAGGTCAGCAGTTTTTCAGCGGAAGAACGTATTGATATGATCAAAGCGGTTTCCAAGCATTTACCGAATGTTAAGGTTGACAAATGCGAAGGACTTTTAGCTGATTATTGCAGACAAAAAGGTGCAATAGCTATTGTAAAAGGGCTTCGTGCTGTAACCGACTTTGAATATGAATTTCAGCAGGCGCTTGCAAACAAAAAGCTATATGAAAATGCGGATACAATATTCCTTACCACAAGAGCAGAAAATATGTATCTAAGTTCAAGCGTAGTAAAGGAAATTGCAAGCTACGGCGGAGATATTAGCGAATTTGTACCGTCTGCTGTTCTTGACATAATTAAAAGGAGAATAGCAAAGTAAAATGTATATGAAGTATTTTACTTAATAGTTTGTGTGTTATGTGTTATGTGTTATGTAAAATACTTAATTATAAAAAACAAAAATAAAAGGGCTAAAGTCCCAAAAAGCAAGGAGAAAGAAAAATGAAGATTGACGAGATTTTGGATTTAATGGATGAATTGCTTGACAAAGCGGTTACAGTTCCCTTTACAAACAAGAAAACGCTTGTAGACACCGAAAAGCTGCGGGAATATATCGACAGCATAAGATATAACCTTCCCGCTGACATTAAAAATGCCAAAGAGCTTATGAATGATAAAGCTGTCATCATTACTGAGGCTAATAAAAAAGCAGAAGTTATAATTAAAAAGGCTGAGGACAGAGCCAAAGTACTTGTTTCAAATGAAGAGATCTTAAAACAGGCAAAGGAGCAGGCAACTGAAATAACAACTCAGGCATATGCTATGGACAGAGACATAAGAACTGCTATGTCAGATAAAATTGACAATGTTTTAGCAACGACTGAGAAATCTCTTACATCCGCTTTAAACAGCATTAAAACTACAAGAGATGCTGTGAAAGCCGCAAATGCACCGAAAAGCGCTGATAAATAAAACATAGTAAGCAAACAAGATTATAAAAAGGAACAGACTTTCAATATGGAAAATCTGTTCCTTTTCTTATGCAAAAAACTTATTTAAAACTGATTGCTTGATCCTTGTAATAATTAATATGCGTCGATGTATTCGTACATTGTTGTATAAACAGTGTTATTTCTTCCGGTTACATTTAGCTTATGAATAGTACCTGTTATGCTTGTCTGATCATAATTTGTATATGTAAACTTATCGAACAACTCTTCACCTGAATAGTTCAAAACCTTAATACCCTTATATTTAGTACCCCTCTTTGCAAAATCAATTCTGCTTTGCAAAGCCATATTTGTATCACTCAGCCATTGATAGTCAAGAGGAATTTGTTTATGTCTTACAATATCTCTTGAAGTTGCATAGCTGTCAGTAATATTGTATGATTCATAAACGTCGTTAGTATCTTTCATATGGATATGTGAAATCAAATTTGATAGGGTCGAACCGTTATATACATCAACGACAGAAGATTTACCGTAATTTCTTGTTTTTATGCTTGAAGGTGCATTTATTCTTATCTCATTTGTTCTGTAAATATACGGATATTTATTATATGCCTTTAACGAATATGCCACAATCGCATCCCATAGTGTTGAGTTTTCTAAAACATATATATAATTAATACTTTTTGTTCCTGACTCATATGTTATATTTTTCAGCGAAACATTTCTTGTTATCAAATTACTCAATGTAACAGATGAATTTATCTGCGGCTTAGGCTGATTCAATCCCAATGAGAGAGTGTATGAACGTGAAGCAATATCAAGCCTGTAGTTTCCGGCATTATAGGTTAATTTCGCCATATCAACAGAACCGTAATGAATAGCAGTACCGTTTATAAAAAATTTAACTGATATTACTTCTTCAAAATACTGAGAAGCAATAAAAGATCCTTTAAAAGTGGTATAAGGAGTATACCTTTCCTTATCCAGACTAAAATAAATACAATTATTTAGGCTTATTGTAGAGATCGTTCCGCTTGAATTCATTACTCTTATCTGTGCGCTTATTGTATTAATTTACATCACCATCATTTCATTTATAATTTTAATAATATGCCGTTACGGTTTAAAAAAAGTCAATGCAACTTCATATATATAATCATCCTCAGAAACGCAGATCTCGTAATCGGTTAGCCAATACTTCCCGTAATCTATCCCATCAATAACAATACTTTTTTCAGACCCGTCTAAAATAAAGTAATTAAAATTATTCATTATATCTGATATTCTGCTTTTATCAATTAGAGCTGTTGCTTTTATCTTTTGATGCTCATAGCCCTGATAACAAAACTGCTTTTCTTTAGTAAATGTCGGTATTTCAGAAACTTTAACCGACCTGCTCACTTTAAAATCCTTAATATAGAGGTTATAGTAGTCATAATACATAATTATAGTATTTTTAGAATTTTTTTCTGTCATACTTATATTTTTGCTCCATAATGAGCAATCCTCCTTCCATAAATGCTGTATTTTATAGTTTCAGCATAAAAAACTGTAGACCTAAATACATTGTTTGAAAAGAGAAAGCTCTGAAGTCTAAACTTTTTAAGCCTTCTCTTTTTCAAATCAATATTACACTGCTTCAGACAGATAATATCTGAATTTTAAATTGAGATTCGATTCAAGCCGTGAATAAATACTGTTGACCTTTATATTCTCGATATTCAAGCAGGCAGGTGCAGCATCCTTGCTCAGCAGAAAATCTTTAAACACTTTATCCATAGTCTGAGAAAATAAATTTGAAGTCATTCCCTTTTTAGCAATAACCTTACATTCAAAAGTAACAAAAACCTCAAACGATATTTCGCCAATATTCTGATAATTATTGATTTTTTCAATTTCTTTTACACTCAAAAAACCTATATTTTTATTATAGTTTTTTAACAAATCTATGTCATAGTACTCATCATACATTGAAATACCATTGTCGGATAAAACAGATTTAATACTCGTTTTTAAATTGTCAAACATATTTATCCCCTTACAGATGTGAAGATAAAGTCTATATCCTGCGTCAAATCAGAAATACGTTCCAACGCATTATTTCTGAGTTCCCTTGCCCCTTCAAGCCTTTCATTATGATTAAAGGTCTCGGTAGCAGAGCCTGTTAATGTTATACCTCTTTTTTCTTTCATTAGTGAGAGAATTGTATAATCATAATAGGCTACGCAAGCCGCTGCATATTCACATCTTGTTATATCTTCCGATGATACGGGATCAGTAATAAGTTTTTTTTCAATAAAATCCTTTGCATCGTCTATAGTATCTCTATAATTCTGTACATCGCTGTCTGAAAGCTCTGAGATAGACTGAAATATATCAGTAATTGAATCGAGGTCCATCTAAAACACTCCTTATTAAATTTTAACCGTCAAGCTAATTGTACTAAACAGTTTGTAAGGTCTTAACTGCATCGTCGGCAATCATTGAAAAACCGACTGTAATCGAGCAGGCAATTTCATCGCACTGAGTTGATATGAGCTTGTCAAAATCTACGATAATATCTGTTCCGTAAATCATTTCAAGAGCACAGTTCTTATCAACTCCGATAGCCACTCCGTCCAAATCGCTGCATTTTACAATAGTTACGCCGTAAGGAGTTTTAACCATACCGCTTGTCATATAATCAGATACGCAGTACTTCATTTCCTCAAATGCAAGAATTTTAGCCATATCAGCAGGTGAACAGATCATTGTAGTCATATCATATGAATCCATTGAAGCCCAGAAATCTGCTAAATCAGCGTATGTCAAAGCCTCTCCGCTTATAGACATTGATGAAGCACCTGCTTGCAGAACATCAGTTGCCTTAACATTTACAGCTCTTGAGATCTGAGCACCGAGATCTTTAAGAATGACTGCAAAGGTCTCTATTCTGTGCTTTCTTATTGATTCATAAGAGCAGGACAGCTTTCTTGCAAACTTAGACAGATTTGTCGCAGATGACGAAAGTCTAACATTTGTATTTGGCAGTGTACCGCCTTCTGAAACCGCAGTATCTGCTCCTGACTTTGTAACTGTCAGTCCGCGGTATGTAATCTCGTCTGTTAAAGTTGTTGCGGCTACGACCTCAGATAAAATTGAAGCCTTGTCCATACCCTCTTTGATACATCTTCTTACAAACTCGGGGAATAGAACTGCTGAATCGGTTGATAAAAAGAATTTCTCAACACGGTCGCAGTTTTCGCCATGAATTTTAATATCAAATCTTTTAAGCTGACGCTCATATGCGTCAAGACCCGCTAAATCTGTATCCTTGTAATTTTCATCTGGGTCTAACTCGGTTAAAGCCTGTGTAAAGCTCTTCCCTGTAATGTTGTAAAGTCCTTTTTCCAGTTTAATATCTTTATACATAATTTTCTCCTTTTCTTAAAGCTATTCAGCTATTTTAAATTGATTGTTTTTTTCTAATTTTTTTCTTATGCTTTGTGAATATTTACTGTCTTTTTTCGTCCAAAGCTGAGGCGTAAAAAGACTTTTGTTCTGAACCCTTTCAAAAAGTGCTTTCTTTAGTTCAATCAGCTTTTCGCAATCAAGTTCAGAAATAGTTTTTTCAAAATCTTCTCTTGAAACTAAGGGGTCGCATAAATACTTCATAGATATAACGTCTCGCCTTATTTCGTCATAAAGCAGTGAAATTATATTATCCTTATGCTCAAGTTCCTTTATAAGAGTTTTATTTGACTTGCAGATTTTTTTCCTTGTTAGGTTTGAGCTTTCTTTGCATGAAAAATCTGAAAAGCTTTTTGAAACGCCGGCATTAGGCTGTGCCGGAATAGCAACAAATGACCATTCATAGGCGTCTGACGGATGCTCAAGAATCATATGACAAACTTTATTACCGTAGGCTCTTCCTTTTATATGCGCACACGGTCTAACTCGCTTATCCGCTCCGCAAACAGAACATATCTCGCTGTCGATTTTACAGCTTATTGAAACCTCTTTTTTTATTCCAGCTTCGATCTCAGATATTAAGTCCTGAGTTTTCTGATTTTTCAGCATATAAGCTCTTGCAAGCAGATAAGTATAATCCTCACCGTTTACGGTTTTTTTGCTTTTATCTGTTTTAACCTCGGCGTCAAAGATTCTTGCCGTCTGATTTTCGCCTTTTGGATTATGGTCAAAGATACCTGTTTTACCGATAAACATTTCTGCCAGCGTCTCTAAAGACTTCACAGAAAAGCGTTCATAGTCTCTGTCTACGTCATTATCGCAGAGAATTACAGGGAATGCATAAACCTCATCGGGTTTAAGTTCTTTTCTTGCGTAGGTATTGATTTTTTCCATAATCTTTTCGTTTACTTCAAAATCATCTGAATTACTCAGCTTAGCTGACTTCTCCGTCATTTGTCTTTCTCCTTTCATTCTCTATTTCCAGCGCTTCTGCCTGAGCATTATAAAGCCTTGCTTTTGCAAGCTCAGATTCATCCTGAAGGTTGATATTATCCCACTCTACAAACACTCTGCTGTCTGCTCCTAAAAGATGAAGATATGTTTCGCATATTCTGCGAATAACAGGTGTTAAAAGTCTGCGGTAATACTCAAGCTCGCTTGTTAAAATATCGCATTGCTGCTGACTCATCCTCTCAGTCGTAGACCAATTAAGCCCCAGCAAAAACGGCGGAATGGCAAGCTTTGAAATCATCTGTTCTAAGAGCTGTCTTACCGGAATATCTGTATCAATGATCTGATTATCAGCGCCTATGACCTTAATCTCAACATCTCCCACTGCAACAAAATCCTTAACTATTCCGTTTCGTGATGCATTCATTCCGTCCGACCATTCCTTTGCGATCTGCATTGCACGTTCTTTTGCAAATGCCTTATCGTTCTCATTCGACGGCTTATAAGTTACAGCATATCTTATATTGCCTATTCTGTCGAAGTTCTGACCTATACAGTCGTAAACCTTCATAAGTATACCTGCAAGACTGGGAAGTCCTCTGAATATCGACACGCCGTTTGAATTTTTAGGATTAGGATTAAGCGCTGTATATACGATTCTCTCAGGATATTCAATCAGCCTGTCATTTGCTCCGCTTATCGCATAAATACGTCTGTCGCAAGGGGTTTCACCCTCCTTGACTTCAAAATGAGTAGGGTCTGCATTGTAAATCCCGCATACCTGCTTTGTCTTAGGGTCAATGAGAATCTCACCTATCGCCTTTCCATATGTCAATAATTGATCAAGATGAATATCAATAAAAGTGCTTAATGAAGAGCCCGAAATCCCTACAGGGATCGTTTCCATAATCTCTTCAAGTTCGGTCTGGTATCTCTCATCCTCACAGACCAAATTAAATCCTCCTGTCAATCTGACAATTTTCCCAATGCAGGCGTCAATTATCGGTACCTGACTTCTCAAAGTCTCATAAAAATCCTGCTCAAAGGTGTAAGCCGTAGGTGCAAGCCGAAATACCTCTTTACCGTTTACCCTTTCAGCTGAAGATGCAATAGGTTCAAACTTTACTGCCTTCGGTTCTTTTTCTTTAAATTTAAGTTTCATTTAACTATCGTTTCCTTTTAGGCTTATGCCTTTAACTTTTAAAACATTTTTTCTAATATTAAACTTAAAGACACAAATCCTGCGTGAAAATTTCACGTTGAGTTCCTTTCTTAGAATATAGCTTCATCTCATTAATTTCTGTCAAGCGACATTACAAAGAAATCATCACCCGACGTATATACAAAAGCAGAAACAAAGTATCTTATATCGTCCATTGCGTGGTCGTTTTCCTTAACAGGACAGTCCGATCCGCTTTTTTCATCCCAGCGGTAAAGAGTAAACTCTCTTAACGTATCAGTACAGGATCTTGATATTTTAATTTTCCCGTCTGATATAGCGTCGCTCACCTTGCGAATACCGCTCATAACATCATTTTTAGCAGGCACGACATTGAAAACTCCGTGCCGTCTTATGCACTCAATAAACGACGCAGCCGACGGATCGCACACAACCGCTTCCGGTTTGATTTTACAGTCAGAACAAAGTTCAGCCAAGCCTTTGTAATGCTCCTCATCAGTGCGTTGAAAGCCTTCAGTTCGGGAATTATAATAGTATTCCTTTAAACGGTACCAAACGCCGTCTGAAAATCCCCAAAGCCCGAATGACGAAGGATTGACAGTTCCATAGTCGCAGGATACAGCATATCTTTCAATGTTTTCGGGAGGCTGTGTAAAGGTATGAATTTCGGGGTCAAACATAGGATAAACGCAGCCGTAAACACTTGACCAGTTACCTAGTACGAAACGCTCATAAAAAGCTCCGGAATAAAGATTGTGATAACGCTTTATAACCTGCTTGCTCAATGAAGGATTATCATTTAAAGTGAACTTTAAATACAGACCGTTTTTCTCCTCTATTTTGTCTATCCACTCTTTTTTAAACCAGTGATATGGATTATCGGGATTGCAGTTAAACCACAGCTTAGAGCCTGTTACCGAGCATCTTGCTATTGCCTGTTCAACAAACGACCTCGGCATAAGAGCGACCTCGTCAAGCAGAACACCTGCAAGCGTTATTCCCTGAATAAGAGATGCAGAGCTTTCGTCCTTTCCGCCGAAATAATAAAACCTGTTTCTAAACCTTCCGTTTGAAACTTCAAGAAAGTTTTTAGTTGAATTTTCGTTCAGTTTAAGACCAGTCTGCCTGAGCATTTCCTTTAAAGGCTCTGCCAGATTACGCTTGAGGGAGGTGATCGTTTTTCCGCATAATCCGAATGTCCTTCCGGAAAACTCAGTCATTGCCCACATAACAAACGAAAATGCCATACAGGTAGTCTTTCCGCTTCTTACAGCACCGTCGCAGATTATTACATCTTTGTCCTTAAAGCGGTCGTCCGCCCACCATGTCATAACCTGCATCTGCTTTTTTGAATACTTTCTGTACGATGTGCTTTTTTTCAAACTTCACACACCTCATCAGAATAGGAAACATCACTTTGTTCTGCATTTTCATTTGCAGTATCTTGTGATAAGCTAAGCTGTTTTGCAGATTTCAAAAAGCCCTCGAGAAAATTTGCTCCTGTTTCCTCATTCCCGTTTTCCTCCTTGCCTATTTCAAACATAAGCTCAGCCGCCTTGATCATATCAAACAGCTTTATATCAACGCCGCCGTCCTTGTTCCTCTTAATATCAGAAACTGCAAGCAGACTGTCGCTGTTTAATGACTTCGTATTCATATCGCTGCTGTCGCTCAAAGAAAGTCTTATTGCGTCGCTTTTATCAGAAAAAAGCATTCTTCCCAGAGCCAGCTTTGCTAGCTCAACTGCTGATGTTGATCGAATCTTTCTATCCGAAAATCTTTTCACATCTGTTCTCCTTTCGTATATGATTTTCTCCTGACCTGAGAAATGAAAGAACTTTATTGTCCTTTCACATATCCCCGCAAAATAAAAAAAGTTGCACGTTTAAATGCAACTTTTAAAAATATTTTTCTATTTACCTTTTAAAATTCAATAAAACAATTTTTTATTATACTAAAAAAAATAAAACAGTTAATAATATAAATATCTTTATTATACGCAAAAAATCATATTTTTTTGGCATATTGTATAAAAAATTGCCTTGACAATTAGTAATTATTACTGTATAATTAAGACTATATATTTAAAAATTTATAAGTAAAATATTAATGACTGAATATTATTTTCTGTTGAAAGGATTGATCACAGTATGGCATCAGCAAAAAAAGCTGAAGAGAAAACGGCTTCATCAAAAACTAAATCTTCTGCAAAGCAGACAAAAACGGGAGCAGTTTCTAAAAAGACAAGTAAAAATCAAATTATTACAAAAAGCGAATTAAAAGAGAAAATCTTAAATATTATCGACAAAGAGTTTGACACTTCCCCTGATGAAGTGTCTGACAAGGTTTTCTATGAAACGCTCTCAAGAATTGTTGTAGAGCTAATGCAGGAAAAGCACAAAAAGTTTATGAACAATGTCAACTCCGAAGGCAAGAAGCAGGTTTATTATTTGTCTATGGAGTTTTTAATGGGTAGATCGCTAAAGACTTCTCTTTACAACCTTGATATTATCAATGAGGCAACTGAAGTAATGAAGGACTTCGGCGTCAATATAAACAATCTGTTTGAATGCGAACCTGACGCAGGTCTTGGAAACGGCGGTCTAGGACGTCTTGCGGCTTGTTATCTTGACGGTCTTGCAACACAGGGCTATGCTGCGACAGGATATTCTATTTGCTATGAATACGGCATTTTCAAACAGAAGTTGGAGGACGGTTGGCAGACAGAGCTTCCTGACAATTGGCTTCCGGGAGGAAACTGCTGGCTTGTAAGAAGAAACAACAGACAGGTTGAAATTCATTTTGACGGTGATTTAAAGGAATACTGGGATAATCAGTATCACTGCGTAACACACGAAAACTATACGACTGTTATAGCTGTTCCTTATGACTTATACGTTTCAGGATATGACAGCGATGCAGTATCACGATTAAGATTATGGCGTGCTGAAAGTCCGTCGTTTGATATGGGAATGTTCAACAGCGGAGAATACGGAAAGGCTCTCGGACAAAACGCAATGGCACAGGCTATATCAAAGGTACTCTATCCTAACGACAATCACGCAGAGGGTAAATCGCTAAGGTTAAGACAGCAGTATTTTATGTGTGCTGCTTCAATCGCAGATATAGTTGACAGACATATGAGAACTTATGGCACTCTTGACAATCTGCATGAAAAGGTTGCAATTCATATAAACGATACCCACCCGACGCTTGCTATTCCTGAGCTTATGAGAATTATGCTTGACGACTGCGGATTTTCGTGGAACAAGGCTTGGCACATTGTAACTAACACATTTGCATATACAAATCATACGGTTATGGCAGAAGCATTGGAAAAATGGGACTGCAATCTGCTCAAACAGGTTACGCCTCGTATTTTCTCTATTATTGTGGAGATAAACGAAAGATATTGCAGAGACCTTATGGAAAGGTATGATAACGAGTCGCTTGTTACCCGTATGTCAATCATAAATAACAATCTTGTAAAGATGGCAAATCTCTGCGTTCACGCTTGCCACAGCGTAAACGGAGTTTCAAAAATCCATTCGGAAATTGTTAAGAACACCGTTTTCCACGACGAATATGTAGATTGCCCTAACAAATTCAAAAACGTTACAAACGGTATTGCATACAGAAGATGGCTTTATCAGTCTAATCCGGGTCTTACAAATTTGCTTCGCGAGAAAATCGGCAGCGATTTTCTTAAAGACGGGGCAATGCTGAAAAAGCTTGAGGTGTTCAAAGACGACAAAGCTGTTTTAGACAGTCTTGCAAAAATCAAAAAGCAAAATAAAGACAACTTTGCAAAATACGTCAAGAGCAAATACGGCATAACCTTAAATACCGATTCGATATTTGATGTTCAGGTAAAGCGTCTGCACGAATACAAGAGACAGCACTTGAATGCTTTGAATATAATTGCACAGTACAACTATCTCCTTGAAAATCCAAATGCTGATTTTGTACCTAAAACTTATATCTTCGCTGCAAAGGCAGCACCGGGATATTATCTGGCTAAACAAATAATCAAGCTGATATGGTCTATCGGCGAGGAACTAAAGAAAAATCCTCAGATAAGCGAAAAGCTGTCAGTAATATTCCTTGAGGACTATTGCGTTACACTTTCAGAAATGCTTATGCCTGCCGCTGAAATTTCAGAGCAGATCTCTCTTGCCGGAACAGAGGCTTCTGGAACAGGTAATATGAAACTTATGCTGAACGGTGCTGTTACTTTGGGCACTATGGACGGCGCTAATGTAGAAATTTGCGAACAGGTCGGAAAGGAAAATATCATAACTTTCGGTATGAGTTCTGATGAGGTTACCGCAAGAAAATCTTCATACCACCCAGAGAAGTACTATAACGAAAACGGCATTATCCGTGCTTCAATCGACAAGCTGTACGGAGGAGTGAACGGAAACACATTTGAAGAGGTTGCAAACTCCCTTAAAAACAGCGACCCATATATGGTTCTTGCTGACTTTGAGGATTATCAAAGAGCCCAGGCTTACGCTTCAGAATGTTACAAAGAGCAAACCAAGTGGCAGAAAATGTCGTTAGAAAACATTGCCTGTGCAGGTGTATTCTCTGCCGACAGAGCCGTTGAAGATTACGCAAGAGACATTTGGGGCCTTATAAAATAGCTTAAATAAAAAAACTTTAGTTTCAATTTTCGCAAAAATAAAAGGGACAGTAAAATAACTTACTGTCCTTTTTGCTTACAATCATCCCTCTAAAACAATTTACTTATCTGGCTTCACAAACGAGCTTTATAGCTGTTCTTTTTTCGCCGTCAATATCAACATTTGCAAATGCAGGCATACAAATAAGTTCGATGCCGATAGGTGATAAAAATCCTCTTGAAATTGCAATTGCCTTAATAGCTTGATTCGTAGCTCCGGCTCCTACTGCTTGTACTTCAACAGAACCTTTATCACGAATTACACCGGCAATAGCCCCTGCAACTGCGTTTGGTGTAGATTGTGAAGATACTTTTAAGATTTCCATAACTAACCTCCGTGTTATATTTATATTATTATTATACATATTTTATCGAAAAAATCAAGCATTTCTGCAATTGATATGAATAAATCAATAAAAAAATGTGTATTATTTGATAATTTTTTCCAAATGATACTCTTATGCTTTATAGCATAAGATAAAAAGCCGCTCAGACTTTATTGCCTGAGCGGCTTTATTACATAAACTTTCTACTTAGTCTTAACTTTTAATTTCTTTTTAGTCCAACTGCTGTATGCCTTTCTGGTAACGCCTTTTGCATCTTTATATGTTGTATAAGCCCTTACCCGTACATAATAAGTCTTTTTGCTCTTTATCTTATTACTCTTAATAGTTACTTTCTTGCCCTTAACATTCTTTGTAAGTACTATATTGTTTTTCTTAAACTTCTTGTTTTTTGATACCTGAACCTGATAGCCTTTTGCATTCTTAACTTTCTTCCAGTTTACAACTATCTTTTTCTTACCCTTTGCTTTTGCGGTAAAATTCTTGATTTTCACCTTATCCATTAACTTCTGAGCATTCGCCTTGTCCTTTTCTGCTTGAGAAACCTTGTCATCTTTTTTCACTGCAGTTGTAGACTTCTTCGGTGCAGTTTGATTAGATGAAGATCCTGTAGGTTTATTATTAGGCTTTTCCGAATCTTTTTTATATTTTTCATATTCTAATTCAACCCAATAACCGTTATTATCCTCACAGCGTATAATATTACCGTTATTGTCGTATTGATATTTTATCACGTTTTCATAAGAATCTTCCGTCTGAATAAGCCTGTTGTTTTCATCATAGATGTACTTTGCCCAATTACCATCGCTGTCAGCTGCATATGTCATATTTCCATTGCCGTCATATGTATAAGAATATGTAACAGAGCCTATTTCTGGACCATAATCCAATATTGAAGTTTGCATTAATCCCTTTTCATCATATTTATATGTAATGCTTAAAGACATATACTCATTTTCAATAAGTGTTTCATTGCCTCTTTCATCATATTCGTAATTTGTCCAGTACCCAACACTATCCTCCGTGCGGATCAAGTTTCCTCTTTCGTCATAGGTATAATTAACACGATAACCGTCGCTGTCTTCATATGATGTATTATTGCCCTTTTCATCATAAGTATATTTTTCAATGTATCCGTCTTTGTCTTCACTTAAGATTATATGCCCCTTCTCATCATGAGTAAGCTCCGCCCAATAACCATCACTGTCCTCAAAACGTGTACAAACATATCCATCTGCCGCCTCTGATAAATTACCCAGCAATGATACATTAACAGCCTCAGCAGTTGTTCCCAGTGTAAAACTCAACATCAGAATAGACACAGTAAGCACTGATAAAATTCTTTTTTTCATAATTACCCTCTTTTCTTTAAATATACATTTAATAAGTAAAACATACATCATTATTTCTCTTTTGTCAACATGTTTATAAAAAGTTAAATAATAAACACACTTCACGAAATCTCCATAGGCAGCACTGCCTGCCGCCGGCGTAACGCCGGATGCTCTGCTGCCTAATAAAAGTTTAATTTAATCTTTTACGTTTCAAAACGGCAGATTTATTCTTTGTAGGAAAGTTTAGTTCTAGCCTCTTGCCTATACTGCCTGCGGCGGCTCGCCGCCTAGATGTCATAGACAAAAACAAAATCGTCCATAACAAAATCCTCGCCGATGTCGGCTATCTGAGTACGCTCTATGTACATTCCGAACTTTTTATAAATTTCTATTGAGTGCTTGTTTCCTCTGTTTACAGTAAGCCAAATTTTTGAAAGACCTCGACTTTTTGCCTCTTTCTTCAGAAATTCAAAAGCCTGTCTTGAAAATCCCTTTCCTCGTTCTGATTTGAGCAGGTAAATCTTAGATAAGAACATTACGCCGCCCTCCTGCTCAACAAAACTAAAATATCCAACGCTTTTGCCGTTTTCAACAAAGTTATAATACTTATAATTATGATCTTTAATCTGCTCGGCAATAACCTCAGCAGACTGAAATTTCTGCACCATATAATCAATCTGCTCCTGTGAAATAATGCTGATGTAATGCTCATTCCAGATTTCATTGGCAAGCCTTGCCGTCTCCTCAATTTGTTCTTTTGTTTCAACCTTTCTAAGCTCCATTACTTCTCAGTTCCTTTCAACAATTCAATAAACTGCTTTGCTGCTCTCGGAGACCTTCCTCCTCGTTCAAGAGCAAAAACCTCAGCCCTTTTCTTTATCTCATCAACTGACATATCAAGGTCATATTGCCTTGCCAAATCCTCAACAACACTGAGATAAAGCTTTTTATCAGGCTTTTCAAATACTACTCTTATTCCAAACCTGTCTGATAATGACAAAAGCTCCTGCATCGTATCGTTAAAATGAATGTCATCACCCTCTCTAGTTGAGAAAGATTCCTTTATCAAATGACGGCGGTTTGAGGTAGCGTAAATCACAAGGTTGTCCGCAGCGGAGGAAACGCTTCCCTCTAATATGGCTTTAAGCGCCGCAAAATCGTCATCGTTTTCAGTAAATGACAAGTCATCAATAAACAAAATGAATTTTAAAGGGTTTCTGCTTACAGTTTCAACAATCAGAGGTATCTCATGAAGCTGTTTTTTCTTCAGCTCAATAAGCCTTAAACCTCTGTTTTTGTATTCGTTGGCTATAGCTTTGACAGTCGACGATTTTCCTGTTCCGCAGTCGCCGTAAAGAAGCACATTATTAGCAGGTTTGCCGTTAAGCAAAGCAAGCGTGTTATCAATAACCGTCTGTCTTTGAGCCTCATAGCCCGATAGCTGTGAAAGCCTCGTATTATCTGGAAAGCTGACAGGTTTTATTTTTCCATTTTTTATAACGAAAATATGATTCTTTGCATAAATTCCGTATCCGAACTTGTTTATCTCACTTATTCTTTCTGAATAAATTTTTAAAAAATCAATATCCTCTGTTTTCCATTTAGAAAGATTGCCGTAGCCAATGGCTCTTGCCACATCACCGCAGTTTATTTTTGCAAGATTTTCTAAAATATTCAGCTCACTTGCCAAACGCTCTTCTAAAAGAGGACTGATTTTTTCACCTGCACCTTTTTTTATCATATAGACGTTTTCATCTTCCAAAACTATATTCAAAAAAAACTCAGTAAGGTTATCACTGTACCGATAAAGCTCGCTTACAAATTCCGAATATTCAAATATCAAATCTTTTTGATTAATTGTCTTATCACTAAGATCGCTGAGAAGATTTAAAAGCTTTTCAACTGTTTTGTTCTTTAAAACACTTCTAAACACTGCAAGTGATGAAACACTTTTTACTGTTTCAATGAAATCTGTCATTTTAATCTCCGTTCTGTATCAATAAAATCTTCCGCCTATCACAATAAGCATCAAGCGTAATTTTTAACTCTTTTTATTAAGTATATTATACCACCTTTGTCAAGCAAAAAACAAAAACTGCCCTGCCAATACAAGCAAGACAGTCTTCAAATTACAGCTTCTGCAAAACAAAAATATCGTAAATTGCCTTAATAGCCGTTTTAAAATCCGCTTCTTCAACCCCGACGATTATATTAAGCTCGCTGGAGCCCTGATCTATCATCTTTACATTAACATGGCTGTGAGCAAGTGAGGAAAATATTCTTCCGGCAGTTCCTCTGTTAGACTTCATTCCCCGTCCGACAACCGCAACAAGTGCCAGGTCAGTTTCAATTTCAATAGAGTCAGGCTGAACATTTCTGTGAAGTCCTGCAAGTATCTCCTGCTCCTTCTCGGCAAATTCATCAAGATGTATTATAACGCTCATAGTATCTATGCCCGACGGCATATGCTCAAAGGAAACACCATTTTTTTCAAAAACCTCTAAAACACGTCTGCCGAATCCAAGCTCTGAGTTCATCATATCTTTTTCAATATTTACAACCGCAAAACCCTTTTTTCCTGCAATACCTGTAATTGTGTATTCCGGCTTCTGTGAGGTCGATTCTACGATCATTGTACCTGTGTCATCAGGCTTGTTAGTGTTCTTGATATTTATAGGAATTCCCGCCTTTCTGACAGGAAAAATAGCTTCATCGTGCAAAACGGTAGCGCCCATATACGAAAGCTCACGAAGTTCCTTGTATGTAATTGAAGTAATAGGAAGCGGATTGTCGATAATTCTCGGATCAGCAATCAAAAATCCCGAAACATCAGTCCAGTTTTCATAAATATCAGCAGTTACAACCGAAGCAACGATTGAACCTGTTATATCAGAACCGCCTCGTGAAAATGTCTTTATCGTGTCGTTGGGCATAGAGCCGTAGAAACCGGGAATAACTGCATACTCCACCCCTTTAAGACGTTCGCCCATAACAAAAGCTGTCTTGCTGCTGTCATAAGCTCCCTTGTCGTCAAAGAAAACAACATCGGCAGCGTCGATAAATTCAAAACCCAAGTATTTTGCAAGCAATTTTCCGTTTAAGTATTCGCCCCTTGACGCAGCATAATCTCTGCCTGCTTTTTGAGTGAAGCAGGCTTTTATGGTATTGAACTCATCTTCTAAAGAAATATCAAGTGAAAGCTCATTGATTATTCCGTTATATCTTGATTTTATTTCCTCAAACTCTTTTTCAAAGTCTTGACCCCTCGCAGCCTTTGAATAGCACGAGTACAGCATATCGGTTATTTTTGTGTCATCGTCAAATCTCTTTCCCGGAGCCGACGGAATAACAAATCTCCTTGATATGTCGCTTTTAATAATATGAGCGACTTTCTTAAACTGTTTGGCGTCTGCAAGAGAGCTTCCGCCGAACTTAACTACCTTAACCATTTTTATATCACGCTCTTTATGAGCTCCTCCCCTTAAATATTACAACTATTATTATATTAGTATTCAAAAACTGCGTCAATTGACAATTAATACAAATAACTTATAACATTTTATAGTTTTTTGTTGAAATACAACTGTATTTATATCACAGACAATTTACCTTTTCAAAAACATACTCAAAATATTATGACCGTCTTCGATATAGACGCCCGTATCCTTGCAGGTCTGCTCGGTAAACTCGTCTTTGCCCTCGACCTCTCCCTTTTTATGATACATCAGGAAAGGAATAGGGTCGTTCGTGTGGGTTCTGAGCTCAAGCGGAGTTGCGTGGTCAGGCATAATTAAAACCTTGTAATCGTCATATTGCTCCAGAGCATTCAAAACAGGACCTAAAATCTTTTCATCGATCAATTCAAGCGATTTTTTCTTATTTTCTATCTCGTGCCTATGACCGCACTCGTCAGGAGCCTCAACATGAATGTAAACAAAATCCTGACCATTCTTAAATTCTTTAATTGCAGCATTGGCTTTACCCTCAAAATTTGTGTCAATATATCCCGTTGCACCCTCAACATCAACAACATTCATACCGCTGAATTTACCTATTCCCTTTAAAAGGTCAACAGCAGAAATTATCGAACCTTTCAGTCCGTATTTCTCCCCAAACGGCATAAGAGACTTTCTTGTTCCCTCGCCCCAGAACCACATAGAGTTTGCCGGTCTAAGACCTCTGGCTTCTCTCGCCTTGTTTACAGGGTGATTTTTTAAAACATCATAGCTCTCAACCATCATATCATACAGCTTTTTAGCATTGGGATGCGACGGTATGTAATCCTTTATCGGCTTCCCTGTTATATCGTGCGGCGGAGTAAGTGTTCCGACGTCAGTCGTACCGTTGTTCCAAATAAGGCAGTGACGGTAGGAAACCCCCGAATAAAGCTGAAATTCATCATTGTTGAAATGTTCAGCAAGAGTTTTTACTATTTCTCTTGCCTCAGTCGTTGAAATATCATCAGCACAGTAATCAAGAATTGTTTTGTCTGCATAATCAGCCTCATCAGACAAAGTTACCAGATTACATCTGAAAGAAACGTCTGTAGGCTTCATATCTATGCCTATAGAGCCTGCCTCCAGCGGAGAACGTCCTGAGTAGTAGATCTGCGGGTCATATCCCAAAACAGCGAGATTTGCAACGTCGCTTCCCGGCTTCATATTATCGGCAACAGTCTTGACAAGCCCCATATAGCTTTTTTTAGCCAGCTTATCCATATTAGGCGTAACTGACGCTCCCATTGGAGTTTTACCGCCTAACTCCTTAACAGGATAGTCTGCCATTCCGTCGCATAAAAGTACAAGTGTTTTCATTTATATACATTCCCTTCAGTAATTAGTTCACATATTATTTTTAAGAAATCCGCACAGAAGTATATAACTTCATCAATATTATATGAAAATAAAATTTATTAGGTTAAGCCTTTTCAATAACCCAAAGCTGACCCTCATCAAGCGGATTGAAATTATTTTGAAATACTCTGTATTTTATAAGTCTTTTTGAATTTGTAAGCAGCTTTGAAAAACGTGAATACTCAGTTGAGATTTTATAAAAGCCGTTTGTTTCAGTCAACCTGAAACCGTTATTTTTTATTGCTTTTCCGCACTTAAACCCAAACATACCGTCACAAAGAAGATTCCCTTCTTTATTCACTATTCTGACGCTGCCGTCAAGATTAAGTCTTAAATTAAACGTCTGTTTTAATTTATCGTTCAGTTTTGAAAGTCCTGCTCTGCAATTATCATAAATAGTAAGATAAGAACCGTCGCAAGCAGATTTTATTCTGATATTCTTTTTAACCTTCAGAGCCTTATCAATATTTTCAGAAAGTCTTTCATAATATGAATTCATAAAAGCCGCAACGTGCTGTTCGGTTAATGGAAGCATATTTCTAAGTGCGTTTTCAAATGTTGTATCCTCAACAGCCTTTACGTCGGCATAGTATTTTGCAGACTCCTGAGACAATATATTTAGCATCTCTCCTACGCTCTTATTCATATAGGCGTTATAAAGACTTTCATCTCCGCTGTCGGTATGAAATCTATCCATATTCGCCAAAGCATATTTTTCATAGCAATGATGCGGATTGTTGTTAAACGGTAGGGATATAAGGTTAGTCGTATGGACCGTACATCCTATATCAGAAATAAAATGAATACATCTTCCCAAAGAGTCCAAAGCCATATCGTTCATATCATTTGCAAACTGAATGAAGCTCATTGTGTAATTTTCCTCCAGCATTGTTCTTGCCGAAGGCGCATACTTGCCTAATCTATTTGCAAGATAGCCTGTATATAAGGGCTGAAGTGCATTTCCGTTTTTATCACACGATGAATAATAGTGCATTCCGCTGCCCTTATTTCTGTCCCCCTTGAAATCGGGTACTATGACCCCATATGATATACGGTCTTTATGCTCTTCAAAAAACTTATAAGCGTCATTTTTACCATCGTTTTTCAAAATCTCCAAAGCGGATTCAAATATAGCCGAATGAGTATCTGAAAACCAAGCGTTTGATTTTTTTTTTACAATCATCACTGCACCTGCTGTACACAAGCCCAAAGAAGCAAGCAATTTCTTATACATTAAACTTCACGCCTTTCAAATAAACGGTAAATCACTTTTGCGAAGTCATTTTATCTAAATCAGAATAAGTTTTAGTACATTTACCTGTACCCTTAGCTTTTCCATTTTTATC
Organism: uncultured Clostridia bacterium; assembly: GCA_947627045.1. Taxonomy (GTDB): domain Bacteria; phylum Bacillota; class Clostridia; order Oscillospirales; family Ruminococcaceae; genus UMGS1601. The sequence continues at coordinate 54,378 of CANQUM010000009.1, forward strand.
ATATTCAATATCTATAACCTTTTCACCGACAGATTTGTTATACATCTCAGCAGCCTGTTCAAAGCTAATGCCGTCATCTTTATTCTTAACAGCATTTTTAGCTCCCAGTATTGAGGCAAAGCCTACAGCTGATGAAACTCCGGTAAAATTCCTTAAAAACCTAATAAATATATTCTTATGCTTTCCATTCTTTTTTCTTCCCTTAAAAATCAAACTTATAATAAAAGCGGCAACTGCAATTCCGCCTGTTTTTTCAGCATTATAATTGCTGAACATACTAAATCTTTTCATAGTAGTTTTCCTTTTTATCACTCAACATTATTCTGATAAACATACGTTAATTATATACTAATATGTGATATTTTTCAAGTAAATATTTAACCGCAGACAAAATTATGTCTGCGGCTTTTACATTTATTAAATTACAAATTATCCTACAATAACAAATTTTTCGCATCAACATATAATAAAGTGTGATGTAACAACTCAAAAGAGTTATTACATATTTTATGCCCAAAACATTTTAACAGAGATAAACAGCATTACAGCACTGCGGGCATATGATCACAAATAATAATAAGGAGAATTTCACATGGAGATTTATACAACTAAATCGTCTGACATATTTGCAAAGGGCTTTTGTGAAGGCTGTCCGCAGCCTGAAGGAAAGTTTCCTGAAAAAACGCCTATAGCAATGGCATATGTTCCTTTTCAGGAATGGGAAAAAACATATGATGCTCACATTGCACTATGCAGGGGTACAATATTCCCATCACTTGACAAACCATTCATAGGGGAGGAGGCTGTTTCAAATGGATGCAGAAAAAAGTAAGCTGTTAAAGTTGGTAAGAATGCACGGTTTCGCCGTAATTGAGGCACAGCTATTTCTAGACAGTCATCCAACCTGCAAAGAGGCTCTTGAATACTTTAAAAAGCATCAAAAAGAATATGAAGAAGCAGTTGCCGAATATGAAAGCAAATATGCACCGATAACAGTAAGCGGGGTAAACAGCGATGATGAATGGACATGGGCAACGAAACCATGGCCCTGGGAAAGGAGTGAGAATTAATGTGGCAATATAAGAAAAAATTAGAATATCCGGTAAACATAAAAAATCCTAATCCAGCTCTGGCAAAAGTTATCATTACGCAGTTTGGCGGTCTTAATTGATTTTGTAATAAAAAATTCTTTCCCTATTTTCAAGAAATAAATTAAAACCTTATTACAATTAAAATAAGTTTAACTCACCGTTGCCGGCTTCCCAAACCCAAAGCCGAACAAACCATATTATATTTTTGTAAATGGGTATTTTGGATTGGTAAAGTTTAAATAAAGGTATACTATGATTTTGTTTCTTCTACTACTTTATTATCCAGCAATAAAACAGAAGAAGATAATGCTTTAAATACTATTTTTCGTTCATAGTATAATGTTTCAAATTCATCCTTACCAAATATTTTTATTAAATTAATTACTTTTTGCTCATAATCACTTTGATTATAATAATATATAGTTGTTTTCGATGTGTTGGTGATTAACTCTTTGATAATATCGCCATCAGTTATATCCATTGAATGTCCCATAAACGCTACTTCATTATTTTGGCTTATCCATTTTTTGTATTCATTACCAGTATGTTTCTGTATACGCTGAAAATATTTTTTAAAATATACCGTATCGAGGTTTTCAGACTCAGAATCCGAAATGCCCAAAACCATATTACCACATCTAACTTTTCCATGTATATAGTGTATACAATCATTATCAATTCCTGAAAAATGTAATTTTTTGCATATGTAATTATATGTATTTGTATAATTAAATGATATAATATAAGTGAAAATACCATAACGATGATTTTCCGAAGGATATAATTCCATAGGATATTTTAAAACTACAGACTTATTTACTACTTCTTTAAAATAAAATTCTAAACAATCAATTAATTCATCTAAATTTTTTCTTAGATAATCATACACTATCTCCTTATTATAATTATTATTATAATTATAATTATTATTATAATTATGATTAATTAAATGTCTTATATCTTTTGGCAATAAATTTAAATCTTCAAATTTATTTGTATTAAAATATTTATTAATATTACTAATATAAATCTCGAGTAAGCCTTCAAAATCGACCCAATTTTCCTTACGATTATATTGTTTAAAAAAATATTCTATTAAACTATTTCGTTTAAATATTTCAGCGAAATCTCTAAATAATTCTCGGCAAGATTCTACACATTTTAAAAATTCTTTATTATGCTTTTTTATATGTATCAAATTCTTTAATTTCCATTCATACTCTCTTTCATCAGCTATAAAAAGCTCAGAAAAATCTAAGAAATCTGTATATTTTGTAGGCAAACCATGTGCTAAATCAAATCCGTTACCTATTACTAAAATTTTGCTCATTTAATTTCCCCCTTATTGCTAGATTTTTAACATATAATATTTTATCATAGTAGAATTTTTAATATAGAACTAATAATTATTTGTTATACAATATTATACTTAATATAGCATAATAAGTCAATATGTAAACAAAAAGCCCTCCAAGTCAGATAATATCTAACTTAGAGGGATTATTTTAATATTTAACCCTGCCGAGCGGTTTCATTTTCACGCATAAGCCTCCCAGCGGAGTTTGAACTCTACTGCTGCACCATTACCATTAAAGTAAAAACCGTCCGATGTTGTTTCTATTGTGTCAGCAAAGTTTCCTAGATTAGTTTCGTTATATATTATCTCTCCATCTTCCCACCAAAGTACTATGCAGTTATAATAACGCTCATTCATACCTGATTGATGATCAGTTGGACTATTATGATAGAGCTTTACTGTTTTAGGCTCAAAACCGCAATTCATAAACTGACTTCCGCCTGAAATACTTAATTCTGTATCGTCGTTTGTTCTTGTTCCTGTACTAAACTGCTTTGTTTTTGATGTGAACTTTGCTAAAGTTTTTTCAACAAAATTCTTAAATCCCGATTTCGTCATTTTTATTCACCCCATACCTCTCTGCAAATATTATCTATGTCTTCGTCCGTTATTTCTTCTTCGCTTCCACCTGACGAAGGCAATGTATACGTTGTAACCTTTCCACCGGTAATATGGCCGTTTGTGTCCTTTGTAATTTCTGAATATGCCGTTATCTGACCGCCCCAACTTACTGTCAACTCGTCGCTTGTCGGAGATTTTGATGTTACAGTCGGATGCTTTGTCAAATAGTCGCTATGTGTATGTTCTTTATCGGCATATTCGCTGTGCGTATGTCTTACATCTGCTTTCCCTTGAAGTTTCCCTGTGATTTTCTCCAATAAATACTTTATAATGGCTAGAATTTTTACCTTTGTCATAGTTACATTACCTTCCTTTCCTTTAGTCGTTAAATCCTTCAACTTCTGATAATATATTATCTATATCAGAAATTGTAATTTCTTCATCATCAGTAGTTCCTCCCGAACTTCCAGTAATCAATCCTGCTTTGAAAACTACAAAAGTAACGACATCACCGCCGGAATCAAACATAGTGTTATTAAGCTGAATGTTTCCGTTTTCTATTGTGTAATCTTCGCCCTCAACTGCAAACAAGCCGTTTATGTAGACGTGTACTGCTTGATTTTCGTTATATGTAAACGGCAATTCAGCTCGATCGCCTTCGTCTGTTTCAGCTGTGTAGATTTTTGAAGTAGCAGGATTAACATTGACTGTCAGCGTTTCTTTTAGGTTGTTATACCATGTTTCAAAAGATTGTTTTTGCTCTGACATCCAGCTTTTAAACTCTCTTTCTTCGCTCTCAATCATTAATGTTTGTCGTTCTTGCCATTTGCTAAACTGTTGCATTTGAATGCTTTTCCAATTTTCAAATTCATTTGCTTGAGCTGTTTGCCATTCTTTGCAGGCTGTCTGGAACTGTAAGAATAATTCGCTTGTATCAACTTGTTTAATTAATCCTGTTACCCATCCGCAATATATTTTATACGGACGGCGGTCTGTTATATCGCTTTGCGTTATTCTATCAGTATTTGCCTTGACATAAACATGTGCAAGTACAAGCTCTTTCAATTTTGATGTATTATTAATTTCAGGCAATTGAGGACTAGAAGAAGGTGTTCCTTCTTCTACTACAATTCTTATTACTCTTGCATTCATATCACATTGCAGACATACAGCGTCATATCTATTAAGGGTTGGATGAGGTGTTATTTTTACAGTTTGTATACTGTCAATTTTTACCCATTTATTGTTTATAATTGCCCTTCCTGTACCGATACTTAATGTTAAAGGTCCCAAACTTTTTACAATGCACGCATCACCTATAGTTGAATATACACCGTCGCTTACCAGCCCTTCAAAATAATTGCTCATATCGTCAGCATTATATGTTCTATCGTTATCAACACTATTAAAAAAGCCATAATCTATTGCCATACTTTTTTACCTCCTTTTCAAATAACTACAAAATCACTGAACTTAGGAATAATTGTTCTGCCTGTTTCATCGTGAGTATCGATTATTTCCGAAATTACTGCTTGTGCTTTAATGCCATATTTATTTACAACAACCACCTTATCACCAAGAAAGAAATCATTTCCCAGTTGATATTGACCGTAAGATTGAATATCACATTCAAAGGTTTCTTCTATTTTAGTTTCTTGCAGAGCCTTTTCGCCCTCATATTTTAACGCATTTCTGTATGATCCCTCTTTATCTGTTATTTGGTCATTATTGTAGTAACCATCAGATGAGATACTGCTTGATATATAAGTTTCATAACGTGAATATCCTGACATATTATCATTTACAGTTTCAATAATTTGTATCCCTTCAACTTCATCTCCGGCAACTATGGCTACGTTTTTTCTGTTTTCAGTGTTTTTAATATAAGAAGACGCTGAGATGTCAATGTATTCACTGCTAAATATTACGTCATTATTATCCCTTGCTCTTTTGACAATATAGTCAATATCACCCGGTCGAGGTGATTTTTGAGTATTAACACAAGGAATTATCCCACATTCATACGTTTTACACTGTGAAATCAACCAGTCTCCGACATAGTCGTGCAACCCCTTTTCAACAACTATATGCTCATGGTGGTCAGTTTCGTTAAAAAACAACTTTATATGTTCCATCTTTCTTTGAGAATTAGCTGGATCTGTGATATTATATTCAAAAACTTGCTCGAAAAAGTCCTTTAATAAAACATCTGTCTTAATAACATCATTCATTATTACACGTTGATTGAGAATTGTTTTTAAATCTTTTCCTGTAACAATAATATAATCTCCGCTTTCCTCATTAGTTTCAATTTTTATGCTCTCTATCCTCATCACATTATAATAGTAACTGTTTTCATCGTCCATATCCTGATCTCTTACTAAGTAAGCACCTGTTCTCAATAAAGATAAAACTTCCGGCTCGGCTGATAAATATAATTCAAAATCTCCAATATCATAAAAGCAAGTATTCCATATACAGCTTATATAATTATCAATAGGAAATCCTATCTTTTTAAATGCTCCATCCAATACATATACGTCCATTTTTCAAACTCCTATATACTCAGCAATTGTACTTATATCAACGTTCAGCGAAGGCATATCAGAAAACTCGCTTACAATTGTAAAAATATTTTCTCCCGGACATAGTTGAAACCATTGCGAACCATCAGCTATTTGTGAAAACAGATTTGTTTCGTTTCCATCTCGATAAAGTTTTGCACTTTTTTGTCTAGTATTAGTGTTGATAATAATTACATCACCTGTTCTCATATCTGTATTTATTTCAAAGTATTGACCGTTTATAAAATTTGTAATTCTTATCGGGGCTGATGTGGAAAACTCCGCATAAATAGTAATAACGCATCCTACTTCATGCTCTCCCCTGTTTATAATTACCGTTTCATTATTAGATTTTACTTCTCCAAACGGTACGCCTTCTTTTGGTAATGTACACGGAAATTTGAATAGCTTTTTAATATTGGAGAACGACTGCACATCTGCATATTCATCAAGTAAAAAAGGCTCGTTGCATATAACGCTTATATTTGCAGTTTCATTTGTAACATTAGGACTACAATCAAAACTCTCTACATATCCACTTATATGTACTTTACGATGCTCGTTTTCATAATAAAATACTACACTTGACAACGGCGAAAAAAATTCATACAAAGCAATCCTGCTAGCCTCTATATCACCTCGCAGAATTACCTGCAAGGTGATATTTCTATTAGCTAGCTTTGTGCTGTTGAATACCGAACCGTGACCTATAGCAGAAGCTGTAGTGTTGACATTAGCTGTAATGGCATTAAAACCTTCAGCAACTGTAAAGTAGTTAGGATTATCAGTAAGGTTCAAAGTTTTATTTGCTGTATTTTTTACTATTAAACTAAACACATCTAATCATCTCCTATACTCCTTTCAATCCTGCTTTGAAATTCAAAAGATTTCTTGATTGCCTATAGATTTCCAGTCTGCTTAATGCCTTTGGACTGTTGTTTGTTTGATAGAAGTTATATGTAGTATTGCTATTATTCGTGGTAACTGCACCGCCTGAACTTAACATCATACCTCTTTTTGCACTTCCTATTGAGATATTAGCACTATCTGTCATTTTGTTTGAAAACTCTTTCATCGTATTAACCGCTGAACGTGTTCTTGTGGCAATACCCTTAATAAAACCGTCTATAACATTACCTGCAATCTCATATCTAAATACTCTTGACGGAGATTTGATTTTCAATTGCTTCTTAACAGTTTTTATAATGCTTTTTGCCCATGCTTCCACTGTATCGCTAACATCACTATTCTTACTCTTAAAGCCTTTGATAAAACCTTCTACAGCTTGCTTTCCAACCTTTTTCAAATCTTTTTTCAAGGTCTTGAGCTGCTTGTTAATTTGCTTTGTAAAATTATCTTTTAGTGATTGTATCTCAGAACTGTAATAGTCTTTAGCTATTTGAGACGAGATTTTCTGTTTTTCCAGATAAGCAGTATCGAAGGCTTTCAATTCCTCCGGCGAAAGGGAGAGAAGTTTAGCAGCTAAATCTGCACCGTCTTCAGCACTCATAGACGTTATAACTCCCATAAGGTTGCTTGATACCTTTGATTTTAAGGCTTTCAAATTAGAATCATATGCCCTTAGATAGTTTATCTGTTCATTCAAATTTGAGAGCTCGATTTTGCCGTCGTCATCTCTTTCAAAAAGACTTCCGTAATCGCTTAGAGTGTTTTTCAAATCCTCCTGCTTTTGAGCAATTTCATCATACTTATCCTGATATTCTTCTGAAATGCTCTCAAAAGCCTTCTCAACCTTTTTAACAGCCTTGCTTGCACCCTTTTCTAATGCTTTTGAAAAGCTATCTGTTAATTGTTTTGCAACCTTTTCAAACTCTTTCTTAGCCTTTTCAATTGATGAGCTGTTTTTTGGAATAGAATTTGTTATCAGAATTTTCATAGTCTTTACAATATTCTTAGCCTGTGAATTGATACCGTTAGTAAAATGCTTTACCAGCTTTTCGCCGACCTTTGAATATTTACCGTCATCTACTCCAAGCAGTAATGCTTTAAGTGAAGAACCGCCCAAGTTCTTAGACTCTGCTTTAGCTTCTGCAATAAGTGATTTTATACCGTTTATAAATCCTTGTGCAAAGTAAATACCTGTTCTTGTTGTAGCTTTTGATGGAGAACGTGATTCTATAGATTTGTTTAAATTTTTTACTCGGTTTATTCCCCATTTCATAGTCATCTCTTCTGCTGTATGATCAGTTGAGGAAAGTCCTATAATGAAACCCTCACCGAAATATTTACCAGTAGATTTTAGACTTACACTTGCAGCACCCTTTTTACCTGCCTTAGCTAGGTTTTTACCGCTTTTTTGTGCCTTAGGAGCAGTTGAATCTATGCCTTTGCTATATTCTATACCGCCCTTTTTGCCTGTCTTTTTCATTTGTCCTGACAATTTATCAGTAGAAGTATTTATATTTTTACTAAGCGTTTCAATTGCTTGAGCAGGTTTTATTTTGCCGCTCAATATACCCTTCATCATATTTTCGGGTATTTTTTTGCCAGCAAGGTCTGCTTTTTCAAGAGCCTCATTGAATTTAATTAAGCGGTTCATCTGTTTAACGGCTTTAGCTGGTGAAAGTTGTCCGCTTGCAATGCCATTTGTAATTGATTTTGGAATGTTTATTCCGGCATTTTTAGCTTTCTTCTGAAGATCATCAAACTTAATTAATTTCTTCATGTCTTCAACTGATGACGGAACAGCATATTTTCCAGATTTTATACCGTCAGAAATTGCTTTAGGTATTTTAACTCCAAAATCTTGAATTTTCAGCAAAGCTTCATTGATTTTTTTCTCATTTTCGCTAATAATAGCTGTAGAAAGATTTTCATAGTTTGTTATTCTATCTGAATATTCTTGAGCAGTATCTTTGTATTCTTTAAGTGAATTAACTCCCTTATCATATTCATCTTCAAGTGCTTCTAAATTTGCTAGTTCCTGTTCATAAGCATCTTTAGATCTAAAATATTCACCTGACATTGCTCCCAAAAAAGTATCGTTAGCTTTCCTTTTTTTATAAAGCTCATCAAGATTCTCTTGTGATTCTGCTATTTTTTCTTTTAGCTCGGCATTTTTTTCTTCCTGAGCTTCAATTTTAGCATAACTATCACTTTGTTTTTTAATAGCCTCGTTATATTCCTCTTGATATGCAGAAAGTATAGCCTCAGCTTTTCTTTTTTCAATTACCTTATCTATTGACGCTCCTATTTTGTCCCAATTATCTACTACACCATTTTTATATTTAATATCAGCATCTAATGAGTCATTAAGAGTTTGTATAATAAACTGTGCACGATCTTCATAGCCTTTTTTTACCTCACCGTTTTTATCAGTTATTTTATCTAACTCTTTTTGTAAATCTTGATAGTATTGAAACTCGCTACTAGTATTTTCAACCGCTTCTTGTCTAGCTGTTTTTAAATTGTTCCAAGTTTCTGTTTCTTTATCAATCTCAGAACGAGTTTTCTTACATTCTTCAACAAACTTTGTTGTTTCAACATCTGCTGAAGCATTTGAAACTGAATTTATTGCGGCAGCCATTCCAGCGATTGCTAGGCCTACTACTGTAAATATTGCACCTGCAGGATTAAGCACGCCTACTAATGTACTGATACTTCTCGTAAAAGTAGCCACCTTATTAACCACAAAAACAGTAGCAATTGTGCCGCCTATAGTTTTAAGGACTGGCACTATTTTTTCAAGGTTATTAACACAATAGTCTGCAAATTTTTCTACATAAGGCAGAGCCTTTTGAGCTAAAGGTGCAAGAAAATCCATTTGAAGCCTACGACCTATCGTTTTGAATTGATCTTCAATGTTATCATATTTGATTTTCTTAAGCTCTTCCATTGAATCCTTAGTATCATCAACTCGACTAGTTACGTTAGTTAGTGCTTTTACACCCTCAATGCCTAAGTCTTCCCACATTGTACCGAATAAGTCAACGCCTGCTTGGTTCTGTTTGACTTTGTCGTCCATGTTCATCAGCTTTTTTAAAACTTCTTTAGTGGCTTTTTGTGCTGATTTACCGCCTTTAGCAAATTCATTTCTTATATCTTCAACAGTTTTGCCTGATTGAGAGGAAGTAGCAGAAAGCTCAGATTTAAGCACTTCTAATTGGTTACTATATTCTTGGATTTTATCAGCGTTCTTTTGACGGGTTAATTCAGACGTTTTAGAGTTAAAATTATTCTGTTCTATTTGTGCGTATTTAAGGTTTTTTTCGGTTTGTGATATTTTACTATTTAATTTAGCTATTTCTTCTCCACCAATACTCGAACTATAACCTAAAAGTTGAAACCCCTCTGTCGTTGTAGTTGCTGTGTCCTTAGAGCGAATACCAAACTCTTTCATAGCATCGCCCAACTTGTCTACGCTGAAAGTTCCTTTTTCTGTACCATTAATAAGTGAACTAATAAACTGGTCTTCATTATAGCCTAATTGCTTATAATGTACAGCATACTCGTTGATTGTATCAAGCAAATCACCGTTTTTATCAAGACCTTGCTGTGCACCTTGAACAATAAGATTATAGGCTTTATCACTGGAAATTCCGAACTGATCCATAAGCATTTTTACAGCTCTTAAACTCTCAGTAACGTCATAGTCATATGTATCACGCAATGCCAAAGCATTTTCTGTCATACTTGATAACTTTGATGGATCTGTTTCATTTGTTTGCTGTTTTACTTTAGCCATAGCATCGGCAACATCTTCTAAACTATCACCATAATTATTCTTATAGAGATCGTTTATTTCTTCCTTAAATTCAGCCATAGCCTCAGTTGATTCACCAGTCTGTGCCTGAAAATTGCTGTATGCTTTAGTGCTTTCAACGAACATATTTTTAATTTCTGTTGCGAGATTAGACGCAATGTTTCTTATACCATCTGCAACTAAATTAGCAAGCGCACCCTTCATCACAGTAAAGCCGTCTCCGGCTTCCTCCGCTGAATCGTCAACCTTTTCTAAAGTATTGTCAAATTCATCAGCGGCTGAATCAGCTTTCTCTAAAGCCTTCTTATTTTCTTGAAGTTCAGTAGAGAGTTTGCCTATCTTTGCGGCGACCTCCTGTGCCGCCTCAGAGCTTTTATCCTGAGTAAGGATAATGTTTGAATACTCTTTTTTCAGAGCCTCAAGCTCGTCCTCCTGCTTGGATATTTCCTGAGTAGCCTTTGAATAGTCGCTCTCTAAATCAGATAACTTGTCTTTATATTTTTGTAATTCTTTTTCTGCTCTAATAACAGAGGCTGTTTGATTGTCGATTTTCACTTGATGTGCTTTAGCAGCGGCAGAGGACTCTCCTTCTTTTTCAACTATCTGCTTATACTCGGCTTCAAGACTTTCCAGCTTTAATTTTTCAGCCTCAACAGATGTGTTAAGCTGTTTGATTTTAGCGTTCAAGCCCTCAGTAGACTTGCTCCAATTGTCCATGCCTGCTGTTGTTTTTCTAAACTCTGCTCTAGCAGCGTTTGCGGCTTTCTCTGCTTTAACTACTGCTTCTTTGAGTTTTGTTATATCAACTACTAAACTTGATGTAGATTTATCGCTCATTATTTCACCCCCTAATACCAGCTGTCATCGGTTGCCGGACGTCGAATTACAGTCTTACCGTCTGAGGTTTTCTTTTTCATCTCTCGCTTATTTTCACGCTTGTTATAGCCGTTCATACGTTTGATGAAAACACATAACTCGTGAAATGTTGTTTTTCTTAATTTAAAAGGCGATAAAGACGGAAATCTATCACAGATCGAGACTTGCAATTCAAACATATTATCATAGAAACTAAGCGGCTCTTCACCGCCGTCTAGTTTTTTTCGCCACCGATACCTGCCATCTCAGCCAGTCCATAGGTTGAAACATTTATAAGCAAATGTGCAACTTCCTTGAAACTTGTCCGTCTGATTTCATCATCAGTAATGCCGTCGAAAATCTCTTTAATAAGAGGCTTTACTAAACCAAATGCTCCCTTTAACATTTTGACAACCTCGGTAATCAAAGCAATATCATTCTCGCTATTGGATAGCTTATCTATATCAATAAGCTCCATAATATCCTCGACTGTTCCTGATAGTAGGTCGTATGTTTCGGCTGTATAGGTTTTCTCAATCTCTCTGCCCTTGTAAATATGTAACTTTAATTCTGACATTTTAAATTTCTCCTTTTTAATAAGTCAAAGGGGCAATAATGCCCCTTATTGACTTCTAATCAACTTTAGTTTGAAGTGTATCGATAGTTGTGACCTGTTTAAAGAAATTAGTAAGGTCAGCTTTGCCGTCACGTTCATCAATAACAAGAGCCTTTGCAGTCTTTTTAGTTGCGTCAAACTTATGTACAGTATTAACACCTGTGTAAGTAACCTCTTGATTGTTTGAATCTGTTCCGTCGTCCTCTGTAGCAGCCGTTTCATCAGGAATAGAGAATGTTCCTTTAAGCCTCCACACATAACGCTCTGTACCGTCTGTGAGCTTTGTAATGTAGCCTAAAGCGAAATACTTAGGTTTACGCTCGCCCTCTATCAGTACACCCTTTTCAGCGTCATAATCCTGCCCTGTTATCTCAGCTAGCGTTTCTAAGTTCAATGCAGATACAACCAGCTTTATTTCATCAGAACCAGTGCTATTAATAACAATAGCCGGAGCATTGTCATAATATTTTGCCTCGCTCGATGTTTCTGTTGCTCTGCTTACCTCTTGCAATCCTGCTAAAGGTTTTACTTCGCCTGTTTCAAATGCTTCTAAAGTGTCCTGTGTTACTTCTGCATAAACAGCGTCTCTTGCTCCTCTAAATTCTCTTATAACTTTTTCAGACATTTTTATTTTCCTCCTCTAAATATAAAATTGTTATTCCTTTGCCTGTATGTGTAGGTTCATCACTTGCGACATCGTGTCCTTTGCCGCTTATAATGAACCCTGCACTTTTTAAAACTTTCACCGCTTCTCTTATGGTATTTGTAACGGTCAATGGATCTGTGCTGTAACAATTCAGGTCGTATTCCCATTCATAGCTTGTGACATCATTGTCATAATGGCTCTTGTCAACATTGTCAACGCACCAGAATGTAAAGAAAGTATCAGGATACTTCTCGTCTGCACCTAAAGAGCCTTGAAGCAGTACAGGTAAGCTGAACGCTTCTGTTAATGTACTGATTATTAAATCTTCCATCTCTACCCCTCCATTGCTTTTTTGATAGCATTCTCGAAAATTTCCCTTTGTATCTTTTCTCTTTCTTTAATTGAGGCTGAACCGTATATCGCCGCTTTTAAACCGGCGACCGGCTTTACTCTGGGCGTGCCATACATCAGGAATATAGACCTTAATGAATCACCTAAGTCAAAACCGATTTTTATTTCAGCTCTCATACCTTCCCATTCTACTTTGCTGTCAGTTCTCAGAGCCTTTTCAGTATCGCCAACTGAATATTTACCCTTAGCAGGTAGATTGCTTTTTCTAATAGCCTTTTTCAGTCGTTTTGTAACGACTTCGTGACTGGCTATAAGAGCCTTCTCAGTAGCCTTTTTCAAATCACCGTTAAGACCGTCCAGTCTTGCCACTAAATCCTCAAAGCCTTTAAATGTCATGCCTACTCTATGCTTTGCCATTTTAAGCGCTCCCTTCAACGTATCTGACCTTGAACTTACAGAACTGATTACGCATACTGATATTTTCAACAGCACCGATAATTTCGTATATTCTGCCGTCCTCAAGCCTTACGGCGGATTGAGAAGTTATATCAGGTCTGTACCACGTTTCTACGCTTGCAGTGTCAACGACCGTATAAATTCCGTTTACATTGGTATCTGTACCGCCGTATGTCTTAAAGCTAACATAAATGATACCGACATCTTTCCATATCCTTTTTTCAACGCCCTTAACATTTTCTTTTTCTGCTTTAAGAAGCATTACAGGTGTTGAAAATGGCTCACTCGGTTGATACATTGTCAGCCTCCTTGTCCGGCAAAGCAAGCTGAGTAACCCTCATCATAAAATACTCGCTAAACTTACCGCCGTTAAAATTCCATAAGTCGCTTACGCCTCTTGCGATAACTCCGACAGAGCTATCGCTGTTTAAAATGCTTTCATCAACGCCTGCTTTAAGAATAAAATCCTTGACCTCTGCTATGTACAGACTTATAGTATCATTCTGAAAATCGCCTGTTATATTAAGCATTGATTTTACCTTTTCTAAAAGCTCCTGCCCTGTCATTCGTTACCTCTCCTTATTTATCTGTTGTTTTGGATGCTTTTTTCTTTGCTGTTGCTACCGGAATTTTAGTCTTTGTTACTCCGATGCTTTTTTTTTGATAAGATAACAGCCTGAGGTATCAAGGATTTTTCCGTCAACAATGGTCAAGCCCTTGTTGATCCACTCGTTTGTCTTATCATCAAAATATCTCTTAACGCCAAATTCCATATTGGTGTTGATAGCATAATCGTTCGGCACCCAATAAATACCGACAATGTCGCCATCTCCAGCCGTGTCAAAGTCTGGAATAACATCAGGCTCAACGAGATATGTTGTTCTTCCAAAGAACGAGCCTACGGTATTTCCCATGTTCAAGTCGGTTGCTTCCTTAAATAAAGGACGATTATCATTATCCTTTATTGTCATAAGATAGCTCTCAACGGTTGAAGATGGGAATAAGAACTCGCCTTGTCCACGCTTTGAAAGTGGAATTTTTGCAAACAGATTTTTACGCCAAGCAGTCCAGTCAGCAAAATCAGCAGCAGTCATTTCGATAATGTGGTCTTCATTGCCTGTTACACGAGTATCCTTTGTAATGCCTAAGAGTTGACCTGAACCTGTTCCTAAAATGATACCCTTATCCATAGCCTCAAGATAAGCCTCAATCATAATCTTTGTGATTTCAGATTCAAATGTATCAAGTGAAACAATTTTAGCAAGTATGCTTTCGGCAATTCTGACTTCACCGATATTATATCTAAATACAACGGTATCATTTATGTCTCCGGCTTTCTGCTCTTCTGAAACTTCACTCTCATTAATCCAATTGAATTTAGCTTTTAGCTTTGAAATCGGGAACTCAACTCCGCCCTGAACATTGAGCTTTCTTACCTTTGAAAAAATGTTGCCTCGTACCTTTGAAACGTCCTTAATAAACTCGTTCATTATCGTTGTAGGAATGATAGCTCCTATCTCGGAAGTTAAGGTAACTCCTTCATCTCCTCCGGCACGTTTCATAACGTCAGCCGGAATAGGTGTTCCTCTCTGAACGTAAGACATAAAAGCCTGACGATATTCCATACTGCCAAAGCCTGTATCATCTGTTCTTTGCTGATTTGGCGGAAGCTGTGAATATGTAGCTAATAGATCTCCGTTTCTTAGCTGTGCGTTTGGAGGGATTTGCTGTCTTTGTGCATCACCGTCGCCGTTGCCGTTTCCATCACCGTTGTCGCCGTCTCCGTTGCCTTCGTCCTTTTTAACTTTTTCAAGCTGTTCTTTTGCTTCTGCAAGCTCCTGTAAAACAGCGTCTAAAGTCTTTCCGAGAGACCTTACCTCGTCTGCTGTTTCCGCAGCCTTAATTTGCTTTTTTAGTTCTGCAACTCTCTTTTCTTTTGCCTCAACGATTTTCATTAAATACTTTTTCATAACTGTTATTCCTCCTTATTTTCCTTATCCTCGTGAAAATGATTTACTGCAATGCTTACAGTTCCAACATTGCCCTTGAATACAACTTCAATGTCTGGAATGCCACCAACACATTCACATTCTAATTCCGTTGTTTCAATACCATCTTTAATTTCTGCCATTTTTACTTTTCCTTTCTGTCTTAAATTTGATATAAGTATTCTGCTTTGAGTTTCTCCAACTCAAGTGCGTCAGTGTCCACCGACGTTTGCTGAGATTGTCTAGCAGTGTCCACCGCTGACCTGGCATTGTCCAACGCCAACTTATCTCTCGCATTTATTTCAGTGCTTTCATACGCCGGAAGCGTAACCGCACTTATTTCCACTACTGTACCGATTTTGTCGATATGCCTTGTCGGATGGTCGGATTCTAAATCCTCCCACCTCTCATTATCAATGCTGAACATAAACGACATACCTGATATATCTCCACGCTTTACAGCCGAATATAGATTTCTAGCCTCTGTGTTGTTCTCGGTATCAAGCGTTACACGAATTGTCATACCCTTATCATCAACGCTGAGCTGCATAGTAGAATTTTTAGTGTTCTTTCTGCTTCTAGCAAGAGGGATTTTTGACAGGTCGTGATTGACTAAAAATCTGACATCAGTTAAGTTAGCTTTATCAAGCGCACCCTTATGTATGATTTCATCAAAATAACCTAAATCAGTTTTACTCTCATATACTATAGGTCTGCCTGTTATAATGCTCTCTGAATCATTTTCCTCTGCTCTGATCTCAAAGGCGTATTGCCTTTGCTCAAGTGGTTTTTTGTTCGTCTGTTTCATTTTTACCCTCCAGTCTGTTGTTGCCTTTCGGCGCCGTTTGATATTCTTTTGCAAATTTTACATTTACATAATTAAGCGACTGCATTCTTACTCCCTCAAGTGCAGGGTCAGGCTTTAAGCCCAAAGCAACACGCTTTTCATTTTCATATAAAGCCCCCGAATCACCGAGCAGCCTTATCATTTCAAGCGTCTGATTTACCGACATAAAAATCAAATCTTTAGGATAGAACTTTATTTCATTTCCAAAAGCTCTCTCACGGTCGGTAAATAATGTTTTTGTAAAGGCTTGAGAAAATGAGATTATAAAAGGCTCTAAAACCTTTTGATAAAAGGCTTCATATTGCTCTTTGTTATAATCGCCTACCACAATTGGCAAAGATATTCCCCAATTTCGCAGTATTTTTTCATCGATAAACTTTAAGGTATCGGCGTCGACCAGCTTTATATCCTTTTTAATCGGTGTGTATTCCTGCTTTAAATCAAGACCGATTATTCCGCTTTCGCTGCTTTGGATTTTCTTCTCAAATTCCTTTATTGCAGCTTTAGCCTTTACTTCGTCCATCATTGTGTTATATTTAACAACGCCATTAATTGCACAGCTTGCTTTCATAGCACTTGAAACGCCTTGCAAAAGAATGTGATTGAGTTCAAGCGTTTTAATCAAAGCCTCATTATCCGGCTGTCCTCGCTCATTACCGCCCATATATTCATTGACTGAAAACTTATGCTTTATATGTATAACTTCTGAATATGGCAAAGTTACTTCATAATTATTTGCAAACCGCATTTTGATATATAACGTGTCAGATGCGTCTTGAATGAAATCCACCTGTACAGGCTGAACAGGATAAAGAGCTTTATATATTCTTTTCTCTGTTTTAGTATTTTCGTCATACCAAACATAATAGGTCGGTACAATAAAGGAGTTATAGTTAAAAAGCAAATTCCACATTATCTTTTCTATAAACTCGCTCTTAGTCATCAGCTCGTTAGGATTTTCAAGAACAGACTGCAAGCTGCCGCTGCCTGTAACAGGTGTTTCGTCCATTCCATTGGTTCTTACATGCATTGGATTTAGCTTTTTCATTTCAGATACAATGCAATTCAAAGCCTGCTGAACAACATCGCTTGCATATATGTTTTGCCCGAATTGCGTAAATATCGGAGTATATCCGTTGAGCATATCCGCATATCTTGTATTGCTCGGCTTTTTACCAAACAATATAGACATAGCTTCTTTAAATCTACTCATTTTTACCGCCTTTCTGTTGATTAACAATCATTTTAAATTCCGTCCTGTGCCGTCTGAACATTTCATACAAGCCAATCGTTGCGACCGCACCATCTATCTTCTTAGCATTTTCAGCTTTTACGCATAAGGCTTTTCCTAAATCGTCGACTTTCAGACAAGCATTTTTAAAGCACCACTTATCAACAGGGTTTTCATTGAAATTTATCAACTGGCTTTTTAAATCAGCCTCAACAAGCCT
>CANQUM010000010.1 GCA_947627045.1 uncultured Clostridia bacterium
AGCGTTATAGTTCTTGCTGAGGGAACGGCAATAGATGAAAATATGCTTCCAAAGGCTGAGATGCAGGGGATAACGGTTGTGCAGTCAGACAAGCCTATTTATGAAACGGCAGTTATGATTTACAGCCTGCTTAAAGAAAATGCTTAGCCTGTCATACGATTTACATATACATTCCTGTCTGTCGCCCTGCGGTGATAATGAATCTACCCCTGCAAATATAGTCGGAATGGCATACGTTAAAGAGCTTGACGTTATCGCTCTGTGCGACCATAACACCTCGAAAAACTGCGTTGCTGCAAGCGAAGTCGCAAAGGCTTACGGCAAGACTCTTATCTGCGGAATGGAGCTTACCACTGAGGAGGAAGTTCACGTTGTTTGCCTTTTGCCCAGTTTGGAGAGAGCGCTTGAGCTTGACGAGTATGTAAATCAAAGAATTATGCCTGTAGAGAATAATCCTGATATATTCGGCGAACAACTAATAATGAACAGCGATGACGAGGTTATCGGACACGAGAATAAGCTGCTTATCAATGCGACGACAATTTCCTTTTCAAAGGTGTTTCCTTTAGTTGAAAGTCTTAGCGGAGTTGCTATACCTGCTCATATAGACAAGCAGGCTAACTCGCTTTTGGCAAACTTAGGCTTTATTCCGCCGGACTCTACATTTAAAACTGTCGAGCTTAAAAACCTCAATAACCTTCCCGAGCTTAAAGCTCAGCACGATTATTTAAACAGCTGTAAGGTGATAACAAGCTCAGACGCACACTATCTTCGGGATATAAACGAGCCTGTTAATTTTCTGCACGCTGAGGAAAATTCAGCAGAGGCTGTTATTGAGGCGTTAAAGAATCCAAAGATCTTGTAGATGTTTTATAAATCAGGGTATGAAAAAATTTGCGTATGAATGGAGGATTTAAAATGAAACAATGCTGTCTTCACGAATCTGGAGAGGATTATTTAGAAACCATTTTAATACTTCACAATAAAACAGGATATGTGCGCTCTATTGATATTGCGACAGAGTTGGGGTATTCAAAGCCGAGCGTTAGCCGTGCTATGGGTATTCTGAAAGCAAACGGATATATAACCGTCGAGCCGTCGGGGCAGATAGTTCTAACAAGCGAGGGCAGAAAAAAGGCGGAGTCTGTATATCACAGACATTTAGTCATAACCGATTTTCTCGAGGGTTTAGGCGTATCAAGGGAAAATGCCGAGCTTGACGCCTGCAAAATAGAGCATATTATCTCGGAGGAGACTTTTGCGAGGATAAAGGAAAATTGCGATAGATAATTGATGATTGACAATGGAAAATGGATAATTATTGCTATAATAAATCATTCTTCCGCCTCTTGCATCAGTTCATTACAATGTTCGCTTAATTTTGAGGCTTCGTCTGCTAAACATTCAAACGCTCCTTTGAAAATGTCGTCTTCAAAGGAATTGATAAAGCATAATAAGCATACTTGTGCAAGTCCTGACAACATTTCAGCCTCTTTCATTACATCTTCAAAGTCTACTAAATGAATAGCCCTAAATTTTCTTTTCATTGATATCACGTCCTTTGTTTTTATTATATATAATAGCATACTGTGCACAGTATTATCAATGGCTAAAATGTACAAATTTATAGTTCAATTGGAGCGAGTTTTTGTTAATAAAATATAATTGTTTTGAAAGGTTGGTAGTACATATGGGAAAGACATCAACAGCGAGTAAACAAAAGTATAATAAAAAGGCTTATGAAAGAGTCGTTTTAACTGTAAAAAAGGGCGATAAAGAAAAAATCTTTAAAAAAGCATCAGAGCGTGGAAAAAGTGTAAACGCTTATATTAAAGACTTAATCAACGCAGATACTAATGGAATGTTAAAGGATTAGTGGAGGCGGAAATTTTCGCAAAGTTTTCTTGACATCTTTGGATTAATAGGTTAATATGTAATTGAAAAATTAAAACTATCTCGAAAGGAAATGATTACTTAGATGGACGACTCAGCGGGGCAAACAGGAGGATTATTTGCAAGGATATTCGGTAAAAGAAAAAACGGTTCTTTGACTGAAGATGAAATTATGGAGATATTAAACGGCGAGGACGCCGACGATATTGATGAGAGTCAAAAGGAAATGATAAGCAATATCTTTGAGTTTGACGATCTTGAAGTGAGAGATGTTATGACTCACAGAACGGATATATCGGCGGTCGAGGTAAAGAGCGATCTAAAGGACGCCGTATCTCTTATAATTGAAAAGGGAGTTTCCCGTATTCCTGTTTTTGATGAGACGATAGATAATATTTGCGGAGTTATTTATGCAAAGGATCTGCTTGCACTGATATTTGATGAAGACCCGGGAAGTCATAAAATATCTGAATTTGTCAGGGAGATAAAGTTTATTCCTGAAACTAATCATTGCTTTGAGCTTTTTGATATATTTACATCTCAAAAGATACAGATAGCAGTTGCGGTCGATGAATACGGCGGAACTGCGGGTCTTGTAACAATGGAGGATCTGCTTGAGGCAATTGTAGGAAACATTCAGGACGAGTATGACAATGAGACGGAAGAAATTCAGGAAGTCTCGCAAGATGTTTACGAGGTTCTGGGAACTGCCGATACTGAGGACGTTGCCGATAAGTTGGGAATAGAGTTTTCAGATGACAATGACTGCGACACGATCGGCGGATTTGTGATAAATCTTTTAGGGCATATACCCGATGAGAGCGAAAGACCTACAGTAGAGTTCGGAGGATTCAGGTTCACTGTAATTTCAGTAGATGACAAACGTATAGAGAAATTAAAAGCTGAAAAGCTATAAACTAAAATAAAGCTTAGAACAGGTGTGAATAAGATGTCAAAGCCTATACGTTCAAAGAAAAAGACATATATAGAATTTGTTGTTTTCGTATGCGTGATCACTTTTTTAGTGGTTGCGCTTTGCTTGTTTCCGAAGGGTGATGATAAAAAGAACTTGCCGGCACAAACGGGTAATGTCTCATCAAAAACGGTCTCACAGACAGGTGTTTATAAAACAAGCGTAACCGACACTCATAACAGCTCAAAGGCTTCTAAGTCAGAAAGCGTTAAGAGCAAAGCAACGGCACAAAGCTCTGAGACGGCTTCAAAAGAAAGTGAAGCGAATACTAAAACCGAACAAAAAACAGCGGAGACAAAGCCTGTAAAAAGTTACGAAAAAACCAATACAGAGCAGTCTGATATTACGGTGAGCAGGTCAGAGCCTGTTGACAATTTCAAAAAGCATATGATAAGCGGTTTAACGGCTGAACAGAGAATAGTATTAAATCAGATATTAGACGGCATAGAGAATTTTGAAACCTATATCAGTATAAAAAATAATGTTTTGAAAAGAGAAGACACTAAAACATTATTCAGCTTATTTGTGTTAGTAAAAATTGCCTGTATTGAAAACAGCTCGGTGGCATCGACCTACAGTTATATCGGAAATGACGAATACATATCTGCGTTTAAATTCACCTATACAAAATCTAAAGAAAAGGCTTTGAACGAAAAAAAGAAGTTAGAAAAAAGAGCAGAGTCTTTGATAAAGAAAATCACGCCCGATATGAACGAGTTTGAAAAAGTAAAATACATTCATGATGAAATTACTAAAAACTGCGTTTACGGAGAGCTAAAGTCAGGAAGCCACGATTCGGCATACGGCTGTTTAGTTAAGGGAAAGGCTAATTGCGAAGGCTATGCAAAGGCGTTTTTACTGCTCTGCAACAAAGCAGGTATAGATTGTATGATAGTTACCGGTACTGCTGTAGATAATGAAGGCGAAAGCGCTTCGCATATGTGGAATATGGTAATGGTAAACGGCAAATGGTATCATATTGATCTGACCTGGGACGACCCTACTCTTTCACCCCTTGACAAGAGCTATATAAGGTACGATTTTTTCAATTTAACAGACAGCGAAATATTACCGACTCATACAAGCGAAAAAAACAAGTTTTATAAATATCCGAAGGCAAATTCGGTAAAGTGTAATTATTTTGTCTACAATGGCTATTGCGGTTATGATTTCAAATCTGCCTGCGAAGCTATGGAGAGGTCGGTGGCTGATGCTGTAAAAAGCGGAAATAAATACGCTTCAATAAAGCTCAATAACAATAAGACTTACGCTTCTGTAAAGAAAAAGCTGTTTAGATCCACAAATGGGGAAACTCCCATATTCGAGATACTGAAAAGGGTAAAGAAAAAGACTGAGGCTGATTTTTCTGTTAAGAAAATAAGCAAAATATTTATGGAGCAAACCAATGTCATAACCGTAGGTTTAAAATAACACATAAAAAAGACGCTCGGCTTAAAAAAGTCAAGCGTCTTAAATTTTGAATTAAATTTCAGTTATCGGCATTGTTGCAACAGCATTAAGACTTTCGTCGGCATGCTTTCCTGCCAGAAAATCAAAGTATCCCTGACTTGCTATCATTGCACCGTTGTCGCCGCAGTATTTAAGCTCGGGGCAGAAAAACTCAAATCCGTGCTTTTCACATTCGCTTGACAACAGATGCCTTACGCCTGAGTTTGCTGAAACCCCTCCCGATACCGCAACTGTCTTATACCCCAGTTCTGACGCCGCCTTTATCGTTTTGGAAACTAAGATTTCCGAAATAGTTTTTTGAAAAGACGCACAGAGGTCGTCGGAGTTTATTTTTTCGCCCTTTTGCGATGCGTTGTGAACTAGATTTATCACAGCGGTTTTCAATCCTGAAAATGAAAAGTCAAACTCACTTCCTGCAACGTGCGGGTGAGGGAGCGCATATGCCTTAGGATCGCCTCTTTTAGACGCTTCATCTATGCTTTTTCCTCCGGGATACGGGTAACCTATTGTTCTTGCAACCTTGTCAAAGCATTCGCCTGCCGCGTCGTCTCTGGTTCGCCCTACAATGCGGTATTTTGTGTAGTCGAGAACTTCTACAATATGGCTGTGCCCTCCGCTTATGACTAATGCCAAATAAGGAGGCTTTAGATTTGGATTTGATATATAATTTGCAGCTATGTGCCCTGCGATATGATGAACAGGAACAAGCGGCAGACCGGTATCCATAGCGAGTCCCTTTGCAAATGAGACCCCAACCAGCAAAGCCCCTATCAAGCCTGGTGCGTAGGTAACTGCTAAAGCGTCTATGTCATCGAGAGTGCAGTCAGCGCCGCTCAGTGCATTTTCAATAACTATGTGAATATTCTCGCAGTGGCGGCGTGACGCTATTTCAGGAACAACTCCGCCGTATAGCTTATGCTCGTCTATCTGCGACGCTACAATATTTGAAAGAACTTCTTTCCCGTCTTCAACAACAGCGGCGGCTGTTTCGTCGCAGGAACTTTCAATACCTAGAATTTTCATATATATCTCCGTATACCCTTGTTCTGACAAGGCTTTTTCTATAAATTAAAGTATTTTAGCACATTCCGCTAGATGAGATTTTTAGTCATCAGCACAGCGCTTTCGATGGGGTCGCGGTAGAATTTTTTTCGCTTTCCTACTGTTAAATAACCCAAAGATGTGTAGAGAGAGATAGCGGGGAGATTTGACTCTCTTACCTCAAGAGTAATGAATGCAGCCTTTTTGCTTTCGGCAATTTTCTCAAGCAACGTCAAAAGACCCTTGCCTATACCTTTACGTCTGAAATTCTCAGACACGGCAATGTTGTTTATGTAAACCTCATTGCTTAGTATTCTTGCGTTTACAAAGCCTGCGACGGTCTGCTCTAAAGAAGATGTTTCTTCGCTGCTGTCGGCATACAAGGCGACAACAGTAAGCGACATAGGGTTTTCAAGCTCGTCATAAAAAGCTGCTTCGCTCCACGGATGGCTGAAGCACTCTCTTTCAATTTGAGAGACTGCCCTTAAATGCTCTTTACACATCTGTTTGTAAATCAATTGCATAAAATCAGTGATTATTTTACCTTGACCTTTTTAATTGTCGAATAAGCACCGTATGCGACCTTGCCTGCATCGTAATTTTTATAAGCCTTGATGCGGAAGAAGTATTTCTTTTTGGATTTCAGCTTTTTGATGGTGCACTTTTTAGCGTTTTTCTTTATCTTCTTTGTTTTTACGTTCTTAAAGGTTCTCTTTAAAGAATACTCAACTATATAACCGTTTACGCCGCTGAGCTTTTTCCAAGATACATTTACAGTCTTTTTCTTTTTGGATTTAACTTTTAGCGATTTGACCTTTTTAACAGTCGGTTTTGTTACTTTATTAGTTTTTGGCGTTGACTTCTTAACCGTAATTACCGCATCGTTTTGTGCGACCTGAGAATCCTTTGACACTTTACAGTTAGCAGCGTTATTTGAGAAAGTATTTCCTGAGATCTTATTGACCTTTGATTTGGTACCGACTGAAATGCCGTTGCCTTTAGAACCGCTTATACTGTTGCTTGATATTTCTGAAACGCTGGAGTTTGTGCTGACAGAAATACCGTGCGAGGTTGAATTGCTGACTTTATTGCTCTTTACTGACGCTGCAGATGAACCGCCATAGATGAAGATTCCGTTTTTGCCCGAATTTGAAATTGTATTGCCTTCGATATTGCCTGTAATTTTACAGTTAGTTGAAAGAACGATTCCGTTTTGCTTTGAACCTGATACTGTGTTTTTAGAAACAGACACTGCAGAAGCATAGCTCCAAAGGCTTATACCGTGTTCTCCTGAATTTGAAATTGTGTTCTGCTCAATTGTATTAGCCTTGCTATTGTCTGCTATACGAATTCCCTGAAGTGAAGAATTTTTTATAGTATTATTAGAAATATTTCTAGTTACAGACGAGTTTTTATTAATAATTATTCCGTTGTTTTTAGCGTCGCTAATGCTGTTATCACTAATTAAATTAACGCTTGTGCTATCATAAATTTGAATGCCGTTTTGCGAAGGATTATTTATAGTGTTTTTTGCAATACTTGCGGTTACTTTTGAGCTTCCGCTTGCCGAAATGCCATGACCTTTTGCATCAGTAACAGTGTTGCCGTCTATGTTGGCAACTGACGATTCATCCTGAATGGCAATTCCGTGATAGCCTGCTCTTGTAATAGTGTTGTTGCTGATAGAATCAAGCTGTGTAACGTTTCTGTTTGGATTGTTTGCAGGAAGTGTACTTTTTTCAAACAACAATATGCCCATATCGCCTATATCGGTGAGAACATTATCTGTAACCGTACCGCCGAAACTTCTTTTAATTATGATACCTTTATCTGAGCAGTTATTTATTTTATTGCCCTTTATAGTTACATTCTTATGACCTCTTGATGCAATAGCAACAGAAGAACAATTATTTATTGTATTGTAAGAAATATCTATATTCTCGTGATAAACAGGAGCTCCCGGATTACTGAGAGGTCCTGCGCCGTCTGTTAAGGTTTTGTCGCTTCCGCAGGCAGAATCAAAATTACTGAAGCCGGTGTTTTTAGTATTAAATGAATTTGACAGAACTCTTATATCCCTGCAGGCTGTATCATCCGGATAGTATCCTTCAGGAATAGATTCGTGGGTAGGACATTCTACATGCTCGCCGTCGCTTCTGTTACACGTGCTGTGAGAATGGGCTATGTCAATTTGCAGAGCCATATAAGATACATTACTGTTTGATTTTTTCAAGCCGTCGAACGAACAGTTCTGAATAAGACAGTTTTTAACTGCATTGATTTCAACAAGATGTCCGTTGTAGTTGTTTTGGAAAGCAGCGTTTAAAAGATATATATTCTCTGCGTGACAGAATATAATGTTTGTACTTGTTGGTGTATCAACCGCACTCATATCTCCGCCGCTCCATGTGCCGCCGTTTATGTACACATTTTTTGTCAGATCATACTTTCCTGTTTTACTTTCTAAACCGAAAGAACCGTCCTTTGCAACATTACGAATTATACCGGTTCCCTTATCGTTTGGGTTATTGTATGTTCTTTTAATTGTTGCACCTTCGGCTTGTATGATAGTATTTGAATAAACCCTAAGCGGCAAGTCGATTTGATATGTTCCGCTGTTTAATACCACCTTTGTGTATGCACTGTCAGAATTGTCAATGGCGTTGTTAAGAGCTTCCTGAATGGAATCGCCGGGTGAAATGGTAATTGTTTCGGTCGCCTCAGGTATAATAACGCTTACCGTTTCGCCTTCAGCCATAACAGAAGGGAATGACGCTGACGTTACCATTAAAGATAACGCAGATAATAGTGATAAAGTTCTTTTTGTTGATTTAAAAATATTCATTTTTGATTTTGCTCTTATTAAAAGAGCTGCTCCTTTCAAATATTAATGTATAATATGATTAAAGTATAAAAATACTTTGATAACTACAGTTGATTTTTAATATACTCTGAATACAATTCACTCTTTGAAAAGCTTGTTATCTTTGCAATTTGCCTGCAGGCGTCAGCAGCCCTGATGCCCTTGCTGATAAGCTCGTCTACCTGAGCGATTGCATCACATATATTGTCAATAGCTTCACTTTCCTTTGGCTTTCCCTCAATAACTAGCACAAACTCGCCCTTAGGTGAAACCGCTTCATATTTTTCAATTGCACCTGAAAGGGTAGTTCTTATTACTTCCTCGTGGATTTTTGTAAGCTCTCTGCAAAGAGATATTTTTCGGTCTCCGAAAAATTCATACATATCTCTGAGCGTATATATAAGCTTGTGAGGAGCCTCATAGAAGATCATTGTTCTTGTTTCGTTGACAAGATCGGATAAATGTTCGAGACGCTGCTTTTTAGTTGTCGATAAAAAGCCCTCGAAAGTAAATCTCGAGGCTGAAAGCCCGCTTATTGCCAGTGCTGATACTGCCGCCGATGCAAGAGGCACAACTGCGGTTTTTATTCCGTTTTCGGCGCAAAGTTTGACCAGATCTTCGCCCGGATCTGAAATACACGGCATTCCCGCGTCGGTTACAACAGCACAGCTCTCGCCCGACTGCAATCTTTCGACAATATTTTTTCCGCTTTGGAAAGCGTTGTGTTCGTGATAGCTGATAAGCGGTTTTTTTATTTCAAAATGATTTAATAATTTAGCCGTAACTCGTGTATCCTCAGCACAGATGAAATCAACACCTTTTAATGTTTCAACAGCCCTTGTTGACATATCTGAAAGATTGCCGATAGGAGTTCCGACAACATAAAGCGTACCCGCCATTTTAGTTCACCTGAAATTATTATAATTGCATTAAGCATATTAGAAATGTGATTTGAAGTAAGTATAACACATTTTTTAAAAAAAGTCTATTATTTTTCTTGAAAATATGTTAGAATGAAATATATATGTAATTTTATAATTTAAACAGTGAGGAGGAAGTCTCCCGACGGAGAGAAAGCAATGATTAGTAAGCTGGAAAGCGACATAAAATATCTCAAGGGAGTAGGTCCTAAAAGAGCGGAGTATTACAAAAAGCTCGGCATAACGACCGTTGTCGATTTATTAAGCCATTATCCGCGCTCTTATATGGATTTTTCAAGTCCTGTTTCAATTAATGACGCTGTGCTTAATGAGAATAACATCATAAAGGGGCGTATTGTGAAAAGGCTTGCCGCCGCCAGAATACGCAAGGGAATGACCGTATACAAGGCGGTTATGACCGATGATGTGAGCGATATTACCATTGTAATATACAACAGCGAGTTTGCATTCAACAAGCTTATCGAGGGAAAAGAATTTCTCCTTTACGGAAAGGTTACAGGCAACCTTGTAAGAAAGGAAATTTCGTCGCCGATTATTTTAGACGCCGGTGTTGATGATAAAATACAGCCTATTTATCCGCTTACAGAGGGGCTTACCCAATCGCTTGTGAGAACGACTGTTCAGAACGCCTTGAAGTATCTAGACGGAGAGATATATGAAACAATACCTAAGGAGATAGCGGCAAGACGTGGACTGTGTTCTTTGAACTTTGCGCTTGAGAATATACATTTTCCAAAAGATTTTCTGAGTCTTTCAATTGCGAAAAACAGGCTTGTATTTGATGAATTTCTCACTCTCGGTCTTGGTATGCTCAAACTCAGAGGCAGAAGCAGGGAAAAGACAAGCTGTGAAATGAAAGATACCTCAATCGACGAGTTTTATAAAGGTCTGCCATTTCAGCTGACAAATGCGCAGATAAATGCAATAAACGACTGTATTTGCGATATGAAAAAGGGTTATCCGATGAACAGACTTGTTCAGGGAGACGTAGGCTCGGGTAAGACTGCCGTTGCGGCGGCTTGTGCATTTTTCGCTTATAAAAACGGTTACCAGACGGCTCTTATGGCGCCTACCGAGATACTTGCAAATCAGCATTACAAGACACTTTCCGACTTTCTTGTTCCGTTTGGTGTAAAAATATGTCTGCTGACAGGTTCTCTTACCGCTAAAAGCAAGCGTGAGATAAAGGAAAGCATAAAGTCGGGCGAGGTTTCGGTAATTGTTGGCACGCACGCTCTTGTGCAGAGATCTACCGAGTTTGACAATCTCGGTCTTGTCATCACTGACGAGCAGCACAGGTTCGGCGTTGAACAGCGTGCTGATCTTTCGGGCAAGGGGAACAAACCCCACTGTATGGTTATGTCGGCAACGCCTATCCCCAGGACGCTTGCACTTATGATTTACGGCGATCTGGATATATCTATAATCAACGAGTTCCCAAAAGGCAGAAAGCCTATCGAAACATTCGCCATAACAGGCAAGGGCAGAGAAAGATCGTTCGGTTTTGTTTCGCAAAGGCTGAAAGAAGGACGTCAGGCATATATAGTATGCCCTATGATCGAAGAAAACGATTTGGAACTTCAGTCGGTAAAGGAATACGCTGATAAAATCTCTAAGTCGTATTTTAAAGAATACAGAGTAGGTCTTTTGCACGGCAGGCTGAAGCCAAAGCAAAAGGACGCTGTTATGAAAGAGTTCAAAGACGGCAATATTGACATTCTGGTCTCGACAACAGTAGTCGAGGTCGGGGTGGATGTTCCGAACGCCGCTGTTATGGTAATAGAAAACTCCGAGCGGTTCGGGCTTTCGCAGCTTCACCAGCTAAGAGGACGTGTCGGGCGGGGCAGTGAGAAATCATATTGTATTCTGATAACCGACAACCCGACTGAGGAATGTGTAAAAAGGCTCAAAATAATGTCGAAAATATCAGACGGCTTTAAGATTTCGGAGGAGGACTTAAAACTTAGAGGCCCGGGCGACTTTTTCGGAAGCCGTCAGCACGGACTTCCTGCTTTGAAAATTGCCGATATGGCAGAGGATACGGAAATTCTCAAGCAGGCGCAGGAGGAGGCAAGGGCGATCATAAAGGAAGACCCAACTCTTTCAAAGCCTGAAAACAAGCGATTGGCTGAGCTGGTCGATAAGCTGTTTAAATCGGCAATCAACAATTGACCGGCGAGCCGCCGGCGCCGGTGGCTTTACCGCCTTTGGGAAGTCGGATAATTGTTATAGTTTGTACAACGGCGGGCTTATTAATTGATAATTGTCAATGAAAAATTAAGATGCGAGATACAATACTTTAATATTTATACAATTATTAAACGCGAAGTGCCAGCGGCGGCTCACCGCTCTTGCATCTGGTCTCTTGCATCTTGCATCTAGTAGTAGGAGGATCACATATGGAACAAGCATTAAAAGCGAAACTGGAAAGCGTAGCGGAAAATTTAAGAAAAAACAGTATGGAGGCATACATTGCTGAGGACAAGGCGGAGGCAAAGGCAATAGTGCAGTCGCTTTTGAAGGAGGGAACGAGCGTAGCTACAGGCGGTTCGGTAACTTTAAGCGAGTGCGGAATCAATGAACTTTTAACAAGTGGAAAATATAATTTTATCGACCGTTCAAAGGGCAGAACTCCTGAGGAGGTCAGCAGGCTATATGGGGAGCAATACTTATGCGATACATATTTATGCTCCAGCAACGCTATAACAGAAGACGGCGTTTTGTATAACGTCGACGGAAATTCAAACAGAGTTTCTATGATAGCTCACGGACCGTCGAGCGTTATAATGGTTGCAGGGTGCAACAAGATAGTGAAAGATTTAAACGAAGCAGTTTTGAGGGTTAAGACTATTGCTGCACCAAAGAATACTGTCAGACTGGGAATAGATACATATTGCAGTAAATGCGGAGAGTGCGTATCTGTTTCTCAGGGCAAAGGGAATGAGATGACCGCAGGCTGTGAAAGCGATGTCAGAATTTGCTGTAGTTATCTTATTTCTGCAAAGCAGCGCCACAAGGGAAGGATAAAGGTCATTTTAGTTGGCGAGGAGCTTGGCTATTAAGCTGAAATCATAAAAAATACGGGAGAATACTTTTGATAGAAGATTTAAAGTTAGGTAATGTCAGAATAAAAAAGACCGCCGCCTTAGCGCCAATGGCGTCGGTTGCCGACAGAGCGTACAGGCTTATGTGCAAAGAGTACGGAGCGTCGTATCTGGTAAGCGAAATGATCTCTTCAAAAGGGCTGTGCTTTTCAGATAAGAAAACAAATGCTCTTTGTGAAATTGATAACAGAGAGCGACCGTTTGCGCTTCAGCTTTTCGGCGAAGACCCCATTTATATGGCAAGAGCAGCAGAGATCTTAAACTCATTCAAGCCTGATATAATTGATATAAATATGGGGTGTCCGGTTCCTAAAATTGCGGGTAACGGCAGCGGTTCGGCGTTGATGAAATCGCCTAAAACAGCAGAGATGATAGCAGGTGCTGTTGTAAAAGCGGCGAACTGCCCCGTTACGGTTAAAATACGCTCCGGCTGGGATAATGAAAGCATAAACGCTCCAGAGCTTGCAAAGCGGCTGGAAGGAGCCGGCGTATCTGCTGTGGCTGTTCACGCAAGAACAAAAACGCAGATGTATTCGGGCAAAGCCGACTGGAAAATTATCAGAAAGGTAAAAGAAGCGGTCTCGATACCCGTTTTGGGCAATGGTGATGTAAAATGCGGTGCTGACGCTGAGGCTATGTATAACGAAACAGGCTGCGACCTTGTAATGGTCGGCAGGGGTTCATACGGCAGAGCTTGGGTGTTTAAGGAGATAGAGCATTATCTTGAGACGGGCGAAAGCCTGCCCGAACCGACGCTAAGAGAACGCATAGAGGTTATGAAGCGGCACATTTCCATGATAGTTGAATTCAAGGGCGAGCGTCAGGGAATGAAAGAGGCAAGAAAGAATGTTGCCTGGTATATAAAGGGGATAAAGAATGCGGCGAGCTTTAGAAACGTCTGCGGAGGGCTTTCGTCCTATGACGAGTTTTTGAGCTTTTGCGATACGGTTTTGAAAACCGCAGAGGAATAAAATGAAGACTGTGAAAAATGAGTAAAAGACTAAAAGTTTTCGGTCAAGCCTTTTTCACGGTGAGCCACCGGAGGCATTTTGCCTTTGGAAAGTTATTTAAAGTGTTCAATATTGAGCAACGGCAAGTAGGACTATTTGCAAATAATAAACGTGAGATGCTGTGTGTTTACATTTTACAAAGATAGAACACGAACTGGATCCAACGTCATCGTTGGGCGGGTCAAATACATACGTAGTGCGCTCCGAAAAGGGTGAATTTAAAATCAATCCGGTGAATTGATTTTAAAGAGGGGAAGCCCTGCAAGAGAGGGCTTCCCATATAAAAATAGATAAAATATATGTTACAAAACTATAAATGATTTACTTAAGAAAGTAACCCTTTGCAAGCAAAGGTTGGTGATAAATATGCAATATAACGACTTATCCTATGAAAAATTATCTGATAATATTTATGTTTGTATATCTACAGAGCATAGGTTCGGAACAGACGCATTTTTGCTTGCTGATTTTGCAAAGGCAAGGCATAAGGATATTGCAGCAGATTTTTGTTCGGGAAACGGGATAGCCGCACTTTTGCTTGAGCGGGACTATTCCCCGAAAAGGATATATGCTCTTGAAATTCAAAAGAAGGCTTATGACCAGTTATGTCTGTCGGTTGAAAAATCAAAAACTGCGGGGAAGATAATACCCGTGCTTGGCGACTTAAAGGATTTCAAATCAAACGAGGAGCTTGATTTGATTATCTGCAATCCGCCGTATAAGGCTGACGGAGCAGGTATAAAAAACGATACCGAGTCAAGCTCAATAGCACGGCACGAAGTGCTTTGTAATATTGACGACGTTTGCTTATCAGCGTCACGGAATTTAAAGTTCGGCGGAAGACTGTGCATTTGCAACCGACCTGAAAGGCTTTGCGATATAATGGTCGCTATGAGGAAGAATAATCTTGAGCCTAAAAGAGCGAGGTTCGTTTCTAAAAATAAAGACACTTCGCCTTGGCTGATTCTGGTTGAGGGCAAGAAAGGTTCAAAGCCTTTTATGAGGGTAGAACCGCAGTTTTATACACAGTCTGAGGACGGAGCAGGCTTTTCGGACGAGCTTAAGGCACTGTATAGTTTATACGAAAACACGGAGGATAGAAATGAAAATATTGGCAATTGACGGAAACAGCATAATGAACAGGGCGTTTTACGGAATACGTTTGCTTTCCAACAATAAAGGTTTTTTTACAAATGCCATAACAGGCTTTATGAACATTTATCTGAAAGAGCTTGAAACGGTAAGACCCGACTGTACAGCTGTTGCATTTGACCTTAAAGCGCCGACATTCAGGCACAAAGCGGTATCGAGCTATAAGGCAAACAGAAAGGGAATGCCCGACGAGCTTGCAATGCAGATGCCGAAAATCAAGGAGATTTTATCGGAGCTTGGGGTTAAAATAGTTGAAGTCGAGGGCTATGAGGCAGACGATATTTTAGGCACTGTATCAGACATATTTTCAAAAAGCGGAAACGAATGTTTTATTCTGACAGGCGACAGAGACAGCTTTCAGCTTGTGAGGGAAAATGTTACTGTCAGACTGGCAGGAACAAAGGAGACAAAGGTATATACACCCGAAAGGATAAGGGAGGAATACGGCGTTGAACCCGAGCAGATGATCGATGTTAAGGCTCTTATGGGAGACGCAAGCGATAATATTTCAGGAGTTAAGGGAATTGGCGAGAAGACGGCATACAGTCTTATACAGAGGTTTGGGAATATCAACAGACTTTATGAGGAGTTCAGAGAATCTGACCTGCCTAACGGAGTTAAGGCTAAGCTGGAGGTCGGAAAGGATATGGCATATGAAAGCAGATTTTTAGGCAAAATCGTCTTAAATGTGCCTATAGATACCGATATAAATTCGTATAAGACGGGTGCGGTTGACAAAACAGCGCTGGCAGAAACTCTTTCTGAGCTTGAGATGTATAAACTGCTTGAAAGACTTGATTTGAAGAATGTTTCGTCAGAAGACGGAAGTCAGTCGTCAATATTTGATATGGAAAAAAGCGATTTGCCTGAAATAGAGGTAAGTGTTCTGACTGATGATACAGTAAACAGTATGATTCAGAGCAAAAAAGAGGTATATTTTATTTTCAGAAGTAAAAATGATAATGCTTATCTTGAAATTCTGTTTGATGATAAGGCATACTATACCGAGGATAAAGAGATTATCAAAAAGATATTTGAATCTGACATTGATAAGCTGTGCTTTGAATGTAAAGAGGCGTATAAGTTTGCTTTTTCAAACGGTTTTGACTTGAAAAATATAAGGTTTATCTGCGACTTGGCAGGATACTTGTTAAAATCTCAGGCAAGCGATTATTCGGTTGAGAATTTATGTGCAACATATAAGGTAACCTACCGGCGCGATATGGAGGAATACGCAGATATTTCGTCGCTTAAAAACCTGTGCATAAGGCTTAAAGCTGAAATTGAAACAAAAGCTATGCAATCGCTTTTATACGATGTTGAACAGCCTCTTTGCGAGGTTTTGGCGTCTATGGAGTGCGAAGGAGTTAAGGTAGACATAAAGGGCGTAGAGGAGTTCGGAAAAGGGCTTAAAGAACAGATAGACGAGCTTCAAAACAGCATTTATGAGCTGGCTGGAAAAGAGTTCAACATATCGTCGCCTAAGCAGTTAGGAGCGGTTCTTTTTGAAGACCTTTCACTGCCCTGCAAAAAGAAAACAAAAAGCGGTTATTCTACCAATGCAGAGGTGCTTGAATCGCTTAAAGACATTCACCCTATTATTCCGATGATTTTGGATTACAGAACGCTGACAAAGCTCAACTCAACTTATGTAGACGGTCTGTTAAAGCTTATCGGCGATGACGGCAGAGTTCACTCTGTATTCAAGCAGACGGAGACGAGAACGGGCAGAATATCGTCAACAGAGCCTAATATGCAGAACATTCCCGTAAGGAAAGAAATAGGCAGAAATATGAGAAAGTTCTTCGTTGCAGACAGCGGCAATATGCTGCTTGACGCCGATTACAGTCAAATCGAGCTGAGGGTTTTAGCTTCAGTATGCGGAGACGAAAATATGCAGAACGCTTTTATCAGCGGCGAGGATATACATGCTTCAACTGCGGCAAAGGTTTTCGATATGCCTGAGGATTTTGTTACGCCTGAGATGAGAAGAACAGCAAAAGCTGTAAATTTCGGAATAATCTACGGAATAGGTGCTTATTCGCTTTCGCAGGATATAGGCGTATCTGTTGCAGAGGCTAAAAAGTATATCAACGACTATTTGAATCACTATCCTAAGGTAAAGGAATTTATGGATAAAACCGTCGAGGACGGAATAAAGAACGGCTATGTGGAAACAATTTTCGGCAGAAGAAGATATATCCCTGAGCTTTCAGCGTCAAACAGAATGCTTCAGGCTTTCGGAAAAAGAGCCGCTATGAACGCTCCTATTCAGGGGGCGGCGGCGGATATAATAAAGATCGCTATGGTTAAGGTCTATAAGAGGCTCAAAGCAGAAGGGCTTAATGCAAAGCTGATCTTGCAGGTTCACGACGAACTTATTATCGAGTCGTCAATTGAGGATAAGGAAAAGGCAAAAGCTATTCTCGGAGAGGAAATGGTAAACGCAGTTAAGCTTAAAGTGCCTATGAAAGCGGATGTAAACGAGGGCAAAAGCTGGTATGACGCAAAAGGTTGATTTTGTATTTTGGAAAAGCAGAATAACTATCTAAAATAAAGGAAGTGCTTAAATGGCTCTTGACGGAGTGTTTTTAAATTTAATAAAAAAAGAGCTAGAAAGCGTTTTGATAGGCGGCAGGGCGGAAAAGATACATCAGCCGTCGAAGGAGGAGATACTTTTCACCATTCGCACCCGTGAGGGCGCATATAAGCTGATTTTTAACACCAGCGCAGGAACGGCAAGAGTTCACATAACAAACGCACAAATCGAAAACCCAAAAGTTCCGCCTATGTTCTGTATGCTTATGAGAAAGCATTTGTCGGGCGGAAAGCTAATAAAGATCAGACAGGACGGTTATGAAAGAATACTATATTTCGACTTTGATTCTGCAAACGAAATGGGAGATATATGCCGTTTCACGCTTGCTGTTGAGATAATGGGCAGACGCTCAAATCTCATTTTGATTGATTCAGAGGGAAAGATAATAGACAGCATAAAGCGTGTTGGTCAGGATATGTCAAGCGTTCGTATGGTTCTTCCGGGAATGGCATATCAGGTTCCGCCTAAGGATAAAAGGCTGTCGATATTTGATTTTACCATTGATGAGTTTAAGAAAAGTATTTCTGAATATTCAAAGCAGATTTTTTCAAAGGCACTCACAAGGATTTTCGAGGGAATATCCCCTGTGTTTGCCCGTGAGATCGAGTTTTTCGCTTTGAGGGGCGGTGAGAAGATATGCTCTGAACTGAACGATGATGAAATCGACAGAGCGCTGTTTTTCATAAATAAAACGGCAGACGAGATAACTTCCCACAAAAACAGGTTTACGGTCTTGAGAACAAAGGAAGGTCAGTTAAAGGATTTCTGCTTTTGCAGTATCAATCAGTACGAAAGTCTGATGGTAACAAAGGATTTTGATTCTGCCTGCGGGCTTTTAGACTTTTTCTATTCGGCAAGAGACAGAATGGCAAGAACAAAGCAAAGAGCATCTGATTTGTTTAAGTTTTTGGTAAGCACGTCTGACAGGATAGCAAGGCGTATAGCCAATCAGCGGGAGGAGCTTAAAGAATGTGCGGAGCGTGACGCACTTAAGCTAAAGGGCGATCTGATAATGTCAAACATCTACAGGCTTGAAAAGGGAATGGGTCATGCCGAAGTTGAGGATTACACAAAAGAGGGTATGCCGACAGTTAAGATAAAGCTTGATAAGAGGCTTACGCCATCACAGAATGCGCAGAAGTATTATGCCGAATACCGAAAGGCAGACACTGCCGAGAAAATGCTTACCTCGCTTATTAAGAACGGCGAGGAGGAATTAAGATATATAGACAGCGTATTTGACGCGCTTACCCGTGCAGAAACAGAGAGCGACGTTATCGAGCTTAGAGCAGAGCTTGCAGAGCAGGGGTATATAAGAAGCTCACGCATAAAGGGCAAGCCGCCGAAGGCTTTGCCGCCTATAAAATTTCTGTCATCTGACGGCTATGAAATTCTTGTAGGGAGAAACAACAGGCAAAACGATAGGCTGACTTTAAAGGACAGCGACAAAGCAGATATATGGCTGCACACGCAGAAGATAACAGGCTCGCATACTGTTATAAAATGCAGAGGAGAGGTCCCTCCTGACAGAACTATCGAGGAGGCTTGTATAATTGCGGCATATCATTCAAGTGCAAAGAAGTCTTCAAATGTGCCTGTTGATTATACAGAGATAAGGTATGTAAAAAAGCCTAACGGAGCTAAGCCGGGAATGGTTATTTTCACAAATTATCACACGGTTTATGTAACGCCCGATGAAGAGCTTGTAGAAAGGCTGAAGGCAAATAAAGTTTAATGAAAGGCAGAACAATGAAGCTTGGATATGATTTTTTTAACAGAGACGTTTTAAAGGTAGCGCCTGAGCTTTTGGGCAAGACGCTTGTTCATATTGTTGACGGCGAGGAAAGACGTTTGATGATTACCGAAACAGAAGCGTATAAAGGAACAGACGATACCGCCTGCCACGCTCACAGAGGCAAGACCGAAAGAACGAAAATTCTTTGGGGGAGTGCAGGAACGGTATATGTATATCTGTGCTACGGAATACATTGTCTAATAAATATTGTAACAGGAGATGAGGGTGATCCTCAGGCGGTATTGATTCGTGCCTGCGAGGGGAATTACAATGGTCCGGGCAAGCTGACAAAGCATTTAGGCATTGATATGAGCGCTAATTGGCAGCAGATATATGATAATGATACGCTGTGGATAGAGGATATGGGCGTAAAGGCGAGAATAAGGCGTGATAAGCGAGTGGGAATAGGCTATGCAAGACCCAGAGATTTAGAACGTCCGTGGCGTTATATAATGAAGATAAAGCCTGAAAAGCTAAGCGGAAAGTCAAAGCCGAAGCGTAAAGCCAAAAAATATTAGGAGAATATAATGAGATTATACAACTTTTTAACACTGCAATTTGGAAAGCTGATAGTAAAGGTATTACAGCTTTTACATAAGGGTGCGGGAAATCTTCCGGGACTTATTCTGCTTGGAATAAACAAGAATATACTTGGTTATTTCAAGGTGGACTGCCCTATTATTGCGGTAACGGGCACAAACGGAAAGACTTCTGTTACCAATTTTGTAAATCATCTTTTCGAGCAGAGCGGAAAGAATGTAATTACAAATAAGCTGGGCAATAACCTCGATACGGGAATAGTTTCTCTATTTTTGAAGCTGTGTTCTCCTACTGGTAAGATACACGCAGACTATCTTGTTCTTGAAATTGACGAATCGCACGTACCTGTTATATTCAAAAAGCTGAAGCTGGAGACTCTTATTGTTCTTAACTTTTTCAGAGACCAGCTTGACAGAAACGGCGAGGTTGAAACTCTAATTCTGAAGGTAAAGAGCTTTTTGGAGACCTTTCAGGGAAATGTCATTTTAAACGCCGACGACCCGAACGTCGCACGTTTGGGACAAGCCAACCCGGAGAATAAAAACGTAAAGTATTTCAGCGTTGATAAGTATAAATACGCAACGGATAAAATCCACGAGGTCGGCGAGGGGAAGTTCTGCCCTATTTGCGGAGGAGCGCTTGAATATGAGTATTATCAGTATTCTCATATAGGACGTTTTAAATGTCCTAAGTGCGGATTTGGAGATAATGAAATTTACTTAAAGGTGGAAAATGTAGACCTTGAAAACCGTCATTTTACCGTTGACGGAAGGGAGTACAATATAAACAATCAGAGTATATACTATGTATACAATATGGCGGCTGTATGTGCGGCTGCGAAGCTGTATGACATAGACGATGATATTCTAAGAGATACCCTTGACACATTTGAAGTGAACAACGGCAGAATGGAGAAATTCAGTATCGGAAAGAGCAATGCGGTTATAAACCTTGCAAAGAATCCTGTCGGAGCGAATATGACTATTCGTGTTATGAACGAGACCAACTGCGAAAAGGAGCTTATGTTTGTGCTAAACGATAATCTTGCCGACGGCTATGATGTTTCGTGGATATGGGATATAAACTTTGAAGTTTTCAAGGACGTTACGAGAGTAATTACAAGCGGAAGGCGGGCTTATGATATTGCGATAAGAATAAAAACAAGCGGATATGACCCTTCAAGAATAGAGGTATATCCGGATTTGGACGAAGCGGTTGAAAATTTATTTTCAACGGGGGGCGAGAAGTTTATAATTGCTAATTACACTTCGGTTCAGCCGACGAGGACTGCTGTAATTAACTATATAGAAAAAAACCAAAGGGAAAAATGATTATGAGAGAGATAAGAATATTGCATATGTATTCTGATATGCTTGACCTTTACGGCGATAACGGAAACATTGAGGTTTTGAGTTACCGAGCAAAAGCGAGGGGCATTGAAACAGCCGTTGAACATCACAGCGTAGGAACGAAGGATACTGACTTTTCAAGCTATGATCTGATATATCTCGGCGGAGGGGCAGATTTCGAGCAGCAGCTTTTAGCGGAGGATCTTCAAAGCTGCCGTGATGAAATTATGAAAGCGTTTGATAACGGCACTTTTTTTCTGCTCATCTGTGGTGGGTATCAGCTTATGGGGGAGTATTACAAGGATTCCAACGGCAAGGTAATAGACGGTCTTGGAATGTTCCCATACCATACTGCGGCGTCGCTTAATAAGAGCAAGCGGTGCATTGGTAATATAATTATAGAGGCAGAGCTTAACAGAGAGATGTCTAAGATAATAGGCTTTGAAAATCACGGGGGTCAGACCTCAAAAACTGAAAAGCCGTTCGGCAGGGTGCTTTACGGAAACGGCAACCGTTTTGAGAGTGAGGACGAGGGCTATTTTGATAAAAACGTTATAGCGACTTATCTGCACGGGCCGTTGCTTTCTAAGAACCCGAAGCTTGCCGATCATATAATAAAATACTGTGCAGAGCACAGTGGCAATTCGGCTGAGATGATTCCTCTTGACGATACGCTTGAAGAAAAGGCAAGGGAAGTTTTGTTTAACAGATTAATTTCAAGAATGCCGACTCATAAGTTTGGTATACAATAGAAAAATACCACCTTGAGAGGTCAGGGTGGTATTAAAGTATATATATTCAGATTTAAAAGAATTTTATTTCCACTCA
Source organism: uncultured Clostridia bacterium (assembly GCA_947627045.1). Classification (GTDB taxonomy): domain Bacteria; phylum Bacillota; class Clostridia; order Oscillospirales; family Ruminococcaceae; genus UMGS1601. The sequence continues at coordinate 21,559 of CANQUM010000010.1, forward strand.
TTATAATACGCCACAATATGCCGTCTTGTACCGAGTTGGTCGCTGCCCTTTATATCACAGCCGTTTCCGCTCAAAAGAACAGACATAGTTGCACCTTTAGTAAAACACCTGAAAACTTCTTTGCCGTCGCATACTATTATGATCTCTTTCTCGGTAACTGTTATTGCACCTGATTTTCCAAGAGTTACTTCCTCTCCGTTTATGCGCTCGACTGCATAGGAAATGCCCTTGCCGTTAAATGACAAAAGCTCCTTTATCGGCGTACTATTTTTGCTTTTTTTAAATAATTTCATAATATTCACCGGCTTGAAACTGACTGATATTTATTGTATATTTTTAAGCGCCCTGAAAATACTAACATATATAATTCTAATTTTGTATCAGAATTTCTATAATGTTATTAAAGGGTGATAGAATATGTTAGTAGTAAAAGTAATAGGTGCGTCGCTGCTGTCTATTGTAATAATGTTTCTTATCTCAAAGCTGCTAGGTAATAAGCAAATATCTGAGCTTAATATGTTCGACTATATAAACGGTATAACTATAGGCTCTATTGCAGCAGAGCTTTCCGTTTCCCGTCAGGCAGACGAAATCATAACAGCAGTTATTGCAATGATAGTATACGGTCTTGTGGTATTTTTGTTTTCAGTGCTGACTATAAAATCAATAAAATGCCGCCGTTTATTCTCAGGAAGAACATTGCTGTTGATAGAAAACGGTAAAATATACAGCGAGAATTTGAAAAAGGCAAAGCTCGACATCAACGACCTCTTGACAAAGGCAAGAACAAACGGGTATTTCGACATTTCGCAAATAAACTACGCCATTATGGAAAACAACGGAGAAATCAGCTTTTTTCCGTGTTCTGAGTATCGTCCTGTTACAGCAGGCGATTTAAAACTCGACCCAATGCCAAAGCCCGAATACCTCAATCTGAATATAATAATCGACGGCAAAATTATGAGCCAAAACCTCAAATACTGCGGAGTGGACGAAACATGGCTCAACAGAGAGCTTTCTGCAAGAGGCAAAAAAGTCAAGGATATTTTCCTAGCCACGTTAGACCAAAACAACACACTGCATATTTATGATTTCCAGAACGAGAAAAATCTGAAGAATATCTTTGACTAAGCTTTATATATTATCCGTCAATAAGGTTAAGAAATTCTATCATTTCTCTGTAGAGCCTTGAAACGGGAAGCCCCACAACATTGTAAAAATCGCCTGAGATCTCCTTTACAAAAACAGAGCCGAGACCTTGTATACCGTATCCGCCGGCTTTGTCATAAGGCTCTCCCGACTTAACATACTCGTCTATCTCTTCATCATCGAGCTCGTAAAAGGTTACGTCTGTAGAAACAGAAAACGACATAGCTTTATCTCCGCAGATAATGCACACGCCCGTTATTACCTTATGTGTTTTGTCTGATAACAGCGACAGCATATTCCTTGCCTGAACTTCATCTTTAGGTTTTCCCAAAACTCTTTCTCCTAGAACTACCGACGTATCACAGCCTATAACGATTTCATCAGGGTGAGACTTTGAAATGTCTTTAGCTTTTTGGGTTGCAAGAAATTCAGGCATCTCATAAGGGGACAGCATTTTATAGTCGTCCTCATTAATGCTTGAAGGCACGACCTCATATTCTCCGAATAAATATTTTATAAGCGTTTTCCTTCTCGGTGAGGCAGACGCTAATATTACCTTTTTGTCTGTTTGTATAATCATACTTGACCCTTCCTTGAAAGAAGATTATTAAGCTGCCATGCTAAATAATCGTCTTTTTTCTTTTCTCGTCGGTTATATCCAACGCATAATGTAGCATCATAAGTTCATTATCATAATCTGTTTTTAAAAGAAGAGTATAACACTCAAGCCAGCGGATTTTTCCCGTAGTAGCTATTATCTTGTATTCGCCCTTATAGAATCGTTTACCGTTTTTATAATTTTCCAATAAAACCTCTAGGTCAAATCTGCTTATATCAACTGCCGAATTTTCCGACTTTACAACATATCTTTCGACCCATCTTTTTGCAAAGTCTGATAATCTGCACGGAGCAGACAACCCGACCGCTTTCATAAGACTGTTTCCGTCAGCGTCCACGCAATCCGTCTCGATTAGATCTCTGTCAACACTTGCATTAAAACAGAAATAAGACCCTTCTGTCAATGCGTTTTTATACTGCTCTTTAATTTTCAGTTTGTTCTGTGTCTGAGCCAAATTGCTTTCCAGAATTTTTCGGTTTTTGATTCTTTCCGTTTCACTTATATTTATATTCTTGAAAAATACTGTGAGAATTATCTCACCGTTTTTATTTTTCGCAAGCCTTGCCGTTAATAAATGCCACTCATAGGCAGCTCTTGAATTTTCACTGTTTCGCAGTTTTAAAATCACTTCAATATTATCTGTCTTTTTTTGAGAAAGTTCAGATACATTGCCCAAGCTAAAAAAAGATAAAAATTTTTGGGTGTCTTCGAAAAAAACATAGCTTTGCGATAAATGCTTTATGAACTCCTTTAGATCATCGCTTATCCTTTTCTTTATGATACTGTCATCGGCAAACTCGTATGCAAAGCACTCAAGCGTTGTGTAGTTTAATTCTATAACTGCGTTATATATGCTCTTTACCGATTGAATGAAATCCCTAATAGTTTCTCTTTCGGAATTTTGAGTTGCATAAATCAGTTCAGACTGTGCATTGTATTTTATTTCGTAATTTTTTTCATTCGTAATATCTCTTAGCGTACATAGGTCTGTTTTTGCTGATTTATCCCGACAGTATACTATTTTGCACTCTTTCCATTTTACAGGTGATGTATCTTTGACCCTAAACTGCAGTCTTTCATCATTTTTGACGTTTTTCTCCTGCTTTGCTTTTTTTACTCTTTCAGGAGATAAAAAAGCAGTCAGATTTTCAATATCTTCACTGTCTGCCATTTCTTTTAGAATAAGTCTGCACAACCGTGAATACGATATTTTATCGTTTAAAAATTCACTGCTTAAAGGCGTTCCGTCTTTAATGAAAATTTTATACGCTTGATTGTTATTTACATCTATTTCAAAGACTGCCTCATAAGTGTTCTCTGTGATTTTTCTAAGTTTATCTGACCTTTTCGCAAGCTCGGTATTTTTTTCGCTGTTTATATTCTCTTTGGCTGAAAAGTCATCATTCAGAAAAACATTATTATCCATACAGTATACTCCTTTTTGCAGTTCTCCTGAACAGTTTCTTTCAAATTTTATCTTATGCAGTAATTTTACCATAAAAATCGAAATTTAGCAAGACCGCCTTAGAACCTCCGGCGGCTCTGCGCCTTTGGACAGTTTAATATTGTTACATTCGGCAGACTAGCACTTAGATGCAAGAAGTTAAAGGCTAGAAGCCAGAAGCGAGAGACAAGAAAAGCGTTCAGAATTTTTCCGAACGCTCTTGTTTTTATCGCTGTTTTCAGTACTGTATTTCTAAAAGTAACTACATTAAAGAATTACCCAAAGGCAATAGAATAAATCAGCATCATGCAGGTTTATATTCGACGGTCATCTCTACCTGCTCGTGTCCGTCAGAAGTCTCGTTTATCATTTTAGCTGATTTTATCGTAATTGGCGTAACAGGACGCACGTTTTTTTCTTCTCCTGAATCTGTTCTCTCAACTGTAAGGAACTTATCAACGACCTTCATACCTTCTTCATTTACCTTGCCGAAAGCCGCATACTGACCATCAAGAAACGTGCTGTCTACAAAACAAATAAAGAACTGACTAGACGCAGAATTCATATCATTACTGCCCCTTGCCATAGAAACAACTCCTCTTGTGTGGGAAAGAGTGTTTTGCGTAAAGCCGTTCTGAGCAAATTCGCCAATAATAGTTTTATCAGAGCCGCCCAAACCGGTACCCTCAGGATCTCCTCCCTGAGCCATAAAACCGTCCATTACCCTGTGAAAGGTAAGACCGTCATAAAAGCCCGACTTAACAAGGCTTTTGAAATTCTCAACGGTTTTCGGTGCATACTCCGGAAACAGCTGAATTACAAAGCTGCCTGTCTGCATTCCCTTTTCTGCGGAATCAGAATCGCTTTTATCGCCGCAGCCTGTAAAGCTCATACACATCATAATCATAAATATTGCAGTTAATATAATTTTAATACGTTTCAAAATAACATCTCCTGTTTTTAAATTACAATAACTTATTTTACAATTATTATGAAAAAATGTCAAGCACACTGTATTAACTACTCATTTGCAGACAGATTGTCTTTTAATGTTCCTTTGCTCATAAGCGTTATAGGCATAACCATAGAACATATAATATGAAGTATGAACGCAATTGCACACGCCAGAATTCCCAAACTGCTTGCCTTAATTACAGTTGCTCCCAGCAAACCGCTTATACTTCCAATGTTCATAAGTATAACAGAAACGACTGCTGCCAAACCCGCAGTAAGTATGCTGTTAATAAGACATACCCCTAAGCACTGTCCTCTGTCAGAGCCGCATACATAGAAAATCGAATAAGTTTTCAAGCCCCCTTTGACATTAAGAGCCGAAATTGAAACCGTGCTTACTATTACAAGTAATACGATACAGATAAGCAGCGGCAGCAGTTTTATGATCTGCTCGTATACATACAGCTTAGAGGCAGAACTGAATTTGTTCAATGTCATTACACTGACAGAGTTAAACTCTTTATTCAGTGCTTCAATTTTTTCATCTGATAAACCGCTTTTATATTTTATTATTTGCTTATTGCCGCTTATTGAGTATTTTACACCGTTTTTGCTTAACTGGCTCTGGCTTAACACCAAAAGCGGCATCTTCGATTCATCATAATCACCGTATAAATTTCTGAAATCGTCGCTATTTGTAATATAAGTGTCTGCACCGAAAACCTGTGCCTTTTCGTCTAATACTCCTATTATTTTTACAGTAAGATTCTTTTCTATCGGATGCGTAAATGTAGGGTCGGTTTTCTGGTTATATGTAACATTAATCACCGATACAGTATCATCTACTTCCAAACCGCTTCTGCTGCTTATGACGCCGTAAAGCGTATTTGCCGAATTGTCTGAACTTTTAAACCACCTGCCCGATTCCAGCTTTGGCGTATACATATTGATTATCTCATCAGTGTATGAAATGAATTTTCCATCACTGTCAGGATAAAAAACATCAGGTGTATAAGAAGTAAAAACTGAATCGACCTCAGGATATTTTTTTATTAAATCATCTTCATTTATAATACCGTTTTCATCAGATATGCTCGTTGTATATACACCTTCACCCTCAAGGTGATCTTTTACAGGCAGATAGAACTCGGTTCTTGACTGAACGCTTGATACTATAGCCAACAGAATCAAAAACACTGCTGATAACTGAAGTGCAGTAAATATATTAGTATAAATTCTTCTGAAAAATTCTTTTAACCCCAGCCAAAGCATCACTTATCACCTGCCTTTTTTAACATATCAACAGGCTGTTTTTCAACCCTTAACGAAAATATTATATTTATAGCCACTAACAAAATAATTATAAATATTGCAAACAGATATAAATATGTATTTAAAGAGTATACCTCTTGTATTCTGGGAAATGCAAACGTAAGCTTAGGCATAATTATATAATGATACAACGCCGAACATAATCCAAATATGATTATTGATATTCCTGCAACCTCAGCCAAATACATTATGCGAATTTTTATTCTCGTGCAGCCCGACAGCCTGAAAATTGCAAGCGTTTTTCTGCGTGTGTGCATAATATATCTGAACAATATTGCAAGGTTTATCGCAGCAAGTACAGATAACGCTATTGAAATCAGCATAATTGACGCATAAAAGGTCTGCTCGGTCGGGTCTACTGTCTCAAACTCAGGGAAATTTGCCCTATCGCCGTATACGCTTGTAAACGCCTCCTTAATTTTTCTATATGTTTCAGTGCTGATTGGCTTATCAGCCATTATAGTTACCTCATCAAAAGTCAAATCATCAGGCAACAGTTTAAAAGGAACTATATATTGACCTAAAACCTCAGGGTCAGCAACACCGATTACCTCTAATTGCATACCCATAAACTCGACTTTCTTTCCTATTAAGCTGGTATCGCTACCACTAGGCAGATAAATAACATGTTTTCCTTCAAGCTCCTCCTGTGGTGTTAAATATCTTCCTTCTAAAATACCAGCATTTTCAGCAAAACCAGAATATAGTCCATATTGATGAGCAGAAGAATCATATTCAAGCCTGCTTATAAGAAGATTACCGTCATCATCCATATCACCATCTGAGCTTGTTATAGTCATATTCTCATTTGTTTCGGCTTTAAAATTATATGTATCCTTAAAATTATAGATCATATAAAATCCTGTAAAAGAGCTTTTTGTTTTTTCATCAAGCAGATCCAATACCTGTCTGAACTCGCCAAGCGTACTTACTCCATCTGCACGATAATTAATAACACTTTCATCATTCATGGTGTCAGTTATATTTCCAAAAGAAATTGAAGGCTCCTCATCACTTTTGAACCATCTAGACTCCCATTCTGAATCATTTGAAACCAATTTAGACGCATAATTCTGATAAACACCATGGGAGAAAACTATTACAAGAACTGACACAATATTACATAATATAAATAATGCGAAAATCACTGGGGATTTTCGCATTGAAATATATATGTTTTTTAAAATATACTTTAATGTAGTCATAATATTTCTCCGTTTATCTCTAAACCAAATGGCTTAAATTTATAATACTATATTTTCATAAATTTGTCAATAAATATTTTTTTAGAAAACAAAAAATATTTTTATAACCTATTTCCTGATTTTCAGAGCGTTAATAACAATATAAACAAGCAGCAAAACGGCAACAGCTCCCGCTAAAATAACATACATTGCACTTGTGCTTACCCTATCGCCGAAAAAATACAGATTGCAGTCGATAGAATCTTTAATGTTCTCAATAACCTGAGGCGGAAAATGCTGTGAGTCCATTTCATTAAACACGCCTCTCATAGCGTGATTGCGGATTAAAGAAGTACCGTATGTACCGGGTAAAAAAGACAAAACCTTTTGCAGGCCTCCGCCGAACTGAGAAATAGGCATATATGCTCCGCAGATAAAGCCATAACCTGCGCTTATTATAGTTCCTACAGCAGACATCTGTCCCTGTGATGTGAGAAAGAAATTAATTATAGATGACAGTGCAGTACCGAACATTACAAGTAAGAAAACGTCTAAAATAATCAGCATAACATCTGCCGCCGACATATACCAACCGACATTTGCAAGATAAATAAATGACGCTGCTGCAGCAATCAAGCAAATAATTAAAGTAGTCAAAGCAGTTGAAATATAGTAGCCGAAAGCTAAAGTAAATTTTTTAACAGGTGTAATGGTCAAATCGCATCTGGCACCGGTTACCTTATCCTGAACCATCAGCATATTAGAACAAAACGCAACCGTTATACAGCAAACAGCAAGAAGCGATGAAAAAAGCTGACCGCCTACACAACCGTTTATCAGCTTTTCGGGTGCATTAAAATCCTTCGGCAATGACATAGAAAAGGTATCACGAAAAACATTGCCCAAAAAGGTAACATAAAGCACTAGCAATATTATCGGCGTTATCAGAGAAGTGAAAAACATTCCCTTATCCTTAAAAAACAGTTTGGTATTCCGCCTAACTAGCATAATAAGCGATTTCATTTATGTTTCCCCCTTTGAAGTGTTTTCCGACTCCGTTAGTTTCTTGCCTGTTACCGCAAGAAACACATCGTCCATTTTACCCTTTAATATTTCATAGTCTATGAATACATCAGGATATTTGACTATCAATTCGGTAGCAGTTTCTGTGTTCGGTACAGCTATGCGAAAACCATCACGAACCGTTTCATATTTCATTCCTAACATATCAGCCTGCTCTTTTGTCGAATTATAAAGCGTGATAAAATCTCCCGTATACGTATTCTTTAACTGCAAAGGCCTACCCTCTGCGGCAATTTCTCCGTTGTCTAAAATCACAACGTAATCTGCGTCGGAAGCCTCCTCCATATAATGGGTAGTAAGAAATACAGTCATTTTATTTTCTTTTTTAAGCTGTGAAATAACATTCCAAAGAGTATTTCTAGTCTGCGGATCAAGACCTGTGGTAGGCTCATCAAGAATAAGAATTTTTGGGCTGTGAAGCAATGCCCTTGCTATATCAATCCTCCTCCGCTGACCGCCCGACAGCTTACCGACTGTACGTTTGAGCAAGTCCTCAAATTCCAGAAGTTCAGAAAGCTCTCTTAGTTTTTGCTTGAACTTTTTACCAGTTATTCCGTAAAGAGCCGCACGGCTCTGCAAATTATCTTTCACCGTCAAAGCCTTATCCAAAACCGAGTTCTGAAAAACAACTCCCAACTCGCTTTTGATCCTGTCAACATTGCTGTCAAGGTCTGCTCCGTTGATAATAACCTTGCCCTTATCCTTTTCCAACTGACCGCACATTATTGATATAGTCGTACTCTTGCCTGCTCCGTTTAATCCCAAAAACGCAAAAAGCTCTCCCTCTTTAACTTTGAAACTCAAATCCTTAACTGCGGTAATGTCTTTGAATTTTTTGGTCAACCCATTTATTTCAATAATGTTCATTTATTCGTCCTCCTATTCTGATATGTTATTTTCAATCCTTGATATACATCTGTTAGCATTTGACTTATAGTTTCAGTATCCCAATCTAAAAATGAAGTTACAATCATTACCGCTATTCCGTGAACGTATATCCACATCTCTGTATGAAAAAGATAAGCCTCGTCCTTGCTTATCCCTATGCTTTGAGATATAAGATCAATTATATCTGCAAACTCCTCTTTATTAATTTGCATTTTTTCCTTTGAACGATCACGCATAAAAAGAAGTTTAAACAATTCTCTATCCTCTTTTGCAAAGCGGATATAGTACATTCCTATTGCTTTATAAGCAGGATAATCAGCGTCTTTTACTGCACGTTTATTGTACTCCTGATGAATCGCACCTGCATATTCTATAACATCTGCTTTCAACTTTTCCATAGTGGAATAATTACTGTAAATCGGCTGGGTGGAACAACCCAGTTTATCTGCTATAGACCTTGCATTCAGTCCTTCTGCGCCGTACTTCCGTATAATATCAACAGACGCCGAAACAATATCCTCTTTAGTAACCTTGACCTTAGGCGGCATTTTATCACCTCTTTATATAACAACTGTTATATATCAATTGTTATATTACACTATAATAAACCTTTTGTCAAGAAAAATTTTATAACAAAAAATTACCGCAGAGAACCCCTCTGCGGCATTAATTATACCTTATCCGTCTCAATCGGAATCAACAGCTCCACATAGCTGTCTTTTTTGTTTTCGCTGAATAAGTGAATAACGGTTATTTCAGGTGCGTCTGAAATAATATACGGAGAAGTCGTCAGCCACTCGTTTATGAGCCTTTTACGCAAATCAAGATGCTCGTTTATGCAGTTCGTTCCACGCTCCGTTTCAACCTGAACATACAGATGCTCGGGTACTTTTATAACGCTTAACAGTTCGGCGTATTTACCTGACGTCTTTTCAAGGTGGCTGTTAAAATATTCGGGTATGACCGCACCGATAGTAAATGAATAACCGCTGTCGGCAATATCTGAAATAACGCAGTATTCTGTCTCGCAGTCGTTTGCCATTCCCTGCAATGCGTATCTTATAAATCTCGTACCGCCGTCAACCATAAAATCGTGCTGTTGATTATACCTGTCGCCGGGTTCTCCCTTAAAGTGTTTTTTAAGACCTGTTATTATCATACTCGGCTTGTTTACAATTTTGTAATTTAACATTTTTCCGCCCTCCAGTGAAATTTTTATCGACATTCGGGAAAACGACTTTAAGTCAGCGTTTCTTTTCTTTGCCTGCGACGGCGTTATGCCGTGAAACCTAACAAACGCTCTTGTAAAGCTGTCAGGACTTTCATAACCGTATTTGATTGCTGTATCTATTACCTTAGCGCCTCCGCTTATCTCTGCACCTGCCAGTGTAAGCCTGCGGTATCTTATATATTCGCCGACAGTGTAACCGCACAAAATGCCAAACACCCTTTGAAAATGATAAGGCGATGAAAAACTCCTGTCTGCAATATCGTTTATATCCAGCTTTTCGGTTAGGTTTTCCTCAATGTAATCTATTGCGCTTCTTATACCTGTTATCCAGTCCATTGTGTTTTCCTCCTGTCTGATAATATAATATCACTTGGATTTTAAATTTACCCGATTTTATGTGCTGTTTAGTGTCAGTTTAAATTAATTTTATTTTATATGTTGAATTAAAAAAAGTAAACCCGACAGTTTTCACTGTCGGGTGTTTAATCTATTTTACCATTTGTAACTGCTTTATCTTTGCTTTTGTCGTTCTTATTGCCCAGTAATATCGGTTGTCGTATAAAACCTTTACTATATCCTTGCCGTTTTTTATCCTTCCGCTTCCAGCAACTACCTTTACCGTTTCTGTTTTAATGCTTTTGACCTTGTTTTTCTTTTTTGTATTTGCAGACTTATATAATCCTATACTTTTATTTGCAGTCGTAACTTTGAAGTTTATCAGCTTTTCTTTCTTAACAACTACGTGTCCCTGAAGATTTGGCTGGTTCATCCAGCTTGTCAAAGACATCTTTTTCAGTTTTCCGTCATTTGCATTAAGAATATTGTCAGAATTTTCGTTAGCCTCTGTGTAATATACATTGTCGGCTATTACATACTCAACATATCTAACATGACCGTATGTGCCGCCGTTATAGCATGCTATTGAATTTGATTTAGGATACTTTGACACCTGAAAGCCGTCCTTTTTGCAGCTTTCATAAACGTCTCTGCCGTTTCCTCTGGCACCGATATATACACCTACCTTTTCATTAGCACGTCCTTGAGTATACCATACGCACTGACCTCTCGAAGCTGTGTTAAGAGGCGGATAGTAATATTTAGTACTGAAGTCAGCAAGCCTTTTTCCTAACAATTTGTTGTATTTTACTCCCATTATAGTCTGCTCTGAACAGAGCAACCTCCTTTCAATATTTTAAATGCTTGTATTTTTTGTTTTAACTTCCCTTTTATTATATGAAAAATTTTTTTGCCTGTTAAATTAAATAAAATTAATGTATATTTTTTTCATTACTGCAAAAACTATTAACAGCAAAGGAGGGATAAAAATGTCTGAGAAAAATCAAAATCAGAACAAAAACCAAAATCAGAATCAGAACAAAAACCAGAACCAAAGCAAAAATAAGAAATCTGAGAACAATCAGTGGTCTAACTCAAATCAGAATAATTACGACAACCGTGAAAGACAAAACGGCCCGGGCTGCAATTAATCTTATCCTCGCTTATGCGAGGATTATTATTCACGGGTATTCTGATTGCTTAATTTATATGAAATAAAATAGTTAATTATGCTATTGATGAAAACAAAAGGACAGCTCATATTACAAGCTGTCCTTTATGTGTTTATTAATTTTTCATTTAAAGTTCTGAATAAATTTGTACGGTATAAAGACGGCAGTTAAGGAATAAAAAACTACCGCCTATTAGCCGTACATTAATCCCATAGCAGTTCATAAGCTGCTCCCGACCCTATCTGCTTATCAATTAATACGTGATTTGCCTTTGTAATATTCATTCTAATATTATTTTTTTTGTTGTCATAATATTTACTAAAACAATGTGATATGTTTAACTTATTTACATCCCTAAAATAAGTACTAAATATATAGACAAATATTTTTGAAGAAAAGTAGGAATCTATAGAATAAATAATTTATACTTAGCAGAATTCACATAGAATACAAATGAGGATGATAAGCCGACCCGCGATTGTTATATAATTACTTGCTTCAATATTTTTTATCTTGGTATTAAATTACTTATTACGTAAGTCTGGACTAAAAAAAATATTACTTGCAATATTCGGATCAATTTCAAGTGCAACAACTAATTTACACATAATAAATGTTGACGGTTGTATTTTTCCATCTAAAATCTTTTCTAATAATGAATTATTTATACCGCTTTTCTTAGAAAGTTCTTTTACATTTTTATAGCCTTTTTCAACCATTATATTTTTTAATGAAATAACATCTGTTTTCAACTCGTACATAAGATATTGCTCCTTTTGCTATAATTACGTATCACGTAATTATTGTAACATATTACTATCATAATGTCAACCTTTTTTTAGAAATTAATCAAATTATCTTGCATTGTGAGTAAGTTTATGTTATTATAAATAATATAAGGAGTGCAAAAATGGGAACGATAAATAAAAGAATTAAAGAACGCCGTGAAAGTTTAGGACTTAAACTTGCTGATGTTGCAAAAAAGTTAAATGTAACAGATGCAACCGTTCAAAGATATGAAAGCGGTACAATAAAAAACATAAAACATCAAACTGTTTCTATACTTTCACAAATATTAAAATGCGACCCGGGATACCTTATGGGCTGGATTGACGAACCTAATCCTTCAAAAAATGCTTATTTAACTCCACATGAAACTGCCGTTATTACAGCATACCGCAGCAAGCCTGAGATGCAAATGTCTATTGATAAGCTGTTGGATATTGAAAATGAAAAAATATAATTATGTAAGAAAAAACCGCCTTTGTCAGGGCGGTTTTTCATTTTTTATTCTAATACAACATTAAAGCATTGCACTGCGAAAATCAATATTATCTCTTTTTAGCTCGTTCTCCATAAAATCAAAAAGCTGATTGAGTTTTTTGTCGTTTTTTGAATATTGCTTAAACGCCTTGATCTCACTGTATTCAATACTGATAATATATTTATACAGTAAAGGCGCAGCGCAAACCTCTGTTTCGGAAAAGCGATAGTATTTCTTAAAACTTCTCAGTGTCTCCAGCATTATTTCAATAACAGAGTTTTGTGTTGTTTCATTTAAAATCGGCAAATCATCAGGATTTGATGATTTTTTCCACTGATAGCTTAAACCAAAGAATATCATAGACATAAAAATGTTCAGGACTGTATCTTCACCTGCAAGATTATAGTCGATTATGCCCTTAAAATGTCCGTTATCGTCAAGGAGAAGATTGCTCTCACTCCAATCTCCCTGAAAAACAGATGTCGGCAGCAAAGGATATACTTCCTGAAGTTTCTTCCGATTTTGCTCCCATAGCCTTAATATTTCCTGCCAGCGCTTAATGTAATGCGGAGCGTCGCTTTTTACAAGGGCATCTAAAGTCTGAACACATTCGGTTATTTCGTCAACAGAATCCCCACGACCGAACGGTTCTAATCTTACCCAGCCTGATTTTCCGGGAAAGCCTTTAAAGTGCTTTTTTCCCACCTTTCCAAAGAAGGCAATAAGTTCATCATGATAGGTATACCGATTGTTCTTATCTGTATAAGCAGACTTATCCAAATCGCATATGAAGTTATATTTCGCAAACTCCTCTTCCCAAACTATACATTTCTTGCCTTTAAATGTAGCACACTCTGCGTAATTTTCGTTTTTACTGAGCAATAAACATGGACTGTAGTACCCCATTTTTCCATATTCCTCAATCAGGTCTGCCCACGCATTGGCCCTCTCTGCTGTTGTAAAATTATTTGAGGCAATCTTGATAACATATTTTCCGTCAGATAAATCGACATAAATCACCCATCTGCTGTCGTCAGCCTGCAAGCGAATTTCCCTGATCGTATATTTAATTGGTTTTTGGCGGTGAAAAAGAGAAATAATATTTTCTACATCACAATTCGGCATAATTCCCATTTATTCTGCACCTCCATTTGCGTTCTGCAAATGCTAAATACTAACTGCCTACGGTTGATTTTAAGTTCTGCACTTTATATTAATTCAAGAATAAAACAGCATACTAATTCAGTACGCGATGTGGATGCAACGTTACTGCAACTGCAAATTCTATTGTAAAATAAAAACGCGAGTTACAAAATTCACGTTCCACAGAATGTGAAACGCGAACAGGCTCCGGCGGCTCGCCAATTTTAATGCTCAGATAAGAGATGTAACTACTAACGTGAGCATAAATAAAAGAGTCCATGCACTTGTTGATTCGCAAACATGATGCAACGTTACTGCACTGCAAATTATATTGAAAAAAACGCAAGTTACAAAAATTCACGTTCCACAGAATGTGAAACACGAACAGGCTCCGGCGGCTCGCCAATTTTAATGCTCAGATAAGAGATGTAACTACTAACGTAAGCATAAATAAGAGAGTCCACGCACTTGTTGATGCGCAAACAGGATGCAACGTTACTGCACTGCAAATTCTATTGTAAAATAAAAAACGCGAGTTATAAAAATTCACGTTCCACAGAATGTGAAACGCGAACAGGCTCCGGCGGCTCGCCGGTGGTGGAAGAGGGTGGATTCGAACCACCGAAGCATAAAGCAACAGATTTACAGTCTGCCCCCTTTGGCCACTCGGGAACTCTTCCATATTAAATTATTGACTTAGAAGCATTTATAAACATAAAATGGAGCTGGTGGACGGACGGTGCTGCGCACCTGCGTCTTGCTCCTAAAGTCGCTGCGACCAAAAAGCTAAAAGCTTGACACCGTCAACCTTTCTAAACGCTTTTTGCCCTTTCGGGTTCAAGTCCTAACTCAGCAAATGAACCGAATAAGGTTAACCCTAATTGACCTTATAAGCATAAAATGGAGCTGGTGGACGGACTTGAACCCCCGACCTGCTGATTACAAATCAGCTGCTCTACCAACTGAGCTACACCAGCTTAAATAACGTAAGTTAAATTATATCATAGTCTGATGAAGTTGTCAAGACAAAAATACAAAAAATACCTAATTTTTTTATAATAGCAGTTAATAACATTAATAAAAGTAAAAACGCGGGAAATAAAAGATTCACGTTCAACAAATATAAAACGCGAACAGCCTGCGGCGGCTCGCCGCTGGTCGGGATGACAGGACTTGAACCTGCGGCATCTTGGTCCCAAACCAAGCACTCTACCAAACTGAGTTACATCCCGATCTATGTAAAGTCAAACAGCGCAAAGTTAGCATACCGTTTGACAGCTATATAATTATAAAGTATAAAAACAACTTTGTCAAGACTTTTTTCAAAAAAGTTTTTAGAAAAAATTTATAACAAAATGCTTGACAAATCATATAATATGTAATATACTATAAATACTTTCAATATTATAAATGCTTTGATAGGAAGCAAAGGCTTTTACTTCTAAGCACAGAGAACTGACGGTCGGTGCAAGTCAGTGTTAGAGAAAGGCTATAACTCGTCCTTGAGCAGGTGCGGTGAATGTTAATTAGCTGCATACGGGAACTCCCGTTACAGAGTAACACATTGATAGATGTGGCTGAGGTGTATAGTGTGAGCTGTACATAAATGAGAGTGGTAACACGGGTATTTCGCTCGTCTCTGGTTTTTCGGAGACGGGCGTTTTTGATTAACCGATGAAATTTCACAAGCAGGAAAAACCTGCGTATATGATTTATAAGTAAAGGGAGGATCATTATGAAAAACGTACAAAAATACCAAAGAGGCTATTATATGCCGCCTTATGAATGTCTTAACTGGACAAAGAAAGAGTACATAGACCACGCTCCTATGTGGTGCTCTGTAGATTTGAGAGACGGCAATCAGGCGCTTATCATTCCGATGAGTTTGGAGGAGAAACTGGAGTTTTTCACTCATCTTGTAAAGATAGGCTTTAAAGAGATAGAGATTGGTTTTCCTGCCGCATCTGAAACCGAATACGAATTCTGCCGCACCCTTATTGAGAGAAATATGATTCCCGACGACGTCAGAATTCAGGTTTTAACGCAGTCAAGAGAGCATATTATTAAGAAAACCTTTGAGGCTCTTGAAGGCTGTAAAAATGCAGTAGTACATCTGTATAATCCAACGTCTTTCGCTCAGAGAGAACAGGTTTTCCGTAAGAGCAAGGACGAGATAAAGGAAATTGCGGTAAGCGGTGCAAAAATCTGCGAGGAGTACCGTCAAAAAACCGACGGCAACTTCATTTTCGAGTATTCGCCTGAGAGCTTTACAGGAACAGAGCCTGAGTATGCCCTTGAGGTATGCAACGCCGTTTTAGACGTTTGGCAGCCGACGTCTGAAAGAAAGGTTATAATCAATCTGCCTGTAACGGTAGAGATGTCTTTGCCTCACGTTTATGCTTCGCAAATCGAGTATATGTGCAGCAATATGAAATACCGTGAAAATGTTATTATTTCACTTCACCCGCATAATGACCGAGGCTGTGCAGTTGCAGATTCCGAGCTGGGTCTGCTCGCAGGCGCTGACAGAATAGAGGGTACTTGCTTCGGAAACGGCGAAAGAACAGGAAATGTTGACATTGTAACTCTGGCTATGAATATGTATACTCACGGCGTTGATCCAAAGCTCGACTTTTCAGATATGCCGTCGCTGGTTGAGATATATGAAAGAGTTACAAGAATGAAGGTTTACGAGCGTACACCGTATGCTGGCAGACTGGTATTTGCTGCATTTTCGGGTTCGCATCAGGATGCTATCGCAAAGGGTATGAAATGGCGTGAGGAAAAGGACCCCGACCATTGGACAGTTCCTTATCTCCCGCTTGATCCAAAGGACGTAGGCAGAGAATATGAGGGCGATGTTATAAGAATCAATTCGCAGTCGGGCAAGGGCGGAATAGGATTTCTTCTCCAGCAGCAATACGGATACGATCTGCCTAAAAAGATGAGAGAGGATTTCGGCTATTCTGTAAAGGCTGTTTCTGACCACAAGCATAAAGAGCTTATGCCTAACGAGGTCTACGACATCTTCTGCGAAAGATATATGAATATCAATACTCCCGTTAAAGTTATCGAGTCGCATTATATTCAGCAGCCTGACGGCAAGATCACTGCCTTTGTAACTGCCGACATAAAGGGCAGAGATAAGGTCGGAACATATAAAGCAGACGGAAACGGACGTCTTGACGCTGTTTCAAACGCACTAAAAGAGGCTTTGAAAATAGACTTCACAATTGCAGACTACAATGAACATTCTCTTGAAAAGACTTCAAAATCGCAGGCTGTTTCATATGTGGGAATTGAGCATAACGGAGAGACCTTCTGGGGCGCAGGACGGGATACGGATATTATCAACTCGTCTATTCTCGCTTTGGTTTCAGCTATTAATAAAATTGTAAAACCCCTATAGCGGAGATAAAACTTTATAAATTTATAATAAATAAATCCGTTTCCGGTATGAGAATATAATCGGAAACGGATTTTATTCCAGTAAAAATATTGTAAAAACTAAATTAAAGGTATATAATACAATAAAGATGAATAAATTTAAGAATTTTGAATATATATAGGAAGTGATAAAATGAGACAAAGCAGAATAAAGACTCTTGCTATTACAATTTTTACTCTGGGGGCAATAATTTTAATGACAGCTGCTACTTCCGACAATAATTATTCAAAAAGCAATTTCGTATCGGCAGAATCCTCTGAAACATTATTAACAAAACCTGTTCTGACAGCAAAACTTAAAAAAAGCAGTCTGAAACTCAATTGGACAAAGGCTGAAAATGCAAACGAATATAAAATATACCGCTCTAAGAAAAAGAACGGCAAGTACAAAAAACTGGCAGAGGTAACCGCAGATACGCTTACTTTCTCTGACAAGGATTTTAAGGGTGAGAGAAAAACATATTACTATAAGATAAAAGCAGTTACAAGGTCGGGCGAAAGTGTTGAACACACATATTCAAACACAATAAAAAAGACCGTGTACAAACGAAAATCAAAAGTACACGGGGTTACCTACATAGACGGAATATTAATAGCCAATAAAACATATAAACTGCCAAAGACCTATAATCCGGGAACAAACAGCAAAGCCTATAAAGCCTTTCAGAAAATGCAGTCTGCCGCTTATAAGGACGGTATCAGTCTATTTATAGCTTCCGGTTTCAGGTCATACTCCTACCAAAAAAGCTTATACAACAGCTATAAAGCAAGAGACGGAAAGGAAATAGCAGATACATATTCCGCAAGAGCAGGTTATTCTGAGCATCAAACAGGCCTTGCATTTGACATTAACAATCCAAGCAGTACTTTTGACAATACAAAAGAAGCAAAATGGCTCACAAAGAATTGTACAAAATACGGCTTTATAATCAGATACCAGAAATCTAAAGAAAAAATCACGGGATATAAATATGAATCGTGGCATATCAGATATTTAGGTAAAAGTCTGGCAAAAAAGGTAACGAAATCAGGTAAATGCCTTGAGGAATATTTGGGTATCACATCAGAGTACAAACATAGGTAATGTTTTTGAACCAAAAAGGGTACGGGGTAATACTATAAAAACCTTTTGAAAAAGATAGGTTCTTGTTTATCACATCTAGCCTCTGATTATCAGTAATCCGCCTTTTTATTCAGACTTCTAATATACTTAAAAGTTTCTTTCTCTCCCTTTTGAGAAAGCATAACCAAAAGCGACTCCAAAAGCTCTGAAGTGTCGGGGTGTATCATTCTTCGAGGTTTGCCGTTTTGAAAGTATTCAAGCGGGTGTTTATCAGTATAATTCTTACCGCGATACACCTTGCTTGCCGCAACCCTGTCGCAGAACATTTCTATAACATACTTCATAGGCATTTTAACAGGTGCAACACGCTTTTCCTGTTTGTTGTAATCTGTCCAGTATTCAAAGTGATGCTTGTTTCTGCCCTTATGGTGCATCCAAGCCTTTGAGTAACCGTATGCCTCACGTTCTCCCTCGTTAGGGCTTTTGTCTCCCTGATAAAACTTAACGCCTGCTGAAAACTCAGCAGGGGAGTACTTTGACAGATCATGAAAAAGCCCCTGCCTAAGGATCCCTGCCTTTGCACAGTTTCTTATGACCTGATGGCGGTGCTTTGTTATTGTTATAAAATGCCTCAATACGTTCAACGACAATTTATCCACCTCGCTGTTAGATATATTTTATCATAATGATTCTTGAAAATCAATTGCGATAGCCTTATGTTTTGAACTTATGATGTTCTGCAGAAAAATATTGAAAAAATTTTATAAAATGCTTGACAGGAAAATAAACATATGCTATAATATGCCTTGCATTCGTATCTAAAGACAGCAGGTGGTTTAAAAGCCGTAAATCCTGCCGAGGAAAGAATAGCAAAGTTTTTATTGTTTTACAGTATAATTATAACCGAAACTTTGTTCCTCTTTTGTCTTTTGATAAAAGGGGATTTTTATTTACTTTTTTGATACGGAAATATATTAAAAGAGGTGAAATCTATATGCCAAGCGAAAAGGTATTGCTTCAAAAGCAGGAAAAGGTAAACGCTTTGACTGAGCTTCTTAAAAACGCATCTGCCGGTGTTATTGTTGACTACAAGGGCATCACAGTAGAAGAGGATACCCAGCTTAGAAAAGAGCTGAGAGAAGCAGGCGTTTCCTATTCGGTAGAGAAGAACACAATGCTTCGTTTTGCAATGAAGAACTGCGGAATGGATGAGCTTACGAACGTTCTTGAGGGTACAACGGCTATAGCTGTTTCAAACGACGACCAAACAGCGCCTGCAAGAATACTCGGAAAATTCGCAGGTGAGCACGATGACAAGTTCACGCTTAAAGCAGGATTTATCGGCGAGGATATTTATGACGAAGCAGGAGTTATGGCTCTGTCAAAAATTCCGCCGAGAGATGTATTGCTTGCACAGCTTGTTGGTTCTCTGCAAGGACCTATTCAAGGACTTGCTGCAATTCTCAAGGCTGTTGTTGACAGCAAAAACGAAAGCGATGCAGCTTAAACTGCCTTGCTAAAAGTTAAAACAAAAGTTAAAAATCAAAAGAGGTAAAAACCTCAAGACAAAAATAATTATTAAAAGGAGAAATTTATCATGGCTTCAGAGAAGATTTTAAAATTTGTAGAAGATATTAAAGAGCTTTCAGTTCTCGAGCTTTCAGAGCTTGTAGACGCAATTCAGGAAGAATTCGGCGTAACTGCTGCTGTTGCTGCAGCAGCACCTGCAGCAGGCGCTGCCGCTGCAGCAGAGGAAAAGACTGAATTCGACGTAGTTTTGGCTTCATTCGGTGATGCTAAGATGGCTGTTATCAAGGCTGTTAAAGAGATCACAGGTCTTGGACTTAAAGAGTCAAAAGAGCTTGTTGAATCAGCACCAAAGGCTGTTAAGGAAGGCGCATCTAAGGCAGACGCAGAGGAGATCAAGACTAAGCTTGAAGAAGCAGGAGCTACTGTTGAGCTTAAATAATTATTTTTCAAGCTTAAAAAAATTTTGTAAACAAATTAAAAGTACCGAACGGGAAGACTGTTCGGTACTTTTTATATTATGAGCAAAATCCTTTTGAAAAAATATCAGCAAAAAGATTTTGAACGCCTTTATTTTTATTTGAAAAAAGTGTGATATATTTTAGCGGCAATTTTCCTTAACAGCGAACGCTTTTTATATTCAATTTCTTTTTGATTCTTTTTGACGTTACTTATCTTTGTTTTTATATTTGCGATCTTACATTTCATATCTTTATTTTGAAGCTCCAGCATTCTTCCGCATATTAAAACTAATTCTTCAAGAGAATAGTTTTCTGCAATGTCATAATTTTTTGCTATCTTATTTGTGAATAAAACACCGTTTTCACGATTCAAAAATTCTTTTGCAACTGCAGAGTTACCCTCATTGTACTCTTTCAAAAAATCCATACGTTTCTCATATGCAAAAAAATTTGAAGGTGAAATACCGTTAGATTTTTCATATTCCTCCTGAGCGGTTTTTAGATACCCTACAGCGAAATTATTTCTAGTTTTAAAGCAATCAAACTCGTTTAAGATACGTTTTACCTCTAAAAACTTTCCGTGCAGACTTGTATTAACAACTATATCAGACGAAACATATCTTTCGTCCAGCTCAAGACCTAAAACCTTTAAAAAATCAGAAATCAAAGTGTTTCCGTTACCCTCATACTGTTTCTTTTCATAAACCCGCACAATAATATTCTCTTTTCCGACAGACTGTTCAATTTCTTTTAGCTGAGAGTAATAATCAAGCTTAAAGTAATCTATATCCTCAGAATCTAAATAGTCCTGAAAGCTCATCTGTATTTTTACCTTAACCCTCTGAGCGTAATAAGATTCTACGACCCTATCCTGTCTTCTTAGATATACTATCACCTTTAAATCTATTCCGCGATCTGATAAAGCACGATTTAAAGTCTGCCAGAAGTTTTCTCTGTTTATATAACCGTTCCATATATTTTCATCTGACATTATTATATTTGGATATATCTTAGACAGCTCTTTTATCCTATCCAGCCCCTCGAAAAAGCGTTCGTCCTCAGCCTTTCTTGTTTCTGCAACGCTTTCTGATGAAGAGCTTTGCCTATGTACTAAAAAATGTGCGTTTCGGTATTTATTTACTCCATTATACCTGTAGCCGAAGTCAGGATAACAAAAGCCCTGTTTTTCAAGCAGTTTTCTGTTAAGAGGCAAAAAGTTCTGTATTGCAGTAGTACCTGTCTTTGGAATTCCTATATGCAGATATAAGGTTGCCATATTCTTTCTCCTTTGCGTTTAAATTTCGTTTTTAGAAATAAAAAGCGAAATCACATCTTTGTTCTAACGTGTATTATTATACAGTTAATTAACATACTCTTTGTGAGGAGAAAGTGAAGTGTATAATTTTTTGCAATAAAAAACGCAGTACGCAAATCAGCATACCGCATTTTTTGATCTGTTATTAATAAACTATTTTTTCTGCTCGACCGCAGCCCTTATAAACTCCCTGAACAAAGGATGCGCCTTATTAGGTCTTGACTTAAACTCAGGGTGGAACTGCACGCCTACAAACCAAGGGTGTGTTTCCTTTGGCAGTTCGACAATTTCTATAAGCTTGTTGTCAGGAGAGCTTCCTGCCAAAACTAAGCCCTTATTCTCAAACATTTCCCTATAATTGTTGTTGAATTCCCAGCGATGGCGGTGTCTTTCATCAATTCTGTCAGTTTTGTAAGCTAAACTGCACTGTGTTCCTTTCTTTAATACGCACGGATAAAGTCCAAGCCGCATTGTTCCGCCCTTATCGGTAATCTCTTTTTGCTCGTCCATAATATCAATAACAGGATCAGATGTTTTGCAAAACTCTGTTGAATTAGCGTCTTTAAGTCCTGCGACGTTTCTTGCAAATTCTATTACAGACATCTGCATACCGAGACAAATTCCGAACATAGGGATTTTGTTCTCCCTTGCATAACGAATTGCCTCAACCATACCTTCAATACCCCTGTCGCCAAAGCCGCCCGGAACTATAATTCCGTCGCAGCCTTTTAGCTTTTCAGCAACATTTGCTCTGTCAATATCCTCTGACTGTATCCAGTTTATTTTAACCTTTGCGCCGTTTTCAAATCCAGCGTGACGAAGTGCTTCGGCAACAGAAAGATATGCGTCCTCAAGCTCAACATACTTTCCCACCAAACCGATAGTTATGTCTTTCTTAGCCGCTTTCTGAACAGCGACCATATGCTCCCACTCCGCTAGATCGGGCTTTCTGTTTTCTATTCCTAAGTGGTAGCAAACTGCGTCTGCCAGACCCTCGTTTTCAAGCCACAACGGCACCTCGTAAAGCGAGGGTGCTGTGAGATTTTGAATAACATCCTCCGGTCTGACATTGCAAAAGAGCGAGATTTTCCTTTTCATATCGTCGGGTATTTTAAACTCGCTTCTCAAAACCAAAACCGATGGCTGTATACCAAGAGATAAAAGCTCCTTTACAGAGTGCTGAGTAGGCTTGCTTTTAAGCTCCTTTGAACCTGATATGTAGGGCACTAATGTAACGTGCAAAAATAATGAATTTCCTCTGCCTAACTCAATACTTGCCTGTCTGAGCGCCTCTAAAAACGGTGTTGACTCAATATCTCCGACCGTTCCGCCTATCTCGGTGATAACAATGTCGGGGTTAGAGTCTTTTCCTGCACTGTAAAGCCTATCTTTTATCTCATTAGTGATATGAGGAATGACCTGAACCGTACCTCCGAGATAATCTCCTCTGCGCTCTTTATTTAAAACATCCCAGTATATCTTGCCTGTGGTAACATTAGAGTTTACTGATAAATTTTCATCAATAAATCTCTCATAATGACCTAAGTCCAAGTCGGTTTCCGTACCGTCGTCAGTAACAAAAACCTCGCCGTGCTGATAAGGCGACATTGTTCCCGGATCGACATTTATATAAGGGTCAAACTTCTGAATAGTTACCTTATATCCTCTGTTTTTAAGAAGTCTTCCAAGCGATGCGGCAGTGATACCTTTTCCAAGTCCTGAAACTACTCCGCCTGTAACAAACACATATTTTGTAGGCATAATAATATCCATGCTCTCTAAAGAGCATTTTTCCTCCTTTATAAATTTTTATTTTCAAAACTTCCGAGCTTATAATGTTTATTTTACAAATCTTACTATTATAAAACAAAACAAAATACTTATTAATATTCTAACAAATTTCGAGTTAAATTTCAAGAGTGAAATACTACAGTTTTTCACTTAATTTATTAACATTTATAACAATGAAATTGATAATATAACATAAGCCCCGCAGAATATGCCGCAGGGCTTGAATATCATTCTCTGATCTGACCGTCTCCGTTTATCAAAAACTTAGTTGTAGTAAGCTCTTTAAGTCCCATAGGGCCTCTTGCATGAAGCTTTTGTGTAGAAATTCCTATCTCGGCGCCCAACCCAAACTCCTCGCCGTCGGTAAAGCGGGTAGAGCAATTTACATAAACTGCAGCAGAATCTATCTGTCTTTGAAATTCCTCTGCAGAAAAAAGACTTTCTGTTACAATGCACTCTGAATGTCCCGAAGAATACTTATCTATATGCTCAATTGCCTGAGCAAGGTCATCAACAACACGAATTGCTATGATATAGTCGAGAAATTCCTTTTTATAGTCGTCTTCGGTAACAGGTACAACGCTGCTACCGAGTATCATTTTAGTAATATTACAGCCTCTTATCTCAACATTTTTTTCGTCCAGACGTCTTTTCAGCATAGGGAGAAATTCCTCTGCAATATCTCTGTGAACAAGACAGGTTTCAATTGCGTTGCAAACACTCGGCCGCGAGCATTTGCCGTTATAAACAATATCTGCTGCCATTCTTAAATCTGCCGAGTTATCTACATAAACATGGCAGTTTCCCACGCCTGTCTGAATTACCGGAACGGTTGCGTTTTCAACAACAGCGTTTATAAGTCCGCCTCCGCCTCTTGGAACTAAAACATCAATATACTCATTGAGTTTCATCATTTCCATAACTACATCTCTGGAGGTATCTGTAACTATCTGAATAATGTTCTCGTCAAGACCCGCTTTTGATATAGCCTCACGCATAATCTTTGCAAGTATTTTGTTTGAGTGAATAGCTTCTTTTCCGCCGCGAAGAATAACCGCATTTCCGCTTTTAAGACAAAGCGCAGCGGCGTCAACCGTTACGTTAGGGCGGGACTCATATATTATGCCAACAACACCCAAAGGCACGCTCACTTTCTGAATTTTCATTCCGTTAGGACGTACAGAACCGCTTTGGATAACACCGACCGGGTCTTCCAAATTAGTCAAATTCACGCAAGCCTTTGCAATATTGCGGATTCTTGTCTCGCTTAACGTCAGTCTGTCTATCATAGCGTTTGACATTCCGTTTTCGCGGGCTCTTTGAATGTCTATTGCATTTTCCTCCATTACTCTCTCTATCGAAGACTCCAAAGCATATGAAATTTCAAGCAGAGCGTCATTCTTCTGCCCTGTGGTGGCAACGGCAATGCTTTTCTTAGCCGCTTTTGCCTTCTTGCCGAGAGTTTCAATATAGCTTTCAAAATTAATAAATTCCATTGTGAGTTCCTTTCACTGTAAAAAATATCTTAAAACGTCGAAATTATTGTTCATATGAAACAAATCTTGTACCGATCTGTTTACCTTCAAATAAATCATATAATTTCTCAGGTTTTTTTCCGTTCATAATAACGGTGTCAATTCCTGCTTGAGATGCAATTTCCGCAGCTTTGATTTTTGTTGCCATTCCGCCTGTTCCGAGCTTTGAGCCAGACCCTTTTGCAATAGCTTTTATATTGTTATCAATGTCTTTAACAACTGATATAAGCCTTGCATCATTATTTTTTTTAGGGTCATCGTCAAATAGACCGTCAATATCTGAAAGTATGACCAAAGCGTCAGCCTTTGCAACAGAGGCAATTGTCGCAGCAAGAGAATCGTTCTCTCCCATTTCAAGTTCCAGCTCGTCGATTGCTACCGTATCATTTTCATTAACTATCGGGATAACTCCTTGTTCAAGCAGCTTGTTAACTGCGTTTTCTACATTGGATTTTCTCTCCTCAAGCAGAATATACTTTGTAAGCAAAAGCTGTGCAACAACAATATTATATTCCCCGAACATCTTGTCATACATATACATAAGCTCGCACTGCCCCACAGCGGCAAGTGCTTGCTTTGACGGTGTATCGGTAGGCTTTTTTAAATATCCCAGCTTGCCCATACCAAGCCCCATAGCACCACTTGACACCAAAATAATTTCCCTGCCCGAATTTGATAAGTCTGCAAGGATTTTAACAAGCCTTTCTACCCGTCTGATATTCAGCTTTCCTGTCTTGTGCGCAAGTGTCGAAGTTCCAACCTTTACAACTATTCTTTTGTTATCTTTAAAATTTTTCATTTGTTTTATTCCTTAAATTATGTAATATATACCTTAAGTGCAATTTCAGTAAATAATATATCCCAAAATACTAATTTACTTTATTTATCGGTGTTCCGTCAATATATGCTTTAAGATTCTGTGCTACAATTTCTAAAAGCCTCTCTCTTGTCTGCTTGGGAGCCCACGCTATATGCGGAGTTATAGTTATGTTCTTTGCCCCTCTCAAAGGGCAGTCCTCTCTCATAGGCTCGTCAGTGATAACATCAACGCTTGCGTGCGCAATAACACCTTTATTAAGTGCGTCTGCCAGATCCTGCTCGTTTATAACTCCGCCCCTTGACGTGTTTATAAGAAGAGCTGTGTTTTTCATAAGTTTTAATGTATCTTTATTTATAAGTTCGTTTGTATCCTCTGTCAGCGGACAATGAAGCGTTACAATATCTGATACTGACAAAAGCTCTTCTAAACTGCAGTATTTGACTTCGTCGCCTAAATTGTTTTCTTTTTTATATACGTCGACCCTAGACGAGGTTCTCGTATAAACCGAAACTTTCATACCGAATGCCAGACTAAGCCTTGCCACCTGCTGACCTATATCGCCGAACCCGATAATTCCTATTCTCATATCCTTAATTTCAAAAATCGGCAGATAGAAATAGGAAAACAGCTTATAATTTACCCAATCGCCGTTTTGAACGGTTTTTGAATATTCCGAAACCCGATTGAAATAATCAAGTATAAAAGCAAAGGTGTGCTGTGCAACCGAATGCGTAGAATACGACGGAACATTGCACACAACCGCACCGTGCTTTGTTGCCGCTTCTATATCGACATTGTTGTAGCCTGTAGCAAAAAGACCTACATATTTTAAATTCGGGCATAACTCAAAGACTTCTTTTGTTATTTTGCACTTGTTGCAGATAACCCCGTCGCTGTTACCTATTCTTTGAGCTACTTCCTCAGGTCTTGTCGAACCGTAAACCGTTGTTTCTGCGAGAGAAGTAATCCCGTCAAGAGAAATATCATTCTTAGATACCGTTTCTGAATCAAGTATACATAATTTCATCAAATAAGCTCCTGCCGAATAACCTTTTACTTTTTGCTGTCTAAATCGTTCAGTTCCTTGTCAAACGCTTTATCCAGAACATCTGCGTCTGATATAGCTTCTTCTTTCTCACGCTCTTTTTGCTGACTGTCTAACAGGCGTTTCTTTTCTTTTTCTTCACGCATAGTTTTTTTATTTTTTACATATGCAACCACTATATCAATTATACATCCTGCTACTAATAATATTTCAAATACCTCAAGAAAAAATATAGTACCTTTATTTTCAAATGTATAATGAGTTATAAGCGTTGCGTCAATTGCCAATGTCGCCAGCAAATAACATACTCTTTTCTTTCTGAAAAATTGTATAAGCAATACTATTGTCGCAAATATGATAAATACTAGATGTATCTTAAACGGCAACGGTGTGTATACGTTCTGAAGTCCTACCTGTTCTGTAAATGCTATCATTATAATTCTCCTGTTCTTTAATACTTAGTTACTTAAAGTGTTATTGATTTAGGTAAATTGTGCTATTTAATATTTTTATTATACTCTATTTGCTCCTTAAAGGCAAGAGAAAATCAAAAGATTTAATAAAATGTAATATAAAATGCCCGCAAAGCTAAATTCGGCTCCTGACTTTTTGCCTCTTGCCTCTTGCCTTTGGCAGCAGAGCCGGTGGCGGTTCGCCACCGTTGCCAAAAATATATAATTGTGGTATAATAATTAATACTAAAATCAGAAAGGCAAAAGAATATGTCTGAGAAAACACAAAAACCTAAAAGCAGCTATAAAAAGCTCTTTTCAAATACAATAATATTTGCCATCGGTCAGTTCAGCTCAAAAATACTGGTACTGCTTCTGGTTCCTATCTACACTTACGCTATGACTGACGCAGAGTTCGGAATAACCGACGTCATAATTCAGATGGCAAACTGGCTTGTACCTATTGTTTCTCTGTCAGTTTCCGAATCTATAACAAGATACGGTCTTGACAAGGATTACGACAAAGCAAGTGTATTTACTATCGGAAATGCGGCGAATATAGGCGGATTAGTACTGCTCGGCATTATCATACCGTTTATAAGCGGAACAAGTTTTATTCACAGGTTTATAGATAATTATTCCGTACTGCTGTATATTTATGTTATTACATCAAGTTTGAAGCTGTTGTATTCATACTTTGTAAGAGCGCTTGAAATGATAAAGCTGTACGCTTTTTGCAGTATATTCACCACATTCAGCACGCTTATATTAACTATACTGTTTCTGCTTGTATTAAAAATCGGAGTTACAGGCTATTTGCTTGCGATCATAATATCAGACTTGGCGTCGATAATCTTTCTTATATACGCAGCAAAACTGTGGCGGTTTATCAGTTTAAAGAAGCTCGACAGAACTCTTGCAAAGCAAATGCTTAAATATTGCATACCGCTTATTCCCGCGCAGCTTTTGTGGCTTATCACCAATTCGTCGAATTCATTTTTAGCTACTTATTTTCTCGGTCAGGAAAAAAACGGAATACTTTCGGCATCATATAAAATACCTAACATAGTGTCAACAATATATATGATTTTCGGAATGGCTTGGAATATGTCGGCAATAACCGAAAAAGATTCAGGCGAGCAGGAACGGTTTTATACAAACGTCTTTGACTCTAATCAATCTGTTTTGTATATAGTATCCGCATTTATACTTTTGGTGGTAACTCCCGTTACTAACATTTGGATAGGCCCGGCATTCAGAGAATCCATTAACTATGCGCCTATACTAATATTCGCAACTATTTTCACCTGCTATGTAACATTCTTCGGAACAATTTATTCAGTTGCACAAAAATCTATGCGTTCGCTTGTTACAAGCCTTATTGCAGGCGTGATAAATGTTCTGATAAACATAACGCTCATTCCCGTAATAGGTCTTTACGCCGCTGCGATTTCAACACTCGCATCATATTTGACGGTATTCATAATAAGAGCAGTAGATACTCAGAAATATCAAAAGTTTGATCTCGGTGTGAGAAAGCTCGTTACAAACTGTGTTTTACTGATACTTATGACCCTTTCAAATTATATTGGGAATATATATATTAAGTACACATTTCTTCTCATATTATTTATGGTAGTATTTTTACTTAATTATAAAAGTTTGTTTAAGGTTGCAAAAACCGTATTGCCGCAAAAGGTGTTGAGGTTTTTACCTTTCATAAAATAAATATTGGAGGTTACACAAATGGCAGAACTAAAATTTGAAATCACAAAAGAGCTGGGCGTATTGTCTACAAACGCAAAGGGCTGGACAAAGGAGCTTAATATGATTTCCTGGAATGAAAGAGAACCCAAATACGATCTAAGAGA
Organism: uncultured Clostridia bacterium; assembly: GCA_947627045.1. Taxonomy (GTDB): domain Bacteria; phylum Bacillota; class Clostridia; order Oscillospirales; family Ruminococcaceae; genus UMGS1601. Next base: position 50,685 of record CANQUM010000010.1, read on the forward strand.
ATGGAACCCCGATCATACACGAATGGGAAAGGGAGTTACTCTAACTGAAGAAGAAGTAGAATCGCTCCGTGCAATATTAAACGGTGAAGAGCTTGATGACGATATTGACGAAGATATGATTCTATGACCTATACTAACTGAAACACACAAAAAGCCGCCGAGCCTGATGGTTCAGCGGTTTTATTTATACTTTAATTTAAGAATACGTAAATTGCTATTCAATATTTTCTGACGTATCATATCCGCCTCTGACGAAGAAAAGCTCTCTTATGGCAATTGCACAGCCTGACAAAAATCCATGCTTTTTATCTATTATACTCAGATCCAGCTTTGAAGCCACTTCTTTACCTACAATATTTGCAATTTTTTTTCTTAATTGTTCAAACTCCTCATCGGTTATTCTCAGATTGTGCAGAACGATTCTCTGCGAAGCGGTAAGATAATATAAGTTATTGATAAGCACAGCTCCGAGTTTTATTGCTTTATCAATAATTCCGCGAACAGTTTCATCTTTGTCCAAAGCGGCAGACTTTATTGTTTCGTATGTAACTTTGTCAATGTTACCGTCGGTAATCTCAAATAGAACAGGCGTGTTTTCCTCCGAATATGCCTCGACAATTTTTTTCATGATCCCTGTTCGGCTTAGCTCCGCTTTCACAGACCCTTTTAACGGTCTGTCATTATTGGCAACTGCAGGATCAATTATAATATTATCAACAAAGTCAGTTCTGCTGTCATAAGGATCAACAGAGCAGTTTAAATCGCTGACTGCAAAATGAATACTCTCACCATATCTCAGAAAAGATATGTAATTTCTGTTTTGGTCTTTATCAGGGTAAAAATCAATATTAGCCATTGCCATACCCTTTATGGAATTATCAAAAATCATTGGAGTTTTAAATCTTTCATAAATATCAGCGGCAAGCATTGTATAATCAGGTTCTCCATCTGTTATCTGTACCGCTGTATTTTTATACATTTCCGGACATATTCCAAATCCTATTCCCAATATTTCATCAAGCTGCAAGCAGTTATCCAATAATATAGAATTAATAGACTCAATTATAAAATCAACAATTTCCTGATAAACTATATCCTTATTTATATCAAGATTTCTTTTATCCAAAACCGCTCCCGAAAGAGTCGAAATGCCTACGCTTATCGTATCGTTATCAATGAGCACGCCTAAAACAAATTTATAGTTTTGGTTTATGTCGATAAGAATTTTCTTTCTGCCTCTGGGAGCCTTTTTATTAATGCTCTGATATTCTCCGACCTCGTGTATAATTCCCTGAGCGATCATTTCATTTGTAATTATTGTAACAGCAGCTCTTGTAAGTTCAAGCATATTAGCAATGTCTATTCTCGATGTAGGTCCCTGCTGTTTTAATATTTTTAGAATTTGGGTACGGTTTTGTCTTTTAATGTCTAATTTGCTTAAACCATACTGCTGCATGACTTGCACCCCTTTGTAAATTGAATTTAAAACATAGACTTAATAATAATTCACTATAATTGTATAACGCAATTATTACTAAACTATTAAATTCGCATGTCAATATTAACAAATTTTTATTTACTATATATAAAAAGCGTCCCTCAACAAAGCCGAAGGACGTTTTTATAAATTTACTATAACATATTTTATCTGCGAACAATTTTACTTTTTAGCATTAAGTTCGTTAGATTTCTCTTTCAATTCTCTTCCAATCCTTAACAGATCGTAAAGAGCTTTTCTATCCTCATTTTCGAGTGCTGTTTTGTATTCGGTGAGGTGTTCTATAATATGATTGATTTCTCCTAAAAGGGCAGACCTGTTCATCATAAAGAGAGTAGTCCACATTTTCTCGTTTAGCATTGCAACTCGGGTGAGGTCTTTAAAGCTTCCAGCCGAAAAGCCGGACTGCTTTAAAAGCGCCGGACTTTTTACATATGCGCTTGAAACAATATGTGCAAGCTGAGATGTAAAAGCAATTATTTCGTCATGCTTTTTCGGAGTTGCTATTACGTTTTTGATAAATCCTATTTCCTTTGATAACTTTTCAAGTTTTTCCAAAGCCTGTTGATTTGTGTTCTCTGTAGGAGTTATTATAAAGCTGGCTTTTTCAAAAAGGTTGTCAAGCGAGTATTCAAAGCCTGAAAACTCTCTTCCTGCCATTGGATGACAGCCTATAAAGTATACTCCCATATCATTGAGCTTTTGGTCAACTGCTTTGATTATTTCTTCCTTAACACCGCAGGTGTCTATAACGATTCCGCCCTTTTTGAAGTTTGACATATTCTCGTCTATAAAATTTATAGTATCGTCAGGATAAAGCCCCAGAATAACTAAGTCAAATGAAGAAAGCTGCTCGGGAGAAAAGCTTCCGTCTATAGATTCCTGCTGAATTGCGTCAGCAACTGCCTTGCTGTTTATATCATAACCAAAGCAAATATGATCAGTATTCTTCTTTATAGCCTTTGCAAGCGAGCCTCCTATCAAACCAAGTCCGACAATTCCAATTTTCATTCCAATTACCATCTTTCTGCGTAAAAATCTCACGCTGATCGCTGTGCTGTCTCTTAAACACAGACACAATTACTCTGCACACAGCTTAAAAATTACGTCTGCATAGATTTTAGCTATATTCATAAAAGTACTTATATTTATATGTTCGTCAGCGCCGTGCATATTGTTGTTTTCACCCGGAAACTCCGCACCGAAGCCAACACCCATTTTACTTGTGTGCAGATAGGTTGCTCCGCCCTCAGCCAAACATACGCCTTTTAATCCGGTAAGCTCTGTATAAGATTTCAAAAGCGTTTGAATAAAGTCGGAATTTTCGTCAACGTAATGAGGTTCCATAGCGTCGTCATCCACATAAGTCTGACCCAATTTGCCCAAATGCTCATCTAGCTTTGAATAGATTTCTTTAAGACTTGTGCAAACGGGAAAACGAATATCCATTCCGCCCTTATACTTTCCTCCGCTTATGTCGATCAGACTGTAAACTTCGGTTATTTTTCCGGAAACATCGTCTTCGCAGAATAAATCAAGAGCCTCTCCGTGATATTCTCCGTAAGGGAAGAGCTTTGAAAGCTCGCAAACAAGGTCATATGCTCCGCCCTTATCGAAGGGCAGCGCTGTTAGCAAATTAAGCAGAGCAGTTATTGCATTTTCTCCGAGCTCCGGCAGCGAGCCGTGAGCAGATTTGCCGAATGATGTGATTTTTATTTTACTGCCTATTGCTTCTGCCGCAAATCTTACATTCACAGGCATTTCTGAAATCGTTTTGTCAACTACGCTTTTCTTAATTCCCTTTATAACCGCATATGCTCTGTCAGGAACAGCGTTTATCACCGTTCCGCCTGAAACGCTTTCAATAACAGCACCGTCTATTTTATTATTATAGCTTCCAACCATAATAATATGAGATACGCCCTTTTCAACATTTACAACAGGAAAAGAAGAGTCAGGTGTAAGCATTTTGTCAGGAAGTCCTACCTTGTTTGCATAGTACTTTAAATCCTCCATACCTGTTTCTTCGCTTGCACCAAGCATAACCCTAACTTTCTTGTTCAGCTTTATACCCATATCCTTTATTGCCTTAACAGCGTATAAAACCGCAACGGCAGGACCCTTGTCGTCAATAGTTCCTCTGCCGTAAAGCTTGCCTTCGTCCTCATTGACTGTCAGTTTAAAGGGCTCATACGTCCAGCCCGAGCCTTTAGGAACAACATCTAAATGTGCAATAATTCCAAGCTCCGGCTTATCTGTCTGCTCACCGCCATAATCAAAAGTAACCATATAATTTTCGTGATTTTGAAAAATAAATCCAAATTCGTGAAGTATTTCTCCGGCAGTCTCTAAGACCTTTGCGGGTCCATCTCCGAAAGGCTTATTGCTCTGCAAATCCTTTTTGCCGAGAACACTCTCTATCTCAACAAGTCTTGCAAGAGTTTTGAACATCTCCTGCCTGTTTTCATTAAGATATTCAGAAACACTGTCTCTGAACGCTTTTAGTTCTTTATTAGTCATAAAAGTTATCCTCTCTATGTAAAAACGAGAGCAAGAACCACTTGCCCTCTGTGATCATAATAAAAAATCAATATACTATTTCCAGCTCTTTGCTGTAATGATTAAGAATTTCTACTCCGTTTTGAGTTACAAGAACCAAGTCCTCAATTCTCACGCCGACATCACCGTCAATGTATATGCCGGGTTCAATTGAGAAAATCATTCCTTCTTCGACGGTATTTTCATTTACCGATGATACATCGCCGTACTCATGACACTCTATCCCTATAGAATGTCCCAAACGGTGGGTGAATTTATCACCGAAGCCTGCCCGCTCAATAATATCTCTTGCTGTCTTGTCAATATCGCAGAACCGAACTCCGGGTTTTATCATACTTTCAGCGGCTTTCTGTGCTTTGAGAACAGTTTCATATATTTTTCTATGCTCATCACTGACCTTTTTATAAAAAAATGTCCTTGTCATATCCGAGCAATACCCGTCCTTTACACAGCCCATATCTATAAGAATACAGTCGCCCTCGCAAAGAGTGTTGTTACCGGCCTCATAATGACCGATAGCGGCACATTTTCCAAAGCCGACCAACGGGTCGAACGAATACCCATAAGCGCCCATTGAAGCATATATATCCTTTAACTGCGACGCTAATTCCCGTTCGGTCATACTTGCTCTGATACGGGTTTTCAGCTCACGCATAGCCTCGTCGTTCACTCTGGACGCCTCTCTCATAAAAGCTATTTCTTCACTATCCTTGCAGGCGCGGACAGTATCCACACAGACAGATGTATTCTTATAATCTAAAGCGCATCCAAGCTCCATAAGCCTCAGTAAAAACCTCGCAGGCAAATTTTTATCCACTCCGAGAGTTTTATCTCTGTCAATATACCGAGCGGCTATCTCGCAAGGATCGTCCTCGTCGCCAAACCACACCTTTTCCGCCCCCAGTTCCTCAGGAACGGTAAAAAGAGAGTTGATAAAAATTTTATTCTCGCCGTCAGCATTAATGAGCAAAGCGAAAAATCTCTCGCCGGGATCTATCATCTTTCCGGTAAGGTAGAAAATTGACGCAGGATCGCTTATCAGCATTTGCGAAACGCCGTTTTCTGTGAGCTTTGAAATCACTCTGTTAAGTCTGTTTACTTTCAAATATATTCTTCTCTCTTTAATTTCTATTTACCGCAAATATCGCAGGCAACAAAATGCCCGTCTCCTACATCTGCAAGCTGCGGACAATGCTCGTTGCATTTATTCTCAGCCTTAAAGCATCGAGAAGCAAATCTGCATCCGTCAGGCGGGTTTATAGGCGTAGGAACATCGCCTTTTAAGATTATTCTTTCCTTCTTGTGGGTAATGTCTACAGACGGGATTGCCGATAAAAGAGCCTGAGTATAAGGATTGAGCGGATTGTTGTAAAGCTCGTTTTTCTCTGCTATCTCCATCAGCTTGCCCAGATACATAACGCCTACTCTGTCGCTTATATGCTTGACAACATTAAGACCGTGAGCAATAAACAAATATGTAAGACCAAATTCGTCCTTTAAGTCGTCAAGAAGATTTAACACCTGCGCCTGAATAGAAACGTCAAGAGCCGAAACAGGCTCATCGCAAACTATCAGCTTCGGATTAACAGCCAAAGCTCTTGCAATACCGACTCTCTGTCTTTGACCTCCTGAAAACTCGTGCGGATACCTGTTTCTTTGGTGGTTTGCAAGTCCAACGCAGTCGAGCAGATAGTTTACTCTTTTCTCTACCTCGTTCTTAGGCAGGATTTTATTTATAATTATCGGCTCTGCTATAATATCGCCGACGGTCATTTTCGGGTTTAATGAAGCATAAGGGTCTTGGAAAATAAGCTGAATTTCTCTGCAGTATTTTCTTCTTTCCTTTTGCTTTAACGCCGTAAGCTCAACGCCGTCGTAAATGATTTTTCCGCTTGTCGGCGTATAGAGATTTACAAGCATTTTTCCGATAGTTGATTTTCCGCAGCCCGACTCTCCAACAAGACCGAATGCCTCGCCCTTGTATATTTTGAATGAAACATCGTCAACAGCCTTTAAAACGTCTATAGGCTTGCCGAAAAAGCTGGTGTTTACGGTAAAGAACTTCGATAAGTTCTGAACCTCTAAAAGAACTTCTCTGTTTTCCATTAAACATCAACCTCCTCTTCATCACTATGTAAAAAGCATCTTACTTTTCTTCCGTTCACATCTACAAGTGCAGGCATATGCTCCTTGCATTTTTCCATACAATGGTCGCATCTGTCAGCAAAAGAACATCCCTTAGGCAGCTTAGTCGGGTCGGGAACGACTCCCTTTATCATAAACAGTCTGTCTTTGTCCTCCTCCATTCGGGGTATAGACTCAAGCAAGCCCTTTGTATAAGGGTGAAGCGGGTCTGTGAATATGTCCTTAACGTCTGCCTGCTCAACAATCCTTCCGCAGTACATTACAACAACTCTGTCAGCGGTTTCAGCAACTACTCCCAAATCGTGGGTAATAAGCAAGACCGCCATACCTATTTTATTTCTCAGCTTGTCAATAAGCTCTAAAATCTGTGCCTGGATTGTAACATCAAGAGCGGTTGTAGGTTCGTCGGCAATCAAAACCTCAGGATTGCACGAAAGTGCCATAGCAATCATAACTCTCTGACGCATTCCTCCGCTCATCTGATGCGGATAGTCCTCCATTCTCTGCTCAGGAGACGGTATGCCGACTAAGTCAAGCATTTTTATTGCAGTTTTTCTCGCTTCAGACTTCGATAAGTCTGTATGAGTCAGTATCGACTCCATAATCTGATCGCCTATTTTATAAACAGGGTTTAAAGAGGTCATAGGCTCTTGGAAAATCATCGAGATCTTATCGCCTCTGATTTTGTTCATTTCCTTTTTGGTCTTGTCAACCAGATTTTCACCGTGGAACATTATCCTTCCGCCGGTTACTTTTCCCGGGTCTCGGATAAGACCCATAACAGACAGCGAAGATACACTTTTTCCTGAGCCTGATTCGCCTACGATAGCCAGTATCTCGCCCTTTTCAACGCCAAAGCTGACATTGTTTACAGCCTTGACCGTTCCTCTTTTAACTTTAAATTCCGTTTTTAAATTCTCAACTTCTAATAACATCCCGCAACCTCCTAACTTCTTGACTTAGGATCAAGAGCGTCTCTCAATCCGTCACCGAACAGGTTAAACGCAAGCACAGCAAGTGTTATAGCAAGTCCGGGGAATATAAGCATATAAGGATATACTAAAATCATACTTCTTACACGACCTAACATATCTCCCCATTCTGCCGTAGGCGGCTGAACGCCCAGACCTAAGAATCCCAAAGCGGCAGTATCAAGAATAGCTGTTGAAATTCCCAGAGTAGCTCTTACTACGATCGATGAAACTACGTTAGGTATGATGTGGTGGAATATGATTCTCCTATCGCTGTTTCCCAAAACCTTTGCCGCAGCGACATAGTCGTTTTCCTTTGTAGACAAAATAGAACTTCTAATAATTCTTGCGTATTCAGGAATTGAAACAACGCCGATAGCGATAATAGCCTTGTCAATACCTTTACCCAAAGCCGCCATAAGCGTAATAGCAAGCAATATAGACGGAATTGAAAGCATCATATCCATAATTCTCATAATAACGGCGTCAATCTTTCCGCCGAAGTAACCTGCAATCGAACCGAGAATTGTTCCGATAAGAAGCGACATAGCGACCGCAGCAATACCTACAAACAGAGATACTCTTGTTCCGACGATTATACGGCTGAAAATATCTCTTCCCAGATTATCAGTGCCGAACCAGTGTGCTGCCGACGGTTTCTGATATGCTTCGCTCATAACCTGAGCATTAGGGTTATAAGGTGTTATGTAAGGCCCTATGATTGCAATTATAACCAAAACAACGATAACAAACAGACCGAACAGAGCCGCTTTGTTTTTCTTAAGCGTATCCCACATCGCTTTAAATCGTGATTCAGGCTTTTCTATAGCGGCAGCCTCCTGAACGTCAACGCCGTCGGCTGCTAAAACTTTTTTTCTAGCCATTAAAATTTACTCCTCTCATTGTTTTTGCATTAATTAAAAACAGTACAAATCTTATAGCAAAAACTTATATTTGAAAACCCTTGATTTGTCAGCTTTCTTTCTTTCCGTACTTGATTCTCGGGTCTAAGAACGCATAAATTATATCGACAATCAAGTTCATAAGCACGAATATAGTTGCAATTATCAGCACGACTGCCTGAATTACAGGGAAGTCTGATTTAGTTATACATTCAACAGTGTAGCTTCCTATTCCGGGCCATGCAAAAACCGTCTCGGTCAAAACCGCTCCGCCTAACAATGAGCCGAATTGAAGTCCTATTACCGTTACGATAGGCATAAGTGCATTTCTCAAACCGTGCTTGAGAACAACTTTTCCCTCGCTTATTCCCTTTGAACGTGCAGTTCTTATGTAATCCTGATTTAAAGCGTCAAGCATACTCGACCTTGTCATTCTCGAAATTATCGCAAGAGTGTAAAGCGCTAAAGTAACTCCCGGTAAAATTAAATGCCATAAAGCATTTTTAAACGCCTCAAAATCTCCCTGAACAAGAGTGTCTATAAGGTAAAATCCGGTGCCTCCGTCAGGTCTGAGCATTGAGTCGATTCTTCCGCTGGCAGGAAGCCAGCCTAATATCTTTACAAATAGTATGATAAACAAAATTCCCAGCCAGAATATCGGTATTGAAACTCCCACAAGGGACAAAACCATACTTGCGTTATCAATAATACTGTTTTTCTTAACTGCGGCAATTACGCCTATTAAAATTCCGAAAACGGTTGCAACTATAATTGCAAATATCGCAATTTCTATAGTAGCAGGAAATCTTGAGCCTATTTCATTAAGCACAGAGTTATTTGTGTAATACGATTCTCCGAAGTCTCCTGTAACTGCTCCCTTTATAAAGTTCACATACTGAACGACTATATTCTCATTCAAACCGTTTGCTTCACGCCACTCCTGCATCGAAGCCTCTGTTGCGTGCTGACCTAAAACAACAGGCGCAGGGTCGGGAGCGCAAACTCGCAATAAGAAAAATACGATTATTGATACGCCTATCAAAACCGGAATAAGCATCAGCAATCGCTTGATGATATACTTGATCATATAAAATATCATTCCTTTCTGCACATTTACAAGCCAAATCCAAATCAGCCGGAATTAACTAATCGATTTAAACTTGCAAATCTGCATAAACTTTTTCACGCTATACCTATCTTTATAACTTTTCTATTTAAAAGCTATTAGTTCTCTTTTCAGCATATATTTTTCAGCTATGTACTTCAATGTATGCTGAAAATAAAACTGATAAAAACAACAATGGCAAATATAGAGAAAACGCCATTGTTTCCGTCATTCTCTATATTTGCTTGTTGTAAAAAGTTTAAAATTTAGTTTTTAGTAACCTTATACAGCTTAACTGTAGCTGTGCAGTGATATACGAAATCCTTAACATTCGACTTGCAAGCTGTAAGATCCTGCTGGTGTGAAATAGGCAGCCAGATTGCACGGTCTGCAACATACTGCTCCATATCAGCATACATCTTGTTTCTTGAGTCGCCTGCAGGCTCTTTAGCAGCGTCAGAGATCATCTTTGCATACTCTTTATATGCTGTCTTATCTTCCGCATTCTTAGCAAGGTTGAATCTTGCTACGTTCATACCTGCATTTGTATCGCTCATAAGGTTCATAAAGTTATCAGGGTCTCCGTTATCTCCCGACCAGCCATAGAAACATATATCGTAGTCGCCTGCGATAGTTCTGTCTTTATATGTTGTCCAGTCATAAGCGTCAATAGTACACTCAACGCCGACATCTGCCAAATATCCCTGAACTGCCTCAGTCAATGTCTGACCTGTAGCGGTATTGTAAGGTCTTGGGTTTGTATATGTGATAACGTGGAGTTTCTTAATGCCCTTCTTCTCAAGAGTTGCCTTTGCAGCATCTTTATCATAAGCTATCTGCTTTACATCTTGGCTGTAGCCAGGAACAAATGAAGGAAGAACTGTTGTAGCCTTTTCAGCATAGCCGTTGTAAAGGGTCTGAACCATCTCGTCAACGTTTATAGCTTGTGAAAGAGCAACACGGGTTTCCTTGTCAAGTCTCTCAATGTTGTATGCCATATAGTTGATGTTCATACCCGGAGTCTGAGAAACTGTGATATTGCTGTCATTCTTCAGGTTCTCCATCTGGTTTGTATCAATACCGTCGATAATGTCTACATCGCCTGACTGTAACTCAACAATTTTTGTTGAAGCGTCCTTGATAGTACGGATAACAACGTTCTTAGTCTTAGCCAGATTATCCTTATCCCAGTAATCCTCGTTAGCAACGAGTTTAACGTCCTGATCCTTGTTCCACTCAACGAACTTGTAAGGACCTGTACCTACAGGGTTGTTCATAAGGTCGCCCTTTTGAGCAGCCGTAGGACTTACCATAGGTGCGCCGAATACCATTGCAAGGTTAGCAAGGAACGGTGTTGACGGCTGTTTCAGTGTGATTTTGATTGTGTAATCGTCAACTACTTCACTCTTGTCAACATATCCCCATACGAAATCTGCGTATGTCATATCCTCAGTCTTGTTGATAGTGTTACGCTCAACATTGAATTTAACAGCCTCAGCGTTAAAGTCTGTTCCGTCGTGGAACTTAACGCCCTGTCTCAGCTTGAATGTGTAAACAAGTCCGTCATCAGAAATCTTCCATGACTCAGCTAAGCAAGGCATAACCTCTGTTGAATCGTCAGCATAGGTCAATAATCCCTCATAGATTTGGTTTGTAACCTTTGCTGACTCACCGTCGTCAACGATCTGTGGGTCAAGACCTCTTGGGTCAGCACCCTGTGCATATACTAAAGTATCTTTGCTTGACTTGCTGTCTGATGACTTGTCACCACAAGCTGCAAGACAAGATACTGCCATTGTTGCAGCAAGCAATGCACATAAAACTTTCCTCTTCATGTCTTTTCTTCCTTTCAGTTTTACAAAAATAAGGACGCTCACAAAAACAATTACAAAACACATATAGTTAATGTAAATGTGATTTAAAGCATCCTTGCCTTTGCTGTTTTTATTACACCCGAAATAAATCGGGTTTAATACATTATTATACACATATATTATAAACTATTTTAAAAACATATTCAATAGTAAATGTAAACAAATAGAACATTCAAATTTCGTCAATGTATTCAGATTTTATTACGAAACTTTTGTGATATTGTGTCTATTTGTATTTACACACAACAAAATGAGCATAAAGACATAAACATAATCTACAAATTTAAACATTTGATTTTATAATTTCTTACCGCATTCTATACAGAAAACATATCCGTCATTAACAACAGCTCCGCAGTTAGGGCAGGTATTCTCAACTATCTCAGCCTGAGCCGTCTCAACGCTTTCCGAAGGTTCGTTACTGTCTGAAGATGTTTTTTCAAAGGTCTTGTCCTTATTCGAGTATTCAAAAGACTGAGATGCGTCCTCGTCCTCCATTATGAAAGACACGTCCTTCTCGCCGTTTTTTCTTGGGCGCTTCATATCCGTCTTTGCAGGAAACGCCGCAAAAAGCGATATAAGAAGCATAAGCAAGCCCAGTGCTAATACAGGAACTGCTGAAAATATCAGCATCCATTTTCCGGCTGAGAATACTCCTTCATAGCCCTCATAATAATTCACGGCAATGCGGGATACAACGGGACCCGTGATTAATCCTAAAATTATCAGCAAACAGGAAATGCAGATAAGCGATACTCCGTAGCCTCTGAATGCTCTGTAGGTATAAACACGGTTTATCCTGTAAAGAGAGACCCAAATAACGAGCAGTAGTATGATTAGAGCTATTAAAACAGCGAGCATAGGAGCAGAGCCAAGCCAGCTTATAGAACGGCTTATACCAAAGACATTTTGTATCTCAATACCCTCTGTTCCGACTGTTTCAAGAAATCTCTGCATTCCTTGATAGCTATGAAGAACTATCCTTATAAAACACGAAGCGGTAAAAAGAAATGCAGTTATTATCGTTGTAATAACTAAAACGATCGTTGTTATCACACCGCTTGAACCAAGACGATTTTCAAGCCTGAATTTTTCCTTGCTCATTATACCATTCCAATCTGTATCTTATATAAACTATCTATAAAATGCTTAATAAAATTATATCTTTTTTAGTGAATTTTGTCAACATATTATCAATGTTACTTTTGTATATAATTTTATTTACTTATATTTTCTCAAATTCTGCTGATTTAATTCCTATTATCGAACTTATTAATGCTATTAAATATTTGTGCAAAATTGGCAAAAATATTCGCAAGATCATATAAAAATTCTGCTTGACTTTACCTTGACAATTATACTTAACTATGTTAAAGTATAACGCAGTTAACTTTTAACTATGTTAAATATTTTGCGAATTGTCCAAATCAAAAATAAAGAACGGAGAATAAAAATGCAAAAGCTTGAGGAATATCAAAAGGGTCCGGAGTTTTTCAAATTCTTAGTTATAATGAAAAAATTTCATATTTTAGCGTCATCGCTTCACAATATACCATTAAACGTGTCTCACACTGATTTTCACACTATGTCTTATATTGCCAAAAGTGCCGAATCAGACCCACAGGGGGTAAGTATGGGCGACTTGGCAAGAGAGCTTCAGATTTCGCCGCCGGCGGTATCGAGGGCTATATCGTCTCTTGAAAACAGGGGCTATGTTAAGCGCACGACCGATATAAATAACAGAAGAAGCGTTACCGTTACCCCGACGGAAAAAGGGCTTATTGCTATGGAAGAGGACAGGAAGTTCTTTGAAAAGATAGCTAAAAAAATAACTTGCGAGATAGGCGAAGATAAGCTCAACGAGCTTGAAATATTACTAAAACAGCTTTACAAAACCGTAAACGACACTATAAAAGAGGAGATAGCACACCTATGAAAAACATCTTTAAATACTTAAAAAAATACTGGTTTCAATGTATTTTAGTATTAATACTGTTAGTAGTTCAGGCATTTTGTGATTTATCGCTTCCTGATTACACATCAAAGATAGTTGACACAGGAATACAAAACAACGGTGTGGAAACCGTTGCGCCTGAAGTGATTACAGAAAGCGATTTTAACAAGCTCGGAATATTTTTGAAAGAAAGCGAGATCAGCTATATCAAAAGGTTTTATAAAATGACTGATAGTCTTGATACTACCGACATTCCTCTTAAAGAAAGCAAAGATACGTCTTATTATGTTTTGAACACAGATGAGGAAAAGGATCTGAAGGCACTTGATAACACCTTTACAGAAGCGATGGCTGCGGTTAGCGTTCTTGACAATTTAACAAAAGAGCAATTTGATAAAATGGCTGAAGAGGCGGCAAACCAAAACCCGTCAGCAGATAAAGCCTCAGTTCAGAATATGACAAAAGAACAATCAGAAGCTCTATTAAAAATTCAGGAAATGATGAACGGAAAAATCGATTTCAATGCAGCAGAGCTGTTCGGTTTGCAGGTCAAGGCAGGGTTAATGTCAAAGGAAGACGTAATACTTATCAGAGACAAAATGTATGACACATACGGAGAGGATATGGCAGATTCCGTTGCGATAACCTGCACCAAGAAAATATATTCCAACGCAGGGGTAGATTTAGATAAACTCCAGCATAATTACCTTCTTAGCACAGGAGCGAAAATGCTTCTTCTTTCATTGCTTATGATGTCTGTATCAATAATTGTCGGACTTATAGCATCAAGAGTATCGTCGGGTTTAAGCGTTGATCTGAGAAGCAGTTTGTTTAAGAAGGTAGTATCCTTTTCGCATACCGAAATGGATAAGTTTTCGACATCTTCACTGATAACAAGAAGCACAAACGATATTCAGCAAATACAGATGGTCGTTGTTATGTTTCTGAGAATGATAGCTTATGCGCCCATTCTCGCTGTAGGAGGAATATTCAAAGTACTTTCTACCACTGTTTCTATGACGTGGATAGTGGGAGTTGCAGTTGCTGCGGTTTTGTGTATAGTTGTTGTACTTATGGCTATTGCGATGCCCAAATTCAAGATTATGCAGAAGCTCGTTGACAATCTAAACCTTATAGCCAGAGAGATACTTACCGGACTACCGGTAATAAGAGCGTTCAGCAGGGAAAAATATGAGGAAGAAAGATTTGACAAGGCTAATATGGATTTGAAAAGCACACAGCTTTTTACAAACAGGGTAATGACATTTATGATGCCATCTATGATGCTTGTTATGAACGCAGTTACCGTTTTGATTATCTGGGTAGCAGCAAAGCATATCGACAGAGGTACGCTTCAGGTAGGTCAAATGACGGCGTTTATCACATATTCTATGCAGATAATTATGTCATTTTTGATGCTTACAATGATTTCGGTTATGCTGCCGCGAGCAATAATTTCTGCTAACAGAGTTGAGGAGGTTCTTAAAACCGAACCTGTTATAAAGGATAAAACGAACACAACTATGCAGAAAATTTCCAAAGCCGAAGTTAAGTTCAATCACGTCTGGTTTAAATACCCCGACGCTGATGAATATGTTTTAGAGGATATTGACCTCACTGCCAAGCCTGGAGAAATCACTGCTTTTATCGGAAGTACGGGAAGCGGAAAATCAACGCTTATTCATCTTATACCGAGATTTTACGACGTTACAGAGGGAAGCATAACTATTGACGGAATAGACATACGGGATATGCCTCAAAGCGCACTTAGAAAGGACATAGGCTTTGTTCCGCAAAAGGGAATACTTTTCTCGGGAACTATTGAATCAAATCTGCGTTTTGGAAACGAAAACGCCGCAGATGAACAAATCAGAAAGGCGGCGTCAATAGCGCAGGCAGCCGAATTTATCGAAGAAAAGCCTGATAAATACCAAAGCGAGATAGCTCAGGGCGGAGATAACGTATCTGGAGGTCAAAAGCAGAGGCTTTCAATTGCAAGAGCAATTGCAAAAGAGCCTAAGATATTTATTTTTGACGACAGCTTTTCCGCACTTGATTTTAAAACAGATGCCGCACTTAGAAAAGAGCTTTTAAAGAATATATCTAACGCAACCGTGTTCATTGTTGCGCAGAGAATTTCAACAATTATGAACGCAAACCAAATAATTGTACTTAACGAAGGTAAGATAGTAGGGAAAGGAACTCACGAAGAGCTGCTGAAGAATTGCGAGGTATACAAACAAATAGCATTATCACAGCTTTCGCAAAGCGAGCTTGACAGCAATAATAAAGACAATGCCGATGACAAGGAGGCGAAATAATATGGCAGAAACAAGAAAAGCTCCCATACGCAGGGGTCCTCACGGTCCGGGCAGGGGAATGCCGCTGGAAAAGCCAAAGGATTTTAAGGGTTCTATTATAAAGCTTATCGGCTATATCGGAAAGTATAAGATCGGTATGCTGCTTGCGATAATTTTTGCTGTCGGCGGCACTGTGTTTAACATAATAGGCCCGAAGGTTTCAGGTAAAGCCACAACAAAGCTCTTTAACGGTCTTGTGGCAAAAATTCAGGGCACGGGAGGAATTGACTTTTACGCTATCAAACGTCTTTTGCTGATTCTTTTAGGCTTGTACTGTCTTTCAGCGGCATTTACCTTGATTCAGGGCTGGATAATGACCGGTATTTCGCAAAGTATTGCCTTTAAACTCAGAAAAGAACTTTCGCAAAAGTTAAATAGACTGCCGATGAGCTTTTATGACAAAAATACCAACGGAGAGATCCTCTCGCGTATCACAAATGACGTGGATACTCTTTCGATGAACCTGAACCAAGCGGCGACACAGCTTATCACGTCAATCACGACGCTTGTCGGAATACTTATTATGATGCTTTCAATCAGCGGAGTAATGACGCTTATTGCACTTATAATGCTACCTGTTTCGGCGATATTGATTATGCTTGTAATCAAAAAGTCGCAGAAATATTTTAAAGCTCAGCAGGATTATCTCGGACACATTAACGGTCAGGTAGAAGAGGTATACGGCGGACATACGGTTATAAAGGCATTCAACAGAGAGAAAGCCGCTATAAAGGAGTTTCAGCAAACCAGTAATATTCTTTATAAAGCTAGCTGGAGAGCGCAGTTTTTATCAGGTATGATGATGCCTATTATGCAGTTTGTAGGAAATCTGGGATATGTTGCGGTTTCGGTAAGCGGAGCATACCTTGCAGTAAGAGGTACCATTGAAGTCGGAGATATACAGTCGTTCATTCAGTATGTAAAACAGTTCACCCAGCCTATTCAGCAGGTAGCACAGGTATCTAATATGCTTCAGGCGACTGCCGCAGCAGCAGAGAGGGTCTTTGAATTTTTAGAAGAACCCGAAGAATCTCAGCTTGCTGAAAATCATGCGCCTATTGACGCTTCAGAGCTAAAGGGCAATGTCGAATTTGACCATGTTTCATTCGGATATTCGCCCGATAAAATCATAATCAACGACTTTTCTGCCGACATAAAAGAGGGACAAAAGATAGCCATTGTAGGGCCTACAGGAGCAGGAAAAACAACTATGGTCAAGCTGATAATGAGGTTCTACGACATAAATTCGGGCAACATAAAGATCGACGGATATAATGTTCGTGATTTTGACCGAAGCGAGCTTAGAAATGCGTTCGGTATGGTACTTCAGGACACATGGCTTTTCAAAGGCACTGTTATGGAAAACATTCGCTACGGACGGCTTGACGCAACTGACGAAGAAGTTATTGCCGCAGCGAAAGC